>JAIOHM010000090.1 GCA_019912965.1 Anaerolineae bacterium
CCCCTACACCGCCCCCGGTGCCACCCACTGCGACGCTGGTTCCGCAGCCAACACAGGAATACATCGTCCGTTCCGGTGATACGCTGTTCCGTATCGCCGTCCGCTTCAAAACCACCATTCGTAATCTGGTCAGTTTAAATCCGCTGATCCGCAACCCCAATATTATTTATGTGGGGCAGCGTTTGAACGTTCCGACCGAAGCTGGACAAATTATCCCAACGGCTACATCTGCGCCCACGACCAGCGGTGCAGCACTTGTCCCCACCACCGCACAACAAGGTGGCGGAACAAATGTTGTCGGCTATGGTTTCGACTACGGTATCGAAGCCTATCTGGTGGATCAGGATGTCAGTGCATTGACAGGCGAAATCACTGCCCTCAACATCGGTTGGGTCAAACAGATCGTCAACTGGCGCGACTTTGAACCCGTACAAGGTCAAATTGATTTTGGCACGCTGGACACTATCGTTGATACCCTGAACGGCGCTGGCGTCAACATCCTGTTGACCGTAACCACCGCGCCCGCTTGGGCACGCACCAACACCGAAGAAAGCGGCCCGCCGGACGATTTCACCGCCTATGGCACGTTCATTTCTGCCCTCGCTTCCCGTTATGCAGGCAAGGTACAGGCTTACGAAATCTGGAACGAACCCAATCTGCGCCGCGAATGGAACAGCACTACCCACCCCATCAGCGCCGCCAGCTACAGCCAGTTGCTCAACATCGCTTATGCTGCCGTCAAAGGGGGCGACTCCAATGCGTTGGTCATCAGTGCCGGACTTGCACCCACTGGTTTTAATGATGGTGTGAACGCCGTCAACGACCGTCAGTATTTGCGTGATCTGTACGCCAGCGGCCTCGCCAATCTCAGTGATGCCGTCGGCGCACACCCACTCGGCTGGGCGAACCCACCGGATTCAGTCTGCTGTACTGCACCGGTTGGTGTCGAAACCCACTATCAAGACCCGACCTTCTTCTTCCGCAACACACTGGAAGACTATCGCCAGATTATAGTAGCCGCCAACGATGGCAGCACCGCCATTTGGGTGACCAAATTCGGTTGGGGCAGCAGCGAAGACACGGTGCCGCCCTCGCAAAATAACATCTTCTTCAGCTATACCAGCCTCGGTGAACAGGCCATCTACGACCCGCGCGGTTTCGAACTCGGCGCAGAACTCGGTTTCGTTGGCCCGATGTTCCTCAACAACCTCAACGGCTGTCAGGCATCAATGGGCGCGGAAAGCTGCTACTACAGCCTGCTTGGCCCTAATGGCCCACGCCCTGTTTTCGATGCCATCACTGGATTAAACACCGATCAACCTGCTCCGGATGTCACCGAGGAAGCCGTAACACTGCCCGGTGAAGTCCCCACGCAGGAAACCGTTATCGACCCGGCAGTTCCCACACTGGAAACCATGCCCCTGCCGATGGAAATCACGCCCGAAGTAACCCCCGACTCGTAACCCAAATAAAAAGCGGTGAGTGCGTCTGCATTCACCGCTTTTAATAAACATAAAGAGTCCAAAGGGATCGCGGCTGGCGAACAAACCCACCGCGGGGCTGTAGTAGAGGACGCGTCCCTCAAGGCATCTGTCATAAGTCTTGGATAGCGCCCCAAACTTTGATGTTTGAAGAATTTCCAACAACCATTATTTTACCTTCTCTATCAAATGTAATCGAGCGTCCTCCCCATGTTGTGAAAAGCACTTCGCCTGTTGCTAATTCTCGCAAATTAACATAATTACCTGCCCCGCTGGCTAATAATTGACCATCTGCACTAAATTTAACAACTTCAACACCAAATTCATCAATTTCCCAAACCCTAATCATTAAGTCCCAATTGTAAATGTGTACTTCACTATGGCCTGCTGCAACTGCAATCCAACTTTTATCGGGGTGAAAAGCTATGTCAGTTATGGAGCTAGGATAAACTGATATGGATCTATATTTGGTATTATTCAACAAATCCCAAATAATCAATTCACCATCAGAACTGGAAGATGCCAACCAGCTTCCAGTGCGGTCAAAGGCAACAGCGGATACAATATCGCTATGATTGTAACTAATTTTAACTTCGCCTGTTTCTAAAACAAACACAAGTACGGTATGATCGTATCCTACTGAAGCCAGAGTATGTCCATCGGGGCTAATTGCTAACTCATTGATGGCATTCTGGTTAGTCGTAAAACTAAATACCCTGTCGCCAGACATCACATCCCAGTATTGAATTACTCCTGTGTCACTCCCTGTAATTATGAATTGACCATCTAAGCTAAACACCAAACTCCGAATGTTTCCATCTGTATTTCTTTCATAATCCAGTAGAGTCAATAATTCTCCAGATTTGGTTCCCCAAATGCCAGTGTTGAACGTATTTCCAGATACCGAATCGATAGGTGCAAGAGCTATCATCTCCCCGTTGTTGCTGATAGCAACTGTCCCTTCCGTAGAATTATTTCCAGCAATTGTAATTAGCGTGGATAAACTGCTAGCATTATTTGGTGCAATAACTGGTAAGTTGGAGTATTCATATATTTGTGCTGTTGGCTCCAGCAACGTTGATGATCCACATGCATTGAGAACTATTATAATAAGCACAACAAAATGTATTGGTGGTTTGGTGTGATTTGCCAACACACCATTAATATACCTTCCCATAATAGATAATCACCATATGAAAGACTGAAGACTTTCGTTGCTTTCACATACCTCTTGTTAAAGGCAATTCTAAAGACTCATTCACACAAAAATCATACCCAATGTCGCTAGTCAGATTGGCGTTATTGTAGCTATAGCTGGTGGTGGCTGACCCGGCAACAGGGCAATCTGATGGGTTCGGCTGCCTGACCTGTCAAACAGGTATGGGTAGCGTCGCAGTGCGTAAGTAGAGATTACACCTGCGCCCCCCGATAAATTTCTGCCACACGCACAGCTTCGGTTGCCAGTTCGCTTCGCAGCCATTCGGGTTCCAGAACCTCCATCTGCACACCCCATGACCGTATCCACGGCAGCAAATCGCGTGGGTCAGCCACATCCACATTCAAGGTGCAGCGTTTGTCTTCCAGAATTTCAATCTGCTGCGAAGCGTGCCACAGGCGTTCCCGCACCAGTGGCGTCACATCCGCCGGAAACGCCAGCACCACCCGCGTCTTTTTTTCGTCCTGCCCCACAATCCCCCACACACTTTCCAGATATGGGCGACGGTCGAACTGTGCGGGAATCTCGTAAGTGGTCTCCGATAATTTCGCCCGTCTGATCCATTCCAGCTTGATTGTCTTCACCCGCTGTGTCAGATCGTCAAACCCAATCGCGTATAAACCACCTGTTGTCGTCGGCTCGATGAAATAAGTGGAGAAATCCCGCGCCTGCACCTCACCATTACGGACTACACTGCTCCATATTTTTACGCTGCGCCGTTCCACCCATCCACGTGTCATGGTTTCCAGTGTTTGCACAAAAGTAGGGTTGACCGGATTGGAGCGCACCCAATCAGCGATATAAGTGACATGGGATGAAAGCGGGTCAGGCAGTGTCACACTCAACTTGGTGAGTGCAGAAATTAAATGGGGATTCTGCTGTTCAGCATTGCGCGAAAGCACCCGCGCGGCCACAAATAAAGCCACCGCTTCATTGAAGTTCAGCCGCATCGTTGCCAGATAATAATCCCGGTTGATGAAGAAGCGGCCTTCATCCTGTGCAATCGGCACGCCCTGCTTTTCCAGCATTGCCAGATCACGATAAACCGTGCGACGGTCTACGCCACACGCTTGCGCGATCTCTACCGCCCGCAAGCCTTCGCTGTTGCGAAACAACATGCGTTCAATAGTGGAAAGCCGTTCCCCTCTGTTGATGAGCCGGCTGCTCATGCCCCATCCCTCTATGCTAAATCTATGGTGGCAGTATAGCAGCAATCCATTTTGTGCGCTGACTCAGCAGGTTGGTTTTTCGTCTACGAACCGTCAGATGGACGTGGGGTATTGGTCGCCAGTGGCAGACTCGTTTCCGGGGCTTCAAGGGTAGGTGAAGGCAATTCTGTCGGCTGATTAAGGGGAGTTTCCGGTGTCGCCAGCAAATCACCCAGACGGAACACCCGGATAGCCAATTGACTATCCATTGGCGCGAGTTCCGCAGTTAGAATGCCGTTTGCCCCAACCCGCACCAATTCCTCGCCAATGACTGCGCCCAAAAGGGGATCCCAAATTTCAACACTGTAACGTCCGGGAGGCATTCGGTCAAGTATATACTGAAATTGAATCGGTTGACGAGGCTCGTTGATGGCCTCCCACGTGTAACCCCGGTGTTGCAGCCATCCCAGCGCCACCCCTGCGGTTGAATCGCGCAGCGTTAAAACCCGTGCCGGGGCTTGCAACTGCCCAATTTCCAGATAGCCAATTTCCAGCCAATCGTCGCCCAGATTGTCGAGCGTAATCTCATGATCACCCGCAGTTAGCGGAACGCGCACAACCGTATTCGGGCTGCCCGTCGTCAGCGTCAGATCAACTGCATTCTGGTTATCCACCAGCACCGCTAATCGTGCCCCCGCCTGTGTGGATACCCGGCTGACCGCGATTTCCAGATAGCTGTTCACGGGTAGTGTCACCCGGTAAATCTGTGCCTGACTGAGCTGATTGTTATACACCTGTCCATACAAATAACTTGGAACAGTTGCGATAGGCGGAAAAACCCCATCTGGCGTAATCGTATGCACCACCACATCGCGGGGTGATGCTGTAAATTGGCGATTAAAATTATCAATCCGCACAGGCAAATACGCTGAATAATCATCTGTAACCAGTGCCGCTTCTGCGGGTTGCAAATCCAGATTCGGCCAATCCACGCCCGCTGTAAATGCTGCTAACGGCGTGTAAAATCGCTGCAAATCCTGTGGAATAACATAGGTATACCACCAATCGCTGGCCGCGCTGCCCCCCGCCCCGGACAGTGCCGATGCCCATAACGTATCCTGAAAATGAATGCCCAGTGGGTCTTCCCCGGTCGGCTCGAACCAGGGATTCAACGAATAGGCCGTCAGCAGTGTCGGCACAGGACTCGTCCGCAAATTTTGCCGGATAGAATCCACCGCGCCAGTGACTTGATCACTCACAGTTTCAAGCGGTCGCCGCTGATAAAACTGCCCACTGGTGAAATCCAGTAATGGGCTACTGGCTACGGATGCATCAAAAACCGCACTGCCAGCCGTAATGAGATGACCTTGCTGGTCAATCTGTTTCAAATAACTCGCCGTGTTTTGCAGCCACACACCAGCAGCCTGTGCATCATAACCCGATGTACGATCAACCTTATCAATCAATTCCCACGCAAAAATGTTGGGACTGTATCCCCACCGCGCCACAATGTACCGCAACCGCCGCCGGAACAACTCGACCGCCTGCTCATTCGTAAAGAAAAATCCCGGCCCACCAACTGGGCCACCATAAATGACGTTATAAGGATTGTTCTCCCAATCTGCATTCATATCCGGTCGATCAAAAGTATCTGGAACCAGCACAGGTGGGCCGTTGTAGATCGAAAGTGCCTGATGCCACAGCACCACCACTTGCAGCGCAATCCCATATTCCGCTGCGGTATCCAGAATAATATCCAGTCGTGCCGCCGCTCTTTGCGCCGCTCGGTAATCGCCAGCAGGGGCTTCCCATTCCAAACCGATGAACCAGGGGTTATCGATGTATAAACGGGCGAAGTTCCCCCCTGCCGCGCTCAACTCCCGCAGCCATTCTTGGTAAGTTGCCACGCCGCCGCCCGCATCCCAAGACCAGTTCAGGTTATGCCCAATCGGGAAATACGGATCACCGTTGCTGTACTGAAAATAACGTCGATTTGCCCCTACCCGAATGAATCCCGGCGCTTCTGAGTCCGCAACATCGAACTGCCCATCCTGAATGAACACCAGCCCATCCCGGTTACGCGCTTGCAGGGTGTATGTCCACGTCCCCACTTCTTCCGGCGTAAATCGCACCTGCCAAACCGGCGCGCCAGCCGGACGCAAATCTTCACTTTCGCATGGCGCAGCGCAGCGGTCTTCATACGGCTGCATCCAGAAACCCGGTATCACCACTTGCTGACCGGAAGGAGATTGAAAAATTCCCAGCGCATCAATATCAATCGGGTCAAATGGATTCGTGTAAACCGTTGATGCAATCTCCAGCGGAAACTGCATAGGAACGTGCAGTTCACCTGAAGTGGGTAGTGTTACAATTTGGGTTGCTTCGGCTGTCGCTTCCTGCCCAAGAGTTGGGAGCGGAGCAATCAGGAACAGCAGCAGTAAAATGGGGAGGTATCGTCTGAAAATCATGGCGACCAGTTTAGCGCGTGTCCCTCAATCAAACAATCGTGAATGGTGAAATCTGCTTCAACTGTGTAACATCCTGATAAGGATTGCAGTCTAAATCAGTATTCAGGCGTGCAGAGAATTTTTGATGACAACCTTGACGGAATTAAACCAAACGATTGGTCGCTATCGCATCGAGGAAAGTATCGGTGCGGGTGGCATGGCGCGCGTTTTCAAGGCTTGGGATACAACCCTTGACCGCCCGGTAGCCATCAAAGTGCTGCACGAACATCTCGCCGCCGACCCCACCTTTAAAGAACGTTTTGAGCGTGAAGCCAAAGTAGTAGCCTCGCTCAATCATCCCAACATTGTCCAGATTTATGATTACGGCACAGTTAATAATCAGCGGCACACCTACTCGTACATGGTTATGCCCTACATTCCCGGCAAAACCCTCAAGGATGTGCTGGAGGAAATGAATACCCGCGCCCAGCGCCTCGACCGTAACCGCATTCTGACCATCACCCGTAATCTGGCTGAGGCCCTCACCTATGCCCACGGGCGCGGCATGGTTCACCGCGATGTCAAACCCGGCAACATCCTGTTTAACGAGCAAAATCAGGCTGTCCTGGCCGATTTTGGCATCGCCCGATTAGCCGAATCCGCGCACTTGACGCAGGAAGGCGCAACCGTCGGCACACCTGCTTATCTCTCCCCGGAACAGGCTGCTGGTATTCCGGTAGATGCCCGGAGTGATATTTATGCGCTTGGTATCATCCTCTACGAAATGCTGACGGGTTATCCACCCTTCGCCGGGGAAAGCACACTTTCAATTATCCTCAAACATCTGAACGAACCTGTTCCTTCATTGGCGGAACAAGTTGGTGCGCCTAATCCTGATCTGGATACAGTAATTTTAAAGGCACTCACCAAAAACCCGCAGGATCGCTACCAGACAGCCAATAATCTTGCTGCCGATCTTGAGCGGGTTTTTACCGGAAAATCAATCCCGGTCGCCACCAAACGCATCACGCAAACGTCACCAATGGTTATCGCACCTCCAAAGCGTCGGAGACTGTCTCCGGTTTTGTTGGTTGTTGTTGGAATAATTGGGGTGCTGATACTACTTGCCGTGACGAATACAAACCGCCCGCCCGCTTTAGCACCAACCACTGAGCAAACTATTTCCAGCATGACCGGGGATGAAGGGGCATATTTCCTCAGCACCTTCAACCCGGATGACATCACCAATTCCGGCTGGCCGAGAACAACCGAGGGGAGCATCATCCGTCAGATTACGCCCGATGGGGTTTATCGTTTTGAAAACCACTTGCCCGGTGCAGCTACCACCAGCATCTTTACGCCGCGTTATGTCTATCAGGATGCCACTATCACACTGGAGGCTACATTGGAAGAATCCAGCCCTGCCACCACCGGTTACGGAATTGTCTTTCGCCATGTAAACGAACGTAATTATGATGTTTTCGCGGTCGATGGAATCGGGCGTTACAGCCTGTGGTCGCTGAGGGATGGCATCTGGCATGAACTGCGCGATTCAACCGAAACGTGGATGGCCAGTAATTTCGTCAATACTGCTGGACAAACCAACCAGTTGACCATCACCTTCTTGGGCGATCATCTGATTGGTGCTGTCAACAGTCAGATCGTAGTTGATCTTTATACTACTGAACCAGTTGTAGAAGGTGCGGTTGGCCTCTATCTGGCAACCCCGCCCAACCAGTCAAATCCTGCCATCCTGAGTGCCGATAACTATCAAGTGAGCAGTGATGTTCCTTCAATGACAGGTGGATAAAAAAGAGGCAGGGCGTTTACCCTACCTTTGGTTTTATTTCTCGTTGGCGGTTAAATCAGCCCCCCGCAAACCGCGCGATATACACCTGCACCCACAATGGAATCAGACATAACACCGCGAAGAACGCCAGCACCGCCAGCGCAATTGTCACCGCATCCAGTGCCGGAGGCACATCGGTTTCACGCGGCATCGGGCGACTGTTATAAAGTTGCTGACTGCTGCCTTCACCCCATGTGGGCGGCATAGCCTGAACATTCGCTTGACGATCAAATGGTGAAGGAACACCTGATGGGTTGCCCTGTCCGGCAGGTGCATTCGGTGCAGATGGATAGCGTTGGGTCGAATCCCCTTGCCAGGGCGCGTTGACGGGCGCTTGAGGTTGCGAGAACGGCAGCGGATTCTGGGGTGGGTTTGGCTGCGAATATGGCAGCGGATTTTGAAGCGGCTGTGATTGCTGTGGCGGATATTGTGGCGCACTCGGATACTGCGGCGGCGGTGGATATTGCGGCTGTGGCGAATGCTGCGGCACAGATGGCTGCGATGGGGGATACTGCGGTTGGGATGCCGGTGATACAGGCGCAGATTGCCCCGGACGATACGGTTGTGCATTGGGCATCGTCTGGTTACGCCCACGATCCCAATAACTTTCCAGCACATGTCCTAGTTGATCTGCTGTTCGGTAACGCGCGGCAGGCTCTTTGCTCATCACCTTATATACAATTTGCGAAAGCGTTTCCGGCACACTGGGGTTATATTCCGTCACTAACGGTACGCGCTCCCGGATGTGTGCCAGTGCAAGTTGCTGCTGATCAGCCCCCACATACGGCAAACGTCCGGTCATCAGCTCAAACATCACAATCCCTATGGCATAGACATCCGAAGCGGGGGTCGGCTTCTCGCCTCGCGCCTGCTCTGGTGCGAAGTAATGCGGACTGCCCCACACCACTGACACCCGTTCAGCAGGTTGCGTATCGCTGAATGCTTGCGCGATGCCGAAGTCCGTCACCTTCACAATATCCCCGCGCGTGACCAGAATATTCTGCGGTTTCACATCTGCGTGAACCAGACCCGCCCGATGGGCAAAGCCAATGCCGTTGCAAATCTGAATCGAGAGTTTCAACGCCCGGTCAACACTCAACACACCATCTGTCTTGATGATTTTTTTCAGGTCTTGCCCTTCGACGAACTCCATAACGATGAAGTGCGTCAGCCCGTCATTCCCCACATCGTACACGGTGACGATGTTCGGATGGTTGAGGTTCGCGACGCTCCGGGCTTCATTGCGAAAGCGCGTCAGGAAAGCCGGATCACTTGTCAGGCTCGGACGCAGAATTTTAACCGCGACCGTCCGGCTCAATTCCAGGTCAATGGCCTTATAAATAACCGCCATGCCCCCGGAGCCTTGTTGGGCAACCAGTCGGTATCGGTTTTTGAGAATCGTTTCGTTACTTGCCATGCTTCATCCCAATCTCGTCCGACAACACACCTGTATTGTACCGCGTTTATTTTCCCCGCTCCATGTACGGGAAGATTAAGGTCGTGTCAGCGGGTCGAACAAACGTCGGTATTCTAACAAAGCCCCGCGATCTGTCATAGCCGCGATGTAATCAGCCACCACTCGGTGCAAAGCTTTATCCTGAAGTTGCGCCTGATATTCATGTGGCAGTTGGCGTGGCTCTTTGATATAGCTTTCAAAAATCTGGGCAATAAACTGTTCCGCCCGTTTTGCCATCCGTATCACCCGGAAATGAAAGTACATATTTTGATACAGAAAATCTTTCAATGCCCGATTGCGGATTTTCATCTCTTCACTATGCGAAACCAATTGCTGATTATGCCGCTGCACATCATCCGGTGATTGAGGCTTAAGCGTCTCCAGTCGCTTCATGGTTGTGTTCAGCACATCATCTACCTGCACCCCAATCAACTCGCGGATGAGCAGATGCCGCGTAATCTCATCCAGTGTCTCCCCGTGCCATCCAGCCCGTTCGCACACCATCCGCCAGATTTCCAGCGTATTGAGCGCCTCTAGGGAAATCAATCCCGCCTGCAAACCATCATCCAGATCATGTGCATTGTATGCCAGTTCATCCGAAACATTAGCAATCTGCGCCTCGATGCTGCCCCGGCGTTCCGGTTCATATCCCGCAATCTGGCTCAGATCATACTCCGTCTCGTGTTTGGCGATACCTTCCAGTGTCTCATAAGTCAGGTTCAACCCCGGCCAATCGGGATAACGCCGCTCCAACTGCGTCACCACCCGGTAACTCTGATGATTGTGATTAAAACCCCCACATGATTGTGTTAGGTCATTCAGCACACCTTCACCCGCATGACCAAATGGCGGATGCCCCAGATCATGCGCCAGACAAATCACTTCGACCAAATCTTCGTTGACCGCCAGTGCCCGCGCCAGCGTCCGCCCGATCTGCGACACTTCCAGCGTATGCGTCAACCGCGTTCGATAATAATCCCCCTCATCATTGACGAATACCTGCGTCTTATATTCCAGACGCCGGAAAGCCGCCGAATGCACAATGCGGTCGCGGTCACGCTGAAATGCCGTGCGGTATTTCGGTTCCGGGTCATGATGCTGCCGCCCCCGGCTTGCCCGACTCAACAGCGAATATGGCGCAAGAATATCAACTTCAAACTGTTCCAATCGTTCCCGCGTGACGTACATAACATCACACTCCTCTGTTTACGTAAAAGCTATTCTATCTGGTTCTCTCAATATTTGGCGTCAGCCGCTTGTTTGAATATACTAACACACATACGAAATGTGACGGGAGATATTATGGCGCGCATTTTCATCAGCTACAGCCGCAAGGATGAAGCCTTTGGCCGTCGTCTGGCGACTTCCCTGTCACAAATGGGCGCGGACGTCTGGATCGATCTGGAAGATATTCCAGTCGGCATGAAATGGAGCAGCGCCATTCAGGAAGGCTTGGATACGGCCAACATCCTGATTGTGATAATCTCGCCCGAATCGATGGCCTCTCGCAATGTCGAGGACGAATGGCAGTATTATCTGGATAATCGCAAACCGGTCATTCCAATTTTGTTGCGCCCCGCCAAAATCCATTTTCAACTCAGCCGCATCCAGTACATTGATTTTCAGCGTCAGGATTACGATCTGGCATTGCGCCAGTTGTTCGCCGAATTGAGCCGCAAAGGCGTCCACCTCACGCCCACTATGCCCATGCCTGCCCCGTCTACAGCCTATCTCCCCACGCCGCACCAGTATCCACAACCTGTCGCGCCGCGCTCACAGCCACGCGCCCGCAGCCTGTGGCCGATAGCTGTTGGCTTGGTCATCGCCCTTGTTGGAATTTTTTGTGCCCTCGCGGTCGTTATCATCCCTAATCTTCGCCCTGTCTCCACACCAGCCAATGGCGGAACGGTCGCTGCTGCTCCAACCACCGCGCCCACCAATCCGCCTGCTATCCAAGCGACCGATACACCTCCACTGGTCAATACCCCGATTCCGTTGGGTTGGCCGGGAAATCCCGTTCTCACCAATGCATCATGGTCGTCTGTTACCCAATCCTTCAATGGGATAGATATGGTGTTGGTTCCAGTCGGCTGCTTCACAATGGGCAGCACACAGGAACAGGTCAATGCCGCGCTCGATCAGCAGGAACAGGGTTTAGGTCAGCGTACTCCTGCCCTACCAGAGGACGAAACACCAACAACCTTATTTTGCATCGACAAACCCTTTTGGCTTGACCGTACCGAAGTCACCAATCGGCAGTTTGGCTCATATGGTGTTTTCCCCGGCGAAAACGATCCGCGCACCAACGTTACATGGTACGATGCCGAACTCCACTGCGAAGCATGGGGTGGGCGTCTGCCGACCGAAGCCGAATGGGAATATGCCGCGCGTGGCCCGGACAATCTGCTTTATCCTTGGGGTAACCAATTCGATGGCTCACGCCTGAACTACTGCGATGCCAGTTGTGAATTTAATTGGCGCGATACAGCCTACAATGACGGCTTTGCGAAAGTTGCCCCGGTCGGTTCATATCCATCCGGCGCATCATGGGTCGGTGCGTTGGATATGGCGGGCAACGTCTGGGAATGGACAAGCTCCATTTACCGTTTCCCTTACCCCTACCGCGCTGACGATGGCCGCGAAAATCTGGGCGACATCAACGCCAAACGGACTCTGCGCGGCGGCACATGGAATTGGATTGCTTCCGAAACCCGCACCACCGCCCGCGATGACTACGCCGAAAGTCAGCAGGCATATACCAGCAGCGATTGGTACGGCTTCCGCTGCGCCCGTGATTTTCAAGCAGGAGATATTGCCAGCACTTCGGTTACTGCTGCTATCAGTCAAAATGTAGCATTCACCGTTCGGGTTACATCTGATTATGCTAATTTACGAACCGGCCCCGGCACAAATTATCCGGCAACAGCAACAGCCCTAAAAAACGAAACGCTCACCGCAGCCGGACAAGCATCTGGTGAGGGTACAAACGGTGAAAGTGTTACATGGTATCTGGTTGCATATAATCAGCAAAATGTATGGATTTCCCAAGAAGTTGTTCAGATAACGACCAATATACCGCCTCCCCCAACCTTAGCAGGCGGCGGTTGTATAGATAACTGTTCCTAACGAGTCATGTTCCACGTTTTTATCAGTTACAGCCGGGTAGATCAGAAATTTGCCCGCGAACTGGCAGAAAGTTTGTTGGAAAAAGGTTTCGACGTTTGGATCGATGACCAGATTCAATACGGCGACTCGTGGGATTCCGCCATCGAAACCGCCATCAAAACCTGCGCCGCCATCCTCCCGATCATGACCCCCGCCTCGGACTCCAGCCGGTGGGTCAAGCGTGAATGTCAGTATGCCGAAGATCATGGCAAACCCGCCTTCCCTATCCTGTTAGAAGGCAGCGGCGTTTTTCTGCGTTATGTCACCACCCAATATGCCGATGCCCGCGACGGCAAACCCCTGAGCGACGAATTCTTTAAACGGCTGGAAGAATTTGCCCCTCGAAGTGAAGTGCGCGGTAAAAACATCGCTCTATCCAACATCAACACCCAACCCGCTTTACGTGCTGTTCGCTCACGTACAACCACACCTGTGCTGACCATCGCCATTGCAGCCATATTGTTAATCGCCCTTGTTGGTTTTCTGCTGCTGAACAACGCCCAACAAGCCCAACTCAGGCTGACCGAAACCCATGTTGCTTTTCTCGCCACAGTCGAATCCTATACCGATACACCCACCAGCACCTTCACACCGTCCAATACACCCACCCCATCTGACACACCTACAGCTACAAATACGCCTTCTAAAACGCCGACCGATACCCTGACGCCATCCAACACACCCACCGATACGCCATCACCCACGGATACCGCCAGCCCAACACCGACCGATACCCTAACTTACACACCCACCGCGACTGATACGCCGACGCCCACCGACACACCAACCAGCACATCAACGCCGACGAGTACGGATACCCCTTCACCCACGCCTACACCATCGGCAACACCCACCGATACGCTGACGCCCACATCCACCCCAACCAGCACATCAACCGATACACCCACCTTCACGCCCACTCCAACCGCCGTGCCGCTGGGATTTGAGGGCAATCCGGTGACGTTAAATAGCGATTGGCAGCCGCTTGCCAAAGCATTCAATGGCGTTCAGATGGTGCTGGTTCCGGCAGGTTGTTTCCTCATGGGCAGTGATGGACGCATCCGCGCCAACGAATATCCGCCGCATGAGCAGTGTTTTGACCAGCCCTTCTGGATTGACCGCACCGAAGTCACCAACGATCAATACGGCTCATTCGGCTATTGGCAGCAGTCCGACCGCCCTCGCGAACAGGTATCATGGTTCGATGCCTTCAGTTTTTGCGCCAATCGGGGTGTGCGCCTGCCTACCGAACGCGAATGGGAATACGCCGCGCGTGGGCCGGAAAGTTGGCTCTATCCTTGGGGCAGCAGCTTTAATTCCGATAATGTGGTCTTTGGGAATAATTCCACCGGACAGACCGAGGAAGTCGGATTCCGCCTTGCCGGGGCTTCATGGGTTGGCGCGTTGAGCATGAGTGGCAATGTCTACGAATGGACAAGTTCCATCATGCTGCCCTACGCCTATAATCCGAATGATGGGCGCGAAGACCCGACCGATTCCACCAGTGACCGGGTAGTACGCGGCGGTTCATGGCAGCAGGGCGAAAACAATCTGCGGACTGCCTTGCGTGTCGGTCAGCAGCCGGACGCCCGCACCCGAACCACAGGTTTCCGCTGTGCCCGCGATTTCCTTCTCGGCGATATTCCTGATCCATCCACTTTGCGAAACCTGCTCCTGCCCACCATCACCCCATCACCGGATACCCCACAGGTTCGAGTGCTGACGGGCGCGACTCTGCGTTCCGGCCCCGGCACGAATTACGCCAGCATCGGCTCTGCCCGCGAAGACCAATTTCTCCCTGCCATCGCCCAAGCCACCAATCAATTAGGCGAAACATGGTACATGGTGCTGGATTTAACCGCCCAATATGGCTGGATTCGCGCTGATTTGGCCGAACTCCAACCCTCCGGCGCATACATCCCCCCAGCCGCCACCATCCCCGCCCCGCCATAAACCGGGAATCAATCAATCAAGCCCTTCACACCAATCAATTGAAGGAAAATCTCAGAGGGTCTTGTTTTGCTCCCTTCCCTCGCATGCGGGGGCTGGGGTTAGGGGTAAGAGAGTAGTTGTAAAGAAAAGCATTACAATATAGACTCCAAACGATGAAAACGCGTAAACGCTATCCCACTGACTTAAGTGACACCCAATGGGCGCGATTGTATCCGCTATTGCCGCACAAACGCACAGCGGAAGCCAAC
>JAIOHM010000009.1 GCA_019912965.1 Anaerolineae bacterium
CCCTAACCCCCTCCCCGTAAACGGAGAGGGGACAAGCAATGCTGCGATCGTGGGTGCGGCAGTGCCACTGGCGAACTGCCAGATCACGACGACCCATCAGGTACGACTGCGTGAAACACCCAGCACAAACGGCACGGTACTGACTACCCTACCCTATGATCTGACGCTGACGGCGACAGTGCGGACAGGCGATTGGTATCAGGTGGTTTATCTGAACAATCAGGGTTGGGTGAACGCGGCGTATGTGAACACACGCGGGACATGTGGGTAGTTGGGATTATCAGTTATCGGTTATTGGTTTTTAGTTGTTGGTCAAGATTGATATAACGGAAACCAATACACTCGTAAAGTAAGAGCATCCAACAAACAGGATGCTCTTATTTTTTGGTGACACTGCGGTTGCGTTCCACGATATTGATAACACGGTCGTGGCGGGCGAAGATGACGAGTGTATCACCGCCCTTTACCTGCGTTGTGTTATGCGGCTGCACTTCGACCGCGCCATCGCGTCCATGCAGCACAATGTCCATGTCGTTGGCTTCCTGCAACTCGCCAACTGTTCCACCATCCAGAAATGAGCCGGGTTCGACATGCAGGCGAATCATGCTGTAATCGACACCATTGATGTGCAGGGTTTGGGTGATTTCGATGCCAACGGCTGACCCGGCGAACACCGGTGCGGCCAGATCGGAGGCACTGAGGACGGCCTGAACCCCCATGAACTGCTTCATCTGCTTAGCGTACTGGTCATCCCACATACGGGCGACGATGCGAATATCGGGATTCATATCGCGGGCGCGCATGATGACTTCTAAATTGGTTTGGTCGCTAGAGGTACAAGCGATGAAAGCCTGAGCCTGTGGCAGTCCAGCTTTTTCGAGGCTGCTGGGGTCACGACCATCAGCCACGATAATCGGAACACCCAACTGTGCCAGTTCGTCATCAACATCGGGTTTTATCTTTGAGTCAATGGCGACGACATCAAAGCCCATGCCGACCAATGTACGCGTGACACGCAGACCAACATGTCCCACGCCGAGAATAATTACGTGATTACGATACGTCGAAGCCACCGCTTCCTCCCATGCATTGCGCCGTTCACTGCGGTCAAAAAACAGCCGCACAAAATCCGCCGCGCCACGTCCGACAATAAAAATAGCCACAATGGGCATCAGATACCAGAAAACGATCAGGTAAGGTTCAGCGGGTGGGGTGTCTGATGGTGGTTCCAAGATCATCATGCGGAGGATGTAATAAGGCAAATTGAGATAGGCTTCGCGCGGATACCCCGCCAGCACACGCAATTCCCCATAGAGCAATCCGCCGCCGAAAACGACGATCAGAAAGGCCAACAATGGCCCGCGAAATTCTCGCCAAAGTGCCAGCGAATCGCGATAGACGGCGCGGATGGAACGAATCCAGCGGGTGCGACGGCGGCGTCCAGCGGGGAGAACAAGACGAGTAGAAGGCATAGGTAGTTGATAGTTATTGGTTATTAGTTGTTAGTTATTGGTAAAAGACAAATTCATTGGTTCTCCAGATCGGGGAGGAGGCCGAGGGATTGAGCTTCATCAAATGAAAGCAGTTGTGACGGAAAAACAGGCGGGATTTGTATCCCGGTTTCTACAGTCGTTCCACCTGGTTGTGTTCCCGTGTCCAATCCACTGATGATACCTTCCCCTAGCGCCTGATCGAAAGTCAGCAAATCTCCAACAACACCACTGGCGTTAAATAAATCATCCAGCGGCACCAGATCACCTGAATCAGAAAGGCGTGACATCGCCGAAGCCGGGCGAAATTGTGCAGCAAGATTATCTGGATCATATCCAGGCTGCGCTTTCCAGAATGTGAGCAACGCTGACCAAATACGGGTTGGGTCTTCCTTGCCACTGGATGAGCGGGCGGCCATCATGCGGATGATGTTGTAATCGCGTTCAGCTTCCTGAAGACTGAGCGCCTCGCGTGCCTGCTGTTCATAATCATCTAATGGGTAAAAAGCGGGAACGTAATCTGATGCCCGGATACGCGCCAGCCAGTCCAGCGCGGCTTTCCAATCCTGACGGTCGGCGGCTTCCTGATAATTCTGAATGGCGGCGAACACATCGAATTCTACTGATTGAATATTCGCCATTACCTTGAGGGCATCCAGTTTGGTCAATTCGCGCTCGACGGCATCCAAAATCCGCTCGATGTTATCCAAAAAATGTTTACCAGCGTCCAGATGTGCCACATGGTATTCGAGCATCGGGCGAAGTTCGGAGGGCAAATCACGGGCGCGAGGAATGGCGGCTTTCTTGATGCAGATCGGCGCGATGGGTTTGCCCTCTTCCAGCGCCAGCCGGATTTCGGTCTGCACATAATCTTCTTCGTCACCCTGTGTCAAGCGTTCACGCAGCAAATCCGACCACTGCGGCCCGATAATGGCTACCAGCAAATCGCACTCACGGACTGTGTCGCGGATAAAGTCGGCAAAGGCGGTGAAAGGCGGGATGGTATCAAAATCCATGAACACGCTATCCCGCCCGTACTTCCACGCGAACCAATCCCGAATACGCTCGACAAAATCCGGATTGTCGGCACGGCGGTAATTCAAGAAAATTTTGCGGGTCGGCTTCTGCTCTTCGATCATGATGCCACTCAAAATGTAAGCCGTAACAAAAAGTATTGTACTGTGGTTTGCGGCGGGCGGCGAATTGCGGTTTTCTAACGTTGAAGGGAGGATAATACTTACAGGATGTTTCGTGCGTATAAGGTGTTAAAGGGGAGAAACCATGCAAGAAAATCAACCGGTAGCGACAGGGGGGCCGCCGATTCATTATCTGGCAGCGCTGCTGACTGTGATTATGGACTGGATATGGGGCGCGGCAGAGGGCGGCGCAACATTAACGGGCGTAGGCATTCTGGCTGTGCCGTTGCTGATGCTGGCGACAGGTGGGACGGCTTTTATGGGTACACTGCTCATACAAAAATTCGTCGCGGCGGATGGATGGGGCAAGTCGTTCGCCAAAGCATTCGTGATGGGCATCGTTGCGGGTTTGCCGTTTATGGTGGCGGGGACAGCAGTTGGCGGGGTGCTGCTTGGTTGGGCGGGACTCAGTGGATTGGGGATTATCCAAGGTACAGCTAAAGCTCCACCACAGCTACCACCCCAAAAGCCACCTCAAACATAATAAAAATCGCCCCCGAAAATCGGGGGCGATCCTATAACACTGTATCCTCAAGATTTGGGTGTGGCGAGTATACAGGTTATCCGGTTATCCAGCCCATTCAGGAATAGGCCGGCAACACAGCACAAGTTGTTTAGCTGCCCTCACTTCATCCAACCGCGAAACAGGGGCGGTGTGCGGGGCGCTCCGCAGCAGATCAGGATTTTCGTGGGCTTCTGCTGCAATCTTCTTCATGGCGTCGATAAATTCGTCCAATGTTGCTTTGTCTTCGGTTTCGGTCGGTTCGATCATCAACGCTTCCGGCACGAGCAGCGGGAAGTAGTTGGTCGGGGGATGGAAACCATAGTCCATCAGACGCTTGGAAATATCCAGCGCGTGAACATTTTCCACACCCTCGAAATGCCCTTCCAACACGAATTCGTGTCCACAATAACGATTATACGGAATATGGTAGGTATCTTGCAACTTTGCGCGGATGTAATTGGCGTTTAGGGCGGCATGACGCGAAATACTCTTGATGCCTTCGTCGCCGTGAATGCGGATGTAGGTGAAAGCGCGGACGTGCATCCCGAAGTTGCCGTGAAATGCTTTCAGGCGTCCGATGGATTTTTCCGGCATGACCATGCCATAAAGTGGCGTCTCGTTTTCTTCGTCAGCTTCTTCGACGATCTGCACAACAGGGCCGGGCAGGAATGGCTTGAGCTTATCGCCTACCCCAACCGGGCCACTGCCGGGGCCACCGCCGCCATGCGGGGTGGAGAAAGTTTTGTGCAGATTATAGTGCATCACATCAAAGCCGAGTTCGCCGGGTTTGACGATGCCCATGAGCGCGTTCATGTTCGCGCCGTCCATGTACATCAATCCGCCGCAGTCGTGAACGGCTTTAATCACATCTAGAATCTTGCTCTCGAACAGGCCGAGCGTGTTGGGAACAGTAATCATCATCCCGGCGACTGTATCATCGCAGGCCGCGCGGAGTGCTGTTAAATCAACATCGCCCATTTCGTCGGCGGGCAGTTCAACAGCGGTGAATCCGGCCATCGTCACGGTGGCGGGGTTGGTACCATGCGCGGTATTCGGAATGAGAATTTTGGTGCGTTTAGTATCGCCACGATCCAGATGATACTTGCGAATCATCAGAATGCCAGCAAATTCGCCTTGTGCTCCAGCAGCAGGCGCAAGGCTGACGGCTTTGAAACCGCTGATTTCCGCCAGCCAATTCTGCAACTGATACATAAGCGCCAGCGCACCCTGCGACCCTTCACCATCGGTCAGGGGGTGCAAAGCAGCAAATCCGGGCAAGCGGGCGGTGTCTTCGTTCAGCTTGGGGTTGTACTTCATGGTACATGACCCCAGCGGGTAGAACCCTTTGTCAATCGAATAGTTCAATGTGCTCAGGCGGGTGAAGTGACGCACCACCTGCAATTCGCTGACTTCCGGCAAATCCAGTTCGGCGCGGAGCAGGTCAGCAGGGATTGGGGTTTCCGGCACATCACAATCCGGCAAACGCGCGCCTATACGTCCCGGCGAGCCAATGTCGTAAATGAGGGGTTCGGTCATTTTGCAGCTTCCTTTAAACCTTCAACCAGCCCGTCGATTTCATCTTTGGTGTTCATTTCAGTGGCGCAGACCAGCATGTGATCTTTCAGATGGGGATAATCCTGCCCCAAATCATAACCGCCGATGATGCCCTTTTCGATCAGCGCGTCGTTGATTTCGCTCACCGGACGCGGGCATTTGACGACAAATTCGTTGAAGAACGGCTTGCTGGTATCCACGCTAAAACCGGGGAGGGCCGCAATCTGTTTGGCAGCGTAGTGGGCTTTGTGGTAGCAGAGTTCGGCAACTTTCTTCATGCCGTGCTTGCCCATCAAGGACATGTAAACGGCAGCAGTCAGAGACATCAAACCCTGATTGGTGCAAATGTTGCTGCTGGCTTTTTCGCGGCGGATGTCCTGTTCGCGGGGGCGCAGCGTCATCACGTAAGCACGGCGTCCATCGTGGTCAACGGTTTCGCCAACGATACGTCCGGCAATTTTGCGGACATATTCGGTACGGGTGGCGAAGAAACCGAGGTATGGGCCGCCGAAACCCAGCGGAATACCCAACGGCTGTCCCTCGCCCACCACAATATCCGCGCCGAGTTCACCGGGCGGTTTCAGAATGCCTAGTGAAATCGGATTGACGACCATCACCAGCAAAGCACCCGCCTGATGGACTTTTTCCGCCAGCAGTTTCAGGTCTTCGATCTGACCAAAAAAGTTGGGATAGGACACAGCCAGCATGGCGGTTTTGTCATCGAGCAGATCGATCAAATCGGGAATATCGGCGCGTCCGCTATCGCCAACGATTTTCAAATCGCGTCCCTGATGATAGGTACGGACAACCGCACGATATTGGGGGTTGATGGCGTGGCTGAGGATGATTTTGTTGC
Organism: Anaerolineae bacterium; assembly: GCA_019912965.1. Classification (GTDB taxonomy): domain Bacteria; phylum Chloroflexota; class Anaerolineae; order Aggregatilineales; family Phototrophicaceae; genus CFX2. Next base: position 5,602 of record JAIOHM010000009.1, read on the forward strand.
GTTTGCCGCGCCCGGCATCAACGGCAACTGTTACGGCCTCTGCCAAACTGGTCGCACCGTCATAATGGCTGGCATTGGCGGCGTCCATGCCCGTCAGCGCACACATCATGCTTTGGTATTCAAAAATCGCCTGAAGTGTTCCTTGACTGATTTCCGGTTGATAGGGAGTGTAGGCCGTCAAAAATTCGCCGCGCAGGACGATGTGACTGATGGCAGAAGGGATAAAATGATGGTACGCGCCCGCGCCGCGAAAACAGGCAAAATCCGACACATGTTCGTCAGCATCAGACAGTGCGGTGAGTTCTGCCATCACTTCCATCTCGCTCAAGGGTTTGGGCAGATCGAGCTTCGGGAAGCGGTGGGTCGAAGGCACGGCTTCAAACAAGTCTTCAATGGTGGTCACGCCGATGGCGGACAGCATTTGCTGTCGTTCCAAGTCGGTATGTGGTACATAGGACATAGGCTTGGCTCATCCTTGCATAACTGAACGATTTAGCGGTTAGCCATTAGCGATTAGCCCGCAATGAGCTAATCGCTAATGGCTAAAGGGTCACTAGCGGCTTTTGCAATATTCGATGTAGGCGGCGGAGTCCATCAAACCAGCAGCTTCGGCAGCGTCGGTCAATTTGAATTGAATCAACCAGCCTTTGCCGTAAGGGTCGGTATTGATGAGTTCAGGTTCATCACTGAGGGCATCGTTGACGGCGGTAACCGTCCCGCCAATAGGCATAAAAATATCTGAAGCGGCTTTGACGGACTCGACGACACCGAACGAATCGCCTTGCTTGAAAGCAGTCCCAACATCCGGGAATTCGACGTAGACAATATCATTCAACTGATCCTGGGCGTAATCCGTCACGCCGATAGTAGCAGTATCGCCCTCAATCCGCAGCCATTCATCATTTTTGGTGTACTTCAGGTCAGCCGGAGTCTTTAAGTCAGCCATTGATTCCTCCATAGGTTCAGTTACAAATAACAAAAAGAGCGTACAGTGGGCTGCACGCTCTGTCAGATTACCTTCAGAGTTCCAAATCTGCGAATCCTTTGACCTGAGAGTTTCGTCGCCCGGTTAGCAGCACCGGAAAACTTGCCCCTTCGGCGGCCCAAACTTTAGTCCGGGCGCTCTCTCCGCAGATGGTTATTGTATAAATTGTACCTACAACGGATGCACTTGGCAACGAAAATAGTCAACTGCCAAGCGTATTACGAATCTGCGCCAACAGGCAACCATTCAAACAGAGCTTTACGAGCTACATCGCTCAAGCCCAGATTAAAACCGAGATGTCCAGTGGCATCGGCCACAATAGTTGGGCGCAGCAGCAGCACACCATCGGGCTTCAGTCCGACAGCTAAATAGGCCTGTCCCGTACCGATCTGGCGGGTGGTTTGTAACCCTTCAACAGGTTGCAGGCGGGCAAGAACGCGCGAGAGTTCCTGAAAACGGGGGCGTAAAGCAATTTCCAGCGGGCCGTAGCTGGCGGAAAGGGAAATGTAGCCCCCTTCGCGGCGCATCGCCACCACCGGGCGACCTGTACTGCCTTCGCTGGCCGCAAAAGTAATCACGCCGGAGGCATTATCGACTGTCACGTGGTCGAGTAGTTCAAAGTTACGCATGGGCTTGCTCCGAAGTTCACAAAAGTCGGTCGGAAGTATAACACAATTTCAGTTGATAGTTGATAGCTGACAGTCAACAGTTATCAGTTACCTATTTCCAGAAAGGACTCATGGGACATTCAGATAGATGCGATAGAATGTCAGGCTGTTTGTGATAGAAGACACAAGGAGTGGGGATATGGTCGAAAACAAGGAATCTTCGCGGACGATGGTGATGATCGGGACGCTGGCGGTGGCACTGGTGGCAGGGGTGATTATTTTGTTCGCGTTGTTCAACCGTCCGGGACAAAGCACAACCACTAATAATGATAATGGGCCAGCGGTAATCGAAGGCGAGCCGTTCACCGGGATTGAAGCAGTTGAGCCGCCGCGCAAACTGCAAGATTTTACGCTGATCGGACACACGGGTGAACCTGTCAGCCTCAGCGATTTCAGCGGGAAAATGGTGTTGATGCTGTTCGGTTATACCCACTGCCCGGATGTATGCCCGCTGACGCTGCTGGAATTCAAGCAAATTAAAACGGCATTGGGCGATAGGGCCGAGGACGTGGCGTTCGTGTTCATCAGCGTGGATGGCGAGCGGGACACACCGGACGCAATGGCAGATTATGTGGCGCGATTCGACCCGGCCATTGTGGGAATGACGGGCGATGAAGCAACACTGACCCGGATTGGCACGGATTACGATCTGTACTTTGCCAAGCGGGCAGATGCAAGTGGTTCAACCGAAAATTATCTGGTTGACCACAACTCGAATACTTATCTCATTAACGCGCAGGGCGAACTGGTAGCGCTGTACGTTTATGGAACGGAAGCTACTGTCATCGCTGAAGATATTGCAGGACGACTCGAAGCCTAACGCCGGATGCGGGGCAGGATGCCGGTGATCACCTCATAGCTGATCGTGCCGAGACGGGCAGCAACATCATCGGCTGTGATCTGGTCGTCGCCCTGTGCGCCGAGCAAGACCACTTCATCACCGATGCTCACATCCGGGATATGGGTGACATTGATGGTGGTTTTTTCCATGCTGACGCGACCGATGATTGGCGCGCGCTGCCCATGCACCAGTACTTCACCCCAATTGTTAGGGCCTCGGCGGAAACCATCGACATAACCGACGGGCAGCACAGCGATGCGTTCTTCACCAGATGTCTGGTAAGTGCGCCCGTAACCGACCGAGTGACCGGAAGGCAGCGTTTTCACCTGAGCGACAACTGTTTTCCATGAGAGCGCTGGACGGAATTCTGGCGGCACAGGAACGGTTTGCGAAGGTGAAAGCCCATACATCGCCAGACCGACACGCACCATATTGAAATGATTTTCGGTTGAGGCCAGTGTACCCGCCGAATTGGCCGCGTGAATATAGGCGAAGTTCAGACCCGTGGCGCGTAACGGTTTGAGCACATCACGGAATGTTCGTACCTGTTGGGCGGTGAATTCCGGGTCTTCATCAGCGGCGGCGAAATGCGTGTAAATCCCTTCGACTTCCAGATGAGTCAACATGGGCAGGTAGCGGAACAGGTTGAGCGCATCTTTCGCCAGCACACCCAAGCGCCCCATACCCGTATCAATTTTGATGTGAACCTGCAACTTCGCGCCGAGTTCATGGGCGACACGATCATAAGCTCTCGCCATGTCCAAATCGTAAAGCGTCAGAGTCAAATTCTGGCGGATGGCCTGCCGCACGGCGCTCACAGGTGTGTAATTCAGCACCAGAATCGGCGCATCGATTCCGGCTTCGGAGAGTTCTAATGCCTCGGTCATCGAACCGACCGCCAGATATTCCGCGCCATTGAGCAACGCTGTACGACTTACGGACACCGCGCCATGCCCATAAGCATCAGCTTTGACAACCGCCATCAAGGCCACATGATCGCCTACGATTTGCTTCAGGCCACGCACATTAGTAGCAACCGCATCCAGATCAACTTCTACCCAACTGAGGCGGGCAGGTTTGACAAGCGCCGCCGCATCCAAAGCCAACGCCTGACGGGGCAAATGTTCCGTGTCATTGGGGTTGTTCAACAGCGCCTGCGTCACTAATTCCATCCGTGCGGATGGGCCGCCTGTAATCACCACCACATCATTCGAGCCGATAGCATAGCGATCTCGCAGGGCGCTGATGGTATCCTGCACGCTGTAGGTCATGCAGACCTGACTGCGTTCCATCCCCTTATCCAGCGCGGCACGTCCGGCCAGAGCTGCATCTGTGCCTTCGGTGACGATAATATCGGCAACTTCAGCAGCCCGCTGTCCCACACTGCGATGCCCAAACTGACTGTAATCGCCGAGCTGATCCATGTCCCCCAGCACAAACACCACGCGATTGCGATTCTCCGGCGGGCGTTCGCCATTGACGGCCTGCAACCAATCCAATGCCTCCAACGCCGAACCGGGCGCGGCGCTGAACGTGTCGTCAATCAGCAGCGCATTATTCAGCCCGGTCAAGGGATTCATACGCCCCGGCAAATAGGGCAGTTCAGTAATGGCACGCATGGTTTCGTCGGAGAGGGGCACATCATAGTGCAGACCAACAGCTAAACCGATGAGCACCGAATAGAGTTGATGCTTACCCAGCCAGGGTATCCATTTGCCGATATGACGTTCATTTTTGTAGCGCAGGTCAAATCCCGTTTTCGTCAAACCGCTGACCACACTATAGGCCATCAAATCTGCACCGAAACTGTCGATGCCGATAGTCATAATGCGGGCACGGGTGGCACTGGTTAAAGTTCGGGCGTTAGCGTCGTCCAGATTCAGCACCGCTAATCCGGTGGGTGCAAGGCGATCCAGCAGCAGTCGGTTTTCTGCCAGAATTTCATCCAGATTGGTGAAGGCATCGGTATGGGCATACCCGATATTGGTGACAACAGCCACATCCGGGTGGAGCGCCTGCACCATACCGACCATTTCGCCGGGATGGTTGATGTCTAATTCCAGCACTACAAATTGATGATCGGGCGTTAGCTGCGCCAACGCCAGCGGCAAACCCAAGCGACCCGTATTGTCGCCGCTGCTCTGATGAACCGAATATTGGGTTGCGAGAATCCGACTGATGGCATCAACTGTACCCGATTTACCGAATGAACCGGAGACAACCACCACCTGAGTGCCATATTTTTTAAGGATGAAGCGCGTCCAATTGATGAGCGCGGTTTCGGTATCCTTGACGATGACTACCGAAAGTCCTTGTGTGTCAAAATCTGGCGGGTGGGTACACAATATCCCCAAAACGCCGTTCTCGACCGCCTCACGGATATACTGATGAGTATCGCCCCGGTCAGTCTTGAGCGCCACGTAAAGTTGAGCGTCCTGAGCACGCCGTGAGTCGAAGCAGAAATCGGTGAAGATATGGGCAGCGGCTTCACCAAATAACTGTCCGTTGGAGGCTTCAAGCACATCGTACAGGCTGATCATCATTGCCCTCCTCGATATTCCGGCCAGCGCGAACGCGTTTACCCGACGTTACAAATATGACACACAATCCATTACAGTTTGTTATGCTATAATATCGCGGATTGCGACAAGGAACATGCCTACATGTCATTGTATTTCGAGATCATTAAAACACAAGGCCGCGCGCGCGCCGGGATATTACATACTCCGCATGGCCCCATTCCTACTCCGGTCTTTGCGCCCGTTGGCACGCAAGCCACTGTAAAAGCCGTTCCCCCGCGTGATTTGCACGAGATAAACGCATCGCTGATTTTAGCGAATACCTACCATTTGCACCTGCGCCCCGGCGATGAACTGGTGCATGAGATGGGTGGTTTGCATCAGTTTATGGCATGGTCTGGGCCGATTTTAACCGATTCCGGTGGTTTTCAGGTTTTTAGCCTTGCCGACATCAACAAGATTGACGATCAAGGGGTAACGTTTCGCAGCCATCTGGACGGCAGTAAACATCGCTTGACACCAGAAAGCTCCATGCACATTCAGGAAAATCTGGGCGCGGACATCATTATGTGTTTTGACCAGTGCCCAAAGCCAACCGACCGTGCCGAAGTCGAACGCGCCGTCGAACGCACAACTGCGTGGGCAAAGCGCTGCCGTGAAGCACACCCTGATGACAGTCAGCAGGCATTGTTCGGCATTGTGCAAGGTGGAATCTTTGAGAACTTGCGGGCAAAATCCGCTGAGTCGCTGCAGAAACTGGATTTCCCCGGTTACGCAGTGGGTGGATTAGCAGTGGGCGAAACCAAAACCGAGATGTACACGGCGCTGAATTATACGACACCAATGCTGCCGACCGAAAAACCGCGCTATCTCATGGGTGTTGGTGAACCGGATGATCTGGCACAGGGCGTGACGATGGGCGTGGATATATTCGACTGCGTAATCCCCACTCGCCTCGCGCGGCATGGCACAGCGATGACCAGCGGCGGGCGCATCAATATGCGAAATCTAGTCAACGCCACCGATAAACATCCACTGGATGAAAGATGCGGCTGTTACTGCTGCCAAAATTTCAGCCGTGCCTACCTGCGCCATCTGATCAAAGCTGAGGAAATTCTGGCCGCTTATCTGTTGAGCATCCACAACATTTATTTTCTCATCAAGCATATGGAGATGATGCGAAACGCCATCCTCGAAGGCAATCTGGAAACCTACACCAGCAGCTTTTTGCAGCGGTATTTGCAGACGGCGTGAGCGATGCGGCGTGCCAAACGGACTCTCGCCATCGTGGCATTCACACTGGTCAGCTGTAGCACGCAGGCGCTTCCAGCCTCTACGCCGACCTCGGATGCGGTTACACTGCGCGTCTACGCGACCACCGCCACCTTTCCCCTGCTGAACGATCTCATCTCAGACTATGCCGAAACCCATGCTTACATCAGATTTGAAACCAGAGCGGGTGGTTTCCAGATTATGTTCGAGCAGTTGACAAGTGGTGAACAAGTCTATCTTGTGACCAATCATCTCCCGCCGGATTCGGAACCGATTCTGGCATGGCCGATTGGACAGGATGGAATTGCGGTTATTGTTCATCCCGATAACTCGCTGACGGGATTAAGTACCGATCAACTGCGGAGCATTTATCTGGGGCACATCAGCAATTGGCAAGATGTGGGCGGCGCAGACGAGAGTATCATCGTATTTAGCCGGGAAGACGGTTCTGGTACACGGGCGGAATTTGAACGGTTGGTGATGGGCGAACGACTGACGCGGCAGTCGGCACAGGTCGCACCATCCAGCACAGCAATGGTCAGCAGCGTGGCGGAACAGTCGGGCGCGATTGGCTATGTCTCCATGAGTTATCTGGATGACAGCATTCACACGTTGGCGATTGATGGAACGCTGCCAACGCCGGATACCGTTTATGACAATCTCTACCCGCTGCGTTCGACATTGTATGTGATTGGGACGGTTGAACCAGAAGGTGATTATTACGATTTTATCGGCTGGATACAGAGTCCAGAAGGCCAAAGTGTGGTGGGCGAACAGAATGCGCCACTGTTACGACCATGAAGCCGCAAATGTGATCAGCAGGGTATAAAGCAGAGTCATCACCAACAACCACATTCCACCCAACGCGAGATCGCGGTACATGCGGATTCGCCCCCGTTTGCGTTCCATCCGCATTTCCGGGCCGCGAATGCGCTGCAAGGCAATGGCAGCATTATCGTTGCGGGGATTGACGCGCAGGACGTTATCCAGACATAACGAACTCTGATCGAGCGAATCGACGGCTACACTCATCCACAGCCATGCATCTTCAAAATCGTTATCCTCGCGGATGAGTTCCCGCAGCACATTGACAGCGGCTTCCCGGCGATCTTCCTTTAAGAGTTCAATCGCATCCAGAAGACGGTCAATACGCCCTTCGGCAGCTTCCTGTTCGCTCATGGTTTAATCCAGATTCACACCCACGAAGAAATCATGTTCGTCTACCTTATTATAGACGGGTGCGGGATGAACGCGCGTGAATCCTTGAGAGCGTGTGACGATTTTCCGCAACCATAACGGCAGACGCGGCGCGCCGCCCCCTAACTGGCTGGCATGGGCGGCGCTGGCTTTGTCCCAAACATGGAGATAATCCTGGATGTGTACACGGGTGTGAATCGGCTCGGCGTTTTCCAAAATCTTCAAGAAGTCGATATCTTTGTTCTTGCCAACGCGACGGGGATCTTCCCGCCGAAGCCAGAACAAAAACAGATAAAAGCGGAACATTGACCGGGGAATTGAGGAGTAATACAACTTTTGCGGCTGGTAAGGCTGCTGACCATTGGTGTGATAATTCGGGTCACCCGCACATTTGAAGGCTTCAACGGTTGCGCGCTGAATGGCGATATGGTCAGGGTGTCCATAACCGCCATATTTGTTGAAGGTGATGACTACATGCGGGCGGACTTCGCGGATGACCTCGACCACACGGCGAGTAACCTCAGTCTGCGGCTGCTGCCAGAGCGAACGGGGATCGAGGCTGGTTTCTGAACCAACCATGCCGCTGTCCCGATAGCCCAATTTGAAAACTTTTCTGAAGCCCAAAATAGCGGAAGCCGCATCGAGTTCGGCTAAACGGAGTTCCGCTACCGAACTATAGCCGTTGAGTCTTTCTGGCGACACCGTGCCGACATCACCATTGGTGGCACAAATCAGATAAACGTCTGCACCTTCGGCCACGTAGCGGGCAATCAGTGCGCCAGAACCAAAACTTTCGTCATCCGGGTGAGCAAGCGAGAGCAAAATGCGGCGTTTAGACACAGTGCGGACTCCTGAAAATGCGTTTGTTTATTCCGGGAAATCAATGTAATCGGCTGGGATCGATTCGGCTAAAAAGTGTTCTGGCTCCGGGTGATAAAAGACAATTCCCGCGCGATATGCATCACCCGCCCGAATCGTCAAAATCACAATTTGGCCGGGATGCCGTTCGGCAACTTTTTGGGCGCGAAAGATATTGATCGCCAAGTGAACATACTGACGCTTTTGGGCACGTAATCCTTCCCTGCGAATGCCGGGCAGCGAGGGGAGCGTCGTGCCGTGATACAGCAGTTCGGGCGGTTCGGCGGGAGGATAGCTAATTGGACGAACGGCACTATGACCAAACAGGGCGCGGATTTTATGCCCCTGAATTTCGTAACGCTTCTTGCCATCCTGATCGCCAGCAACCACCGCCAGCAAATCGGCGTGGATATATTGACCGGGGTAGCGTTTGTCCACCAATGCCCATACAGCATCGGTATCAGTAAAGCCTTGTTCATCTAATATGAGGTTGAATTTTTCGGCTTGGTGGCGCAAAACCAGCGCCAAAAATTTGGAAAGCCGTACCTGATTCGCCATAAACATCCCTACGATTGCCCTACGAAATCTTACACCATTCGAGCATAGGCTGAATAGCCCCTGTGCAACCATTCGCGCGGCGCGTATACTTTCACGCCGTTGGATTTTGCTATAAGGACTCCCGCCAATATGCGCCGATTTCTCGGTTTTCTATCCGTCGCGCTGTTGATTTTGGGTGGCGCGGCGCTGCCTAATGTGACGCAGGCCACGCTGCTTCAGGTAACACTGCCAGGGACAAATACCCCTGTTCCAACCGTGTTCAGCTTTGCGACCAATACCCCGATTGGCCCAACAGCTACCCCCAGCATTACACCCACGCTGACACACACACCAACCGCCAGCTTTACGCCAACGCCGACGCCCACCGCGACCTTCACCCCGACGGATACCCCAACGCCGACCGAGACGCCATCGCCAACACCGACACCCAACGGGCCATTTTCATATCCTGAAGGGGTCAATCCGCTGACGGGTTTGTATTACCCCAGCGATGAGGCGATGAATCGACGCAATTTGATCGTCAAAATCTCCAACTATCCACCGATTGTACGTCCGCAAAGTGGCATCAATCAGGCTGATGTGGTGTATGAATATGAAACCGAGGGCGGCGTGACGCGCTTCGCGGCGATTTTCCGCAGCAATGCGCCCGATCATGTGGGTTCGGTACGCAGCGCCCGGTTGATCGACCTCGAACTGGTGCCGATGTATAACGCGCTGCTGGCTTACTCCGGCACCAGCGAACCCATTCAGCAGTTAATTCTCAATAATGAAGTAGACCCTTATCGCGTGTTCCAATATTTCTCACCATTGAAGGGCGACAACTGCGAAGACGCTGGATTCTGCCGCTTCCCGGATGGTGACAAAGCATTTGAGCATACGCTGTTCCTCGACACCAACAAGGTATGGGAACTGGCGACTCGGCGCGAAGTGAATACCCCCCTGCGGGCACGCGGTTTCGCCTTTAGCGAGTTGCCTGATCCGCTAGGCACAGTGGCTAACGATGTATTTATTGACTGGTACGGACAGACCGACGCCCGCTGGCAGTGGGATGAAACCTCACAGCATTGGCTTCGGTATACTGACGGCGTGGCTCATTTCGACGCGGCTGATGACCAGCAGCTTTGGGCGGATAACCTGATCATTTTGGAAGTGCCGCACGACGACAAGCCGGATATTTTCCCGGAAGGCGCAAGCTATACCTCGGTTGAAATTCAATTGTGGGATCAAGGCCGCGCGTATCTGTTCCGCGATGGACAGTATTATCAAGGCTACTGGCGGCGGCAAGATCGTGAACCGGGTTCAGCCTTGCAGATCATTTACGGCAACAATGTGCCGATCATGATGAAACCGGGGCGCACATGGGTTTCAATTGTACGTGGTTTTGGCGATGTGCTGGTAAGCGACCAACGGGCAGATATGGCCGCGACAGCCGCTGCACTGGAAGGCATGGCGACTCCGACGGTTGACCCGAACGCAATCGATACGACTGATGGTGGATAAAAGATAGTCGTTAGTCAATAGCTGACAGCTTTATCCCTCTGATCTTCACCTTCAGAGGGATTTTTATATCTAGGCAGCATCCTCCCAGGAACGGATTTCGCATTAACCCGACAGCGGTTTAAACTCAATCACCTCATAAAAGTAGATGCAGTCGGAAATTCTACCAGAACATCTTGCTTGTATAGCCCTGATATAACCATATTCAGAGTCATAATCTACTTCGAAATCCATTGATCTGCTTCCAATTGGGCGGGTGTCTTGAAACCAAACTCTTGCCCGCTGAAATACACTATCAACGGTGTACTCAGAAACTGCCGCAAAGCCTCCAGTCGTATCTGTTGGAGTGAAAGGTACATTGTCAGGGTTGTAAGTAATATCTGAGATGCTCGTCATAAGCTTCATACTTGCTTGAGTAACTTGATTTTCCTCAACGACAAATCTATAACGGGTTCGCAGCAAAGATGCTGTTGCCAGATCAAACACAATTTGATAATTCTTGATATGCTTCGCTTCCCAAGTCGAAACTGCGTTAGAAAGTCGGCTTAATTCAAAGAAGCTCAAAAGGTGACCAGAGAAAACATCACTAATTAACCACAGCGCAACGACTAAACCTGCTATAAGCAGCCACTTACGTTTTCTCATGAAGCGAGTAGAAGTTCCAAATAGAGGCAGAAGATGGAAAAATCGCGGCGGGCAACCTCGGCTAAACGCTGCGCTAATTCATCCAGCAAGGTAATGCTGACCATCGACTCTGCTCCTATAAAACACTCGGTTTCATTGTACCGGATTTCGCCGGATAAATTCTCATAAACTTCCAACCCAATTCTGGGGGCAATTGGGAATCCTGACCCTTGCCGCAAATCACTTGAGCGCATATAATAGAACGTTTGTACGTTCCCCTCATGCCCGCTTAGAATAGGCAGGTAAAAATGACTCAGGACAAGATTGTGGTGCGCGGCGCGCGCGAACATAACCTGAAGAATATTGATGTCGAAATTCCCCGCAATAAATTAGTGGTGATTACCGGGTTATCGGGTTCGGGCAAGTCCTCATTGGCGTTTGATACTATCTTCGCGGAAGGCCAGCGGCGGTATGTCGAAAGCCTGAGCGCCTATGCCCGTCAGTTCCTCGGTCAGATGGAAAAGCCGGATGTTGACCAGATCGAGGGCTTGAGTCCGGCGGTGTCGATTGACCAGAAAGGTGTCAGTCACAATCCCCGTTCGACCGTTGGAACAGTCACCGAAATTTATGACTACATGCGTCTGCTGTACGCGCGCATCGGCATTCCACACTGCCCGGTGTGCGGCGCAAAGGTCGAAGCACAGAGCGCACAGCAGATCGTGGACGAAGTGCAAAATTTACCGGATGGCTCGCGCATTCAGGTGCTTGCCCCGGTCATCAAAGGGCGCAAGGGCACCCACGAAAAAGTATTTGAAGATTTGCGGAAAGGCGGTTTCGTCCGCGCCCGTGTGGATGGTGAACTGCGCGACCTGAGCGATGAGATCACTATTGATCGGTACGTCATCCATAATATTGAAGTAGTGGTTGACCGCCTGATTGTGCGCAAATATGACGATTCGGCTGCCGAAGAAGCCCGCAGCGCCATTTCGCGGTTGACCGACTCGGTGGAAACGGCACTGGAAATTGGTGACGGTGTGGTGGTCATTAACAATTTGACCGAACCGCCAACTGATACCCTCTACAGTGAACATCTGGCGTGTGTCAACGGACACGGCAGCATCCCAGAGATCGAGCCGCGCAGCTTCAGTTTCAACACCCCGACAGGCGCTTGCCCGGATTGTCAGGGGTTGGGGTTCAAACTGGAATTTGATCCCGAATTGATTGTGCCGAATCGGGAACTCAGCCTGACTCAGGGGGCAATCAGCGGCAACGGTTGGAACTTCGAAGATGAAAATTCGTGGGGTTCGAACCTGATGCGCGGCATCTCTGGCGCTTACGGCTTCAGCATGGATACCCCGTGGAAAGAACTGAAACCTGAACATCAGAAGGTCATTCTGTACGGCACGAACGGTCAAAAAGTGCGGATGCGCTACTCCAACACGCGCGGGGACTACCGTGAGTATACGACTGCATTTGAAGGGGTCATCAACAATCTGGCGCGGCGCTACCGGGAAACGGGTTCGGAAGGAATGCGCGAACTGTTTGAGCAGTTTATGGCGCGCGTCCCTTGCCAGACCTGTAACGGCAAACGCCTACGCCCGGAAGCATTGGCGGTCACGGTAGCAGATCGTTCCATTTATGATATTACTCTGCTGCCCGTCGGTGAACTGGTCGATTGGGTAGATGGACTGCGCGGCAAGAATGGACAGGGTGCGCGGCTAACGGAACGTGAACAGGAAATCGCTTACCAGATTTTGAAAGAGATCGAAGCGCGGGTTGGTTTCCTGAATGATGTCGGTCTGAACTATCTGACATTGGGACGGTCGGCGGGTTCGCTTTCTGGCGGCGAAGCCCAGCGCATCCGGCTGGCAACCCAGATCGGCAGCCGCTTGACCGGTGTGCTATATGTGCTGGACGAACCGAGCATTGGTTTGCACCAGCGCGACAACGCCAAGCTGATTAACACGCTGATGGGAATGCGCGACCTCGGTAACACGCTGCTGGTGGTTGAACACGACGAAGAAACCATGCGCTGTGCTGATTGGTTGATCGATATGGGGCCGGGCGCAGGTGAATACGGCGGCCATATCGTTGCAGAAGGTACACCAGAACAGGTGATGAAGAACAAAGCCAGCCTGACAGGAGCTTATCTCTCTGGCCGCTTACAAATTGAGATACCGGAACAGCGGCGCGAAGGCAATGGCAAAGCGTTGGTGGTGCGCGGCGCGAAGGAAAATAACCTCAAGAACCTCGATGTGGCGATTCCGTTAGGCAAGCTGGTATGCATCACCGGCGTCAGCGGCAGTGGCAAAAGTACCTTGATGGTCGATATTCTTTACAACCGTCTGGCACAGGTCATCAACGGCAGCAAAGAACGCCCCGGTCAACATGAAACGATTGATGGCATCGACGAGATCGACAAGATCATCAACATTGACCAGTCCCCCATCGGGCGTACACCGCGCAGCAATCCCGGTACGTATACTAAAATGTTCGATGCTATCCGGTCACTGTTCGCGGAGATGCCAGAAAGCAAGATTCGCGGTTATACCACTGGACGCTTCAGCTTCAACGTCAAGGGCGGACGCTGCGAACACTGCGAAGGTCAGGGGCAGCTCAAGATCGAGATGCAGTTCCTGCCTGATATTTATGTGCAATGCGATGTGTGTCATGGCACACGCTACAATCGGGAAACATTGCAGGTGAAATATAAAGGCAAGAGCATCGCGGAAGTGTTGGATATGACCGTAACCGAAGGCTTGGAGTTCTTCACCAACATCCCGACGATCTTTACCAAGCTGCAAACGTTGGATGCAGTGGGGCTGGGTTACATCCGCATCGGGCAGCCCGCCACCACCCTCAGCGGCGGCGAGGCGCAGCGCATCAAACTGAGCCGCGAACTGAGCAAACGCGCCACCGGGCAAACACTCTATATTCTGGATGAACCCTCAACCGGGTTACACGCGGCGGATGTGAAACGGCTGATTCATGTATTGCAGCAGTTGGTGGATAACGGCAATACGGTGCTGGTGATCGAACACAATCTGGACATCATCAAGGTATCTGACTGGTTGATTGATCTGGGGCCAGAAGGCGGCGATGGCGGCGGCGAGATCATCGCCATCGGGACGCCGGAAGAGGTGGCGCAGGTGGAACGCAGCCACACCGGGCAATATTTGCGCCCGTACTTGCAGACGATGGAAAAAGTGTAATGATGGGGCGGGGTTCAGCCCTGCCCTATACCTGACCAATCATCGCTTGCCAGCAGACGATTCCAGTTTATGTCTTTTGCGATGCCGGGTTTGAGCGTCTCCAAATAAGCTACCGCTTCTTCGGGCGTGTTCCATATTTCATGATGTTCGCTGGATTGTTTGGCAAACATCGAAAACGTGGAAACCAGCATGGCGGAAACCGGACTGCGGCTGAAAGCAGTACTATCTGCCCAATGTGGATGTTTGGTCAGCGCAGCTAAGTGCTGGATAATCCGCATGTCCATAATACGCCCATAGCGCAAATCGGAGATGAAATACACTCCACTCTCGGCACTATCCAGCAGCATTTTCAGACCATCTATAAATTCACTTTCGGGATGTCCTCCAGCGGTTGGCGCAGCATACCATTTGATATACACCAATTCACTTGAGAGTTTTAGGGTTCGATAAAACACAGTCTGTCCTCGACTAACTACAAGATCTCATTCTTTTAGAATAGTAACATAGCCCCAAAACCATTTCCCATGAATTCCGTCAAAATAATCAAAAGGACGAGATGGGTAGAACCCACCTCGTCCTCAATGGGCGTCACCGATCAGTTATATCTACAGGGTCAGCAGGTAAGCAACCAGATCAGCCACATCCTGCGGTGAAAGTTGTTCCCCATAACGGCTGTACATCAGATTGCGGTAGCCTTGCACAAGGAACTCGGAGGGATGAACAATGCTCTGATGTATGTAAGCTACAGCTTCAAGACCCTCGATGCGCTCCCCTGCGCGGTCGGCGATTCCGTTCAAGTTCGGCCCCAAAACAACGACCCCGGTACCTGATTGAGTCTGATGACAGGTTGAGCAGGCAGGTGCATCACTCCGCCCATTCTTGAAGAGTTCCTCGCCCCGCACAGCATCGCCTGCCACCTGCTCCACTGCGGGTTCGGCATTGGTTGGCATCACCCCTTTGGGCGTCGAAGAACAAGCTGCAACACAGAGTACAATGAAAACGAGGGTGATGAACCGTTGATGCATGATTTTGTTGACCCCTTCAATAACGAAGCATCAAAGGGGCATCCCGCAGGACGCCCCATCCGTATAGACTAGCCCAGCGTAATTTTCAGGATTTCACCTGCGGTAGGCTCTGCGAAAGCCGACCCTACGCTCACATACAGATTGCCATCCGCATCTTGTGCCAGACCGAACGGCGTGTACAGACCTTCAGCAACCGGAGTTGCGCCTTCTGCCGTGACTTTAACCACGTTCCCGGAAATCGGGTTTGGCCCCTGCTCAGTCATTTCGGTGAGCAACTGTACCGCATACAGACTGCCATCCTGCGCCAGCAGAATATCGGTCACAGCCGTCAAATTCGAGAAGGTTTCAATCAGGGTGCTACCATCCGCCGACCAGTGTTCAATGTGTCCAGCACCGGGGGCAATACCAATGCCCAAGAAACCAACATAGAAGCTACCATCTTCAGCAAATTCAATAGCAGTTGGAACGGTGGCCTCTGTCCAGGCATGAACTGTAGTCAGACCTTCTTCTTCCGTCCAGCCCAGCAGCGCATTGGCGCCTGTATCGATAATATACAGTTTGCCATCCGGGCCCATCGCAATATCTGAAGGATTGCTATAGATTTCTTCGGTTTCGTCCGGGTTATTGGCCTGTTCGTGCGCTAAAAGATCAATGTAGTGCTTGACACGTCCTGTAGCACGATCGACTTCAACAATTGCATCGCTGAAAACGGTCAAATTCTGGTGTTCAGAAAGCACCAACCAGATCGAATCACCAACCGGGTAAGCACGCTGCACACCCAGACCAGCACCTTCAAATGGCAGGAATGCGCTCGAAAGATTACCAATAACGACCGATACGGTGCCATCCGGGGCAACCATCGAAACCTGGCTGGTCAGACCAGCAGTAATCTGTGCTCCCTCAACTTCAGTCACAATCTTATCACCACCCGCGCCAGCTTCTGCGACAAACAGATTGCCATCGACATCGAATGCCAGCCCACGCGGGAAAGCAAAACCGCTGGCAAAAGCAACCCCTTCGTCCTGAGCAAAGGTTGGCACAACAGCCACCGTCAAACTCAAGATCATGATCAAAAATAGAATAGACTTCCGTAACATGGATTGATCTCCTTGTATGAGTTGTGTAAGTTCACCGATTTTGGAACGTGGTGAATTCAATCTGAACTCATTATAGTCATATCATCATATTGAACTGCCCAGCGAATGATGGACATATACCCCGATTTTCGACGGATTATGGATATCAGACTAAAGATGGATGCATAAAATTCCATTGTAAATGACATTCTTCAGCTTAAAAATAAGTCATTCCTCCATATATACAATTTACACAAGCAAAACTGAGCAATTTGCATAATTTCACGAAAAATTTACTTCCTTAACTCTAGATGCTCGGTTATACTGAACATAAGAACAGGTGGTTTTTTAATGCAAATTTGACAACCCCGGATTTTCCGGCGGAGGAGTTAGAACAAAGATGGTCGTTTCACTCAACCACGCCCATAACACAACAATTGAAGAAATTCCCAGCGCCTACCAGACTGCTTTGGCGCAGTATGACCGGGCAGTCAGTCGTCTGGATTTGGACGAAAATGTAGTGGAGTTTATGCGCTGGCCACGCCGCGAGTTCACTGTCAATTTCCCAGTACGGCGTGACGATGGCCGCATCGAAATGTTTACAGGTTACCGGGTGCATCACAGCACGATTATGGGACCGTCAAAAGGCGGCGTCCGCTATAGCCTGAACGTGACACTGGACGAAGTGCGCGCACTGGCGATGTGGATGACCTGGAAATGCTCACTGGTCAACCTGCCGTACGGCGGCGCGAAAGGCGGCGTACTGGTAGACCCCAAAACGCTCAGTATGCGCGAAAAAGAAGGACTCACCCGCCGTTATACCGCTGAACTCATTCCCCTGATTAGCCCGCAAATGGACATCCCTGCCCCGGACATGGGCACTGGCCCACAGGAAATGGCCTGGATGATGGATACTTACAGTATGACAGTCGGTTATTCCGTCCCGGCCATCGTGACGGGCAAACCGATCAATATTGGCGGCAGTCAGGGACGCGCGGAAGCTACCGGGCGCGGCGTCATCATCTGCATGATTGAAGCCCTCAAGCGGCGCGGCATTATTGACGAATCGAACATCACCATTGCCATTCAGGGTTTTGGCAATGTCGGTTCGCACGCCGCCGCCTATGCCCAGGAACTGGGTTTCAAGGTTGTGGCCGTCAGCGATATTGACGGCGGCATCTATAACGCGAACGGGCTGGATATTCCGGCGGTGCAGAAATATATGGCACAAAACCGGACACTCGCTGGCTTCCCCGGCGCGGATACTGTGACTAATGCCGAACTGCTCACCCTGCCCTGCGATGTTCTCATCCCGGCAGCAATGGAAGGGCAAATTACGGAACACAACGCCCCGCACCTGCGTACCAAGATGATCGTAGAGGGCGCAAACGGCCCAACCACCACTGAAGCCGATGACATCATTAATGATCGCGGCATCCTCCTGGTGCCGGATATTTTGGCGAACGCGGGCGGTGTGACCGTTTCGTATTTCGAGTGGGTACAAGGGATGCAGGAATTCTTCTGGGACATTGAAGAAGTCTTCCGCAATCTGGAGCGTATCCTGATCCGCAGTTACGACGGTACAGCTCAAATGATGGAAAAGCATGGCGTCGATATGCGAACTGCCGCACAAATGACAGCCATCCAGCGCGTAGCCGACGCGCTGCAAACACGTGGTTTCTACCCGTAGACCAACGGATAGAATGTAGGTCAACCGGATAAAGGCGCTCGATTGGGCGCCTTTGTCTTTCCTGAGACACGCTACCAATCCGGCTGTGAGCAGTTACAATAGGTTCATTTACAAATACAGTCGGAGTCCCTTCTTGAATATCCTCGACCAACTTAAGCAGTTTTTCGGCATCCGCACCGTACAGATTATTCCCCCTCGCCCCGAAATGACTGCCCTTCGTGAAGCTGTGGACGCTGGACAGCGCGCCAAACGTGCCGAAGATTATCCGCGTGCGCTGGAAGCCCTCGGTCGGGCGATGCAACTGGCAGTTACCAGCGGCGATACCACCGCCATCGCGGTCATCGCGCTCAATCAGGCAGAAGTTTATATGGGACAAGCCCGATGGGAAGACGCCCGCGAACTGCTGGAAAACACTTATCAGGCCGCGCAGACCGCCCGCCAGCGAACCCAAATGGCCTACATGCTCAATACCCTCGGCGCACTCGCGCAGGCGCAGGGCGAATGGGACGACGCCCAAAAATATTATGAGGACGCGCTGGATATGGCGCGCACCACCCGCGCGACCGGAGCGGAAGGCCGGGCGATGGGCTTTCTGGCGGATACTTACTTACACAACGCCAATGCCAGCTACGCCATCCATCTGCTACGGGATGCCCTGCCCAAGCTGAACATGACAGGCGACATCGAACTAAGCAGTTATTTCGTTGGGCAGCTCGGTGAGGCGCTCATCGCCAGCGGACAGGTGATGGAAGGTCAGCAAATGCTTGACCGCGCGCTGCGGCTGGCTAAACAGATGGGTTACCGAAAATATGAACGCCTGTGGGGAATGGCGTTGGGCGAACGCTTGTTGGCTGAAGGGCGGATAGCCGATGCCCAAAAATATTATCAGGAAGCCTTGAGCCTGTTTGATACTACCCGCCCCAACACTGCTTATATCGCGGCGTTGTGTCAGATGAGCAAGGTCTGCTTAAGCCTGCGCGACAACGATGGGGCACTGCAATATGCCACACAGGCGGTTGAACACAGCGACGGGCTGGATGAGTCCGCGCAGGCGGAAGTCAATGGAGCGATAGGCGTTGTACTGGTCGCCCGGAAAGCCTATGCCGAGGCTATCCCGCATCTGGAAAAAGCAGACGAGGCTTATTCCCGGCTCAAACTGGAAAAAACAGCTTTCTCTGAAACCGACATTGTACGCAATCTGGCGGCAGCCTATGCCGAGAATGGTGACCCGGATGCGGCAGTACGCATTTATCAGCAGGCAGCCAAACGCGCCGAAGCATCTGGCATCAAACTGGAAGTTGCCCAAGCACACCGCGATCTGGGTCTGCATCTGCTCCGGCGGCGCAAAATGGCCGAGGCCATCCGCGAATGGACAACAGCCTTAAACATCTACGAAGCCGAACGGCAGACGCAACAGGTCGCGCGGTTGTACTGCGACATCGCGGCTGCAAGGCGATTTTTAGGTCAGGGCGCACGGGCATTGAAGGATTATGAACAGGCACTCATGCTCCTGAGCAGCCTGAACGAGGATTGGGAAACGCGCGGATTGGTGCTGGCAAATGCTGCTACTGCATATGTCGATCAGGGCGATATTGACTCTGCCGACTCGTTCTTTAACGAAACGATTGCCATTGCCCGACGTGTAGGCGACGAAGCCGCCGAGGCCACCCGGCGTGGGAATTACGGCTGGTTTCTGCTGATGACAGGCCGCCCACAGCAGGCACTTTCCACACTGGAATACGCGCTGCGGATGAGTGAAAACCTCGGATTGGAACTTCAGGCCGCCATTCAGACCGACAATTTAGGCTTGACACACGATGCGTTGAACGCGTATCCGAGGGCGTTGGAACTTCATCAGGAAGCCCAAAAGCGGGTTGCTTTGCTCGACCAGCCGCATTGGGAAAGTGCCTTCCGGGTCAACGAAGCCAATACGCAATTAGCGTTGGGGGAAGTTGATAAAGCGATAGGGTTATATGAAAAAGTATTGGAGCAGGCGCGAATCGATACAGACGCCGAAGTGATTATTCGGGCACTCATTGGACGGGCAAGGGCATCCATCCAGCAGGGGCAGCCAACCGAGGCAACCCCCTGGTTAAACGAAGCTACTATGCTGGCGCGCAAGGCCGATATGCGATTGCTGCTGGCCGAAAGCCTGAGCGCAGCCAGTGAGCAACAGGCTGCCCTTCAAGAACGTGAGCGGGCAATAACTTCATGGGAAGAAGCCCGCAAATTATTCACTATGCTCCATGCGCCACAGGGCAAAAACCAGCCTGCATGGTTGAGCGCCGAATCTGTTTAAGATTGGCTCGTTAGCTCATTTCAAACGGACTCTGGATGATATTGCCTTCCGGCGACACCACACTCAGAATACGGCTACCATGTGCTTCTTCCAGATTCGCCCACAGCCGTTTCAAAAGCTGTTCACGGCGCGGATGTTCAAGCTGTGAATCCTCTAATGCAGTTTCGATCTGTTCCAGAGCAGAAATTTCGCGGGGTGTTGGGTTGAACCATGCCATGATACCATTCCTCGGTCAGATAAATTGACGATCAATAATCTATTTATAATCTATCCTAACTAAACTCACGCTAACCTTAAGAGTTATGAAAAAATGGCGAAATTTTGGTTTATCTCTGCACCACTGTTCGGGCATCTTGATTGGGGCGGATTCCTGAAAACTGCAAAAGCACTGGCTGACAGGGGACATGATGTGCTGTGGATCAGTGAAAGCACTATCGGTGGCGCAGTGACCAGTGCAGGAGTCCACTTTCAACCGATTAAACGCACGGGCTGGTTATGGCCTCCACCGCCTGCACCTGATCTGACCAGCATTCCTCCAGCGGAAGCCGTTATGCTGCGCTATCGCCGCGCATTGGATACCTGGCTGAGTGAAGATTTGGTAGGGGAAGCGGTGAGTGCTTTTCTCGACCTTGCAGGCGAGATTGGTAAGCCAGATGTGATGGTGATTGATCCTTTCTTAAGTGCAGCGGCACTGGCAGCAGAAGCATTGGGCATCCCGTTGGCGGTGTGTGGATGGCCTGCTCAACGTGAACTGAATGATGAATTCCTGTTCCCGGTGCAAAAATCGCTGGGCAATGAAAGTCAGGGACGCATCGCGCGGTTATGCGAACGGTTTGGTTTGGAAGGCACCTATTTCGCCAAAGGGCCAACCCCTTCTATCCTCAGTCCATCGCTGCACATCTGCTATTTCAATGACTATTGGTATCAGGCCGACATCGACAACATTCTGCCGCAAACCTTATTCGTGGGCGGCAGCCCTACCCCGCCAACTGATCCGCCCCCGGCATGGCTGACGGATATTCCAGCCGATGCCCCGCTGGCGCTCATCACATTGGGCAGCGTGTTCACTGGGGATTTGGGCTTTTTTAGCTGGGCGTCACAGGCCGTCGCTCGTTTGCGGTATATTCCGGTGGTGGTCATCGGACGAAACCCCATCGCACCAGAGAAAAAAGCAGAATTGAAAGCGGCGTTACCTCCAAATACACGGTTACTCAATTGGGTTTCCTTCGATCATGTGCTGCCGCGCACCCGGCTAATGGTGCATCACGGCGGTATGGGGACTACTCATGCAGCGGTCATTCACGGCATACCCCAATTGGCTGTTCCTCATGCGGCTGACCAACGTGGGAACGCCCGCCGCATCGCGCAGGCCAAAGTCGGTCTGAATCTGACGGCGCACGAAGTTCGACATGGGGCACTGCTGGAAGGCGCAAAAGCCTTGACAAGCGATGAGGTGATACAGGCGAACGCCAAACAATTAGCGGCGGATTTCGCGGCGCTGGGCGGCGCGGTGCGGGCAGCGGAAGCGTTGGAGAAGGTGGCGAGTACTGAGTGAGGCGGGAGGACATGCACTGCGATTAGTCCTCCCCACCATAGAGAACGAGGCAAAATATAAAAGTGCAAAATGTGCAAAAGATTCGCAAAATGCACAAATTGCCGTAGGGGTTGTCGGCGGGAAGACGAGAAGCAGGCATGTCGCAAATGTCAATGTCAGCGGTTGGCACGAGGAGCGCCGTAGGTTGCAGCGCCAAACTCTCGTATTGCCGCCGCGTCGTCGGGATTGTCGCGCCGCAGCGGTTGTGAGGAAGGTTGGCGCTGACAAGGTCATCAGACCAGCGTGCGATAGTGAAGATAAACCCATCCGTTACCCAGGCGGCGCTCATCCAAGAGATCCAGCTTTACGCCTACATTGCTGCTAGGCAGAACCCGCTTGCCGCCGCCAAGCATAAACGGTACGACGAGCAGGTGATATTCATCGACCAGCCCAGCCCGAATCGCCTGTGCGGCCAGGTTCGGACCTGCCACCGAAATATCGTGGGACAATTGATTCTTCAGATCTCGGACTGCCTGCGGTTCGAATTCCCGCTCAAGACGTGTTTTTGGCGTAGAGACAGTTTCCAGCGATTTGGAATAGACGATCTTATCAGCCGCTTGCCAGATCCGCGCGAAGTCTATCATGTCCGGTGTTTGATCGGGCATCACATCTGGCGTTTGCCAAACCGTCATGGTCTCATAGTTCTTGCGCCCATAGAGATAGGTGCCTATGGGGCGGTGCAGATCGTTGATGATGGTGTATACCTCCTCGTTTGGCGTTGCCCAATCGAGGTTCTCGGTTTCGTCCGCGATAAAGCCATCCAGCGACATGGGCATAAAATAGATTAGTTTGGACATCGTGCGGCCTCTATCCTCTTATTCAAAATGACTGAGAGTCGGTTTTTAGTTGTTGGTTGTTGGTTAAATTCACCCCATCCCCACGCTCGCTTGAGTCGCTCGCAACCTCTCCGTTCCGGCGAAGGGGCAAGACAGTTTACACACAAAGATTCGCAAAATTCGTCAGATTCGCACAGGGGTTTTGTGCAATTTGGGAATCTTTGAGACGGAAGTGGCGGCGATGGCGGCGGCGATGTCATTGGCGGAAGGTGATTTTGATGGCGAGCCTTATAGGTTGATAATGTGCGAAAAATTCTGCAATTTCTGCAAATGCGGCACAGGATTTTGTGCAGAATTTGCATATTTGGTGGGTGAGGCGGGCGCAACATGTCGCGCCCCTACAGATTAAATTTAGCACACAAGTTCGTATCCGTCAATTGTAAAATGGTTTGAAAATTTACGCCGCAAGTGACCTTGTGGGTATGACCTTTCGACTAGTGTTACTACCCGGCTATATTGTCGAATCCAAAATCGCTTTACGCTGTAGATTACAATACACGAACCGTACACACTGAGGACAAACTATGCGTAGAGCAATCATCCTGCTGGTGATGCTGACCTTGTTCATGCCCAGCTTTATCACCCGTGCCGCGCCGCCCACTATTGAGGGCTGCCAAATCCTCCCGGCGGATAACCCCTGGAATGCGGATATTTCCGGGGCGGCGGTGCATCCTAATTCGGCCAATATCATCAATTACATCAACAGTTCACAGCCAAGCCGAACCAAAATTCATCCTGATTTTGGGGATAATCAGGAATACGGCATTCCATGGACTACGGTTGATAGTACACAGCCCAAAGTTCCGGTGACATTTGATTATTGGGATGAAAGCGATCCCGGCCCGTATCCGATTCCGCCGAATGCTCCGGTTGAAGGCGGCGGCGACCGTCATGTGCTGGTGATCGAACGGGATAACTGCATCCTGTATGAGACTTACGCTTCGGTTTATGTGGGCGGCGCTAATCAGGCATGGGAGGCAGGTTCGGGAGCGATCTGGAATCTGAATTCCAATGCTTTACGCCCGGATACATGGACTTCGGCTGACGCGGCGGGACTGCCGATTTTGCCGGGTTTGGCACGATGTGATGAAGCCATGTCCGGCGAGATTACTCATGCTCTGCGTTTCACCGTCCGGCGTACACGCGGCCCATTGAACGCACATGTTTACCCTGCAACCCACTCTGCCCCAACGACTGACGACAGTGAATGGGGCAATCTCAATATCCCTGTGATGGGGATGCGCTTCCGGCTGAAACCCGATTATGACACCAGCGGATTTGGGCCTCAAGCGTTGGCCATCGTGCAGGCGCTCAAAACCTACGGCATGATTCTGGCGGATAATGGCAGCAATTGGTACATCTCTGGCGAACGCGACCGAAATGAATGCTGGAATGATGACGATCTGAATATTTTGAAGAATATTCCCGGTGACGAATTTGAAGTCATCGTTTCGCCGCCGCCTGCTACAGTGGTCGTGCCTGCACCGACGCTATATCAACCTGCGGATGATGCCGCCGTCACCAATACAAAACCTATCCTCAGTTGGAATACCGTCACCAGCGCGACCAGTTATGAATTCCAGATCGGGCGCACCGATCCACCGACTACACCCGCGATTGTTGTGGACAGCACCGAATATACCCAATACATCCCAGAAGACCCGCTGCTGGCAGGCTTCACCTATTTCTGGCGGGTGCGGGCGAATACGCCGGGAGGTGTGACAACCGATTGGAGCAACGTGCGAGCTGTGACCATTGCCCAGCAAGCTGGCGCAATGCCGATTCGCAATTTTTACAGCATCACACCCCCAACCCTCACATGGAACCGGGTGACAGGGGCAAGCCAGTATCATATCCAGTTGGCGGATAATACGGGATTTAACTCACCGATCATCGATACCAATGTGAGCAACAGTCAGCTTTCGATCAATGCGCCACCTGGTTTAACGACTGGCACCTATTACTGGCGGGTGCAGGCGCAATCTTCGACAGGCGTATGGAGCCTATGGAGTCCGGCGGAGTCGTTTATTTTCGACAGCGGGAGTTAGGGGTAGCGGTAAAAAGGTAAAGTCGAAAGGGAGGGCTGAGGATAAATTGTTTCCTCAGTCCTCCCTCTTATGGATTGCCTGTCAGTGCTTTAGGCAGCAGCAATAAACGAAGGACTGCTGTGTGCCGAAGGGTGTATCATGATCTTCGTGCAGGCTTTCGACCAATTCAAAGCTATCGCCAAATTCCCCATGCAAAGTATCAGGGCTGTATTGAACGGTATCCAGGCCGCTGCAACGCGATGGCCCATCCGCCGCAAAAGTGGCAACGATGATATGCCCCTCTGGCTTGAGAGTGTGCTTGACCTGTTCAACATAACGGCGGCGGTCTTCCGGGTCAGTTAAAAAGTGAAACACTGCCCGGTCATGCCACAGATCATAGTGGTGTTCAGACAGTGCGGCCTGTGTAATATCGGCTTCCAGCCAATTCACCCTATCGCCCGCTGAACCCAAGCGAGATCGGGCTTGCTGAAGGGCTGCGCCGGAAATATCCAACACAGAGATACCCTCATAACCGGCTTGAAGCAGATCATCCACCAATGTGGAAGTGCCGCCACCAACATCAATGATGTGTCCACTTTTGGGGATGTTGGTTCTCTCGATCAAGCGCAACGACATCCCCAAATGCTGCTGATACCAACTCACCTGGGTGGAGTCTTTGGTCGTGAAAACCGTCTCCCAATGGGATTTACGTTCCATGAAATGCCTCATATGTGAAGTGCTTTTTCACATTATAAGCATCTCAACGGGTATATTTCAATCCACTGCGCGGGGGTCGAAGGCATCGCGCAGACCGTCGCCGATGATGTACAGGCACAATACGGTGATGAAAATCAGCAGGCCGGAAATGATCGACAGGTGCGGCCCGCGCGTGAAAAACTGTTGAGCATTGGTGAGCATGTTGCCCCATGTCGGCGTTGGCGGCTGGACACCCAATTTCAAAAAGCTCAGGGTGGATTCGGCTAAAATGAGTCCGCCGATTCCGGCAGCCAGCGAGATCATGGTCACGGAGAGCAGATTGGGCATGATGTGCATAAAGATGATGCGCCACGGGGATGCTCCAATAGCTTTGGCACTCATGATGTATTCGAGATGACGAATCGACAGCGTTTGCCCACGCATCAAGCGCGTGCCACCTGTCCAGCCCGTCAGCGCAAGGACAATCACCAAGGCCTCGGCAGTCGGGCGCAGCAGAGTCGAAATCAAAATGAGCAGATACAGCGTCGGAATCGAATCGAGTGTGGTGATGACCCAATTCATAAAGTCATCGACCACGCCGCCGAAGTATCCGGCGATCATGCCAAACGCCAAGCCGATGCCAAGCGTGATGAATGCGCCAGAAAACCCAATCGCCAGCGAGATGCGCCCGCCGTACAAAATCCGCGCCAGATAATCCCGCCCCAGATCATCCGTGCCGAGAATATGACCGGGCGAAAAAGGTACTTGCAGCTTATTAATCGGGTCGGTGGTTTCGGCATCCACGCCCAATGCCGCCGTTATGATGGGCGCGAAGATCGCCAACGTGGTCATGGTGAACATGATGCCCAACGCCAGCAGAGTCAGTTTGTCACGGCGCAAACGGCGCAGCGCGCGGACGAACAGCGATTCGCCATACTGTGTTTTTTCGGCGTCATCTTCTGTCAGGCGAACCACGCCCGTTGTGGTTTGTGTGGTCATGCGAGTCCTTATCCTAACTTAAGCGCATTTTGGTGGGGTTCCTAGTGGGCATGAATGCCCCTACAGCCTATCTATCAGAACCAATCACTAAAAACGAACAACCCATCACCACCAACTCATGTAAACCGAATGCGTGGGTCAATCCATGCATACATGATGTCCGAAAGCAGATAGCCCAGAATGGTCGCTACCGCCCCATAAATCACCGAGGCCATCACCACCGGATAATCCCGCGAGGTGGCTGCCTCGAACAGCGTTTTGCCCACGCCCGGATAATTAAAAATGGTTTCGATCACCACTGCCCCGGCTAATAAACCCGTGATGGCAGGGCCGAGGAAAGTAGCTATCGGAATCAGGGCGTTGCGCGCCGCGTGACGATATAAAATCATGCGGCGGTTCAGCCCTTTGGACTGTGCCGTGCGGATGTAATCCTGCCCTAACACATCTAACATCGAGGCCCGCATAATGCGTGAATAGCCGGAAATGAGTCCGGTGGAGAACACAAATACGGGCAGCACCATGTATTCCAGCCGTTCATAAATCGGCGGGCAGCTATCATCCAATGTGAGTTTACAGCGGTCGCCAATCGGCAGGATTTTGAGGTTCGAGCCGAAGAACAACAACAGCATCAGCGCCAACCAGAAGGCCGGAATCGAATCGAAGACTACCGCCAAAACACGGCTGGCATTATCGAAGCGTTTGCCTTTGTTGACTGCCGCTAAAATGCCGATGAGTAAGCCGAGAGACGCCCCGACAACCAGCGATGAAATGCTCAGTTCCAGCGTTGAGGGTAGGCGTTCAAAAATCAGTTCCAGCACCGGGCGTTTTTTGACGAACGAATTCCCAAAATCGCCGCGCACCGCGCCCAAACGTTTACCGGGGGGTTCATTTTCGCCATCACCATCGGCATCCAGCGGCAGGATGAAGGAACGATCTGCCACACCGTCGCCATCGCTGTCCCAGCGCATCCAATCGTCCCCCAACAGCCAACGCAAATATTGAATCGGCCACGGATCGTTGACGCCCAACACCTTCGCCAGTCGTTCCTGTTCTTCGCGGCCTGAATCCGGGCGGAAGCCAAGCACCTGCACTGGATTGCCGGAGGCCGACATCAGGATATACGACAGCACCGTAATGCCGAAAAATGTAGGGACAGCCTGCAACAGACGGCGGAAGATATAGCGAATCATGGTCTTTTCCTGCGTATGAGGGGCGAACCGATTGGCCCGCCCCTGCTTTCAAACTGACTTAGGGATTTCCGAAAAGCATCTGTAAAGGGCATGATGATGCTGTTTTACACATTAGCGCGGATAAAAATCCCCACCTCCTAACCCCCTCCCCATGCTATAGGGAGGGGGAACGAGACAGAGTACGTATCCGTATTTAAAAGT
>JAIOHM010000091.1 GCA_019912965.1 Anaerolineae bacterium
GTCACAAACAACTTGTTTTGCTCCCTTCCCCTGCGCGCGGGGGAAGGCGAATGGCTGACCGAGCTTGTTGCAGTTGTCAGCCATGAGTGGGTTAGGGGTAAACGGTTTACGGATAGATACTTAGTCAGCAAAGTCTGTCTCATCTGGTGACGGAGTTTCCAATGCTACCAGAGTATCAGGAGTCAGTTTATCAAAGTAATTTCGATAAAGTTCCGACATCATCGCACCTGCAAGCAGAAACATCAGGCGTCGAGCAGTTAGATCCAAATGTGTGAATGTAACGTTACGCAAAGCACATAGCGCGAGTGGGATATAGTATTCGTCCCAAGCATCTTTATGTATCAAGCACTCCTGTGCAATTGCCCTAATCGAAACGATAGCCTCCATAACGCCAGCAAGAGGTGAATTTTGAAGAAACAATTGGTTTTTCGAATTCAAACCAATTATGTATTGAATAACCTCTTTAACAGCCGCCCAACTGCCGCCTGTCAGAGGACTAACTGCATCGCTCAACAAACTAACTTCTAGATTTGCCCAATCAAAAAGGGTATGCCCATCGCGGGTTTGACCGAAATCGATCAGCCACAGTTTATTGTTCGACCCAATGAGGATATTGCCCATATGTAGGTTGCCATGAATACGGCTCATCGAACCATTCACATGCCGATCTAGCAAATCTTCGTAGAAGATTAGCGGATTAAAAACCTGATTTTCCTCAATAGGAATCCAACGAGCATTCAGATCAAAATCCGGCTCTAAGGCTCGTGCAGCATCCAACAGCATTTCATGGCGCGTTTTCCAGACTTTGCCGACCAAACGCTCAACCACTTCGCCGCGATAAAAGGGTGTTTGAGAGAGATTCAATCCCCGCATATCAATACGATAGGCTTGTTTATCAGCTTCACTGCCATAACCCATTGCAAGTTTGAGCGTGTTGTGGGCGCGATCAACTTTGTTAACCGCAAAGTTTTCGAGGACAACCTCATCTCCAAATTGAATCTCTTCGCGGAGTTTCGTTTTCAGCCGGGAACGGTGGATCGGAGCTTTGATAGCATGAGGACTAGATGGTGCATCCTGATCGGAACTGTAGTCTAGAGTTAAAATCGGCGGGAGCAGCCAATCGTATTCCTGCCAAACCTGAAAACGGAAGGCGCGCCGCTGCTGCCACCATGCCTTATTGAACTGCTCATAAAGCTCCTTTTTTATGAATTCACCCAGTCCTGTCGCTCCCTTAAGCTGAACATAGGAACGCAAATCTTGCGGCACAGTGCTGTCGCTCACGACGAACGTGTATTTGATCCCTGCAAGCTCAGATGCTTCAGGCACAGTAGGATTATCTTCTAAGCGGGCGGCCTGCGGAGGAACACTGCTTTTGATGTGTGTTTCATAACGCTGGACTTCATCCAAAATATTATCTGCTAGGTCAATTTTGACGACGACCGGAGGATCTTCTCTGCCATCAGCATGAATCTGCGTCACCACAAGCACAAGCCTTGTGCTAAAACCCGTTAAACGACGCTCAATTCGCAAAGTGCCATCAGAAAACATACGCCTTAGAACAAAAAGATGTTCACGAGAAAGAACGTCTTGCTGAGAGAAATTTTCGCTAAAGGTGATCGTTATATTGCTTAATGGGGTAACCTCAAGCTGAAGGGTTTTCGCGTCCTCTTTCATGAGATTAAGATCAACACGTAAGGATGAAAGCACCCTGATAGGCAAACTCCGACCTTCCTCAAGAATAGCCTGCAACAATTCTCGCTCTCCAACCTCTCGGAGGCCATTCTCTAGTGCAATATCGTTGGCGATGTTTAACACCACCTCAGCACGAGGAGTAGTTGGGATGCCCACCCAAAGCCTTTGTCGGCTTCCTTTGCCAACCTTTCGCCGGATGGCTTCAATCACATAATCGGCTGTCAAACCCAATTTTTCGATGATGTTACCTAATAATCCACCTTTTATTTGCAGCATAGAGATAAATAAATGCTCTACGCCTAAATAATGATGCCGCATTTGAACAGACTCTTGCCGGGCGCTGACCAGAATATCCCGCAGCCCAACTAACAATTCATCTCGGCTGACGCGGTAGTAAGATCGAAACAGCGAAGTGTCATTAGGCGCAATTTGGGCCAATTTCGAACACAGATTTTCGTAAACCGGCGTTAATTCAGAGGCGCTGGCCCGTCCGGAATCCCGTACAGCCAGTTTTTCCATATACGCATAGTAAGGTACATAAGGAATTTTTAAATCCAAAAACATATTTTTCTCAAAAGTCAATTTTGGCGTGGCAAATTCCCCCAACACACGATTGAAACCTTGAGCAAAAGTATCAAGAAGTTCTGATTCGCTGTGTTCCACCCGTGCAGGCACAAATACTAAGGACAGTTCCCGCCCCTGCCTGCCTTCCTGAATGAATTGGGGATTTGAAAAACTGCGCGCCATCATCGCAATACCATCCAGGTTTTGCTGATTAGGGGCAACAAACAGTGCAATCGTATCCGCTAATTGACGTGTGCAGACTCCCCCCATCTCGGTAACACCTGTCCGCGAATCAATCAGGACGACATCAGCCAAAATTTTTGGACGTTTAGGGAAGAACTGCTGGCGCATCCATTCAAAGAATGCCTCACCATGATAGGAATTATAAAAATCAGCCCAATCAAAACTCTGCACAGACTGGGCATAAGCGGCAAATTGCTTACCACTGCGCCATCCAGCAGGCAGTAACCACAATGCAGGGCTGCGTTTTTCCGTTTCATTAGGGGCATAAATGGGATACAGTACGTCCGTTATTGGAGGGAGATGTTCATCCAGAATAGCGATTATCTTCGCCTTATCTTTTTCATCATGTGGAATCGGCAAACGGGGGAACTTGCGCTTATAATCCAAAATAATATCAATCACCCCTAGTTGAGAACGTACTTTTTCAACATCCTCATCCTTGTCAAACAGGTAGCTCTCCAAACCGGGGGCTTCGAGATCCCAATCCACCACCACCACCCGCAGACCCTTCCGATAAAACAGCTCGGCCACATTCGCCAATGCCATTGAGCGCCCGACACCGCCCTTGAACGAATAAAAGGTGATAATCATCTTAATTCCCCCACATTCCCAGATAACGGGAGGCAGAAGAAGATGATGCAGGAATACCTATTTTTGATCGACAAGCCCGCACGAGAACATGATTCAGATCAGCCTCGTCGGCGACATTAATATCGAAATGGGCATACGGACTGCTGGATTGAAGGGGTAATTCATACACCCGATCATAAATTAAACGCGCCATATTCTTAATCACATCGCGCATATGGAAAAAGGGCGCAGGCAAGGCAAATGGCATAAGTGCAATAACCAGTCCATGTTCGTTCTCGAAGCAGTTGGGTAACAGGTCTTTCAAGCGTTCCCGAATCTCCGGGTCAAACAATGCAATCGGATCAATGATGATGAGCGATAAATCCTTTAAGAGCTTTTTGGCCTCATTTCTCGCCACATCCATATCATTTGACCAAAAATCTTCGCCTATCGGTTCCCAACGGAATTCAACATTGGAGGCTTGCTGATTAATTTTGGTTTGAATTCTATCCAGTAATGTCTGGACATCATCAGAACCGCAAAAAGGCCGCCAATGATTTCGCTCATCTCCATAAAACTCGATTAAGTCTTGCTTGCTGTCTATTCGAATTTCTGTCAGCAAATTATCAAGCGTCATGGAACTATACGGCGATTTACGCGAAGTATCGAGCTGGTCGAGCCGATCCCGTGTGGTCGTCAAAATTAATACCGGAATGGAAATGAAACGATCACCTGAACGAATAGCCTGCATGATGACCTGTAGGGTGTCGCGCCACAGGTTGGCGTCAATCATCTTTACACCCAGATCGTAAACCCCTGCATCCCTAAGTTGAGTAACCATCTGAATGCTGGTATAAGCGTTATTCTGCCCTTCTAGTAAAAGAAACAACATTTTTGAGTCATCTTCAGGGGTATCGATGCGGCGCTCAAAACGAGCCATTTCCCGCCGAACCCAATCCGAATCACGGGTGTGATTTGACCACAGGATAATCATGTGATTCGAGTTGTCTATGGATTCCAGCAAATTACTTTCCCACTTCGTACCAGCTTGAAGGCGATGCCGATCCATAAATACTTCTAGTTTTTTCTCCTTCAAAGACTGATTCAATTTTTCTGCCCAATCCTCATCTTCTCTGGTATAAGAGATAAAAACATCATATTTGTAATGGGTGGTTTCTCTCATAAATCGGTCAATCCTACAGTACCCTATCCAGTGATGGGAATATTCCAGCAAATATAAAATCAAGTATGTAAACAAAGCGGCTACAGCGCAAGCTCATTTTGTGGGGGATTTAACCATGCCTTCCCCCCAAAGCCGCTGCCCCATCTCCGCCGAAAGACGGACTGTAATTTCCGTCCCCTGTATGGCGATCTCATATCCAATCTCGATTTAAATGAGAGAGCAATGAAAAATGTAATGGATGGGGGAGTGAGCATGACTAATCAGATAAATCGCAGCGCGGTGGTCATCGGCGGCAGTATCGCCGGACTGCTGGCGGCGCAGGTTCTAACCGACCATTTTGAGCAAGTAACCATCATCGAACGCGACCATCTGCCAGATGGCGCGGAAGTCCGCAACGGCACACCGCAGGCTTATCATGGTCACGCCCTGATGCTGCGTGGACGCCAGATTATCGAAGGGCTGCTGCCCGGTCTGGAAAACGATCTGGTGGCTGAAGGTACGCTGGTGCTCGATCAGGGTGCGGATTCCATGTCGCGCTTCAAAGGCGGCTGGGCACCCCGAATCAATTCCGGCCTGAAGGTCTTCAGCATGAGTCGTCCGCTGCTGGAAAATGCCATCCGCCGCCGGGTTATGCAAAACCCCAAAATCACCGTGCGCGATGGTTATGATGTCCTCGAACTGCTGACCGATGCAGGCGGCAAAACCATCACCGGAATGATGCTGCGTCCACGCGGCAAGCAGGATACCGAAATGCTGACCGCCGATCTGGTGGTGGACGCCAGCGGACGGACTTCCAAAACACCCGAATGGCTGGGGCAGCTTGGTTATCCGCAGCCGGAAGAAACCCGCATTGATGCCTTCGTCGGTTATGCGACCCGCTGGTATGAAGTGCCGGAAACCCATAAAGGCGATTGGCACGCCATGTGGATTCAATCGGTGTGGCCGACCATTCCGCGCGGGGCGATTATTCTGCCGATTGAAGGCAACCGCTGGCAGGTCACGCTGTTCGGTGTCGCCAAAGATTACCCGCCCACTGACGAGGATGCCTTTCTGGAATATGCCCGCACGCTCGCCAGTACACGGGTTTACGAAGCCATCAAGAACGCCAAGCCAGTCACCCCGGTTCACAGCTTCCGCAGCACGGTCAACCGTTTGCGGCACTACGAAAAACTGGCGCGCTTCCCCGAACATCTGCTGGTGACGGGTGATGCTTACTGCGCCTTCAACCCGACCTATGCTCAGGGCATGACGGTTGCCGCGCTGGGAGCGAATGCGCTGGCCGAAACCCTGCGCGAATCCAGCGGTAATCTGGATGGATTAGGCGCAAATTTCCAGAAGCGCGTGGCCAAAGCCATTGCCCCCGCGTGGATGATGACCACCACCGAAGACCTGCGTTGGGACACCACCGAAGGCGGCCAAAAAGGTCTCATGGATCGTATCATCCACTGGTACACCGATAAAGTCTTTACGTTGATTTCGCAGGACGAAGAGCTTTACCGCGCCTTTCTGCCTGTCCAGCACATGCTGAAGCCGCCCACCAGCCTGTTTGCACCAAGCATTATGCGGAAAGTCCTGGCTTATGCCCTGCGCGGCACACCCAAGCCGCAGGCCATTCGCAGCACGCAGGAAGTCAACCCTGTCGGCGCTGGCGACTAATCATAATCTCTCGTAGGGGAGACCGGCCCGGTCGCCCCTACCGCGCTAATCGACATCTCCCGTACGGGCGCAACATGTTGCGCCCCTACATGTTGCGCCCCTACCCGATTCCCGATTTTGCCACAATCGATCCTACGCCTGATAAACAGGTCGGAACAGGTAAAATTACGCGGATTACGAACCCTCTCTGAACCATCTTTAAGCCGCAGATCAACCGTGTAGGGACGCCCGACAGTCAGGTACAAACGTCCGTTGTAAGGGCGTCCGAGCCGGTCGCCCCTACCGCGCTAATCGACATCTCCCGTACGGGCGCAACATGTTGCGCCCCTACATGTTGCGCCCCTACCCCACAAAATCACCCCATCTTACCATCTGCCCAACAATTGAATTTTCGCTATACTAAATGCATATCGATCAGATTGCTTGCCTTTGCTCCCCCTCTCTACGCAGTGGAGAGGGCGAGTGGCTGACCGAGCTTGTCGCAGTTGTCAGCCACGAGTGGGGGTGAGGTTATTTTCACAGGCCATCACCATGCCCGACAACATCCAGAAACCGCTGCTGATTCCCCACCGCAACAACGGCCTGTTTGCCGATTATTATCTGAACGAAATCGTCCCCACATTACCGGAATGGAATCTTGTACGGGCGCAACATGTTGCGCCCCTACATGCTGCGCCCCTACAGCAAATCAAAACCCTGCGCGCCAGCATCAACCCCGCCGCACTGGATGAGAGCCAGCTTGAAGAACAATGGATTCAACCGGTGCTGCGGATTCTCGGTCATCATTACGCGGTGCAGCCCAAAATCCGCTATCGGGATGCCGGAAACCGCCGCCCGGATTATGCCTTTCTGGCGACCGAAGCCGAAGCCCATGCCGTCACCAGCCAGATTTACGAACCGAAAGACATCACCCATTGGTTAGCCGTTGGCGACGCCAAATACTGGGGCGCGAAGCTCGACCAATCCGCGCCGGGGCAGCGCAACCCCAGCCAGCAGATTGACGAATACCTGCGCTACAGCGAACGACCGTGGGGCATCCTGACCGATGGGCGCTACTGGCGGCTGTATCACCGTGACAGCAGCAAACACAACGCCTATTACGCTGTCGATCTGGAAAGCCTGCTGGAAGCCGACGACCCCGACGCTTTCCGCTATTTTTATGCCTTCTTCCGCCGCGAAGCCTTCACCGATCAATGGCTGGAAAAAGTGCTTTCCGGCAGCGAAGATTTCGCCCAAAAACTGAGTGACCAGCTTGAAGAACAGGTTTACGACGCCCTCGAACTGATCGCGCAGGGGCATCTGGATTACCGTCGCAACCGCCTGACCCCCGACGCCGCCACCCTGCGCGAGATTTACGAACAAAGCCTCATTCTGCTCTACCGGATTCTGTTCATCTTCTACGCCGAAAGCCGCGAAATCCTGCCGATGGATAACCCCGACTATCGAAGCTACTTGAGCATGGATTCGATCAAGAAACAAATCGCCAATGATTCACGCTTCAACAGAAGCTTTGACCCCGACAGCAACCTTTACGATGGCCGCCTGTACAATTTGTTCTACGCCATTGACATCGGAAACCCGCGTTACGATGTCCCGCCCTATAACGGACGCCTGTTTTCGGATGATGAACACGCCTTCTTATCAAAAAACAGAATCGGTGATTTACACCTCGCTTCTGCGCTGGATAAACTGGCGCGGGTTGAGCAGAACGGCAAACGGGTATTTGTCGATTATCGGGATTTGGAAGTCCGTCATCTCGGCAGCATTTACGAAAAACTGCTGGAATACGAACTCACATTGGCGACCGAAACCGACCATCCCGAAGACAAAGCGCCGGGGCAGGTCTATCTGCAAACCGGAAGCGGCGAACGCAAAGTCACGGGCAGCTACTACACCCCGGATTACATCGTGCGCTTTATTGTCGAAAAAACGCTCGAACCGCTGCTGACCACCATCACCCAGCGCCATGCCGCGCCTGCCGAAGACGGCGGTTGGAACGTCCATAACCCGACCGCGCTGGTGAACGATATTCTGGCGCTCAACGTGCTTGATCCCGCCACCGGAAGCGGGCATTTTGTGGTGGATGCCACTGCTTATATTGCCGAATGGCTGCGCGGATTGGGCATTCGTCCTTTGGATTTGGGCGAAAACGAGGACGAACTGATTTACTGGAAGCGACAGGTGGCGGGCGCTTGCATCTATGCCGTAGACATCAACCCGCTGGCGGTGGAACTCGCCAAACTCAGCATGTGGCTGGCGACCCTCGCCAAAGGCAAACCGCTTTCCTTCCTCGACCATCACATCCGGCTCGGCAACAGTCTGGTGGGGACGCGCATCAGCACCATTGACGATAACGATGTCTCGGTGCGCGACGAAGAACGCCGCCGCAGAGCACGCCAGCGCCGCAAACAGCAGGCCGCCGAAGTCGGGCAGATTGCGCTGTTCAGCGATGCCGATTTCAGCGACGGTTTACGTTACGCCGTCCAGCACATGAGCGCCATCGAAAACACGGTCGCCAACACCGTCAGCGATGTGAAAACGCAGGAAAAGCTCTACGCCGAACTGACCCAACGCCTGAGCAGTTGGAAGCAGGCCGCCGATGTCTGGACGGCGCGTTACTTCGGCCTTGAGATCAGCGCCGACGAATGGAAAACCGTCCGCAAGCTGACCCAATCCGGCCTGATGTCGCCCGCCGTCAAGAAAATGGTCGATCAAGCCGCCGCCCTCGCTGGACAGCACCGCTTTTTCCATTGGGAACTGGCTTTCCCTGAAATTTTTTATGACGCCGACGGACAGCCGAAAGCCGATCCCGGTTTTGATGCGGTGATCGGCAACCCGCCCTACGTCCGGCAGGAACGCATTCAGCCCATCAAACCATTTTTGGGTGCGCATTACGCGGTTTACAGCGGCACAGCCGATTTGTTTCTGTACTTTTACGAATTGGGTATCCGGTCGCTGAAAACCGAACACCGCCTCGGTTACATCACCAGCGGCACGTACATGAACAGTAACAGCGCCAAACCCTTCCGCCAGTACATCCACGACAGCGCCGGATTGGAATGGGTAGCCAATTTTGGCGAAAACCAGCCTTTCCGGGGCGCGGAAATGGTCTATCCCACCATTGCCATCCTGCATAACGGTAAACCGCGCGAGACTTTCCGCAACCTGTTTATGGAAGGCACTGTCCCCTATGCCCGATTGGGTGAAGCCGTTGAAAAGGGTGATTGGGTGGACAGCCTGAGCGAAGCTACAGGCATGGAAGAATGGCGCTTCCAACCTGCCGAATTGACACGATTATTTCAAAAGGTTATGCAGGGACAAAAGACGATTGAGGATATTGCTCAAGTATATTGGGGAATTAAAACAGGGTACAACGACGCTTTTGTAATTGATACAAATACGCGAGATCAACTCATAAAAGAAAATGTAAACAGTGCCGAAATCATAAAACCTCTATTTCGTGGAGAGGATTTACGTCCCTGGTATCAGAATAACAGTGGACTTCATATTATCTTCACTAGACGAGGCATCAATATTGAGCAGTACCCTGCTATAAAGCGCTGGCTAGAGCAGTTCAGGTCGAGATTAGAACCGCGTCCGTCAGATTGGAAGGGTGATGGTTGGTCAGGCAGAAAAGAGGGTACATATGCTTGGTACGAAATCCAAGACAATGTGGGCTATTATAACGAATTCACCAAGCCCAAAGTAGTATGCCCGGATATAGCTAAACTACCACGTTTTTCATGGGATACTCAAAGTCATTATGTAGATGCAACGGGTACAGCCATAGTTCCTGATTCATTATCTACGCTTGCACTGCTTAATTCTCGTGTCAGTTGGTTTGCATTCTCGCAAATTTCTATTCCGCTTAGGTTACGTGCAGGTTTATGGCAATATCGTGGTAAATTGCAATTTATCCGCCGTCTGCCCATTCCCGAACTGACTCAAGAACAGGAATCCAAACTCGCTGCCTATGCCGAAGAAATCACCGACGTTGCCCTCGCCCGTTATCAACTGCATGAGCAGATGCGTACCACCATTCGTAACGAATTTGGCGGTGGGGAAATCAGCACCCGTGTTGGCCTGTATAAATGGTGGGAATTCGCTGATGAACAAGCCCTGAACGACGAAATCCGCCGTCAATTGGGGCAGGAAATCCCGCTGAAAAAACGCGCAGAATGGCGTAAATTTCTGATAGACGAAAAAATCACCCATACCGTCCTGACCAACCGCATTGGGGTGTTGGAAACCAACCTCAACCGCATCGTTTACGACGCCTTCAACCTCACGCCCGCCGAACGCACCCTGATCGAACAAACCACCAAATACCCCTACGGCGAGGTGTGAAAATCGGGTGGGCGGTCATTGGCGAAAATGGGCATCGTGTGCGGACGCAATCCAATGGGTGGGCGGTGTCTTGTGTGTGGGCGCAATCCAATGTGCGGGTGTTGTCTTGTGTACGGGCGCAACATGTTGCGCCCCTACGTCCCCTACGCGGCTGTTGCGCCCCTACCGTCCCATACACGGCTGTTGCGTCCCTACCGTCCCCATACTGTTGCGCCCCTACCCCCCTACGCCCGACGAACGCGCCACCAAATACCCCTACGGCGAGGCGTGAAAATCGGGTGGGCGGTGTCTTGTGTGCGGGCGCAATCCAATGTGCGGGCGTTGTCTTGTGTACGGGCGCAATCC
>JAIOHM010000092.1 GCA_019912965.1 Anaerolineae bacterium
CGCATGTTGGCTTCCGCTGTGCGTTTGTGCGGCAATAGCGGATACAATCGCGCCCATTGGGTGTCACTTAAGTCAGTGGGATAGCGTTTACGCGTTTTCATCGTTTGGAGTCTATATTGTAATGCTTTTCTTTACAACTATTCTCTAAGGCTTCACTTTTATATCTCACCTATTTTGAAAACTGAGATAATCGGATTCTGTCCAAATAAGCTGATTTCAATCTGTTCAACCAACCTTAACCGTTTGAAGTTCAGTAAATCCGGCATTGTAGTTAGCAATACAACCCGTCCGTCAGGCCGTATAACACGCTCGATTTCAGTGCAGATGTCCCGATAAAATGCTTTCAAATCTGCGTCAATCTGGATTTGGCGTCCCCACGGAAGATTGCTAACAACACAATCGACTGAGCCATCGAGCAGCGACAAATTACGCGCATCCCATTGTTCAAAGCGAGTTTGAATGTTTGCAGATGCTGCATTAGCATTTGCTGCTTCAACAGCTTCAGAGTCAACATCGCCACCTTGCACGACAGCCCCCATCACTGCTCCCTCAATGATAATGGTACCGACACCACAACAGGGATCGAGCAGATGCTCACCCGGTTTCAAGTCCGCCAGAATCAGCATGGTGGCGGCTACTGAAGGCTTGAGTGAACCGGGGCGTTGAACTTGCTTATAAGAGCGTTCATGCAGCGGTCTCTTTCCCAATCGCAGCCCGACCAGCGCCGTTTGGTGTTCAATGAATACACGGATGTTGAAGTCTGATTCGCGGTCATCTTCGAGGTAATTCCAAGTCCATTGTTCTTGTATGCCTGCTGCGACAGACGATTTGATTTCCTCACTGCTGTAATTGCGTTTGCCAACGAAATTGGCGGTTACAGAGAAAGAGGGGATTTGAGCAATAGGCCGTATTTTACTAATGATTCCTGCTGCTTTTGGAAGATCGAATTCTGCGCTCCAATCCTGAATATTGCCCAGCGCACTTCGGGTGTGGTCAATCTGCGGCCATATTGCCACTTGCAGGAATACATCGTCTACCGTTCGTAAACTGAGCAGGGGCAGCAGCGAATCGCATTCTGCCAGCACACGACGGTAAGCAGTTTGCGCGTTTTGAATACCCGGAATTACGCGCATTTCGCGGAGGCTGACGGCTTCTAACCCGCGTGCGGTGACAGCGAAAACAGATTGCATCAGAATCCTTCACTGGCACTGTTCAGTCGTTTGATTTCTTCAGCCGAAAGTGTCACATCAACTGCGCCGAGTACTTCAGTAAGCTGTGCCACTGTCCGCGCACCGATGATGGGTGAAGTGATGACCGCGTTTGCCAGCATCCATGCCAACGCTACCTGTGCTGGAGGGACACTGTGTTCACCGGCAATGGCTTTTACAGCGTCCATTGCAGCGTAGGCCTGTTCGTCTTTTGTCAACTTCTGGATGAGGCTGCCTTGTGCGCGGGTTGTATCAACACTTTGACTATCACGGGTATATTTCCCGGTCAGGAATCCGGCAGCTAATGGGCTGTAGGGAATCACCCCTATTTGCTGATCGAGGCATAATGGCATGAGTTGATCTTCAAATTCGTTTCGATGAAGCAGGCTGTAGTGCGGTTGCAAACACTCGAAGCGTGCCAGCTTGTGAACATCGCTGATCCACAACGTTTTGGTGAGAAGCCAGGATGGGAAATTACTGACCCCAATGTAACGCACTTTTCCGGCTTGTATCAGCGTTGACATCGCTGATAGGGTTTCTTCAAGTGGCGTTTCATCATCCGGCCAATGTACCTGATACAGATCAATATAATCGGTTTGCAAGCGGCGCAGACTATCCTCGACTGCCTGAAGAATGTGCAGGCGGCTTAAGCCCTCGCCATTTGAACCCGGCCACATAATGCCCCGCACTTTGGTGGCAATAATCACATCGCGGCGGTTCTTGCCTTTCAGCCATTTGCCAATGATGGTTTCGGATTCGCCACCCTTGTTGCCTTCTACCCAACGCGAATATACATCTGCTGTATCGAAGAAGTTGATTCCGCTGTCGAGCGCGGTATCCATTATCGAAAATGAAGTATTTTCGTCCGCCGACCAGCCGAAGGTCATTGCACCCAGGCACAGGCGGCTGACCTTCATTCCGGTACGGCCCAACTTTTTGTAGTGCATCGTTAATTCCTTTTTTACGTTTATAAGACACCCTTCTAACGGATAACTCATAGGATTATGATATACTTCTAGCCTGCAAACCAGGCCTGCATACAGATGGGAAATTGAGGCCAATACATGTTCAGAAATCTTGTCAAGAAGGTCGTGGGCGACCCTGTTGAGAAAGCCTTAGCGCGCTACCGCGAGACGGTTGAGAAAATTAACGCTTTGGAACCAGCCATGCATAAGCTGACCGATGCAGAACTGCGTGCCAAAACGGATGAATTTAAACAGCGGATTGCCGACGGTGAAACTCTCGACAATTTGTTGGTGGAAGCCTTTGCTGCCGTGCGTGAAGCATCGGTGCGGACAATTGGCCTGCGACATTATGATGTGCAGATGATCGGTGGTATTGTGCTGCATTCCGGGCGTATCGCGGAAATGAAGACGGGCGAAGGTAAAACGCTGGTCGCCACTCTTCCGATGTACCTGAATGCGTTGGCTGGTAAAGGTGTTCATCTGGTGACACCCAACGATTATCTGAGCAAAGTTGGTGTGCAGCAGATGGGGCCGGTTTACCATGCATTGGGTATGAGTGTGGGCGTCATTCAGAGCAAGGGCGACCATCCTGACCCGGATGCGGGTTCTTTCATTTACGATCCGGCTTTCCAATCGGCTGATGCGCGTTACCAGAATTTGCGCCCTTCTAAGCGGCGGGAGTGTTACGCGGCGGACATCACCTATGGCACAAATAACGAATATGGCTTCGATTATCTGCGCGACAATATGGTGGTGGAAAAGGCACAGATGGTGCAGCCTGATCTTCTCTTCTTCGCTATTGTCGATGAAGTCGATAACATTTTGATTGATGAAGCCCGTACCCC
The DNA here is from genome assembly GCA_019912965.1 of Anaerolineae bacterium. GTDB lineage: Bacteria > Chloroflexota > Anaerolineae > Aggregatilineales > Phototrophicaceae > CFX2. The sequence goes on from JAIOHM010000092.1 coordinate 3,019, forward strand.
CCTCATCATCTCCGGCCCCTCGGATGAGCCTTCTGGTCACTACAAAACCTTCGCTGAAATCGTCAAAACGCTCAAGCCGAGCAGCTCGGAAAGCATTGATAATGAAGAGCCTGATGGCGATTATGTAGTCGATATTAAAGATCGGGTGGCCTTTCTGACCGAACAAGGCGTGGAAAAGGTCGAACGCCGTTTGGGAATCGACCAGCTTTATCACCCCAATAATTCGGAAATGATTCCCTATCTGGATAATTCGCTGCGCGCGATGGCGCTCTACAACCGCGATAAAGAATACGTGGTGCAGGATGGGCGCGATGGGCGTGAGGTGGTCATCGTAGATGAATTCACCGGGCGCTTAATGGTCGGTCGCCGCTTCTCCGAAGGCTTGCATCAGGCGATTGAAGCCAAGGAAGGCGTCAAAATTCGCCGTGAAAATCTGACCTTGGCGACTATCACCTTCCAGAACTTCTTCCGTATGTACAAGAAGCTGGCCGGTATGACTGGTACGGCGCTCACCGAGGCAGAGGAATTCGAGAAAATCTATAATTTGGAAGTGGTCGCCATTCCCACGAACCTGCCCATCGTCCGTAAGGATTATGAAGATCTGATCTTCATGACCGAAAAGGCCAAGTTTGGGGCAGTGCTGGAGGAACTTAAAGAACGCCATCAGCGTGGACAGCCTATCCTGATTGGTACGGTGGCGATTGAAACTTCTGAACGCTTGAGTAAATTGCTGGAACGGGCGGGCATCAAGCACGAGGTTTTGAACGCCAAGCAGCACGAGCGCGAGGCAGGCATTATTGCTCAGGCTGGTCGTGCAGGCGCACTGACTATTGCCACCAACATGGCTGGTCGTGGCGTCGATATTTTGCTTGGTGGTAATGCCGAAGGTCTGGCGCGTGAAAAACTGCGTAAACAGGGTGTTGATTTTACCTTGATGTCCCCCGAACAATGGCAGGAGGCGTTTGCTGAAGCGAAGGCCCAGTGCGAACGGGAGCGCAAAATAGTGGTTGAACAGGGCGGGCTGTTTGTGCTGGGCACGGAACGCCACGAAGCCCGGCGTATTGATAACCAGTTGCGCGGGCGCTGCGGACGGCAGGGTGATCCCGGTGAAACCCGTTTTTATCTGAGCCTGGAAGATGACTTGATGCGGCGTTTTAACGGTGAACAGGTCAAGCGTTTTATGTCTTGGGCTAACCTTCCAGAAGACGAAGCCATTGAACACAATATGATTAGTCGTTCGATTGCTCAGGCTCAGGTGCGGGTTGAAGGTTATAACTTCGATATCCGCAAGCGTGTGTTGGAATATGATGATGTTGTGAACAAACAGCGTCAGGTAATTTACGCTCAACGCCACGAAATTTTGGCAAAGGAAAGCCTGCGCGAAGACTACATCAAAATTCTGGAAGAAGCGGTCATTTCTGCGGTGGACGAATACGCCGTGGAAGATATAACGCCGGATGAATGGGATTTGGACGGCATGTACCGTCGTTTGCTGGCTATCTTCCCGGTGCCGGAAAGCATTACCCCGGAGACAATGGCTGGCAAGGATGTCGAAGTATTGGAGTCCATGCTTATTCAGGCAGTTCACGAGGTTTATGATCGCAAAACTGCTGAACTCGGCGAGGATATGCTGCATCGTCTGGAGAAGTGGGTTATCCTGCGGGCGATGGATTCCCATTGGCAGCGACATCTGACAGACTTGGATGTCCTGCGCGAAGGTATTGGCTTGATGTCAGTTGCCCAGCGTGACCCTTTGGTGGAGTACAAACGCCAGTCCTTTACCATGTGGCAGGGCATGATGGACTCAATCCGGGCACAGGCCGCCTATCAACTCCTGTCCGCGCAGGTCAATGTTCGGCAGCAGCAGCCCGCCCGTAGAATCCAGATGCAAATGCAGCAGCCTGTACAGCAAATCGCCTCTGGTGGCGGGGTCGCTGCTGATACCAGATCAGAACCAGTACGTGCCAAGACCAAAATTGGGCGCAATGATCCGTGCTGGTGTGGCAGCGGCAAGAAGTACAAGAATTGTCATCTTCGGCTTGACCAGTCGAACACCAAGTAAATTGAAGGCGGGGCACGAATTTCCGGGGAATTTCGTGCCCTGTGGTTGTTTCGCAGAATCGGGACAAGGGAAGACGGGGTTTCAGGGCGATGCAAAACGATTACGCTTCGCGGTTGATGGATGACATGGATCCACGACTGTTGGAATTCTTGCGCGACAAAGTGAATTCGTTCATCAAGTGGGATTTGGTTCGTTTTTTTCACGATAATCCGCATGCGGCGGACACTGGCGAAAATATTGCCCGTTATACAGGGCGCGATGTCCGCACGATTGCCGGTGAACTGGTCGAACTGGCACAGGCAGGTGTGTTGGAGCAGCATGAAGTTTCCAGCCAGACGATTTATACACTGGCCTCTGATCCCTCTATGCGTGATCTCATTGGCGTGTTTGTGTTGGCCTGCGATGACCGCTTGTTCCGGGTCAAAGCGATCTATCACGTTATTCGGGCGATGCGCTAGTTTCAGGTATTGTCTGTGGGTACAGTTTCAGTTAGCCAATTTTTAATGCTGTATGTCTGGTTTCCACTGGCATTACTCTTGGTATTCCTGCTTTTGATTGCCCGCTTTTATGAGCGGTTTGCCTCTGAACGAACATTTTTCAGTTTGTTCGCCTTCCCGATTTTGTTCTTTGGTGTTGCGATTATGCGTTACGCCAGCCTGAACCGGATTGCGGGTGATCCATTGGCTGATGTGTTGATGGCAGCGGGTGGCATCATGCTTATGGCATTGTGTAGTTTCCTTTACCTCCTGATGACCCGTAACCGCTGAGGATGTTCTATGTTCGATTGGACTGGTTTATTGAGTCTGATAGGAATGGCCTCTATTGCAGTGGCATTGGTCGTGTTGGGGTTGCTCAGCAAGCGTTTGGGTAGTGTAACGCGCTCACCACGGTATTATCGGGGTTTTTATTTCGCGGCTGCATTGGTGGTGGTTAGCGTTATGGCGCGGTTTTTGAATATTGGGCGTGGCCCATCCGCAGCAGCCGAACTGGCCGCCGAGCCGTTGTGGGTCATGCTGTATATTGGCTTTCCAGCGATTGGGATAACATTGGGCGTGGTGATTGCGTGGCGTTATTGGAGCTGGTTGTTGGCAGAGCGCGGCTGAATATAATGGGTAGTATTGCTAAATGTTCACCGAGAACCCACTTTGGTTGACGACGCTTTACTCAATGCAGTGCACACACTGCCCAAAATCGAGCTTCACCGCCACCTGGAAGGTTCAGTGCGGCTGGAAACACTGGTCGATATTGCCCGCGATGCCGGAATTGAAATGCCGGAATACGATATAGAAACCCTGCGTCCATTCGTCCAGATGATGCCCAGCGAAAAACGCGATCATCTTCACTTCCTGTCCAAATTCCATACCCTGCGCCAATTTTTCCGGTCACCAGAGATCATCAAACGGGTTGCCCGCGAAGTGGTTCTGGATTGCGCTGCGGATAATATTCGCTATCTGGAACTCCGTTTTACACCGCGTGCGCTTTCCAGTGTGATGGGTTGTTCCTACGACGAAGTGATTCGTTGGGTCTGCGAAACGGCCTCTGAAACGGCTGCCGAGAACAACATGCAGGTGCGTTTTATTCTTTCTATGAATCGGCATGAGAGTTTGGAAATCGGCCAACAGGTGCTGCAAGCTGCGATTGATTACCGCGATTTAGGCATTGTGGCGCTTGATCTGGCTGGCAATGAAGATGGACATCCCGCAGCACCTTTCAGAGATATTTTTGAGCGTGCGCGTGGTGAAGGTCTGGGGGTAACTGCCCACGCGGGTGAATGGGATGGAACGCAGAGCATCCGTGATGCGGTTGAGCATCTCGGAGCACAGCGCATTGGGCATGGCGTTCGTGCATTTGAAGATGAACAGATGATAGAGTGGTTGATCGAACACAAAACAGTGCTGGAAATTTGCCCCACCAGTAATGTTCATAGCGGTGTAGTAGCGGATTGGACAGCCCATCCACTTCAAAAATTGTTTAACAACCATGTGTTGACGACCATCAATACTGATGACCCGTTGGTTAGCAACATCACGCTGAGTGATGAAATTGCCCGTGCTGTACAGTATATGGGGATGACACTCGCTGACATCAAAACGCAGATTCGCACAGCCGCTGCTGCCGCCTTTCTACCCGATTCCGACCGGGCAGCGTTGGTGGCGAAGTTCGACTCGTGGCTAAATGTGAAAAATTAACCTTCTGTCTTCCCGGATCGGAATAAACCATGTTTCAGATTGGCGATATTCGCATTCACCTCATCAATGATTCGTTCATCAAGGTTGACCCCGGTGGTGCATTTGGCTTGGTGCCCCGCGTCTTGTGGTCGCCATTGATGCCGCCGGATGAAAATCATCTCGTACCCATGATTCATCAATGCCTGTTGGTACAAACGGCGGGTAAAAATATTGTGATCGATGTTGGTAATGGCGAAAAATTGACGGAGAAGCAAAAAGCATTCCAATACTTGCAGCGTCCCAATGGGGGATTGGTGGATGCATTGGGGCGGCTTGGCTTTGCACCCGGCGATATTGATCTGGTGATTAATACCCATCTTCATGCCGATCATGCTGGTGGCAATACCCGCTATGATGACAATCAATCTATCGTGCCGACTTTTCCAAATGCCGAACATGTTGTTCAACGCCGCGAGTATGAAGATGCGATGCGGCCTAACGAACGCACTCGCGCCACGTATGTCCCCGCTAATTATCAGCCTTTGCATGATTCGGGGCAGATGCGGTTGCTCGATGGTGATACCGAAATTCTGCCGGGTATTTACGGCGTAGTGACACGCGGACATACGCCCGGTCATATGAGCATCCGTTTCGAGAGTCAGGGGCAGCACGCCATGTTTGTCTGTGATATGGCAAGCTATGCCATCCACTTCGAGCGTTTGGGCTGGATGACGGGTTACGATGTTGAACCCCTTGAAACGCTGGAATCCAAACGCTATTGGCAGCAGTGGGCGCTGGAAACCAATGCCATCCTGATGTTTCCGCACGATCCGCAGCGCCCGATTGGTCGTTACGTGTTAAGCGAGAACGGCAAAGGTCAGGTCGAAAAGATCGACGAGCCGTTTGCCTGAGTTAGTCTGGACGATCATAAAACTCGATATTGTCGATGCCCACGATGCTTTCCAGATCCCGCCGCAGTTCTTCGCAGTCTGAAGTCGTATGGTTTGGAAATTCCATTTTATAGGCTTGTTTGCGGTCTTCAATGACAATGGTAAAACGATCTTTACCCGGATACGACACCAGAATGCCATGCAAACGGGCTAAGCGACGGCGATCTTTGTCGGTATCTTCAGAACGTTTCAGATAAATCATCAGCCAGCGTTCGGGTACTGAGGCCTCATCTTCTAGTGGTGGCAGGTCATCAATGTCCTGTTTGTATTCCGTTGCTGACCAGGCTGGCATCGTGCGTGATTCGGTTGCTACTTGTGGCTCAACTGCCGGGGTGCGGATGGCTGCTGCTCCTTGAGTTGCCGGGGCAACCATGGACACCATTTCCGGTTCGGGCATCGGAGGTGGAGGTAAAACCTCACCTGTTTCCTCATCATATGGATCATCATTGAATGCCCATGGTGGCGGTTCGATACTTTGTGGTGCCATATAGCTTTGTTCTTCAGGCATCATAAAGACCGGATTCTGCGTTACGCTGTCGCAGATGATCTGCACATCTCCGCGTGAGGCATCCACCTTACCGTTAAAAACAAGAACATTCCCCGCTTCGACCAGTTCACCAAATTTCTCCCATGTACGCGGGAATAACACCACATCAATCGAACCTGCTGAATCGTGCCAATCTTCAATGTGGGCAATTCCCATAAGTTGCCCGTTCTTGGTGACGACCTTCCGCAAGGTAACAACTTCGCCCGCCAGCATCACCCCTTTATTTGGGTTTCCAGCAGCAGATTCTTTGAGTTGGGCAATATCGGCTGTGTTGTTGGCACGTTGAAGCAGATCGCGGATTTTATCTGCCGGGCGACCGCTGATGTAAAGGCCAAGTAAATCTTTTTCGGCGGTCAGCATTTCGCGGTCAGTGAGCGGTGTTACTTCCGGTAGAATCAGCTTGTCAGCCATCCCGGTTTCCCCGCCAAACATGCTCATCTGGCCGACTTCTTTGGCTTTATGATAATCAATGCTGAAGTTCACGATGCGCTCGAGCGAACTTTCATGCATCATTTGATACCGTGTGCCAAATGCATCCAGTGCGCCGACCTTGACCAGACTTTCCAGCGTGCGCTTTTGTACCTGACGTAGATCAACCCGGCGGCAGAAATCTTCCAGATTTTGGAATGGGCCATCTTTTTGCCGTGCCTCAATAACAGGCATCAGTGCTGCTTCGCCCGCGTTCTTGATGGCAACCAGACCGAAGCGGATTCCACGTTTGCCATCTGGTTGAGTCTGAATGTCAAAGTCGAGTTCGCTATTGTTCACGTCTGGCGATAGCACCGGAATGCCTAAACGTCTACATTCACTCAGAAAGGTGGTGATTTTTGCAATGTCGCCCCGGTGAACCGAGAGCATAGCTGTCATGTATTCAGCAGGGTAGTGCGTCTTGAGGAATGCTGTTTGACAGGTGATAACAGCATAATCCGCAGCATGACTCTTATTAAAGCCATAATTAGCAAAAAATTCTATGTCATCAAATATATTGTTGATAACATCTTGGGTGAGTCCTTTCTCTTGGCCTTTTTCGAGGAAAATATCACGGTGTTTCTTAAGGTCTTTCTCTTTCTTTTTAGAAACAGCACGGCGCATCAGATCCGCTTCGCCAAGTTCGTAACCAAAAACTTCACCTGCAATCTGCATAATCTGTTCTTGATATACACAGTTATGCACAATAATGTTATTGGCGACGAAGTTGTGTAGTCGCTCTACAGTAAGATCATAGACATGTTCTTCGCCTGCGAATTCTATACTTTCAACCGCTTGCCATACAATACGACTCATTTGTGCCGTTCTCGAAAGAACTAGTGTCTCTGAAACGTTTTGCACTATATGGGTTGAAATTCTTTCACGATTGCGCCCAATTTTGTTAAGGTGCTGCCGATCAAGACCATATTCTGCCATGATCGCGCGGTTTGAAAGTGATGTTGTTGCCTTTAGTTCGTCAAGAAATAGGTGGCGTTCAATTGTGTGATGTGCGATTCCTTCACATTTCACATACTTCTTCGCAGTAATCATGTGAGGACTTAGAAGTGCTGCTAACCGCCCGGTATCATAAACGGTTACCTGATATGCCTGACGATTGCCTCTTGCGGATTCATATTCTGATTGGTGGATGACTGAACTGATACCCATTCGCAATAGAAGAGTCTGTACGTCATGGGCAAGTTTTTGGGAAATAGTCTTGTAGTGACAGAGCTTGATCCCCATATAACCATCACAGTCCCAAAGTGAGGCAAGGAAGAATGCCAAGTCGTCATTGTTTAACTGAAATATGAAGTCGGGGATGAATTTCTCTTGGCTTCGGCATCCACCAATCTGTAGATCAGGTCTGTTTGGCTCATATTTGAGCTTAAGTGTACGCATCCAGGTCAGTAGGTCTGATGTCCCTTTGCCTCCTTTTCGCTTGCTCATGATACGCGTTACATCATGTATTTGAGTCAGATAGGTTAATTCAGTGTTCTCGAATGCCTCTATACAATCTGCATATTCGTCTAATAGCAATTGTTCTTTGTTGACGAAATCCACACAGGTTCCTGATCGCAAGCTGCCATCTGCAATGAGATAAGCCAGGATGCGCAGCTTGCGGCGATCAAAACTGAGGGGGTCTGTAGGTTCAGTCAATTGAGGAGGTGTTGCAAGGTAATGACCCGCCGCAATTTCTTCCAATTTCTTCCAACCATTTTCGGTAAGAAAGTGGTGGTCAGCCGTTGCTTTGATTGTTGCCCCACTGCGGAGTTTTAAACGGTAGACAGGCTTAATTCCGTTATCAATCCAGTGCGTTACAAGCCCCTTTGTCGTTCTATAATCACCATCAATGCCCTGAATATAGAAATCACCCACTTTATCTTCAAGTTCATCAACTCTATAACGTTGTCCAGTTTGAGCATTGAAAACCAGAGAGTCGCCAGTGATACAAATGCCCATCGTTTCTTCGAGAATCGGTTGCAGCAGCGGATGACGATATTCAATCGGTTCTTCCCCGCGCAGACGCTTGTTATACGTTGGAATGAAGTCCATCGGGCCGGGGCGGTACAGCGATACAGCCGCGATGATATGCTCAAAGCGAGTAGGACGCATATCGCGGAGCATTTGCTGCATCCCTGTACTTTCAACCTGGAAGATGCCGACGGTTTCACCGCGCCCGATCAATTCAAAGGTTTCCTTCAGCATCTTGTCCACTTTGGAGTTGCCCGTTGGACGGTAGGGTACATTATCCATCGTGTACTTGATGCCGTGATACTTTTCGATGAGGTCGCAGGCTCTACGGAAAATCGTCAGAGTCGAAAGCCCCAGAAAGTCAATTTTAAGCAGTCCAATCGACTCGCAGGTTTCCATTGGGAATTGGGTCACTGCCTTGAGCGGATTTTCGCTGGCATCCCCAATCTCGCCTTCTTCCGACTTTTCGATTTTGGTAGGGCGGTGCAGCGGTAGGTATTCCACCAGCGGCTTATCCGCCACGATCACACCCGCCGCGTGGGTGGAAGCATGACGGTTGACGCCCTGCAAATGTTCGGCGGTATCCACAATTTGTTTGATGGATAGGTCGCTCTGGTAGAGTTCCTTGAGTTCCGGGTTTTCTTCGACATAAACCTTAACGGGCTTTGGCTTCGGTTCAGTGGGAATCAACCGTGCCGCTTTGTTCACCAGATCAATCGGTACACCCAACGCCCGTCCGACATCGCGGATTGCAGCCTTCGCTCCCATCGTTCCAAAGGTGATGATTGCCGCGACTTTATCCTCGCCATACTTACGCGCTGTGTAATTAATCATGTCTTCGCGGCGATCATCCGGGAAGTCCATATCAATATCCGGCATACTGACGCGCCCCGGATTTAGAAAACGCTCAAACAGCAGGTTATTTTGAATCGGGTCAATATTGGTGATGCCCATGCTGTAAGCGACCAGACTGCCCGCGCCCGAACCGCGCACATTCCACCAGATGTCTGCTTGCCGTGCGAACTGGCACAAATCCCAGACGATCAGGAAATAAGTTTCAAAACCCATATCTCCGATGATGCGGAGTTCAAGGTCAAGCCGTTCACGCAGAATCGGGTCATCCTGAGCATTCTCGCCGTACCGCCAACGTAATCCCTTTTCGCACAGGTATCGCATGTAGGTTGTTGAAGTATGACCTTCTGGTACTGGAAACACGGGCAGGTGATACCCCTTTGTATCCAGATTGACATCGCACATTTCTGCGACTTTGAGCGTATTTTTAAGGGCTTCCGGTGCGGCGATACCAAAGAAATTCCACATCTCTTCCTGTGTTGTCAGGTGGTAGCTGGGATCGGACATGCTCAAGCGGTCGGTATCGGCTTTCAGTGCCCCGGTCTGGATGCATAGCAGCGTATCATGTGGATCATAATCGGTGGAAAGCACATAATGAACATCATTGGTTGCCACCAGCGGAACATTGGTGTGGTTGCTTTTGCCATAATCCAGCAGCCACTTATTCAGTGTTTCCAGTTCGGGAATATCATGTTGTTGTAATTCGAGGTAGAAATTTTCTTTCCCAAACACATCCTGATACCAGCCGATCAACTCGCGGGCATCATCATCGCGACCTTCCATAATCATTGAAGGAATTTGCGCCGCCAAACAGCCGCTGGTGGCGATCAACCCTTCGGAATGTGCCGCCAGAAAATCACGGTCGATGCGGGGTCGGTAGTAATAGCCTTCGAGTTGGGCTGCACTGGCGATTTTGAGCAAATTTTTGTAGCCCGTCTGGTTTTGTGCCAGCAGCAGCATATGATAAGGGCGCTTGTCCAGTTTCGGGTCTTTGTCGCGCATCGAACGGCGAGAGAGATAAGCTTCCATGCCGATGATCGGCTTGATTTCCGCAGCTTTGCAGGCGCGGTAGAAGTCGATAACACCGAACATCGTGCCATGATCGGTAATCGCAACAGCGGGCATATTCAATTCTTTTGCGCGCCCGACCAGTTTTTCGATTCGGCTTAAACCGTCCAGCAGCGAAAATTCGGTGTGGACGTGGAGATGGACAAAATTGCTGTCGGTCATAAGTTATCAGTTTTCGGTTGACAGTTGTTAGTTCAGATTACGGTGGTGAATCGCAGCCATTCTAGCGCTGCTTGGGTGACTGCCCTCATTATACCATTTCGATACAGGTTTGAGGTGGGAAAATCGAACAAATCTTCGGTTAGAAACCTCGAACTTCTGAATGCTTTCTACACTTTCCTTACTATTTTCCTACAACCTTGTTTTATACTGAATACACATCCAAATCTGAATCCGATTACACTAGAGCTATGCCAGAATTACCTGAAGTTGAAACTGTTGTGCGGAGTTTGCGTGAACCGCTGGTGGGGCGGTGCGTTGAAAGCGTTTGGTATGACTGGGCAAAAGTGGTTAAAACGCCCAGCGCCGAACAATTCACCGCCCGTCTGCAAGGCCAGACTTTCCACGCCATTACCCGTCGTGCCAAGTACATTGTGTGTCAGATGGATCAAGACCTGTTTGCCGTTCATCTGAAAATGACCGGACGCTTATATGTTTCCGAAACCGATCATCCCGGTGACCGCTGGGTACATTTGCGCGTGCGTCTGGATAACGGCCTCCACCTGTGTTTTTCCGATGCACGGCGCTTTGGTCGTGTTTACCTCATCAACGATATGTATGAAATCGCACCCAACTTGGGGCCAGAACCGCTGGAAGCTGATTTCACCGCTGATATTTTGCGTGAACGGCTGAATGGGCGTCATAGACAGATTAAAGCCTTGTTGCTCGATCAATCTTTTGTCGCTGGGGTAGGCAACATCTATGCCGATGAAAGTCTGTACCGAGCGCAGATTCATCCTTTACGCGCGGCAGACAGCCTGAATGCTGACGAAATCATCCGCCTGCACGAGTCAATTCGCCATACGCTGGAATTGGGTATCAATCATGAAGGTGCCAGCATCAACTGGTATCGCAAACCCGATGGTGAACGCGGCGAATCACAGGATTACTTTAACGCCTATGGCAAAGAAGGGCAGCCTTGTACCCGCTGTGGTCAACCCATTGTTAAAATCCGTGTCGCGCAGCGTGGTACCCACTACTGTCCAAATTGCCAGCCTGAGAAATGAGTGTGACGTATGGGAACTGATTTATCCGATTTTCTACGGCTGCCATTCGTAAGTGCTGCCCTGGGAATGATGTGTTTTTTCGGATTGCTGTTGATTGCGGTGGTGGTGCTGTTGGCCTATACCCGTCGGCGTAAAGCTGCTCAACAGCAGATACAAACCGATCCGGTGACTTTTGATGCCAGCGGCCACGATATGCCCGATTTGAATCTGCTGGTCGAGTCGCGTGCCCAATCACCTGTTGCTGCGCCATCAGTTTCCCCTGCTGCCCCGCCGCGTACTGCCCGTAAAGGCACAAGTATGGTCGCAGTCAATGATGGCGATGCCACTGAAGCGGCCGAGGTCATGACGATTCTGCGCGATGTCGTTGATGGACGCTTATTGGTGCAAATGGGCGAAAAGACTCTATTGAATGTGAACAATGACGCTGAATTCAAAGAGCGTTTTATGCGGATTATGCGGGAATTAGGGCAGGTTGCTACCAAACCCCCGACCGCACCCGCCCCTACAGCGTC
>JAIOHM010000093.1 GCA_019912965.1 Anaerolineae bacterium
AAACAGCTTCTTCATCGACAGTCCAGGCATGGCGCTGCCGTTGATTGAAGCCATTGCAAAAACCGGAAAAGTGCTGGCTTTTCACATCGGCACAGATGCCTATGAAGCGACCCACCCTTTCCGTCTGGCAAAAATCGCTGAGCAGTTTCCCGAAACACAGATTTTGATGATTCACATCGGCGGGGTCGGGTTTGCGGACGTTTCCAGCGCGGCAATTGAAGTCATTGCCGGTCATCCCAATGTGACTGGTATTGGCAGCAACCTGCGACACATCAATGTGCTCAAAGCCATCAAGCAATTGGGGGCGGACCGCGTATGCTTTGGCAGTGACTACCCCTTCAACCTGATGCATGTCGAGGTTGCCGCCTATCAAGCACTGATGGATGGTGAATGTTCGGCAGAAGAACAGGCCATGATCTGGGCTGGCAATATCAGCCGTGTGCTTCAACTAGAGAGCAGCCCTGCCTAAATATGACTATTATGTGTTGCCTTGAGCCTCTTTTTCTGAGAGCTAAACTGTCCTGGTCGTTTTCTCAGGAAGATTTTATTTCAACAATCACGATCTCGTGATATGATTAGACTGACTGGTCGGTCTAAGAGTTCACACAACCATGCCCAGGAACAACACAGAAGAAAAGACAGGTGAAAACAAACAGGTGCGGGAACGCATTCTGGATGCCGCGCTTAATATTTTTAGTGGCAAAGGCTACCACGATACCCGCATTGACGAGATCGTCGAAGCCAGCAATACTTCCAAAGGGTCAATCTATTTCTACTTCCCCAACAAGGAAAAACTCTTCCTTGCCCTGGTTGATCAATTTGCCGATCTTATTGAGCGCCAGGTCCTGGAAGCGATTGAACAGGAAAACGAAGGCATTGATCGCGTGCGCGCAGCCCTGGAAAGTGTCCTCAACACATTTGCGCGCTATCGTCTGCCGGCCAAGCTGCTGTTGGTGCAGGCGGTGGGATTGGGCAGCGTGTTCGAGAAGAAGCGTCTGGAAATCACCGACCGCTTTGCCGAACTGATTCGCACCTACCTGCAGGAAGCCATTGATGTTGGCGATATTGCTCCTGTGGATGTCGAGGTGATTGCCCACGCCTGGATGGGTGCAATCTACAACGTCGTTATCCAGTGGGTTTATACCGGCGAAATGGAACGCGAACGAATCCTCTCGGCGCTGCTGCCCATGCTGCTGCGCAGTGTGGGCTACGAACTACAGGAAGGCGCGCAATGAACCAGCGACCTGACACTCAGCATGAAACCATTCCGCAGCATTATGGCCGTCTGGTCAGCGACAGCCTGCCCTGCCCCGGTGTAAGCCTGAGTCAGTTTTTGCGACAGGCACAGGGTCAGCCGCGCTATTACTGGGAGAGCTGCCGGGATGCAGTGGCTTTTGCCGGAAGCGGCACAGCGATTGAGTTGGTGGGATGGGGAGCAAAACGTTTTGAGACTATCCGCGAACGGGCTGCCGAACTCTTCGCCGAATCCGTGAACCTGAATCCGCAGGAGCCGTTGGCCGCGCCACGTTTATTTGGCGGCTTCGCCTTTCGCGAGGATTTCATCCCCGATAACACGTGGTGGGACTTCACGCCTGCGCATTTCGTGCTGCCTCATTACCAACTGCTGCAAGCACATGGCGAA
>JAIOHM010000094.1 GCA_019912965.1 Anaerolineae bacterium
GCGGCAGACCGTCAATTTCCGATTCGGGTCTGCGTATAGGCTGCCCCGGACATAGCGCCACATCCGTCGAAGTCCCACCAATATCCAGCGTTAGAATATGGTCATAGCCTGCCAATTGAGCGATATGGAATGCCCCGATAACACCTGCCGCTGGCCCACTCAATGCCGTTTGTACCGCCTGCTGCCGTGCCCGCGCTGCACTGACCACGCCGCCATCCGACTTCATAATCCGCAAGCTGGCTTCCTGTGGCAGTTCATGTTCCAGTTGCGTCAGATAGCGACTCATCACCGGACGCACATAGGCATCCAGTGCCACCGTACTCGCCCGTTCATATTCACGAAACTCCGGCAAAACCTCGCACGACAGCGCCACCTGTGCCAATAATCCCCGTTCCAGAATGCGCTCCCGCACCGCCTGCTCATGCGCCGGATTGACATAGCTGTACAGAAAACACACCGCCACCGACTCAATCCCCTGCGTGGCGATGTCATCCAGCACAGAGTCCAATGCCCCGATGTCTAACGGAGTCAGCACCGCCCCTGTAAAATCCAAACGTTCTGGCACTTCATAACACCACTGGCGCGGAATCAACGGTGGCGGAAGTTGGGGTTGCAGCGCATACAAGTCCGGTCGATTCTGCCGCCCGATGAACAGCAAATCACGGAATCCCTGCGTCGTAATCAACGCCGTTTTTGCACCTTTGCGTTCCAAAATCGCGTTGGTCGCCACCGTTGAGCCATGTGAAACCCGCTTGAGGGCTGCAACTCCACCCGGTGACACTGCTTCCAGCCCGGCCAGCATCGCCGCCGCTGGATTATGTGGTGTGCTCAACAGCTTATGAATCGTCAGCCGTCCATCAACGCTCACTACCAGATCAGTGAACGTCCCGCCAATATCAACAGCAGCTACGCTGGATAACCTATGCACTGTTTTCCCTGCCTTGATGTTCGCTTCGCCTATTGGGTAACAGTTTAATGTGGAAATTTAGCGATTTTGCCATGCGGACTCCGGGACAACATGTATCGAGTGATACAAAGCATAGCACACCCCGGCAGCATCACACCGGGAATAATGGTGTATTTCAGAAATCTGAAACAGTTTTAGGGGATAGCGCGGGTGCTTTCGCGGACAATCAGCCGAGGTGGGAGTACCCGTTGGTGAACAGGTGCATCGGGGTCACCAATTAAACTCACAAGATATTCAATAGCCAACCGCCCAAGCAGATAAAAATCCTGCCGAACAGTGGTCAAGCCGGGGACAAAATGCGCTGATTCGGGAATATCATCGAACCCGATCACCGAAATATCATCCGGCACACGCAACCCACGTTGGCGCAGCGCTGTATGTGCCCCAAATGCCATCGAATCATTGGCAACAAATACTGCCGTAAATGGCTCACCCCGATCAAGCAGACGGTTCATCGCCTGATAACCGCCGTCAATCGAAAAATCGCTCTCCTCGGTGAGTGCAGTGGAAAGGCCATGTTCTCTCAGCGTCGCCGTCCAGCTTACATGGCGATCATAAGCATCATGATTGCGAAGCGGCCCACTGATTTCCGCAATTTGTCTATGTCCCAAATCGATTAGATGTTGGGTTGCCAGTCGCCCACCCTGTACTTGGTCGTAGATAACCGATGGCAAATGCTCCCCCATCCGCGCCCCAATTTGCACAAATGGAATCCCATCGGTGAGTTCCATCAGGGTTTCATAATCGGTATCGAGCGGCGTCATCGGCACCAGAATCAGACCATCCACAAACCGCGCGGCAGCACTTTCCAGCGTATGAACGAATTCCTGCTCAGTGATAGCTGAAATGACGAAGTGATAGCCCAACTGCTGGGCAGTTCGCGCCATCTCGTACAGAAAAATGTTGAATCCCGCATAAAAAATCACCACCTCAATCGTCTGCGAACGCTCGGTTTGCATGATCTGTGCCGCACGGTTCGGACGAAAGCCTAGTGAGTTGATAGCCTTCATCACCTGATTACGGGTATGGGAGGCAACATGTTCGTTGTTGTTGATGACACGAGAAACGGTCTGGTAAGAAACGCCAGCTTCACGGGCAACATCGCGCAGGGTAGGACGTTTTGTTTTCATAATGGCGTAAATGTATTTTAATGACGAACTGCGATAACTATATGTGACTTTTCACAAATATTCAAGTTATCTTTGGCATTATTGTCTCCCTCAATTTGTGAATTGTCACAGCAATTTAGTGTCACTTTTGACCAATTTTCACCAACTCCTTGAATTTTCCACAAAAAACGTGGTATAAAAATTGTGAACAGTCACAATTTTTGGCAGCATAGAATTTTAAATATGCATTTGCCATTCTGTGGAAAATTTTATGGATGTTTTGAATAGATTTTTTACACCTCTATCACTTCGCATTTATCCGGCGGACTGCTCAATCACAACAGCCCGCATGTTTTGTTTATCCATCTCATTTCTCCCATCCACATCCTGTCCCGCATCCACAAGAAAGGAGCACTGAACTTCAGATTTAACTTACGCTGCTTCAATGAATGATCGAATTAAAAGATTTGGAGACAAATTATGAAACACCGAATTGTACTCGTACTTGTTCTAACTGTTTTTCTTAGCCTGTCGCTTGGCTTCACCAACGCGCAAGACATGGCTTATGCCGAATCACCCATGCTGGCAGAACGTGTTGCCGCTGGAACACTCCCACCTGTAGCCGAACGCCTGCCCGCCAATCCGCGCGTGGTTGACCTGCCGTGGTCAGAGGTCGGAACCTACGGCGGTGACTTCCGCGATCCGTTCGTTGGTGATGCTTTCTGGTCAAGCCAGATGGTTTTCTGGACGTTTTGGAAAGGTCTGGTCAACTGGAACGAAGGCTACAGCGATTGGGTTCCAAACATCGCTGAAAGCGTTGATGTGAGCGAAGATGCAACCACCTACACCTTCCACATCCGTGAAGGCATTAAATGGTCGGATGGTGTACCCTTCACAGCAGATGATGTGCTGTTTGCCATCAATGACATTATGGGGAACGAAGAACTCAACAGCGGAACTTTCCCGGCAGGTTGGCTCAAACCCGGTGATGCTGCACCTGTAGCCGAAAAAATTGATGATCTCACCTTCTCGATCACCTTTGATGTTCCTTATGGCATGTTCCTGCTCAATATGGCAGGCTGGCCGGGTTGGGAACTGGTCACCGCGCCCAAGCATTACCTCCAGCAATTCCATATCGACTATAACCCAGACGGCATCGACGAACTGATTGCCCAGACTGAAGGCGCGGAAGATTGGGTGAGCCTGTTCGTGGCACATTCCGCCGTCGGCCCCGGCACGGATGCTGCTATCATCAGCCGCGATGTGAACTACCCAACCATGTTCCCGTGGATCTACACCCAACCGATGGGCACCGGAACGCAGTTTGTGGCCGAACGCAATCCGTACTACTACTGGGTTGACGCAGCCGGCAACCAACTACCCTACATTGATCGCATTGTCGGCAGTTCTTATCAAGACGACCAGACCATGCTGGTTGATGTGCTGGCGGGACAGTTCGACACGATGGCAAATACCACCGATGAACAACGCCCACTGTTCTTCGAGAACGAGGCTACCTCTGGCCTGAAGGTTTACCCAACCAAGAGTGAAGGCGGCGGCACAGTCAGCGTCAACTTCAATATGACCCACCCTGAACTGGGCGCAATTTTCAGCCAGAAAGATTTCCGTGTTGGTGTTTCGTATGCCATCAACCGTGAAGAAATCATCGACATTGTTTACTTCGGTCAGGGTTATCCGCGTCAGATTTCCCCCAATGAAGACTCGCCGCTGTACAACGAACAACTGAGCAACCAATACCTCGAATACAACGTCGAATTGGCAAACACAACTTTGGATGCGGTGCTGCCCGATAAAGACGCAGATGGTTGGCGGTTGAACCCTGCTACGGGCGAAAAGCTGACGGTTGTGCTGACAGTACAGACGGGTGATTATGGCCTCCGCTTCACCGATGTTGGCGAACTACTCAAGCAGTATTTTGCTGATGTAGGTCTTGATCTGGTCGTGGATGTGGTCGCCAATGAAGTTTGGACAGAACGCCGCAACGACAACAGCATGGAAGCCACTATCTTCACAGGCGAAGGCGGATATGGCATCACCGCCATCACCGATCCCCGCTATTTTGTCCCGGTTCATGGTCAATCCATCTGGGGCAACGGCTGGAATTTGTGGTACCTGGAACCCAACAATCCATCTTTGGTCGAACCCCCACAGGAAATCCAGGATCACATCGCCCTGTACGAAAGCGTACTCCAGGCCCCGACTTCTGAACAACGTCTGGAACTGATGAAGCAGGTTCTCCAGACCGCAGCAGATAATTTCTGGGTGATCGGCATTTCCAGCGCCTCGGATAGCTATCGCCCATTGAGCGCCCGCTTGGGCAATGTGCCGGAAAGCTGGGTGAACGGTTGGAATCCGGGTGGCCCGGCCATCGCCTTCCCGGAACAGTGGTTCTTCAGCAGCTAAAATAGCAATATCTATGGGGCGGAAAAAACCGCCCCATATTCCAAAACATTTTTAAGGAACTGTTATGTTGAAATATGTTTTGAAGCGGCTGCTGTACGTCATTCCGACCATGTTCATCATCTCCACGCTGGTGTTCGTCACTATCCAGCTTCCTCCCGGTGATTATGTCACCCAGATGCTGGAAGCCATGCGGAATCAAACAGGAGGCACAACCTGGACACCGGAATTCACCGAAGCCATGCGTGACCGCTATGGCCTGAACGAACCTGTCACTGTGCAGTACGTGAAGTGGATTAGCAACATCGTACTCAAAGGGGATTTTGGCTACTCCTTCCAGAATTCCGAGCCTGCTGAAAAAATCATCTGGGATCGTATGGGGATGACGCTGGTTATTTCCTTTTCCAGCCTGATTTTTACTTGGGCGGTCGCCTTACCGATTGGGGTGTTAAGTGCCGTCAGGCAGCATAGTCTGGCTGATTATTTCTTCAGTTTCATCGGCTTCATCGGCCTGGGCACACCCAGTTTTTTGATCGCGCTGCTTTTAATGTTTATCGCTTTCAAATACGGTAACGTCAGTTTAAGCGGCCTATTTTCGCCCGAATTTGAAAATGCCACATGGAGTCTGGCAAAAGTGCTTGATCTGCTCAATCACCTCTGGATTCCGATGATTATCATCGGTCTCACGGGAACCGCCGGATTAATCCGGGTGATGCGCGCCAACTTGCTGGACGAACTGCATAAACCTTATGTCGAAACCGCCCGCGCCAAAGGGTTGCCAGAGTGGAAACTGCTCATCAAATATCCGCTGCGTCATGCCATGAATCCCTTCGTCAGTACGCTAGGTTGGGTGCTGCCCGGTCTGATTGCCGGGGAAGCCATCGTTTCGATTGTGCTGAACCTGCCGACGACTGGCCCGATATTGCTCAACTCGTTGTTACAGCAGGATATGTTTGTAGCCGCTGGATTCCTGATGCTGTTGAGCCTGTTGACCATCATCGGGATGCTGCTTTCGGATATTCTGCTGGCGTGGCTAGACCCGCGCATTCGCTACGAAAATTAAGCCGGGAAAATACTAATGGCAAACGAATTAATAGACGCCGCTAAAATTGTTACCACGCCCGACACAGTTGACACAACCGACGATGCGCCGCGTGTGGTCATCGCCTCCCAATGGCAGTTAATGTGGTGGAAATTTCGCAAGCACCGCATGGCGATGGTTGCGCTGTTCATCGTGATTGGCTTGTATATCGTAGCAATCTTTGCGGGATTCTTCGCGCCGCAAGCCTCCGATAGCTACAGCCGCCGCTACACACAGGCTCCACCCCAAACCATCCAATGGTTCGATAACGGCACCTTTGCCCCATTTGTGTATGCCTATAAACAGGAAACCGATCCCCGCACTTACAAGCGGATTTACACGATTGATGAGGAAACCAAAATTCCGCTGGGGTTTTTCGTCAAAGGCGATCCCTACAGAGTCGGTTTGCACGGCATTCCCATCAACGGCATCAATAATCTGAGCATCGCACTGGATGTGCATTTCTTCGGGCCACAAAATCCCGGCGATCCCTTTTATTTTTTTGGCGCGGATGATGTTGGACGCGACATTCTCAGTCGCCTGATTTTCGCCTCGCAGGTATCGCTGTCGG
This sequence comes from Anaerolineae bacterium, assembly GCA_019912965.1. Taxonomy (GTDB): domain Bacteria; phylum Chloroflexota; class Anaerolineae; order Aggregatilineales; family Phototrophicaceae; genus CFX2. Next base: position 6,150 of record JAIOHM010000094.1, read on the forward strand.
TGGGTCTGGTGGGCGTATTACTCAGCCTGGGATTGGGCATTTTTCTCGGCGGACTTTCCGGCCTGATGGGTGGCTGGGTGGATAACATCATCCAGCGGGTGATCGAAATCTTGCGCTCAATCCCGGATATTCCGCTGTGGATGGCGTTGGCAACCGCTGTTCCGCCACGATGGGATCCAATTTATGTCTATTTTGGCATCACCGTTATTCTCTCTTTCCTCGGCTGGACGCAAATGGCGCGGGTGGTACGTGGGCGCTTTCTCTCCCTGCGTGAAGAAGATTTTATTATGGCTGCCGAACTGGACGGTGTACCACGACGGCGCATCATCCTGCGCCACATGATTCCTTCGTTTATGAGCCACATTATCGCTTCGGCGACGCTGGCAATCCCCGGCATGATTTTGGGTGAAACGGCCTTAAGTTTCCTCAGTCTGGGGTTGCGTCCGCCCGTCGTGAGTTGGGGTGTGATGCTTCAGGACGCCATGAACATCGCCAGCATTGCCAATGTACCGTGGTTGCTTTTGCCCGGTGCGGCGGTGGTGCTAACCGTGCTGGCCTTCAACTTCTTAGGCGATGGTTTGCGTGATGCCGCCGACCCGTACCGCTAAATTATGGAAATAGAGAAATCTAATGATTGATTCGTCCTTACTGGATATACAAGATTTGAAGGTGCATTTCTTCACCGACGAAGGCATCGTCAAAGCAGTGGATGGCGTCACCATGTCCATTCAGCGCGGTAAAACCTTCTGTGTAGTTGGGGAAAGTGGAAGCGGCAAGAGCGTGGCCGCCCGCGCCATTTTGCAGATTGTTCACCAACCCGGCAAAGTTGTCGGCGGGAAAATTCTGTACCATAAACCCCAACCCACAGGCAGTATCCAAACCGTTGACATCACGGCACTTGATCCGCGTGGGCGAGACATCCGGCGCATTCGCGGCAACGACATTGCTATGATTTTTCAGGAGCCGATGACCTCCCTCAGCCTGATGTATACCGTCGGCAACCAGATCATTGAGGCCATCCGACTGCATAACGATGTCTCCAAAGTCGAAGCCCGCAACCGTGCCATCGAACTGCTGCGGCGGGTGGGCATTCCCAAGCCGGAACAACGTATCGATGAATATCCCTTTCGGCTCAGTGGCGGAATGCGACAGCGATGCATGATTGCAATGGCGCTCTCCTGCAATCCCAAGCTGTTGATTGCCGACGAACCGACAACCGCGCTGGATGTCACCACACAGGCGCAAATTCTCGATTTAATGCTCGAACTGCAAGACGATTACGGCATGGCGCTGCTACTCATCACCCATGATTTAGGCGTCGTAGCAGAAATTGCCGATGATGTAGCCGTGATGTATCTGGGCAATGTGGTTGAAAGCGGAGATGTGGATACCATTTTCAACAATCCTGCCCATCCCTACACAATGGCACTGCTGGACTCTATTCCCAAAATTGGAGCAGTTCGTCAGCGGCTTAACCCCATCAAAGGCATGGTTCCTTCTCCCTTCCAGCGCCCGCGTGGCTGCTCTTTCAACCCTCGTTGCACTAAAAAAATTGATGGCCTGTGTAACCAGATCGAACCCAGCCCCATCACCATTGAAGACGGACATCAAACGCGCTGCTTGCTCTACGACAAAGCCTATCAACAAACAGCGGAGGTGCAGCATGGCTGATACCAAACATCCCCATTCCCAACCACTGCTCGAAGTACGCGGTTTAAAAATGTGGTTTCCGCGCAAAAGTGGTCTATTCGGGCAGCAAGTAAATTATGTCAAGGCAGTGGACGATGTAAGTTTTACCCTGCGGCAGGGTGAAACATTAGGGTTGGTGGGCGAAAGCGGCTGCGGCAAAACCACCATCGGGCGCTGTGTCGTCCGCATTTATGAACCGACCGCTGGCGAAATCATTTATCACAGCACTTCCGGCCCGGTTGATCTGGCGAAACTCGGACGGCAAGACCTCCGCCAATATCGCCAGGAAATTCGCATGATTTTCCAGGACCCCTATTCTTCGCTCAACCCACGTATGACGGTCTTTGAAATTGTCAGCGAAGTGATGCGCGTCAATCAACTGGCATCTGGGAGCGAATTAGAAGACCGCGTAGCCACATTATTGCGGCGGGTTGGGCTGCGTCCCGAATACATGCGTCGTTATCCCCATGCCTTCAGCGGCGGCGAACGTCAGCGCATCGGCATCGCCCGCGCATTGGCAACCAATCCACGTTTAATCGTAGCGGATGAAGCCATTTCTGCATTGGATGTCTCCATCCGTGCCCAGATTTTGAACCTGATGGAAGTTTTGCAGGCTGAATTGGGATTGACCTACCTGTTCATTGCCCATGACCTGAGCGTTATCCGTCACATCTGTGACCGTGTGAATGTGATGTATGTGGGCAAAATGGTCGAATCAGCCGAGTCGACTGAACTTTATGCCCAACCGAAGCACCCATACACCGAAGCCCTGATGTCAGCCGTACCCATCCACAATCCACGTCTGCGGAATAAAAGCCGCCGCATCCGTTTGGAAGGCGATGTCGCTGATCCGGCCAACCCGCCCAGCGGTTGTTACTTCCATCCCCGCTGCCGCCATGCACAGGAACGCTGCACAACGGAAGCACCGCCTTTGAAACAGGTCAGCAGCGCGGGTGAACATGTGGCAGCCTGTCACTTTGCCGAACAACTTGATCTGCGCGGCGCAATTGCCGAAGAACAACACATTCACGAAATCAACGAGGAAACAGTATGAAGTTCGATCACGGACAGTGGGCGCTTCAGCCTGACACACAGGTGATCTACCCTGTCAGCATTACGGATGTGAGTGTCGAAAAAGATGCCCTGACGATTAGCGGCTATGACCATCATATTTATTCGCGCAGCAGCTTCATCAATGGAACCTTGATTACCGCGCATTTCACCTCGCCTATGCCGAATGTAATCCGCGTTCAGTTGACCCATTTCAAAGGGCGGCATCCACGTCAGCCTGCTTTCGATCTGGATTATGCCCGAACCAATCCCGACGTTTCCACCGGGCGCGACGAAAACCGCGCATGGCTTCGGGCGGGGGATGTCGAAGTCATCGTACCCACACAGGGCGAGTGGCGCTTCGCCATCCATCGCGATGGTCAACTGCTCACTGAAAGCGAACCGCGCGCCATCGCATTAATAACCCAAAAGGGCGAAACCTACTTACGTGAGCAATTATCCCTTCAGGTTGGGGAAACCGTTTACGGATTGGGCGAACGCTTCGGTCATTTCGTCAAAAATGGTCAGGCTTTCGACATCTGGAATGAAGACGGCGGTACACTTTCAGAACATGCCTATAAAAATGTCCCGTTTTACCTGACCAGCCGGGGTTATGGGGTGCTGGTCAACCATCCAGGACGAGTGTCGTTTGAAGTCGCTTCGCACCATATCAACCGGGTGCAGTTTAGCGCCACCGAACACAGTCTGGATTATTATGTGTTCGCTGGCCCGACTATGAAAGATGCGCTCGACCAATACACTGCGCTCAGTGGTCGCCCTCCTGAACTGCCAGAATGGTCTTACGGCCTTTGGCTTTCCACTTCGTTCACCACCAATTACAACGAACAGGATATTTTCGCCAACATCGAACGCATGGAATCGCTCGGCATTCCCATCAGCGTATTTCATTTCGACTGTTTCTGGATGAAAGAACTGACATGGTGCAGCCTGCTTTGGGATGAACATAATTTCCCCGACCCGGCAGGAATGCTCCAGCGTATCAAAGCCAAAGGCATCAAAATCTGCTTGTGGATTAACCCCTACATCGCTGAACATTCACCACTCTTTGATGAAGGCGCGGCAGGCGGTTATTTACTCCACACACCAGAAGGGGATACCTATCAGGCGGATACGTGGCAGCCCGGAATCGGCTTTGTCGATTTCACCAATCCTGCCGCCTGCAAGTGGTTCGCGGATAAACTTCACGGTTTGCTGGACATGGGCGTAGATGCCTTCAAGACCGACTTTGGTGAACGCATTCCGGTTGATAACGTGCACTATCACAACAACGCCAACCCTGAGCGGATGCACAATTACTATACTTACCTGTACAACAAAACCGTTTTCGATCTGCTGCAAGAAGTAAAAGGCGAAGCAGTGGTTTTCGCCCGTTCTACCACAACCGGCGGACAGCAGTTCCCCATTCATTGGGCAGGTGACAACACTTCAACCTATGTATCAATGGCCGAGACGTTGCGCGGTGGTTTGTCGCTCGGTTTATGCGGCTTCGGCTACTGGAGTCACGATATCAGCGGCTTCCACGATACCGCCACGCCTGATCTTTATAAACGCTGGGTTGCCTTTGGATTGCTCTCCTCGCACAGCCGTTTACATGGCAATACCAGCGTGCGGATGCCCTGGACATTTGACGACGAAGCCGTAGATGTAGTACGTTTCTTTAGCCAGCTTAAAACCTCGATCATGCCTTATCTGCTCGATGCCGCGCGCGAAGCGCATACCCACGGCTGGCCGATCCTGCGGGCAATGGTGCTGGAATTTCCAGACGATTTAAACTGCCGCTATATCGACACGCAGTACATGCTCGGTTCGGCGCTGCTGGTGAGTCTGATCTTTAATCCGCAGGGCGAAGCTACCTTCTATCTACCGGAAGGCGAATGGCGACATCTGCTCAGTGGGGAAAAACGTTGCGGCCCCGGCTGGCACAAAGCACAATATGACTATTTCAGTCTGCCGTTGTGGGTCAATACCGCCCGCGGCGCGCAGTGGGACTGTCTCAATCAGGAGTTTCAACGGTGAACCAACCCGTTTCGCTTAAAGCGCCCTTTCTGTGGCATGGAGGCGACTACAACCCAGAGCAGTGGCCGCGCGCCACCTGGGATGAAGATTTCCGTCTGATGCAGCAGGCAGGCGTGAGTGTGGTGACCATCGGGGTGTTTAGCTGGGTGTCCTTACAGCCCTCAGAGCACGAATTCACTTTTGAGTGGATGGATGATCTGCTTGACGGACTGCATAAGCATGGCATCCATGCCGTCCTCGCTACACCCAGCGCCGCCCATCCCGCGTGGATGTCTGCCGCCTATCCAGAAGTACTGCGTTCTGACGAAAACGGCATCCGCAAAGGGCATGGACACCGCACCAATTACTGCCCCAATTCGCCCGATTATCGACGACTCAGCGGCAATATGGCGCGAAAATTGGCCGAACGCTACGGGGAACATCCGGCGGTGATTCTGTGGCACATCAGCAATGAATATGCCGAACGCTGCCTGTGTGATACCTGTGCTGCCCAATTCCGCCTCTGGTTGCAAAACAAATATGGCACACTGGATGAACTCAATTATCGCTGGTGGACAAAATTCTGGAGTCACACCTACACCGACTGGTCACAGATTATGCCGCCCCGTGCCAATGGCGAAGTGTTGACGCACGGCTTGAATGTCGATTATTTCCGCTTCATAACCGAAAGCCAATTAGCCTGTTACACCAACGAGCGTGACATCATTCGGGCAATTACGCCGGATATTCCCATCACCACCAACCTGATGGGTGCATACAAGCCGCTGGATTATCGCCGTTTTGCGCGCGAAATGGATGTGATCGCTTGGGATTGTTATCCGTCACCCAAACATACACCCGGCGAAATCGCTTTCATGCACGATACCCATCGCGGCCTGAAAGATGGACAGCCCTTTTTGTTGATGGAGCAAACGCCCAGCAGTCAGAATTGGCAGCCCGTAAACGCCCTCAAAAAACCCGGTATTCTGCGTTTGTGGAGTTATCAGGCTGTCGCGCATGGTGCTGATTCGGTGATGTATTTTCAATGGCGGCGTGGGCGTGGTGGCTGCGAAAAGCTGCATGGCGCGATCATCGAACATGCAGGCCGCACCGATACGCGCGTATTCCGTGAAGTCAGCCAACTTGGCGCAGAACTCAACCAATTGGGGGATTCTATCATCGGCGCGCGGTTAGATGCGCGGGTGGGCATCCTGTTTGATTGGGATAACTGGCACGCGGTCGAAGATGCCATCGGGCCAGTCCATAACAAACGCTACTACGAAACCGTCTGCAAGCATTATTTAGCCTTCCACCGCCAGAACATTCCGGTCGATGTCATCTTCCCCGACTCAGACCTCAGCCGTTATGCCATCGTCATCGCCCCAATGATGTACATGGTTAAGGCGGGTTTGGCGGAAAATGTCGAGAAGTTCGTCAACGCAGGTGGCACATTCGTCACCACCTACCACAGCGGGCGTGTTGACGAAACCGATCTCGCCTTTGAAAACGGCTATCCCGGCCCGCTGTCAAAAGTGCTAGGGATTTGGGTGGAAGAAACCGATGCCTTATTTGATGACCAGACCAACACCATCCACATGAGCGATGGCAGCGGCGACTACACCTGTGGTCACTTAGCGGACTTACTGCACGCGGAATCGGCTGAAGTGCTGGCAACTTACGGTGAAGATTTTTACGCGGGAATGCCTGTTGTCACCCGTAACACGTATGGGAACGGTCATGCTTACTATCTGGCGAGTAATCCCGAAGCCGCTTTTCTAACCCGGTTTTATACCGAACTCGCCCAAAAGCACGGACTGAACCCTCTGCTCAACGCGCCGGAGAATGTCGAAGTCACCGCCCGTTATAAAGATGGTCGGACGATTTTGTTCATCCTCAACCACAACGCCGCGACGGTAACGGTTGATCTCGGTGGAAAAAGCGGTCACAATCTACTGCTAGACGAGGCCATCAGCGGGCAGCTAACGCTTGAACCCTATGGTGTCGCCATCCTTGAAGAAACTTCTGATTCATAAAGGGATTTGTTATGTCCACTTTCCGCTTTGAACCCACTTGGGAATCCCTTAAAAATTACACGGTGCCGAAGTGGTTTGCAGAGGCGAAACTCGGCATCTTCATCCACTGGGGTATTTACAGTGTCCCCGCTTACGATAACGAGTGGTACTCCCGCAATATGTACCTGAGCAACCATCATGCCTTTAAGCACCATCAGGAAAAGTGGGGGCATCAATCCAAATTCGGCTACAAGGATTTCATTCCGCTGTTCAAAGCCGAACATTTCGACCCTGACGAATGGGCAGCACTCTTCAACCAAGCTGGAGCGCGTTATGTCGTGCCAGTAGCAGAACATCATGACGGATTCCCCATGTACGATTCCGCCCTTACGGAATGGAACGCCGCTCGTATGGGGCCAAAACGCGATGTCATAGGTGAACTGGCGAAAGCGATCCGTAAACAGGATATGCTGTTTGGTGTCTCCAGCCACCGCGCCGAACACTGGTGGTTTTTTGATGGCGGAACGCGCTTCGAATCAGATGTGACTGACCCGCGCTATGCCGGTTTATATGGGCCAGCCATGCCAGCGCCGTTGGATTTCACGACCGAAGAATGGGCCAGCCGGGATTGGCAGCCGAGGCCAGATGTCCGTTTTCTGGATGATTGGCTCGCACGGTGCTGTGAATTGGTCGAGAAATACGAACCGCAGCTTTTTTATTTTGACTGGTGGATTGAGCAAATCGTTTTCCAGCCCTATCTGCAAAAATTCGCCTCATGGTATTACAACCACGCCCTCGACTGCGGTTATGAAGTCGCCCTTACCCACAAATTCAGTACCTTCCCTGAAGGAACAGCCGTTTATGATATTGAGCGCGGCAGGCTGAGTGCTATTCGCCCCAAGCCGTGGCAGACGGATACCTCCCTCAGTTACAAATCATGGTGTTATATCGAGGATGACCACTTCAAAAGTGCGTCAACTCTGATACATAACTTAGCCGATATTGTCAGCAAGAATGGCAATCTGCTCATCAACGTTGGCCCAAAAGCCGACGGCACAATTCCGCCGAAAGCGGAGTCGCTGCTCACCAGCATGGGGAACTGGTTGAAAATCAACGGCGAGGCCATTTATGATACTCATCCGTGGCACACCTTTGGCGAAGGAAATACACCCCATGTTGAAGGCCACATGCGCGAACATGAGGACAAGCCTTATGATGCCAGCGACATCCGCTTCACGGCGAAGGATAATGTACTGTACGCCATCTGCCTCGGCTGGCCGGGATCGCGCATCGCCGTTCAGTCATTAGGCACTGATTCACCCTTGAACAGCGAAGCCATAGAAAATATTCACATGTTAGGTTCAGGCCAACCGCTGGCTTGGTTGCAGACCGAAAACGGCCTAGAGATCGAAACACCTCCGCACCCACCCTGTGAACACGCCTTCACCTTCAAAATCACCCTCAAAGTTTAGAGGTTCAATTTAAATATGCACAGTTAAAAATGCAAATGCACCGCGGATGCCGCAAACCATTTTCACGCTTGTCTACTCTTAAGCCAATCCCGCTTCAGCTTGTCATATACTTGTAGAGTAGCGGTTTATACGAGGAATGCTGAATGCGAGCATCTGTTTATTTTCCCGGCCTCAATGCCATTCGCGCTTATGCTGCCCTCTCAGTCGTTATACATCATCTTGGTAGAGTAGGCCATGACTGGCATTTCACTGCCGGGCGTCAAAATTATTATTTGCTCGACTTTTTCTTCCTCTACGGCTGGGATAGTGTAACCTGCTTCTTCGTGTTGTCCGGTTTCCTCATTACCTATCTCTTGCTTGTTGAACGTCAGCAGACAAATGATATCGCTGTGAAAGCCTTTTATATCCGCCGTATCCTTCGCATCTGGCCGCTGTATTACCTCATCACATTCCTCGGTTTGATCGTACTGCCAGTGCTGACTGCACACACCTATCCTGTCAACCTCATACCGCAAGATGCTGCATTAATCATATTCCTCCTGCCCAACATCCCGTTTGCGCTCAAGTCAATCGGGGTACTTGCCCCTGTCTGGTCAATTGGAGTCGAGGAACAGTTTTATCTCGCTTGGCCGCTGCTCGTAAAATATGGTCGAAGTCTCGTTGGCGTAGTCGTCGCGGTAATCGCAATCAAATGGTTGGTGCTGGCATTAGCGGACGAAACCCTCTACAAAATACTGGTCTATGCCCGTTTCGAATGTATGGCGGTTGGCGCTTTTGCCGCTTGGTTGCTGTTCAAGAAGCATTGGGTTCTGCGGGTGATCTATCATCCGGCGCTACAAATCGCCTTGATCGTCGCCATCATCTGTGCTGCCATCAGTGATGGTTATGCCATGCCCGCCTACGATTTTGGGATTGCGGTCATCTTCGCCCTGTTTATCCTCAATATCGCCAGCAATCCCCGTTCCATACTCAAACTGGAATCACCGCTTGCCAACTGGCTCGGCAAAATCAGCTACGGAATCTACATGTATCATGCGCCCGTTATTTACCTGCTCTTGATCGCCAACCTGCGGGATGTGCCGCTTTACTTCTTCGGAATCGCCATCACCCTGCTCGTCGCCCACCTATCCTATAACTATCTTGAAAAACCCTTCCTGCATCTGAAAGAGAAATTCTCACAAATCCCTTCGACATCAACTGCATCATCAACCGTATCTACAACACCTTGAATCAAACTTTAGCTGGCTTCGCATTCCGGCAAACTGAGCAGCCAATCACTCGCCGCTTGCATAACTGCATCATTTCCATCGGGTAGGCCAGTTGTCCGCACCACTACATCTGGCTCAATCGCCCCAGTGTACGCCCGCCCCGTGCGATCCATACTTGCTGCGCCTGCCACACCCAACGCCGCCCCATCATAAAGCATCATCCCTGAATTACCGACTGTCAGCCCAGCCGTTGGCGTTCCAAAAGTCCGCGTATTTGCCCGCCCAATCAGCGCCAGTGTCGTATTTTCCCCTGCGCTGGCTGTCATATTCCCAATCAAAACCGCAATCGGTGGTTCAGGATAATGCGGCTCATAAACCGTCTCCCCATACAAACTACTGCGCGCAAAGCCATCCTGTAGAATAACCCCATCTTGAAGCGTTAAAATTTGCTGTTCACCGTTGGGCAGTTCGAAGCCACCAATAGCGCCATTCCCCAAAATCGGCGCAATCCCAATAATCATCGGATCCATACTCCCGCCCGAATCCTGCCGCAAATCGACAATCCAGCACCGTGTTGGCGTCGCATCTATCGCCTCGATAGCTGCATGTGCTGCCGCCACATACTGCTTCTCACCCTCAACCCCACCAATCCCCAATGTCGTGAACAATTCCACATACCCGATTCCATTTTCAAGCCGTTCACCCCTCGGCAGTTGCGGTGGATTTTCCGCTGCATCCGGCGACCCAACCAGGAAAGTTTGCACCGTTTGAGCATCCCAATAAAAACTATGTCGGTCGCCTACCCGTTGCAGTTTGCCTATCAGCTCCCGCATCGTGCTGGGTATATTCCGCAAACTAACCTTGCGCGCCAAAATATCTGCCCGAATTGCTTCCCAATCCAGTTCGCTGCCGTAATACGAATACCGTTCCAGATAATCCAGAACGCCTTCCAAATACCCATTTCCGGTCACTTTTTCAGGGTCAAAATCAATCGTCGCGCTGATTGCCTCAAAATGTTCAGCATCCACAATCACCCCAACCGTATCGACCGTCTGACCATAAAAATCAAACGGCGTCGGATGCTCAATCAACAAACCGATTCCACCCCGTGTCGGGAATCCACGAAAACTTTCTGGCTGATCGTCCGACGGCATAATTTTGCAAGCGGGCTGGTCGTCAATGACCATCTCGATAATCGCCGGATTAGAACCAAAATACCCAAGTTCCTCGCTAAATTCCGCGCACCGCTCCATCAGCGTCCCATCTTCAAAAATTTGAGGGAATGCAAACACATATCCCGTCTCATCTTCATAAGCCGGAAAACCCATATTGTCAGTAATTATCCATCTCGCCGGGATTTCAATCGTCAGCCGTGCCGTATGCATCACCAACAGCCGCACATCATTCCCAGCCACCCAAAGCCCCATCAGATACAGTATCAACACCACATAAATCCGCAGCACGATACCCTCCAAATTTGAATATTAGTTGTAGGGAAACGCCCTAGTATGTTCGCAAGTCTATTGCTTTTCGACTTCCCAACTCACTCTCATTGGATCAGCCACAAAAATATCGAGGGTAACGACGGAAAATTGATTCATCGAAACACCAACATCAAATTCATAAAGTGCTTTTTCCTCACTTAACACTGTTATAGAGAGCGACGGATCGCCCAAATGAACCGAAACTGTTCCTTCAAATAATCCTTGGGTATCACTTATCATCTGGATATTTTCGGCTACAGATTGTGGGCAGCTACCACGCAATTTTTGCACTTGAATTTCAACACCTCGGATAGGCATCCCATTGGCATCATGGGCTTCCCCTTGAATCTTTGCCTCACCATAGCTGCCTGCTTCTGGACAATCTCCCATAATCCCTATAGGCCACTCAACCCGACCTCGAAGGAACAGAACTCCCAACAACGGGAGAACAATACACAGCATTGATAAGGTAAAAATCATGCCCAATCTTGCGAAGCAACCCTTTATAGTAAGAGTTTTATTTTTCGCTCTCATCTCTTCTCTCAAGCATAATATTCATTTCATCGGGCAGGGGATTCAGCAAGCCATAATCGAGAATATACGCTGTTTTGTGAGGAAGATACCCATTCACAGTCTCACAACACGATAAATTGCTTAAACGTCAATTCTTGCATAGCGCATCTGCCACTTAACTAACACACCCACTAGCGCATACAAGAATACCTTCTCTGAAAGCCATACCCAACTTTAGTTATTCGCCGCATTCCAGTTGGCTTTGCTCCCCTCCTGTGCGAAGCCTCCCGTAGGGGCGCGTGCGGGGAGGTAGCGAGCGACCAAGCAAGCAGGGGTCGGGGTAAATCTAAACCCCCAATTTCGCGTTCAATTCCTGCGCCCAACCGCGAATCGCATTCCAATCCCGGTGATCGCCCTCCGACCAAACCCCCGTCATCACACTAATACGAAACATCAACCGGTCACGAAACGTCGGCACTTTGCTGATGTCCAGCACCCCGGCGAAATACCCCTCACTCACAGGTTTTACCAAAGCGCGCACAGGTGACAGCCATCCCGCCACAGCATCACGATATTGCCCATGTTTCATCGCCAAAGTCATGCACACCAGAAACGCCGCGAACGGTTTCTGAGCCAGCGCCGCCCGATTCTTTTGCACAAACTGCATCGCTTCAGGCAGCCATTGTTTCCCCTGAATCGCGCTGCCCATCACCACCGCCTGATAAGGGCTGACATCCGTCACACTTTCCACCGGGCGCACATCAACTTCCGCGCCGCTTTCCATCAGCGTTTTCCCAATCGCTTCTGCCACGCCAACCGTCGAACCCGTCCGGCTCGCATACACCACCAGAATCTTGTTTGTCATCATTCAATTTCTCCTATTGCCCATAAAAATGCGGGCGATAGCCACAAAAGGCCGCGCCCGCCCTTGCTCACGAAACTACCCGATTGCCGTCCGCAAACGCGGCGCATGTTGATGCTGAAGGTCATACGCAAATCCGGCAATGAACGACAGAATGAACAACACCAATGCGCTGATCAACGAGGTAAACACAATGCTCAGCTTTTGATCTGCATCGCTAACGCCCGGTACAACCCCGAAAATCGCAATTTCCAGCGTGAACAACATCAGCAGTGAACCAATAGCCAGCGTCCACGGCCAAACATGAGCCAGTGCAGGGCGAATCTCGTTTGGCAGCACATTACGCCACCATGTCAGCGGTTTATTGATGCGGGTCGCAAAAGCCCATGCCATGACGAAGAACGGAATTTGACCAATGCCACCGCCCACGAGGAACAACAGGACGAACAGCAGCAGAAAAACCGTCGCCCCATGCTTGGTGTGCAAATACCCCACTGACCATACGATAATCGCAAAGCTCACCCCGATTGCCAGCAGGCCGCTGATAAGGAAATTCGGGATGATGGTAAAAGCCGCCTCGCTGCCATGCGGCCACGTCCGTATCGACTCGTGGATGGCATTGATAATCAAGCCATTAGTGGGGGTGTTGCCTTGAAGAGTCTCAAAAAAGCCATGACTCATCCCGCTGATAGCGAAGATGACTCCCAATGTTGCCGCAATAAATTTCGTTGCCCGGTTCATTTCAGTCTCCTATCTTCTCCTTGAAGGATTGCCCTTACTTGGGTTGGTAATGATTCAAAAACGTCTCGATTGCAAACGGCTTCCCATGCCCCGGATAAACCGTTTGGATGGCATATCGCCGTAATTTTTCAACGCTGGCCTTTGCTGCCGCAGGGTCATCAATCATCGTCCATACGTCCGGCTTGCCCACGTTGCCCAACAAATCCCCACAAAACAAATCGCCACTGCGGGTCAAAATTCCGATATTTCCTTTGGAATGCCCCGGCAGTTCAATCACTTCAGCATCCAATCCATAGGCCGCTAGAGTATCGCCAGCTTTGAGATACCAATCCGGCTTAAAGCGGTCAGCCTCGCTTAATCTGAACATGGAACCGAATAACCCTTTAATCAACGGATTCGGTTGCTTCCGGTTCCAAAACATATCGCCGCGTTCCACCATGCCCGTATCATCAACATGCATCGCAACTTTAGCGCCGCACTGCTTTCGCAAATAAGCCGCATTCCCGCAGTGGTCAAAATCCCCGTGCGTCAAAACGATCAGCTTCAAATTCCCCGGTTGGCATCCCGCGTCCGCCAATCGTCCTTCGATAACTGCCCGCTTGCTAAATCGCCCCGTATCAATCAGCACAAATCCATCGCCAGCCCGCACCAAAAAGCAGTTGACGGTGGTATTGAGAAAGAATGGTGTGGTAATAACCTCAATAGCGGCACACATAGTCCCTCGCCTAATCAACAATCGCTAATGATCTATACGCAAAATCCCTTACGCGGTTGTGCAAAACATCACAAACTTTTCCAAACACACCCCCGCCGCCAAAATTTGAAAACCCGAACTTGATTTTTAGCCCATTTGTTCGTATACTAAACAAGTAGTGGTTGCAGGGTAGCCCCCCACTAAACGGTGGAGATCAGATTCTCACCCACAAAAGATCATTTTCGCTCAACACGAGAATTGCTCCCCTTCGCCCTGAGGGAGAAGGGGTTGGGGGATGAGGGTGAAAATTGCGCTCCACCACTTAATGCAGTCCTACCTTGAACGCGAGTTTGGAATATCCCCCCAACCTCCCCCAGTCCATGTATCCCCATACGGTCATTGCGTATTTGCACCACCCCCCTTACGATAAGTAACCAGCTTTCGATGGATACGAACGGGAATCTCAATGCAGCGTCTTCGCCTCTGGACAGCGATTTGTTTTGCCGCCTTTGTCGCCACCGGTATTGCCGTCAACTTGCTCGGATCAACCTTTGCCAATCTCAGCCTGCGCTACGGATTTCCGCTGGAGGATGCGGGCATTTTTACAGCCTTACAAGCCATCGGTTCAACCACAGCCGTCCTGATTTTCGGCTGGTTGCTCGACCGCCGCGACCCGCGTTGGGTGCTGTGTGGCGCGACGCTGCTCTTTGGTGGTGGAGTCCTGCTGTTGGGATTTGCACCAGTCCTGCCCCTCGCTTTAGCCGGTTCGCTTCTGATGGGCATCGGTTTTGGCGGGATGCTGGCTGGCCCCAATTACGTAATCGCCAGTTTATACGCGGCGCGCAGCGCATCAGCCCTCAATGCTCTCAACGTCTTTTACAGCTTGGGCGCGATGATCAGCCCACAAATTGTCGCCTTTGCTTTACGTCAGGATGATTTCAGAATCGCCTATTTAGTGGCGGGCGTGTTGATACTGGCACTCGTGCTGCCCTTCGCCACCATCCAGCTTCAAAACCACAAGCACCAAACAGCCCAAAACACCCCATCTTCAGTCAACTACCTTGCGCTCATCCCGTTCATTCTGCTTTTCTTCACCTATATCGGCAGCGAAGTTGGCTTTGGCGCGTGGATTTTCACCCAGCTTTCAACCGTAGCCCAGGCAGTACCCGAAACGGCTGCGCTGGCAACCTCCGTGTATTGGGCAGGGCAGATGGTTGGGCGCATCGCCGGGACGATTATTTTGCGCCGCATTGCCGACGAAGCCTTATTACCGCTGACGATTGGTTTGATCGGCATTGGGGTTGCAGTGCTCTTGGCCTTCCAAACCCAAGCCAACTTATCCATCATCGCCGCCTTTATTGTCGGATTCGGATGCGGCCCGGTTTTCCCCACCACATTGGGCATTGTCCGCAAGGCTTATCCAACCAGTCACGGCACAGCTTCAGGCATTTTGATCGGCTTAGGCAATATCGGCGCAATCGTCCTGCCGTGGTTGCAAGGACAAATCGGCGGCGGAAAAAGCGGCGGAATGCAGTTGATTCTGGTGGCATCGCTAATAATGTTACTAACCGCCATCCTCATCCAGCGCCGACTAAAAAACCAAACCGCCGCTGCTATTCCGGCGCAAAGCTAACGCATCCCGTTCTCGCGTAGGGGCGCAACATGTTGCGCCCAATTCTCAAATGGCTTATCCTATCGTCACCGCCCTACACCCGCGTTATACTCTCAACCTTGATTCGCAAAATGCAAAAAATCCATGTGCGAATTTGACGAATCTTGCGAAATTTGCGAATCATTTGCGCGCAAACACAATTTTGCAATCGCAATCGCCGCAATCGCCGCAAACCGTTCTTGTCTTTTCTGAAAACTGATAACTGTAAACCGATAACTATGAACCCCACCTCCCGAACCTTCACCCTGCTTGCCTCCATCATTGCCTTTTTCGGCGTTGCCCTCGGTGCATTCGGCGCACACGCCCTCAATGCCACCCTGACCGCCAATGGACGCGAAAACACCTTTGATACCGCCGTACAGTACCAACTCGTCCATGCTATTGCCCTGCTTGCCGCCGCGTGGATAGCCGACAAGAATCCCAAACACCTCACCCGCGCCGCAGGCTATCTGTTCGCCGCCGGAACAATCCTGTTCTCCGGCAGCCTCTACATATTGGCAATATTCAATCTGGGGTTTATGGGCGCGGTTGCACCTTTAGGTGGTGCAGCCTTGCTTGGGGGTTGGCTTTGCCTCGGATTGTCCGTCTGGCGCGACAATAAAACAGTTTGACAATGACGACATTGACGACATTTCCCCTCAAAACGTGCGAAATTTGCACAAAATATTGTGTCGCATTTGTCGCATTTGTCGCATTTGCCGCATTTTTCGCACATTCCGCTTCCAATCCCTTTACGCAGTTCTCAGTCCCCATCCCTCATTTCTTTATACTTTATACTTTTCACTTTAAACTTTTCACATATTACTTTCTCTCAGTCCTCAGTCCTCAATCCTCAGTCCTATGAAGACCCTCCGCCGCCTCATCACCCGCCTGTTCCTGTTCAGCCTCATGCTGGCCTTGCTGCAATATTCCAGCTTTATTCCCGGCTTGCAGTGGAACGCCGTCGCTGTACTGGCAGGGAATTATCAGTTTGATTATGTAACGTGGGAACTCAATGCCCTCGGCGTCAAAATCGACCAAACCCTCTACGGCCTGCACCCCTTTTTAACCGAAGAATCGCGCATCGCCATCGTCCGCCAATACATGGATGACCTCCGCGCCGCCCAATCGCTGGACGCCCAGATCAATACCCTCTTTGCCGATCCCACCATAACCGATCCCGAAGCCGCTTCCGCCGATCTCCGCACCCAGCGCGATGCCCTCCGCGCCGATTTACGAGAGCGTCAGCCGTTGGTCGAAGGCATTCTCGAAGGTCAGGTCGCTACCGTGCTGGTGGATGAAGGCTTCAGCCTTGCGGGGCAAATCCTCCCGCCTGTCTCAGCCCATTTCACCCAGGTTCCCAACCTTCTCGTCGTCTCCCCGCGTGACCAAATCCGTTTCGACATCTCCATCAACCTCGACCCGATGACCGTCGATCAGATAACCGCGATGGAAGACGCTATCGACCGTGAACAAGATGTTTCCTCGCTTATCGTCCCACTCGGCGGAATCGCCCTCTATCCAGCGATGGTGCTGGAAACCGCCTCCATTCCACAGGCGCTCGATACCATCGCCCACGAATGGCTGCATCACTACCTGTTTTTCTTTCCATTGGGGCTGCAATACTTCAATGGCGAAAGTTTTGTTGGCGAAGCCCGCATCATCAACGAAACCACCGCCAGCCTGTTCGGGCGGGAGATGAGCCGCCTCGTCTTGGCAAAATATTATCCAGACTTGCTTCCTTCCCCTCCGCCATCAGACTCCGCCACATCGCCATCGCCATCGCCACCGCCATCGCCACCTGCCTTCGACTTCGGTGCGGAACTGGATCGCACCCGCCGCCGCGTAGACGAGCTGCTCACTGCGGGCAAAATCGAAGAAGCCGAAGCCTACATGGAAGAACAGCGGGAAGTGTTTCTCCAAAACGGCTATCTCATCCGCAAACTCAATCAGGCTTTTTTCGCGTTTTATGGGGGATATCAATCCGGGGCACCCGGCGCGGGCGGGCAAGACCCCATCGGCCCTGCCGTCCAAACCGTTCGGGATAACAGCCCTTCGCTTCACGATTGGGTAATCACCATGCGTGGCATCACCACCCGTGACGGACTGCTTGCCGCCGCTGCTAATCAATCGGATTAGTTAATCCTTTGACAATACAAACCTAATTCTTACCGTGATGCAATGCACCCCGTAACAAATCTGTGATATAACATTGAAGTTATGTATGGTTCAAGGCACATTTATGCAGCGCATTCTAGTTGTCGAAGATGATACAGGCACGCGGTCACTCGTTACCCAAATATTGCAGCGCAGTGGTTTTCAGATAGCCGAAGCTGAAAACGGTCTCCGCGCCCTGGAATTACTGGAAGATGATGACCAGTTTGACCTCATCCTCAGCGACTTGCGGATGAACTTGGTAGATGGTCTCCAATTGTTGAGCGAAGTCAAAATCCACTGGCCCGCTATCCCGGTCATTATCCTTAGCGTCTATTCAATGTCCGACTGGATACAGGAGGCTTTTGATAAAGGCGCAGCCGATTACATCATCAAACCCTTCACCCAGCACCAGTTAATCGACTCGATCAACCACGCCCTCGGTGAACGCCAGCCCTAATCAGCGGTGCAGCAGGTGAACATCCTCATG
The DNA here is from genome assembly GCA_019912965.1 of Anaerolineae bacterium. GTDB lineage: Bacteria > Chloroflexota > Anaerolineae > Aggregatilineales > Phototrophicaceae > CFX2. The sequence goes on from JAIOHM010000094.1 coordinate 24,186, forward strand.
CACTAAACCGACGCCGACCGTCTGCCCTTCGGCAAAGACATAATCCGCGCGCGGGTCGTTCTCCACCACCATGAGCTGTTGCCCTTCAACTTCAACCAGATATTCCACTTCTGTGCCCAGATACATCGCCTGTATAACCTGCGCTTGTATCAACTCTGGATCAGTCCGCAGTTGTAAACCCTCCGGTCGCAGGATAGCATCCAGCGTATCCCCAACCTTTGGCGCGGGTGACATCAGTTGAACCAACCGTTGCCCCAGAATCCGAATCGTAACCTGTTCACCATCAACCGCTTCAACCTTTGTTTCCACAAAGTTCGCCCGACCAATAAAATCCGCCACAAACCGCGAAATCGGACGCCGATAAATCTCACCCGGCGAACCAATTTGCTCAATCCGTCCCGCGTTCATCACCACAATCCGGTCAGACATCGCCATCGCCTCAACCTGATCGTGCGTAACGTATACGCTGGTGATGTTCAAGCGGCGCTGTAGCCGGTGAATTTCACCCCGCATCTGCACCCGCAGTTTCGCATCCAGATTGGAAAGAGGTTCATCAAATAACAGCACACGCGGTTCCATCACCAGCGCCCGTGCCAGCGCCACCCGCTGCTGCTGCCCGCCGGAAAGCTGATTCGGGCGGCGTGTCCCCAACTTTGAAAGGCCGATCATATCCAGCGTCGAGTTGACCTTCTCTTCAATCTGCTTGCGTGGCAGCTTACGAATAGTCAGCCCATACGCCACATTATCAAATACCGTCATATGAGGAAACAGCGCATAACTTTGGAACACCATCGCCATATCCCGATTATTCGGAGGCTGGTTCGTAATCTCGCGCCCATCCAGCACGATTCGCCCCGTACTCGGCATCTCAAACCCCGCGATCAACCGGAGTGTGGTTGTCTTGCCACAGCCGGACGGCCCAAGCAATGTAATGAACTCGCCCTTCTGGATGTTGAGCGATACCGCATCCACCGCGATAACTTCGCCACCTCCACCACGTTGGGGGAATTTCTTCGTAATGCCTTCCAGAATCAGACTATCTCCAGAGGCCTGTGGACGATTAAACATTATCTGCCTCCCTCAAGCGGTCGTCCTGCGCCTGATGTTGCGCCGACTGTCAAATACAGAATGCCAATAGAAGTCATCACGATCAAAATCAAAATCACGCAGTACGCGAAAGCATTGCCAAAGCGCCCATTCTCCACTTCATTCAAAATCTGCGCCGTCATAATCTTTGTCTGCGGCGTCGTCAAAAACACAATCGCCGAAATCGTGGTCATCGACCGCGCGAAGGCATAAATCAACCCGGATAAAAATGCTGGACGAATCAACGGCAGCGTAATCCGCCGGAACGTTTGGGCATTATTCGCCCCCAGACTGATCGATGCTTCCTCAATCGCCGGGTCAATCTGGCTCAACAGCGAAACCCCGGCGCGCAGTGCAGCCGGAACACTCCGAACCACATACACCAGAATGATCGCCAGCGCCCCGCCGAAGATCGCCCTTCCGCCCGTCAGTTTGGGTATCAGCGTAATCGTGGTTGGCGTTTCCCCACCAAATGGCAGCACCAGCTCAACCGGATTATTGAACACCAGCAGATACCCGATGCCGATGATCGTACCGGGAACAGCAATCCCCAGCATCGTCGAAAAATCCAGCAAACCCTGTCCTGCAAATGACTTACGCACGATCAGAAACGCGATGAAGATACCCAGCAAACCCGCCACCGGGGTAGCAATAGCCGCAAGAACTGTCGTATCGGTCATGGCTTTCGAGCCAATCCCGTTGATGACGAAGTTGAAGTTATCCAGCGTCAGTGTGTTATTCACACCCGGCACTTTGCTGAACGCGCCGAAGAAAATGACAGCATAAATCAGGATAATCAGGATGCAAACCGTCATAACCATGCCGAACAGAGTCCAGCGTACCAGCGGATGGGTGATCTGCTGCGGGTTTCCAGCGGGCTTCCCGGTTACTGATACCACCGATGTTCGACTGATCCAATATCGCTGCACCATAAATACCGTCAGCGAGGGTACAAGCAAAATAATCGAAAGCACTGCCGAAGCCGTTGTATCGTACAACCCGACGATAGATACATAAATGCGCGTCGCCAGCACTTCATAATTCCCGCCCAGCACCAGCGGATTGCCGAGGTCAGCAATCGCTTCCACGAACAGCAGCAGGAATGACCCCGCGATTCCCGGTATCAACATTGGCACAGTCACCGTGCGGAAGATGTGCCAGCGGCTTGCACCGAGGTTCGTTGCGGCCTCGTCCAGCGTCGGGTCAAGCGCCTCCAGCATTCCTTTCAGGTTCAGGTAAGCCACTGTAAATAACGACAGGGATAGCACCAGTGTTAAACCGTCTAATCCATAAATATCGTTGCAGCCCCGCCCTGCACCCCACAAACACCGGCTGTCAAAAATACCTTTGGTGATATAGCCGTTGCGTCCGAACAGCAGAATGATCGCGCTCGCCAGCGCAAATGGTGGCGAAATAATCGGCACTAGTGCGACGATATGCATGAACCGCTTGAATGGAGCTTGAACCTTGACCTGTACATAGGCGAACAGGAAGCCAATCAGTGTACCCACCGTAGCAACCGTCAGACCCATCACCACCGTGTTGCTGATGATCGTCTGGTAAGCGGGTTGGCCGAGATAGCGTTCAAACAGCGGGAGTCCTTCGCTGGAAAGCCCCACTCCCACCATCGCCAGAATCGGCATGATGATGGCAACAACCACAAAAAGCACCGCGATCACCAATCCGATAGCCAGAACCGGGTCGCGGAACACACGGATAAACTCGCCGAGATAGCGGTTATGTCGCAAAAAACCCAAGTGAAACTCCTCAAAAAAGTATTATTTAAAGCCTGCCGATCACTCTTGATCGGCAGGCGGTTCATATTCAGACTGGCTAATGCAGAAAGACTACTCCGGCGGTTCCGGTGCGATCTCAGCATCAAACCGTTCGACTAACGCTGTACGGTTGAGGCCAGCCGCTTGGAAATTGTAGTCAATCACATTGACCTCATCCAGCTTGACCATCAAATCAGACAGTGGGGTTTCCGGGTTAGTCGGAATTTGCAGGGAATTAACCGTCTGTGCGATAGCCTGAGCATCGGCTGTCAGCGCCCAGTCGTACCATACCTTCGCCGCTTCCAGTTCGGGGGCATTCTTCAAAATTGCCATGCCGCCGATTTCATAACCCGTGCCTTCTTCGGGGAAGGAATTAACCAGAATATCCTGGAAACCTTCTACCTGAAGTTTTACACAGTCGTGCGAGAAGATAATGGCAACAGCTACTTCGCTGCCGCCAGCCATACGACCCGGTGCAGACCCCGAACGGGTGTATTGCAGGATATTATTGTTCAGCTCGCTGAAGTAAGCAAAAGCATTGTCAAGCGCGGCTTCGGTGGGCGAACCATCTTCGGTGTAGCCCTCACCCGTGCCTTCAACCGTTTCGCCTTCAGCGGGCTTGCCATCTGGGTATTCCAGCTTATCTGCTTCCAACGTTACTACCGACCAAAAAGCCGTGAACGCTGTGCCGGAAGTCGCCGGATGTGCCATCGCTACATTACCTTCCAGAGCCGGATTGAGCAGGTCAGCCCACGAAGTCGGTACTTCCACACCCAACTCTTCCAGTAATTCTGTGTTGGAGCAAAAACCCAAAGCACCTACATACACGCCCGTCCATGCACCATCTTCCGCCCGGTAATGCAGCGGAATAGCTTCGGCATTTGGTGAAACATAGGCTTCGAGCAACCCTTCCTCGTTGCCAGCAATGAATGCATCTGCCGGGCCGCCCCACCACACCGAAAATTCCGGATTATCCACTGTCGCCCGGATGCGCGCCAGCGACTCACCCGAAGACAGACGTACATACGAGGTCTGGATGCCTGTCTCCTCCTGGAAGGCCTGCGTCATCGCAACGCACCAATCTTCCTGTGGTGTACACAGAACGGTCAGCGTATCTTGCGCCAGTGCTGGGGCAACCAGCAGCATGAGCAGCAAACCAACAGCCAGTACACTAATCTTTTTCATTTAACATCCTTTACCAAAATTTAATACGAGCACAAACCAACAGGCACAGCAATCATGACGAACCTTTTTGGCCTGTCTTGAGTTCATAATTATAATCAACTGCTATCAACAAATGCAAAAATCCAATCAAACCCATCGAATAATCCCAGACATTGTCAGACCGTTTCTTTTAATATATTCTTAACCTGATTGCAAAACTATCTAATATCCTTTAACACTTCCACAATGCCACATCTGATTGTACTCATTGGCCTCGCCTTTATTTATGGCTACCTGAACGGGCAGTACGGTTCAGCCAGCGTTGTCGCGGCTATGATCTCCTCCCGTTCCATCCACCCGCGTCTCGCATTGGGGCTGACGGCAGCGGGAATGGGCCTTGGCCCGTTCGTACTGGGGTCAGCGGTTGCCAGCACTGTGGCCGATGGATTGGTACAGTCCGGGACAATAAATCTTAACGTGGTATTGGCCGCCCTGTCAGGTGCAATTATCTGGAGTCTGTTTACCCTTTGGCTAAAAATTCCCGTCAGCATGTCGCAGGGTCTATTCGGCGGATTGATCGGTGCGACCTGGATAGGTTTTGGGCACGAGGTCATCATCGCTCAGGGATTGCTCAAACTGGTTGCAGGTTTGTTCCTCTCCCCCCTTCTCGGTTCGGTATGCGGCTTTGCGGTGCTGCACCTGTGTTACTGGCTGACGACCAACGCTACCCCGCATATGAACATCTGGTTTCAGCGTGGGCAGGTCGTGGTTTCATTCATTATGGCGATGGCTTTTGGCAGCAACGATGCCCAGAAATTGATGGGCGTCATTGTGCTGGGATTGGTCGCAATGGGAAGCCTCAACTCATCCCATCTGCCGGAATGGGTAGTCGCCTTTAGCGCAGCCGCCATCTGCATAGGAACACTGGTCGGAGGGTGGCGGCTCATCCATACGATGGGCGGCAAATTTTACAAAATACGCCCGATACACGGCTTTGGCGCGCAGGCCGCTTCTGCTGGTGTGATTATGGGTGCAGGTTTGGCAGGTTGGCCGGTCAGTGGTTCACAGGTTGTCACTTCAGCCATTATTGGGGCAGGCAGTGCGGATCGGCTTCAAAAAGTACGCTGGGGAGTCGTGCGGCAAATTGCGATTGGATGGTTGCTCACCATGCCCATGACCGGATTCGTGAGCGCTGTGCTGTATCAGTTGATTAAAGGATTGACGCGGTGAAAGCCTTTTTCCTCAAAACCAAAGATCGCGTTCAGCGATTATTCCAACGGAAACCCAATCGTTTCATCAAGCGATTGGGGGAACAGTCGGTTATCGTGGTACAGGGCACCGAAGCCCTCATCGCCTACATGGCAAAGCCCAACAAAAAGAATGCTGCGCGTGTCCGCAGCCTGGAAAAAGATGCTGATGAAGTCCGGCGCATCTTGATTGATGAACTCAACCGCACATTCGTCACCCCCATTGACCGCGAAGACCTGTTTGGTCTATCGCGTGCCATAGATGATGTGCTGGACTACGCCTACTCCACCACCAACGAAATGGATATCCTCAATGTCAGCCCTAACGATCACCTGCGGGCAATGGCCGCACTGCTGCATAACAGCGCCGAAGAAATCCAACTGGCGATTGAACGTCTGGAACATCATCCCAACGTCGCGGGTGATCACGCCATCCGTATCAAGTCCATCGAAAACCGCATGGAAACGCTGTATGCCGAAGCCCTGGCTCATCTCTTCGATGAACCGAAAGACCTGAAAGACGTAATTATGATGTTCAAACTGCGCGAAATTTACCGCCATATGTTTCACGCCGTCGGCAGCGCGGAACAGGCCGCGAACATCATCGGGGACATTGTGATTAAATTTTATTAACCTCGGTACCCAACTACGCTTGATTGCCCATTGGGACTGACGGAAAGAAGCATAGACCTAAATGGTGCATACGAGTCAGGCGAGATAGCGGTTATTATATCGGATGCCTGACACAAGCCCGGTCATAAAGACGATATTGTGTTGCTGCGCTGTTGAGGATTTCGTAGTACAAAGCGAGGACGCAAATGCAAAACGGCAATTCCGGTTTATTGGCTGTCGATGTGGGTAATACCAACATCCACTTTGGCTTGTGGCGAGAAAATTCATGGCAGCTTTCGTGGCGGGCACGGACAATCGCCGAGAAGATGCCGGATGAATACGCGGTACTGCTGCGAAACTTTTTAAGCAGCGCAGACATGAGCTACAGCCTCATCACCGGAGTAGTGATTGGCAGTGTCGTTCCACCACTAACGAGTGCGTTTGTTGAGATGGTGCAGCGCTACATTGGCATTGATCCACTGGTCGTCACCAACAAAACCAACACCGGGGTACGAATCGAAATCGAGCAACCGGAACAGGCAGGCGCTGACCGCATCATCAATTCAGCAGCGGTAGTAGCCTTGTATGGCGGTCCGGCAATTGTGATCGACTTCGGCACAGCCACAACCTTCGATGTAGTTTCGCGCGATGGGGCTTATTCCGGCGGGGCGATTGCACCCGGAATCGTGGTGGCACACGATGCACTGGTCAGCCGCACCGCACGTTTGCACAAGGTTGATCTGGTTCCGCCGCCCAATCCAATTGGCAAGAATACGATTCATGCCATGCAATCCGGGATTTTCTGGGGTTATGTGTCACTGGTGGAGGGATTAGTGACGCGCATCAAGGCATCTATGAACGAACCGGATATCAAAGTGATTGCCACCGGAGGATTAGCGCCACTTTTTCAGCAACACACAACCATGATCGACACCATCGCCCCGGAACTCACCTTGGACGGACTTCGGATTATTTACGAGATCAATCAGAACAAGCAATGAGTTATCGATTATCAAACATCTGCACCACATAATCTTTTTCAGGAATGGTGATTTCACGGAAATTATCGTTGGTGTATCGCCCGATAACCTTGCGCCAGAAGGCCTGCGCCCGTACATTCTGCGGCAGTTCGGAAACTTCCCATTTGCCGGGAAAATGGTCGAACAGTAGCCCAGCCGCTTTTTCGCCAACCCCCTGCTTCTGAAAGTAGCTCAGGATATAAAACTCTTCCATGAAGATAATCTGCGCTTCGCCTGTCAAATAACTCTTGGCGACTTCTTCTATAAAGGCGAAACCGGCCAAATCGTCGTCGGCATAGATGAGGAAAACATGCCGCCCTTTATCTGTCCATATGCCATCAAGGTCGGTTTCGTAAAACCGCCCGCCCGCCAGTACGCGCCAGTCGGTCATAAACGTGCTGTATTCGTACAGATAAAATTGGTACACATTCCGCAGCAGTGTATCATGCTCCCGCATAGTGGCGCGGCGGATTTCAATCTTCACAATCATCCTCCCCGCTTCCAGGCTACCTCAAACCAGTCATCCAGAATGTACTGTGGATAACCAATGTGCTGCAAGTTCGCCAGGCAATCAGCTTTCGATGCGCCATTCCGCGCCCAGAAGGGTACCCGTTTCACCATTGTTTCAACCCGTTCTCGCGGGGTGATTATCCAGGTGTCATGCGGAATCGTACCAAAAGTTAGCACTTCCAGATCATCAGCAAGAGCGGCACGACTCTTGCGGTAAGGTGCGATAATCACAGCTTCCCGCGCACCATACTGTGGCGAACACAGGATATCACGCACAAAGCGAGCTGTGCCACCGAGGTCAATCAGATCTTCAACGACACCAACGGTATGTCCACGAACATCAATCGAGAGGGGTTGCACAATTTCCGGGTATTCCAGCGGTTGGCCGGGGCCGTAATAACATTTGACGCCAAACGTACCGAACTCGATAGGGGGCATATCCGGTGTGGCACAGTGGTGAATATAATCCTGCAAAAGCACACCCGGCAGCAGCGCACCCATCGTAATCATAATCATTTTGGTCATCTGGCGGTTCGTCCCGGCGGCGGCTTGTTGATAAGCAAAAAGCTGTTTCGCCAGCGCAGAAACCATCATATGTTCAGCTTCGTCAGTAATGTAAAGAAAACGCAGCGGGTCGCCAGGAATTTCCACTCCACTGGGATTACGCCAATAATCCAGGCTGTGCAAATTCATCTTGAATACCTTTCACCACGAATCAAAAGCGCCCGCTGGTGTGGGGCGCTCGGTCTGCTCCGCAGCCTGGATTCGAACCAGGAACCTACCGGTTAACAGCCGGTTGCTCTGCCGTTGAGCTACTGCGGAAGATAGGCAGTATGTTAGCAAAGCGGGAAAAAGCTGTCAAGATGGTTCTTTGCGTAAGCAACAAAAACAGGTAACATTATTTCGATCTTATTCCTACCGAAAGCAAACTGTATGGCTGTGAATGTTCGCAAAGTGGAAACTCCCGCTGATTTTCGGGCGTTTTTAGAGTTTCCCTGGACACTGTACAAGAATGACCCTAACTGGGTGCCTCCGCTGCTTTCCATGCGGCGAGACCTGCTGAATAAAAAAAAGAACCCTAGCTGGGAGTACATGGAAGGCGACTACTTCGCAGCATGGCGTGGCGACCAGATCGTTGGGACAATTGCAGCCTTCGTCAATCATCGCCACAATGAATTCCATAACGAACATGTGGGCTGGTTTGGCGCGTTTGAGGTTTATGATGATCAGGAGGCCGCCACAGCCTTGCTGAACACTGCTGCTGAATGGGTCAAGGAGAAAGGTTACGATGCCATACTTGGGCCGCAAACCTTCACCACACATGAAGACTGCGGGATTCTAGTAGATGGTTTTGTTCCCCCGATTTTGCTGATGCCGTATAACCCACCCTACTACCAGAAATTGGTGGAAGGGGCAGGTTACATCAAAGCAATGGATCTTTATAGCTTTCATGTCAGCCGTGAACGACAAGCCGAAATCGGCCTGCAAGACCGGTTGGGGCGCATCACTCAGGGGGTAATGAAGCGGAATAAGATTACCATCCGCAAAATTGACCAAAAACGCCTCAAAGAAGAATTCGTGGTTTTCAAGGAAATCTACAACGAAGCCTGGGACAAAAATTGGGGCTTTGTGCCCATGACTCCCAAAGAGTTGGATGGATTGGTCACCAGTCTGGGACAGTTTTTCGAGCCAGATTTCGCCTTCTTCGCAGATGTAGATGGAAAGCCCGCTGGGTTCGGGTTCGCAATTCCGGATTTCAATCAGGTGTTACACAAAGCCTATGCCCGCCCCGGTACCCCGGAAATATTCACACTGCTCAAAGCACTGTGGCACTGGAAAGTCCGTCCGGTGATGACATGGGCGCGCATCCCGCTGTTAGGGGTAAAAGAGGCTTACCGCAACAAGGGTGTGGATGCTGCACTGTATTACCATGTCTTGACGGCGCTGATTAATGACCCGCGCATTCAGCATTCAGACTCCGGCTGGATTCTGGAATCCAACACCAATATGGTCAGTATCGCCAAGAGTTTTGGCTCGGATATTTACAAGACGCATCGATTTTACGAGAAGAAATTCTAAATTTACGTTATGACCATTGTCACAATGTAACGCGGCAACATTTGCTTTATACTAAATTCATATACCCGGTGAAAGGGGGCGAGTGCATGGCAAAAATTCTCGTGGTAGACGACGAACACCTCACTGTAGAGATGCTCTCCTCATACCTCAGCTTGATGGGACACGAATCGATTCCAGCTTACTCAGGACGCCAGACATGGGATCGGCTGGCCTATGAAGAACCTGATCTCATTTTGCTGGATATTCAACTGCCGGATGAAAACGGTCTGGAAATATGCCGCAAACTCCGGGCAGGCGACGCCACCCGCAACGTTCCTATCATCATTATTTCGGCTCATTTTCCACCGATGACCAAAGAAGCTACAGCGGCAGGTGCCAACGGTTACCTTGCCAAGCCGATCAAACTGGACGCCCTGAAAGCCAGCTTGAATAGTTCAGGTGTGAGCTAAAGATCAGAATCGACACAGTTTTAACGATCCACGATCCATTTAATATGCGACACTTGATGTCATTATGCTTCCGGGTCGTGGATTGCTCTCAATTACGAACTTAGGACAAACACTACATTATCCTCTTCGGGAATCCACAAACCGGTTATCCTCCCGCTACATCAATGGCATCCGCAACGGCTTCCTCCGCTGTGCGCTGCCCTGAGATGACAGCGGCCAGTGCAGTTTGCATGGCGCGAGGCGCATTCCCTGGCGACGCGGCAAATGGTAAGTGAGCATTGGTCAGGAGTTGGACAGCAAACGAATTATAACCATCAACCTGCCACAATCTCATGGCTGCGCGCAATGGTGGCAGCATGTTAATTGCCCGCGTGTAAGCAGCTAATCGGGATGCATCAAACACCCAATCCAGAAAATGTGCTGCTTGAAGCTGTCGATTTTTGTCTTTTGTCACAATCACCCACATCCACCCATTAATGATAGTCATGGGATCGCCTTCGAATAAGGGAATCGGCGCGGATTCAAGCTGTTGACCGCGCGCCAACAGGTCAAGATAGTGCGTCGAGGACACAACTGCTGCATTAACACTACCATCAATCAACCCTGCCAGATAATCTTCTGGGCGGTCATAATTCAGCACAGTGCTTTGGATTGCCCCCCCTTCAACCGCAGCCTGATAAAAATCCAGCACGGTGCGGAGAGCTTCCGCATTGATCTGACCGACTTGAAGTTCAACCTGTGTGCCGCCTGCCGAAAGGTATTGCAGCAGCAGCACATCGCTGATGCCTTCGACTACAGCCGCAGGGAAGACAAATGTCTGCCGATTCAACAACACATCTTCAAAGGTGGCAAAATTCCCGGAAAGCACAACCGAACGATAAGCAATGTGCTCTACCTCCAGCCCATACGGCAGCCCATACAACATATTATTGACCTGCCCCAATTCCAACGCCGCTGGATACAAATCACCCAGAATAGCGGAGGTAACTGTACCTTCAAGTGGTTGAATCAAACCACTTTGCGCGGCAGCCAGCAAATCACTCCGCCTCAGCAAAGTTATATCTGGGAGCGCACCGGGTGCAACCGTGCTGGCGGATTTGAGCGTTTCCATAACGCCGCCGACATCAGAGCCTTTCTTCAGGCGAGGCTCAACCCGAATATCCGATTGGGCAATGTGGAACATGTCGATCTGATCAGCCATCATGAAAGTAGCCTGTTCATTCGTCACTGGGGAAACAGGCTCTGGTAGCCATAGCGATAAAATACTTGGCCCATCCGGGGTAGCTTCCGGTGTGACAACCGGAATGATAGGTTCAATGGTTGGCGACTGTGTGGGGGTTTTGAGCATCTCTGAGGTAACAGATGGTGTAACGGCGCTGCCGCCCCCACAGCCCGAAATCAACATAAAGACTATACAAGCGACCACAACGCCAATTCGATTTAGCGACAGGGTTAAACACATATCACACTCCGAATGCAAAACCGGCAGCATTATATCATGGGGTGTGCTGCTAGATCAGTTTCACGCACTTTTTCCACCACAGGCATATAATGAATGCAAGGCGATCAGTCATTGAAATGGATTACGGTGAATTCTACCAGAGGAAATAGGCGGGCTATCAGTTCGATAGCGATTCTTAGTGGTCTGCTGGCCGCAGGAGCATTTGTTGTCGCACTAGTATACCGTCGAAAGGTAATCCCCATCACGCCCGAAGCATCGCCGATACCGGAAATCCCCAGAATGGTTGTCACCGCCGTAAAAATCGAAACATCCTCCACCATTATCCGTATTCAACACATCACAGCACTAATCACCGGAATTATACTGCTGGCGCTTTTGGCTGAAAGTAACGGAAAAATATTTGATCTCCCTTGGCTGCAAGGGTTCAACACCCGCTGGCAATTCATGGCACTGGTCGCGGGCGCTGCGTTGGTGGGATTCGGCTTAAGCATAGGCGAACCTAGAAAAAGCGCCGATTCGATCCTGCCGCATGGATGGGAACGATGGGCACTGGGCGGCATGATGCTGGCGGGGTTGGCTATACGCGCGTGGAATTTGGAAGAAGCCGTGTTCATGTATGTGGATGAATTCGGCTCAGTATATACGGTGGTTACACTACGCGATGTCACTTCTCGTTTGCTTGTGCCAAGCTGGGAAATAGCAGGCTGGTCACAGGTTTATGGTTATATGCAGGCATTTACTGCGCAGCTTTTCGGGGCAAACTTGATCGGCTTGAGAGCCATCAGCCCCATTGTCGGAACCCTGACCATTCCCGCAGTGTATGGACTAGGGGCAACACTGTTCAACCGCCGCGTTGGATTATTGGCGGCGCTCTGGCTGACAACCTTCCCACCGCACATCCATTTCAGCCGTTTAGGTGTACCCAATATTGCTGATCCCCTGTTCGGCGTACTGGCACTGGTGCTGCTGGCACGCGGCTGGCAAACCGGACGAGGCCGCGATTTTGCGCTGGCAGGTGTGATGCTTGGCCTGACGCAGTATTTTTACGAGGCTGGGCGATTGCTGTTTCCGATTCTAGCAGCGGGATTTGCTCTGACGCTTATTCTCCCTCTGATAAAACCTAAAAATCCCCCTACAATTAGCCGTGTGAATTTATGGAACTTAGCCCGAACCGGATTAGCAGCGGTGTTGGTCGGTGCGCCAGCCCATTATGCGCTGATCGCGGCTGGCATTTCACCAACGATGCGTTTCAGCGCAATGAACGTGCTTGGGGATTACCTGAATGGGCTTCGAACCCAACCGTTGGAACTGCTGCAAAACCGAATTTTGCCACCCTTTTTGCATTATGTCTGGACACCAGACGCCAGTCAGTTGTATTACGGTGGGCAGTTCGGTTTGGTGCTGCCATATATCGTTCCGTTTTTCCTGCTGGGTATCGGTTGGGCGCTGTGGCACTGGCGACAGCCGCGTTATCTGCTGCTACTGGTGTGGCTGTTTGGGGTAGCGTTCGGCAACGGATTCATCGAACAAAATGTGTTTTCGTCAAGATATGTGGTGGCTCTGCCTGCACTAGCGCTGGTGATCGCATTGGGATTTCGAGTGCTGGCGCTGATGCTCAAACGGCGGCGGTTGGTGATTGGGTTGGCAGTGTTGCTGGCAGGGTCGCAAATTGTATATTACCTCAGCTTCCATCTACCGCTGTACAACCGTCAAATCCGCCCGTTCCGCGACTTTGCCGAGATTGTGCCACGTGCAATTAACTTTCCACCAGAAACACAGCTTCATCTGATTACGGATGATGCGTTTTCCTACTGGCAGTTTGATACACTGCAAGCCTATTTTAATCTACGTTTTGAGTTCATCGTCACCAAACCAGACGAACTCACGGCGGAAATGTTAGCCACTTTGCAGCGCGATGTATCCCACGCCTTTTTCGTCATTCCAGAAGATACCATCAGCATCGGGTTAATTCGGGCGCAGTTCGACGCTGCCGAACCGACATTTAGCCCGCATAATGTTCCCCTTGACCGCCAATATGGACTTATTTTTATTCCATCGGAGATACCATGAAAGACCTGCCCCAATTCAAACCGCAAGACCGTAAACAAGTTGAAATATTCATCGCCCGCGTACTGACGCTGCCGGGCGGCGATCTGACTCACCTGAGTGATCTGATCTCCTACCCAGACGGGCATTTCCGCGCGGTGTTCAGCCCTGCCTATTTTGTGCTACCCGAAGGCCAACCTGAGCCGAGCAAATCACAATGGAACAATCTGAAGAAGAAAGTGAGGCGGCACGACTCGCAAGCATTCGTGTTCAAAGAGCATGGCACCGTGCCCTGCGACGGGGAAAAATGCTATTATCTGGATTTTGGATTCTTCGCTGAGTGAGAACACCAACCAGTTTCTATGCATAGTGGATTATGCCTACCTCAAGGCAGACAATAGCTTAACCAACATGACCATTCATTGGGGGATAAAACGAAACCCTGTATAATCCAGCGAAACGAAAAGATATTCATTACCCCCTTTTGCCCAGGAGCTTTTTATGGCTTACCAAGTGCCTGACTTAACTTCACCTGCCCCCGTCGCGGTCAACGAAGCAATTCTAATTGCCAGCGGCGATTTACGCCTTTCAGCTAATCAAGTCTGCTGGCCTGCCCAACAGGATATGGAAGGTCGCATCATCGACGCCTTCGCCAGCGAGGGCATTACGGTGAAACGCGGGCATCCCTATGACCCGGAACTGAAGCACGGTTTCATCTGGAATCAGCGCATGGGCATGGATGTGTTCAAAAATATCCATCCTGATGCCAAATTGATTGTAGCCGAGGCGGTTTGGCAGTACAGCCATCATGTGCTCGCTGGTTTGCGTTCGCATCGTGGGCCGATTTTGACGGTCGCCAATTGGAGTGGTCAGTGGCCGGGATTGGTTGGATTGCTGAACCTGAATGGCTCGCTGACCAAAATGGGCGTCCAGTTTAGCAGCATTTGGAGCGAAGATTTCACCGACGAGTTTTTCCTGAGCGGCATCCGCGAGTGGATTAAAACCGGGAAGATCAGCCACAGCACAACCCATGTTCGTGATTTAAATTCCACCACTTTACCTGCCGATGAAGTTTGGTTGGGGCGACGATTGGCGGGGCTATTAAAGCAAGAGAAGGCTATCCTCGGCATTTTCGATGAAGGCTGCATGGGCATGTACAACGCCATCATCGACGATGAGTTGCTGAACCCGACGGGCATTTACAAAGAACGCCTGAGCCAGTCGGCGCTGGTAGCCGGGATGCGATTCGTGAGTAACGCTGAAGCGCAGAAAGTCCGCGATTGGCTGAATGCAAAAGGGGTTAAGTTCATTACGGGAACGAACGAAGAAACCGAACTCACAGACGCACAAATCCTCGAACAATGCAAAATGTACATCGCGGCGGTGCGCATTGCTCATGAATTTGGGTGTGCTGCGGTCGGCATCCAGTATCAGCAGGGGTTGAAGGATATGGCTCCGGCTTCTGATCTGGTGGAAGGTTTGCTGAATAATGTAGAACGTCCTCCGGTTTACCATGCTGTAACGGGTGAAGAACTTTTCGCAGGCAAAGCGCTGCCGCATTTCAACGAAGTGGACGAAGGCGCGGCGGTGGACGCATTAGTGACAAACCGTGTATGGACAGCGATGGGACTCGATCCTGCGACGACGCTGCACGACCTGCGCTACGGCGAACAATATGGCGATGATTTTGTATGGGTTTTTCTGATTTCGGGAGCAGCACCCGCTTCACATTTTATTGATGGTTATGCAGGGGCAAGCAGCGAACGCCAGCCACCGATGTACTTCCGGTTAGGCGGGGGGACGCTCAAGGGCATCAGCAAGCCAGGCGAAATTGTATGGAGCCGTGTTTATGTGATGGGCGGCAAACTGCACTGCGATATGGGGCGAGCGACGGTGATTGAACTGCCACACGAGGAAACCGAACGCCGCTGGCAGATGACCACACCGCAATGGCCGATCATGCACGCGGTACTGCACGGCGTCAACCGTGACCAGATGATGGCACGACATAAGGCGAACCATCTGAATGTGGCTTATGGGAATGATGCCGCATCAGCCGATAAAGCGTTGGCAGCAAAAGCCGCGATGCTGAACGAGATGGGTATTGAAGTTCATCTTTGCGGGATTTAAACGCCAAAATCGATCCTATACCTGATAAACAGGTGGGAACAGGTAATATTACAATTATTACAAGATGTGGTAAATAGAGCAGGCGCAGCACGCTGCGCCTCTACAACCAATGAAGGATTAAATTATGCTTACGACACAACTGCTTCATCCTGAAATTCTGGAAGCATTGGGGGGTTCGGGTCACGGCGGGAAGGTGCTGATCGCGGACGGCAACTACCCATTTAATACGCGGGCGAACCCGGCAGCCAGGCGTGTATACCTGAACTTCACACACGGCAAGCTCAACGCGGTGGAAGTGCTAGAAGTTTTGGCGAAGGCCATTCCAATTGAAGCGGCGGATGTGATGGTGCCGGATTCGGGCGATGAACCACCGATTTTCGCGGAGTTCCGGCGCTGCCTGCCGCACCTCGAATTGAAGACAAATGGGCGCTTTCCGTTTTATGATCTGGCGCGCGACCCGGACTGCTGTTTGGTGATCGCCACCGGGGAACAGCGAATTTATGCCAATATCCTGCTGACGATTGGGGTTGTTCCGCCGCCAGCGTAGACCAATCATGGGTTAAGCGCATTGTCAGTTAAACTTTAATTTGTTAATCTCGGCGGTGTATCTTTAACATCCACAGCGAGGCATATGATGCACCGCCGACTACTCCCCCTCTGGCAAATTGCACTCCTATTCGGATTCACAATTGGTTTCTCCTCATTCGTACAGGCTGATGAACGCATTGCAGACCCGATCATTTATGGCATTCAGAGCGTGATGGGCGACTGCGTGAATGAGGTAGTCGTGATCGTGAACTTCTATTACACGGCAGCAACGGATGATGACAACGGCGATGATTGGTACACATTTGTGCTTTACGATGCCAACGGAATCGCCATCGTTGGTGGGCAAGGCGGTACACCGTTAGGTGAACATGGCAACGGCATCAATATTATTGTCATCCCATTCAACAAGCCTACCAAACGTCCGTTCACTGCTAAACTCCATGATGTGACCGAACGTTTCCCACAAGGTGAAACAGGCTTCAAGAATGGGACGGTGATCGCCAGCTACACCTTCGACCCCGTTCCATTTAACGAAAACTGCCGTGCGCTGCCCGCTGACCAACGTCAGATTGCCGCCATCAAGGAAGTTCGACCGCCAGATGACCGGGTGAACTGGCACATGGGCGACCTGTTTGCGGTCATTTATCCGGCATGGGATGATGCAGGCAATCCGGCACTGCATATTTATGATGTGAACGAACGCAGCCGGGGCGTGTTCATGTTTGCCCTTACCGAAACCGATCTCGCCCCGTATCTGGAAACCCCGCCTGAGCAAAATAGACTGGTCAAAGAAGGCGAGGGAATTGCGGTTTATGTACTCACCACAGGCGAGATTCAATTCAACATTGGGCCAGATGCCGAGGGCAAAATGGTTGTGGTGATTGTTGATGGGCTGACCGTCACAAGAGTCAATCATTACCAGTATTAACTCAAGGACTGGACACGCTATGATCGCGCGAACTTGGCATGGAGTCGTACCTGCGGCGAAAGCGGATGCTTATTGGGACTACCTGAATCTGACTGGGTTACCGGAATATCGGGCGACAACGGGAAACAAAGGGGTAACGGTTTTGCGCCGTACTGAAGGCGATGTCACCCATTTTCTGCTGATTACACTATGGGAGTCAGTAGAGGCAATCAAGGCATTCGCGGGTGAGGATTACGAGAAGGCCAAGTATTACCCTAAAGATGAGACCTTCCTGCTAGAGAAAGAACCTTTTGTCACTCATTACGAGGTGATGGCGTAAAGCAGACGACCGGGAAACATAACCCGGTCGTTTTCATTTTTG
This sequence comes from Anaerolineae bacterium, assembly GCA_019912965.1. Classification (GTDB taxonomy): domain Bacteria; phylum Chloroflexota; class Anaerolineae; order Aggregatilineales; family Phototrophicaceae; genus CFX2. The sequence continues at coordinate 41,603 of JAIOHM010000094.1, forward strand.
GCAGATCAGGCTGGTTCAAAGATTTCGACGGGGTTGCCGAATGGGTCTTCAACAAGGATTTGTTTGCCACCCGGCCCAGTAACGATGTCGTTACGGAATTTGATGCCCGCCGCTTTCATAGTGTTCACTACAGCTTCTATGTCATCAACTTCAACCACAAAGCGATTCCAGCCACCGGATTCTGGTTGACGACCATCCGGCATGGGACGCGCAGCAGATGACTGCGGGCCACTCAGCCACAAATTTAGATCGCCTTTGGAAACGATGGCAAAGGCTGGCCCCATGCGTTCTGCCAGTTCAAAACCGAGATTCCAGTGTAAAAGGCAATTGCGGGTTCAACTTCCCCTACCATGTAACGAATAGTCGCCATGTGCTGTCCTTTTTGCTCATTTAGATAGCACAGATATTCTAGCGCAAATTTGATGGCGGAACGATTAGCATTCGCTGAAACGGAACGTTAAAGAAATAAAATCTGCCATCGAGGGTTCAACTCCCCAGCTAGATGGAAGCAAAACGCACTAAAGTGGGTTCAAGGCATAGAGCTTTTCTTTATTGAACGCCACGCTAAATTTGCATCAACGATAGAACAGGCAAAACTCAATATTACAAGGATAACAACAAATAATAGAAAAGACATAAATTCAAGACTAGGCAAACCAAGATTAACTGCCAAAAGGTTGATAATGATGTCGAGAATCATCCCCACTGTAACTGGTTTAGCTAATCTACTCGATATTTTCTTCGAGATATTTTTTGTTCGTTCAGCAGAAACATCATTTTCAGAATAGATATATAACAGCGCCAAGAATAGAAATGCAAAAACTGTTACAGAATATAGAACAAGGTTCGGGGCACCAAAAAGAATAAAACTCAACAGAAATTGCCCAAACAGAATTAGGTTTAGTGCTAGTTCATTTCTACTATTAGCCATCCTTGCGCCCTTTATTATTTCATCAATACCTCCAATTACAGGATCAGCATTCGCTGAGGTTGACCGGGATTTGGAGAGCGAGGCCACCTTCGGAGGTTTCTTTGTATTTGGTGTTCATATCGAGCGCGGTATGCCACATGGTTTGGATGACGGAATCCAGCGGGACTCTGGCGTGAGCCGGGTCGCTGGCGAGAGCGATGCTGGCGGCAGTGATGGCTTTGACCGCGCCCATCGTGTTACGTTCGATGCAGGGGATTTGTACCAATCCGCCTACAGGGTCACAGGTCAGGCCGAGGTGATGTTCCATCGCAATTTCGGCGGCCATCAACACCTGTCCGACTGAGCCGCCCAAACACTGCGTCAGGCCAGCGGCAGCCATCGCGCTAGAGACGCCGATTTCCGCCTGACAGCCGCCCATCGCCGCTGAGATGGTCGCGCCTTTTTTGAAAATGCTGCCGATCTCGCCCGCCGTCAGCAAAAAATCACGAACGCCCTGCTCACTTGACAGACAAAAACAAACGTAATGCAGCAGCACCGCCGGAATCACCCCGGCTGCACCGTTGGTTGGGGCTGTGACCACCCGACCAAATGCAGCATTTTCTTCGTTGATCGCCAATGCAAAACAACTGACCCACTGAATGACATTCTGAAAATGCAGGTCTTGATCCTGAATGGCGTTTATCCACGCATCGGCATCCGGGAACACAGCGCCTTTAAGCAGTTTGCGGTTCATCTGTGCCGCGCGGCGCACCACTTTTAAACCTCCGGGGAGTGTGCCTTCACCATAACAACCCCGGAAAGCGCAGTCTTTCATCGCTGACCAAATGCGCCCTAGATCGGCAGTGATCGCATCAGCCGCCCGCCAAGACAATTCATTTGCCCAAACGACTTGGGGAATGGTGTAGTTATGGGTTTGGCAGTGGGCAAGCAAATCAGCAGCGTTCTGAATGGGCATGGGTACAGGAACGCTGGCACGCGAATCCGGCGGTTGATCTTCCTGCACCACAAAGCCCCCACCGATGGAATAATAGATGGCTTCGTGGGTTCTGCCATCGTCTAATACGGCAGTGAACTTCAGGCCATTGGGATGAAACGGCAGGGTGATGTGATGGTTAAAGCGCAAAGCGGCTGAGGGGTTGAAGACGATTTTCTGCACCCCATCTAACAGCAGCGTTTCGGAATCGGCAACCGTCTGAATTTTGGCGCTGATCCGGGCGGTATCGCAGGTTACAGGGTCTTCACCCATCAAACCCAAGATAACGGCGGTATCTGTGCCATGTCCACGTCCGGTTTTGGAGAGCGAACCATATAAATCCACCTGAAGGCGGGCAATACGGTCAAAGCAGTTCAGCGTCCGGCAGTCGTTTAAAAAACGCTGGGCAGCACGCCACGGGCCGAGGGTATGCGAACTGGACGGGCCAACACCAATTTTAAAAATATCGAAAACGCTGATGGTTTCCATAATACAAGTTTCGAGTAATAACTGATGTTACGCGGACTACATAAAGCGGACGATGCATACAAACCTTCAGGTTAGTATACGGTTAGTTTGTCATGCTGCACTTTTACGAAAAATTCTCTATGGCTCAAAAGAGGTCAAGTTTAACCCTTTTTACCTGCTCCCACCTGTTTTTCAGGTGATCGCCAAAGTTAGAATCAGAACTACCTAGCATAACCTCGCAATAGTTGTTCTTGTGCGTAACGTCAGTAATAAGTAACGAGTGTTTTTATTTTCTCAAGGGAGGACATGCGCTGCGCTTAGTCCGCCCCTACGCTGGCACATTCTATTTGAGCTGACGATGCAATGAATCAACCGTTCCGAATGGTCTGGATGGTGGCAAGGGTTTGCGCGGTGAGGTTTTCCAACGCAGCGAAATCCCCGGCTTTGAGCCAGTCGGCGCGGATGAGTTTGCTGCCCATGCCGACGCAGGCCACACCGGCCTCGAACCATTTCCGCAGATTGGCTTCGTCCGGGCTAACGCCGCCGGTGGGCATGATGCGCGTCCATGGACGGGGGGCGAGTACCGCTTTGACGAAAGATGGGCCATCGAAGGCATCCGCCGGAAAGAGTTTGACGATTTCCGCGCCATGTTCTTCAGCCGTCGCAATTTCGGTGACGGTGGTGCAACCGGGCATATAAGCGACTTTGCGGCGGTTGCAGAGGCGGGCGATTTCGGGATTAAAATTCGGGCCGACGACAAAATTCGCGCCATGTGCCAGATAGAGCGCGGCGGTTGCGGCATCTTCGATTGAGCCGACGCCGACGATTAAATCCTTATGGTCTTTAGGGACGGTGTTCATCAGATCGACAAAAACGCTGATCGCGCCATCGCCCCGGTTGGTGAATTCGAGCAGGCGACTGCCGCCGCGCGCTAAAGCTCCGGCGACATTCTGCACCAGCGCGGAGTCAGCATGGTAAAACAGCGGCAGCATTCCATCGTTCAGGAGTGCGTTGTAAACAGTCAAGCGGTCAAAACGGGCCATAATTCTCTCATTTCGAGATCAGTAAAATTCGTCCAGCAGTTTATAGTACCGCACGCGCTCCCAATCGACATCCGCAATTCCGTAGGCATCAAAGAATGGTCTTACCCATTTCGCGCCGATGTTGTAGATGATACTGCGTTCGGCTAAGGCCAAATCCTGATAGGGGTCGGCAATCCCGGCGCGTCCCCAATCAATGAAACCGCTGATTTTGCCGTGATCAATCAGGATGTTGGGCAGGCAGTAGTCGCCATGCACAAAGACGAATTCTTCAAGTGCTGGTCGGGTCGATAGCAGTTCGGCAAAGGCGGATTCGGCGGTGTGGCCCGAACGCTCATCATCAAAATCCGATTCGTCTACCTGTCCATTTTCGAGCCGACGACGCGCGCCTTCAATCATCACATCCAGCGGACGGATAGATGGGCAATTGGTTGGGTCAACAGCGTGAATCAGCCGTAAACCTTCCGCCAGCAGATGCACCAGCCGCTTTTTGTCGTGATGATCAGCGGAGGCATCTTCGCCGGGTACGGTAGAAAGCAGCAAAAATTGATGGGATTCGGTTTCGGCAAATGCCAACACTTCCGGCACAGGCAGTTTACCACGCAGCCATTCGATGATGGCTTTATCGGCGCGCAGTTCGGGGTCGGCTAAATCGTCGGAGACTTTTAGGAACATGGATTTATCATGCTCCACAATACGATAAACACCCGCGCCGGACATACCAAGCTGAATCGGCTGCCAATCGGCGTTGGTTAATAAGGCGCGCAGTTCGGATGGAAGTGCAGTTTTCAGGTGAAAAATATCGTTCATGATTTGGGATCGTCCGGCGGCGTCCATTGGCTGGCGAGTCGTTGGTTTAACAAGGCGCGAGCATCTTCTAAAGTATCTGCCCGCAGCAGTTCCTCTTTGAGCGATCTATAAGCGGAAACCACCACTTCATAAAGGGCATGAACGAAACGATTACGCGTGACCAGCACCACCAAAACCGCGCGGGGATGGCGCGCTTTCATGCCGATTTGCGTCCCCCTCAGCACGTTGGTCGGCAGGGTTGGGTCGGGAATGTGCAAAATCGCGCCGATGAGCAGCTTATGGGTGGTGCTATCGATTAAAGCATCGCCCATTTTGGTGGCGGCATAATACTCATCCCACGTCCACCCCTTGCTAAAATCGTAACGGATGATGGTTTGCTCAGGATTATCCCATTCGACATGGACATTCGTCACAGCAGCGTCCTTCCCTATATGCCGATTGTTATTATAATTGGAATTCTGTGGAAGGACTCAAAAGGTATCAGCGGGCGGACTCATCAAAATACATGACTATTCGGAAATATCGTAAATGGTGAGGTTGGCCTTGCCTGCGGGACGTTCAATAGCGGTCATTAATGTGCCGGGGGCACTGGCGGGGATGTAGGGGCTGTCCTCCAAGATGACGTAAACACCATTGCGCCGATTCTCGTTCATCAGATTCGTCAAAGCCGCTTTTTCGCTGCCGTTGGGGTTAATGTTCGGGCAGATGACTTCAAAATATTCTTGGGACATGTAGCGCAGGGATTGACAGTTGGAAAGAATCCCGATGACTTCGGTGACGGGGTACTGGGCTAGATAATCGCGCGCTTCGGGCAGGCCAAAACCGCTGGCATCAGAATTGATGTATTGATCACGGTCGGTGGCAGGCAGGGGGAGATCAATGGGGTGCTGCCACGCCTTGAGGCTAAAAGGCAGCCATTGGAACGCGCCCCAGATTAACAGCAAGCCGACGATGACAACCTGAAAAGCTGGCTGCCGATGGGTGATTTCCGCCAGAACGATGGCACTGCATAACATCAACAACACCAGCGAGACACCCCAATAACGAATCTCCTGTGGGACGCTGAACCACATGGCTAAAGATGGCCCAATGATGCATAAGAGCAGATACCAACGACGGCGCACCGCTAGTGTTACCAAGACTTCTACACCAAAGAGAATCACACCTGCACCGATATAACCGATCAAGGCGCGGGTGACATAAACGATATTCCTACCGATTCGTTCCAACGAAAAAACCGAAGCGACAAGACTATCGCTGACTTCTTGACGACTGGTGGCAGCATACGACACCCAATTGGAGAGAAAATCGTAGCCGAGCAGAGTCAGGATCAGTACAAAGAGCACAGTCAAACCGAGTGCTGTACCAAGTGCAACTCCCGTCCACATCATTTGCTGCCGCCAAGGACGCTCGGTAGGATGCAGAGCCAGACCTGCTGCAATGGGGATGCCATAATAGGGTAGCACACTGGTTTTCGCGCCAAATGCAATAAATAAAAATAGACCTGTGAGCAGGGCATCGCGGGAATTTACGCGACTTCTGAGGCGATAGGCAAAGTAAATCGCCAGTAGCACAGCAGTATTCGCCATCGAATCGGCCAGCGCCAGCCGTTCATAAAACATGTGATAACTGCTTAACAGATAGAACAAGCCACCAAAAACACCTGCCCATACGCCCGCGATTCTGCGACCCAAACCAACGACTGTTGAGAGGCTGACCAGCGAAAGCAATAAGGTAGCGGTACGGGCAATCCATGGGGTGCCACTGGCGTAGGTCTGGAACAGCATATGCCACCAGCCCGTGAACACCCGCCCTAGTTCGGCATTCACGAAGGGGCTTAGGCGATAGCCATCTTCGCCAAGATGAATGTGGATGGTTTCGTCGATAAACAGGGGAAAAATATCGATAGCGATCAAGCGCGTCAGCCAGAACAGGAGCAAAAAAAGAAGCCCCATCCATAACATCAGCAGCTTGGTATCATAACGAGCTGGTTGACTGGGCATACGCACCTCAATGAAATTTCGGTTGTAATTATAACCAAAATCTCAAAAAGTGCTTTCAGCGGGCGGACTCATCCAGACGGGTGAATAATTCGGGCGTCAGATCGATGTTAAACACCTCGGCGATGACCTGTGTCCAGCCGTGCAGGAAGTAGACCCAACCATCTTCAATCTTTAAATTCCGCGACTGCCGCTGTGCTTGATGCAAAAAGTTCAGTTCGCCGCGATAGTTCATCTCCCACGCAAAGCCATCTTGCGGAAAAATTCCGGCATCGGTGACAGGTGAACCGGGGCGATCTTTACCCATACCCGTTGCATTCACCACGACTGAACCGGATGGGAAGCTGCTCATGCGGCGGTCGTTTTCCAGCGCATCGTCATTCAGAATGTAGTCAAAAACTATATCGGTTGATAGTTGGGCATGAATATGGCGGGCATGTTCAAGGCGGGATTGGCTGATGTCTACCAATGTAAAACGGCGGGGACGATCAGGTGCGTTGGCGAGATAGACGCTGAGGGCGACGGCTGCTCCACCGCTGCCAAAACATAAAACTTCGGCGTTCGTCCGGGCGAAGTGGCCTTCTGGCACAAAGGCTTTCCATGAAAGGCCGGATGAAATCGGGTCTTTCGCATGTCCACGCAGTTCGCCATCCCGTTTGGAGATGCAGGAAATTTCGCCACATAAAAGGGCATTGGGGTCGAGGTAGTCAAACAAATCGCGTGTCGCTTCAAACAGGTCGATTTTGTGGGTCGTTACCAGTGCGCCGTAAACTTTGGGATCGGTTTTGATGTGCTGGACGATGGTGCGGTAGGTTTCCGGTGGCGCGTGGAGAGGAGCGTCAACCCCGGCGATTTGAACATCCAAGCCCAGAATTTGTGCCCAACGCGGAAACACCTTCATGATGGAGGACTGCGCGGTTGAAACCCCAACAAAATAGAAAGTTGGAGTGGTGCGGGGGGATAAATTCATTATACTTCCCATGCGAGATGACGGGCGACATTCTGCCCTAGAATATTCTGAATAATGGGTTCGCTGTAGCCTTCGGCCTGTAAACGCGGGAGGATGAGGCGGGGCAAGGCCATCAATCCCCATTCCGCGCCGCCGAACACCCACATGGAAGGCAGCGCCAAATCCAGCGCCATCGCTATGCGGTCATCAAAGCCAGCATCAACCAGCAACTTGATCAAGGGCCAGAGATTTTGCTCTGGATTGTACTTGCGGCGAAGGAAAGTGTCGTAGCCCAGCAGTGCCCCAGCCTGCGCTAGTTCACGGTGTAATCCGGCATCCGGGCGTTTATCGACATGACAGAGATACAGATGACGCGGCGGCACACCACGATCATTAAAAAAGGGCAGCAGTGCTTCGACATTTCGTCCAGCCTCGGTGTGGAACATGATGGCTGCTCCGGTTTGCTTGGCAGCTTCAGCGGTAGCTTCCATGAGCGCGCGCACCTGCCCATCAATAAAACCTTCATAACCAACTTTGATGGCGGTCGCTGGAACCTGGCCTTTGGTTTCGTTCATGCCACCCTTGAGTTCTTCGATGAAAAATTCGGCGGCCTGCGTTTCAGTAGCACTCCATAACCAGCTTTTGTACGGGTAATATTTCCGCAGGTGAAATCCGGTGACAGCGATGATATGTAAACCTGTAGCATCTGCCAGCTTGAGCAATACCCGCGCATCACGTCCACAACCGGGCGGCTGGCAGTCAATCAGGGTGCCGCCGCCATCCCGAAATTGGAGGAGTTCAGCCAGAATGTTGTCGTAGTCATCCAACTGGGGCGCATCCGGGTCAACATCCGGCGGCGGCTTTATCCACAAATGCGAATGAGCATCCGCCAGATGCACAGCATCCAGCGGAATCAATCCAGTGATGGTTTGAAGTCGCAGTTCAGGCACAATCATCATCAGGCATTGGCTTCCGCAATCATGTCGTAAATGGGCAGCAGGGCTTGGTAGGACGCCTCGAAAATCGGGTGGATTTTGTCATAAGCAGCCTGTGCAACAGGGTTAGGCTGAATGGTTTCGGCAATATGATTCATCTGCTCGATGATCGAGAAATCTTTATATAGCCCTACCCCAACACCACCCGCGACTGCCGCGCCCATCGAAGTGGCTTCTTCCAGAATGCTCAAACGCTGCACAGGCATTCCGTAAACATCGGCCATGATGCGATTCCAAAAGCGGCCACGCGCCCCGCCGCCAATCACGCGCATGACGTCGATATGTGCGCCCTGTTTGGTGAAAGATTCGAGGATAACCCGCAGATTTAGGGTTATGCCTTCCAGCACCGCACGCACCATATCGGCACGGGTGTGACGGATCGTCAGGCCGATGAACGCCCCACGCGCACGGGGATTCCAACGTGGGCTGCGTTCACCCATCAAATACGGCAAATAGAGCAAGCCGTTCGCGCCGACTGGGGATTTTTCCGCCCCCAAGTTGATAATCTCATAACTGCTGATGCCTAACGACTGCGCGGCCTGCACCTCTACAGGGCATAACTGGTCGCGCGTCCACTGATACGATGCACCCGCAGCCTGCATCGTTCCGGTGGGCATGAACATTCCCGGCATGAGATGGGCAAAAGTAAAAGTACGCTGTTCGGGATCAAAAATCGGGCGACTGCTGGAAATGGCAATCCATGAGGACGAACCAATGTAGTTATAAGCTGAACCTTCGGCAATCACACCTGCGCCAACCGCCGCACACGAACCATCGCCGCCACCGATCACCACAGGCGTTCCAGCGGGCAAACCGATTTCTGTGGCTACGGTGGGCAGCAATTCACCCACTACATCAATCGAGCGTTTGATTTCCGGCAGTTGATCGGGGTTGAGTTCCGCCGCCTGAATAATGGCTTCCGACCAGCCACCCGTTTCCAGATCGTAGAGATTCATGCTCGAACCATCGGACGGCTCGGTGACAAACTTGCCCGTCAGCCGCGCCACGATGGAGTCTTTGGCGTGGACGAATTTATAAGTCGCTTTATAGGTATCCGGTTGATGGTCACGCAGCCAGAGCACTTTGGCGAGGGAATAGGACGCACTCAGGCGGTGTCCGGTGATGCGGTAGACATCCTCCGGCGCGATGCGTTCGGCGACCCAATCTTGCTGGTCAACGGCGCGCTGGTCGGCCCAGATGATGGCGTTGCGTAAAGGGCGAGCGTCTTTGCCTATAGGAACGCAGCCCATCATCTGTCCGCTGAAGGTGATGCAAGCGATTTCTTCCGGGCGGACGCCAACGGTTTGTTGAAGCAGTTTTTGGGTGGAGGCGCAAACCGCCTGCCACCAATCTTCGGGATTCTGTTCTGCCCAACCGGTAAAGGCGTATTGGGTGTTATAGGCGTAAAAGGCGCTGCCGACTAACTTTCCATCGGCGTCATAGAGTGTCGCTTTATTCCCGGTCGTGCCGAGGTCATGGGCAAGAACATAGTTTTTCATCAATAATTTCCCTGATTGAACCTCTTACCTTTTATAAGAGATTGAATTTAAGTTCGCTGTGTGAATTATTCCATCACACGTGTATGAGTAATCTCGTTGCTGTTGATGCGACGAACCTGTTCCGGCGAAACTGGCACAACCGCGACTGTGTCGCCATCAAAATTGAAAAACTCCAATGTGTACTGTTTCCCGTTGGGCGTAATATCAACTACTGTGCCAACATCCCCTGCTATGAGATGATGTTCAGTTAAATCAACAGTCAATGCAACTTGATCGAATTCTTCTATCATCACTTATCCTCCTGCGTTCGTTTCAGCGGATAGGCTGTAATCAAACGTGGCACTTCACTATCCGTATCAATCGCCCACACTGAACGAACCAACGGATTTCGACCATCTGGGGTTGTCAAATTTCCTTCAACAGCATAATGGATTCCCTCTGGTGTCGTCAAAGTGCTGGCAACATTATTTTCAAGGGCATGTTGTTCTAAGGCTTGAGCAAACGATTCCCATTCTGATTTTGAAAAACCAAAACGCTGGAAAAAAGTGGCTTTATCTTTCCCGGTCGGATGTGCATCATTGAGTAAATATTTCACAATTTTTGCTTCTGGAACAACAGCTTGAGCATAGTTGGGCAGTTTCATATGAATATGCCGCTCTCAAAATAACCCAGATAAACCTAAAAGCTTATTTATTGGACTTTAGTTTTTCCTCACATCTTTCTATCCGTTTAAGCCAATCTCCAGACCAACCTTGTTTGTAAGCATCTTTTGAAAGCTTGATGGCTTCTTTATAATCTTTCTGTTTTTCCAGAATTATTGCTAATTGGTTAAAGCCAGTGTGTTGAGGGAGAGGGCGATTTGGAAATTCCTTTTTCCATTCTTTCGCCACCTTTGGCGCTATCGCTATTTGACATTTACAAGCATCTATTGCCTTATCAAGCGCACCAGAAATCTTATCACGATCATGATAGTAAAATTCAATCATCCAACGGTAGGTAAAATGAAGCCCGTTCACATCGTTTTTTCTGATAGCTTCCTTCTCTGCTTTTTCAAGCACGCGTAATGCCAATGAACTGTTGTCTTTTAAGAAACTGGATAATCCACTTAAGAACATTGATGAACTTGGACTGGAAACTGAGGTTATTTTTCTTTCCGTAAGTGTGCCTTCAAGTTCCCCTACACCTTCTGCTCCACCACCAAAAGGTCTATATTTAGATTCCACATATTTGCGTTCCTCATCTGTAAAAGCAGAGAGGTACCAATCCTGAAGCTTATAGTAGCCTATAAGCCCGTGAATCTTTGGTTTACGCAAACCGAAGAAAAACATGTTAGGTTCTCCACTTTGGATTGGCTACCAGTTCAGGTTTGCCAGCGCGTTCGACCATGATCTGAGCAAAGCCCTTTTCGGCTATACTGGCATAGTCATAACCCGCATCGGCTGGATAACAAGCGAAAAAGACAAAATTTTCCGTCCCGACGTTGATGGTGCGGTGTCCCCAATAAGGCGGCACATAAGCGGCTGTTCCGGGAAGCATTCGCAGAGCATGGACTTCGCCCGCCGGGGTTTGCAAGAGCAAATAGCCCTCGCCCAGCAAACCGAGATAAAGTTCGGCGCGGTCGCCAATGGCGTGATAATGCCCTTTGGTGAAGAAATATTCGTCACCGACTTTGCCGGGGTAAATCACGGTGGTCGAGTAACGCAGATGACCTTCTACAACTGGATTTTCGGTGGCTTCGTAGACTTCGTACAAAATCGGGTTTTCCGCCAGCAAAGCTGATTCTGCTGCGCTATCGGCGAATAAGCCTTGCAGATCACTTAAGTGACGGGTTTGTACGATGGGGGCATTGGGAATTATCCCGTTTTGCAAATTCACATCAATGGTAAACGGCATCATAAATTCAACCATGTTTATCTCTCACTTTTTCAATAGGTCTCTGTTCACAATATTGGGGCAATCATCGCCCTGCAAAACCGCCACCAAATTCTGCGCCGCCATGAGGCTCATCGCTAATGATGCCTCACGGGTCGTTGCGCCAATGTGCGGGGTAGCAATAAAGTTATCCAACGTGAGCAGCGGACTGCCCGTTGGCGGTTCGTTGACGAAAGCATCCGCCGCTGCGCCGCTCAATTTTCCCGATTTGAGCGCATCATATAAGGCGGTTTCATCCACCAGTCCACCGCGCGCCGTGTTGATGAGATACGCGCCTTTTTTCATGTGCTCCAACCGTTCTGCATTAATGAGGTTCGCAGTGTCGGGTGTCAGCGCCGAATGGAGTGTAACCACATCCGCACGGGCAAGCAACGACTCCAAATCTGACCGTTCTGCGCCGGGAACATCCTGCGTCCAGAAGGGATCATAAGCCAGAATGGTCATACCTAGCGCAGCGGCTTTTACACCTACAGCACGACCAATCGCACCAAAGCCGATAACACCCAACGTTTTGCCGGAAAGTTCCCATCCGGTTGGGCGTTTGGTTTCGCCTGTTCGCATGGCCTGTGCTACCAGTGGAATACTCCGTGCCAAAGCGAAGATCAGGCCAATGGTCAGTTCAGCTACGGCACTGCCATTTGTGCCCGGTGTGGTGGTCACAGCAATATTTTTACGCGCTGCCGCCTTCAAATCAACTTCATCAAGACCGACGCCCTGCCGGGAAATCACCCGCAGTTTATCGGCCTTTTCGACCACGGAAGCATCACAAGAATCCAGCCCCAAAATCGCGCCATCATAACCGGGAATCAATTCACCCAGTTCTGCCGTGCTCATGGGATGTTGCGGGGCACGTAAATCAACATTGCAATCGTTATCGCGCAAATAGTCATGATGCGGGCCGGGGGTATTGGCGAACGAACGAGCTGTCACCAGAATATGAAATGTCATAAAAAGCCTATCACTCGAAAGTAAACAACACCTCAAGAATTACATCTTTTTGTGAAAGTTGCCAATACAGGGTAGTTGACACCTTAAGAATATTTAACTAGAATTACACTTGAGGCGAGAAAACGATTTCTCAATTCGGTAGCAACTGACAACTTTTCGTACAATACAGCCAAATTTGTTACACTTCGCAAACAATCAGTGCTAAACTAGCACCCAAACGAAAGGAGACGAACGGCAAAAATCAGCCTGTACAAAATCCAAATAGCCCTGTTTTGTACTATTATTTGATGAGGACAGAAAACATGAAGAAGATTCTACTTGTAGCGGTTTTAACACTCCTCGTACTCAGCCTCGTACCCGTCGTCGCACAAGATCAGCCGTTCGCTGGACAAAAAGTTGTTGTTGTCACCCAAGAAGGTTCGGCCATTGGCGGCCCGGCAGAAAAATATGGCGCGGAATGGGCAGCCCTAACGGGCGCAACGGTTGAAGTACAACGTTTCGCCTTCTCCGATCTGTTCCCCAAAATCATCAACGCGCTGCAAACTGGCACGGGCGAATTTGACGTGCTGATTTATGCCGGTGACTGGATGGGGGATATCGCAGGCGGCGGCTATGTGCTGCCGATTCCCGATGATGTGAAGGATGCAATCGAATGGGACGACATCCTGCCACTGTATCGTGAACGTATCGCTAACTGGGGCGGAGTCACCTATGCTGTGCCCTTCGATGGCGACAGCCATATGATGTACTACCGCAAAGACCTTGTTAGCCCCGAATCACCATTTGCGGCTGAGTTCGAAGCAGCCTACGGCTTCCCACTGGATGAGCCAAAAACCTGGACAGAATACAAGGCAATTGCTGAATTCTTCCAGGGTAAGGAAGTCGATACCGCTGGCGTGGTTGCCCCGATTTACGGAACGGCTGAAGCCCTGCGTAAGAAGGCTCAGAGCTTCTGGTTCCTGATGACCCGCGCGGGTGGTTATGCCAAGATTCCGGGCGATCCGTACTTCTTCTTTGACGAAAACATGACCCCGCTGGTCAACACCCCCGGTTGGGTACAGGGTCTACAGGACTGGATCGACATTTACAACTGCTGCGCTTCGCCCGATATGATTAACTTCGACGTGGTCAATGTGCGCGCGGTCTTCCCGGCGGGGCAGTCGGTCTTCGGTCTGGATTGGGGCGATGTTGGCCCGATCACCGTTGACCCGAATGCTTCGGTTGTGCAAGGTCTGGCGGGCTTCGGCGCGCTGCCCGGCGCAGAACGCTACTGGGATCGCGCCAGCGGCGCATGGGTGGACGCTGAAGATGGTGTCAACGAAGCGCCTTTCATCGCCTTCGGTGGCTGGGTCATCTCGGTAGCAGCCGATAGCGATGTTACAGATGCTGCTTTCGATTACATCAAGTACCTGTCCAATAAAGACCTGGCAGGTGTACTGGCAACTACAGGCGGCACAGGCGTAAATCCGCTGCGCCAGAGCCAATTCGACAACCTTGACCTATGGACGGGAGCTGGTTTCGATCAAGCATCGGCTGAAGATTACCTCGGTGCCATCCTCGACACGATCAATGACCCGAACGCGATTGTTGACCTGCGTATCCCCGGTGCGTTTGAATACTTCGATGCGCTGGATGCGGGCATCGCAAAAGCCATCACGGGTGAAGCCACTGCACAGGCAGCATTGGACGAAGTTGTCGCCACCTGGGATGCCATCACAGAACGTTTGGGACGCGAGAACCAGTTGAAACTGTACAAGGAATCGCTGGGAATCGAATAACTTCGGATATGTTGTGAAAGCAACGATGGATCGGCATAATTAAAATTGGTAGGGGCGTCTCATGCGGGACGCCCCTATTGACATAAAAAATTAGTCGCTTGAACTACTGTTTTTTGAGGCATATCATTTTGGCGAACTTATCAAGCATCAAACCGCTCACCCCGATCATCGAAAATGATCAGGAATCGCGCGAAGATCGGATTTTCAAACGGGTTTTCCTCTCGCCCGCTGTCGCTATCCTACTGATCTTTTCGATTTTCCCGTTAATCTGGTCATTGGGCGTGAGCGTGACCACCTGCCAGCGCAGCGTCAGCCAAAACGACGCACCCAGCGGCTTTAACCTCGGCAATGTATTATGCATGGGAAATCCAGCCGAAATCTCGCTGGACAATTATGCCCGCATTCCTTCAGATGGTCGCCTATTGAACGCCGCTAAAAACACGCTGTTTTATGTGCTGATTGGCGTTAGCATCCAGTACGCGATAGGGCTTCTGCTGGCAACACTGCTCAATCAGCAGTTTGCCGGACGCGGTTTCTTCCGGCTGGTATTTTTGCTGCCTATGATGATTACCCCGGTAGCGGCGGGTTATGCCGGGCGCATGATGTTCGACTCTGGCATATCGCCGCTGGCACAGTTCCAGCGCACGATCAGCACTTTTCTCACCAATCTGATCGGGCAGGATATTAAAATCGCTGTCCCGTGGCTGACGGACACCAGTGTTGCGCCGTTTACGATCCTCTTGATCGACTCGTGGCAGTGGATACCGTTTATGACGCTGCTGCTGCTGGCTGGATTGCAGGCGATCCCGGACGAAATTTATGAGGCGGCGCGGGTGGATGGGGCGAATGCGCGGCAGTTATTCTGGCGCATCACCTTCCCGATTCTGTTGCCCATTTCGCTGACAGCAGTTTTGATTCGCAGTCTGGAGATGTTCAAGATTGTGGACATCATCAATGTGGTGACGGGCGGCGGCCCCGGCAGTGCGACCGAATCGCTGGTGATGTATGTATTTGATACCGCGCTCAGTTACGGCAATTACAGTTATGCAGCAGCTATCGGTTATGTACTGCTCATCCTGGTCATTGTCTTTGCGACCGTCTTCCTGACGCTTTCGCGACGGTTGATGCGCCAACAGTTGGGGGTTGGATGATGAAAAAGCGCAGCCTGCTCGCAACTATTGGCCTATACTTTGTTTTGATTGTATGGGCGTTCATCTGCCTGTTCCCGTTCTACTGGATGATTACCACTTCATTTAAGCGCCCGCTGGATGTCAACCGTGTACCGCGTTACATCCCGTTTGTGGATTACCAACCGACGGGCGACCATTGGAAATTCCTGCTGGTGGATGAGCAAGCCAAAACCGTGCGCTACTTCCGCAACAGTGTAATCGCTGCAACTGCCTCCTGTGCGATTGCGGTGGTAGTCGGTTCAATGGCCGGATACGGACTGTCGCGTTTCCGTTATTATTGGGCGCGGTTGGGTTGGCGAAACGACAACATCGCCTTCTGGATTATCTCGCAGCGGTTTTTACCCCCGGCGGTGGTGGTCATCCCGTTTCTGCTGTTCTTTAACTTTTTGGGTTTAATTGATAAACATGCAGGATTAATTTTGGCGTACTCGGTTTTCAACCTGCCGTTCGCCGTATGGATTATGCGCGATTTCTTTAACAGTCTGCCGATTGACCTGGAAGAAAGTGCTCGTGTGGACGGTGCGACTCGCTGGCAAACGTTCGTGAAGATTGTACTGCCCCTCAGTGCTCCGGGTCTGGTGACAGTGGCACTGTTCTCGTTTATCTTCGCCTGGAATGAGTATCTATTCTCGCTGATGTTGACCAACTTCGACGCGATCACCATGCCCGTCTATCTAGCAGGCATGAAGAGTACAAAAGGCATCGAGTGGTGGTACATGTCGGCGCTGACGCTGATTATGGTTTCGCCAGTGCTGTTGATCGGTCTATTCTTGCAGCGCTACATCACGCGCGGTCTGGTCGCTGGGGCGTTGAAGGGCTAGATTTACTCTAAATTGGCGTGGCGGGCAAACATCTGCTCGCCACTTTGCCCCAATTCGCGCATCAACAAAATCGCCGTCATGTCGAGTGTCAAGGCAAGGGACTGCTCAAACAGATTCGCCATCGGTTGCACCGAAGCTGGCTGTCCGGTCGATTCATCTTTGACGCTGGGGGCGGGAATTTGAACGATCACATCAGCGATCTCCCCAATTGGTGAGGTTGAAAAAGCAGTCACCAGCGCAATTTTAGCGCCTAAACCTTTTGCTTTGGTCGCGTGCTGCAACAGAGTCGCCGTCTGCCCGGAACCAGAGGCAATGACCAGCAAATCCCCGTTCTGAATTGCGGGAGTGGTGACATCATCCACCACATGAACAGGCATCCCTAGATGCATCAGGCGCATGGCAAAGGCGCGAATATATAAACCGGAACGCCCACGCCCCGCTGCAAAGATACGCGGTGCGGCTAAAAGTGTTTCCCGGAAGGTTTGAAGTTGGGCAGGCGAAATTGCCCGCAGCGTCCGAGCCAGTTCGTCCAGAACACCTTCCAGCAGTTGGGGATAGGAATCGGTCATGGGTTCAACAACCTTTCACGCAGTTCGCGTGCTACCACTGCCGGGTCAGCCGCGCGGGTGATTGCACCGCCAACAACGATAATTTCCGGTTGCAAGGCTGCCACTGTCCCGATGGTATCACTATTGATGCCACCCGCTACTGCGAGCGAAACAGCACCAAGTTCACGCCGCAAACGCGCTAAACTTTCCAGCGGCGAACTGCCTCCTTGCTGGGCATCGTACCCAGTATGCACACACAAATAATTGCACCCCATCGCCAACAACTCACACCCCCGCGCCACCGGATCAGCCACTTGAATTAAATCGGCTAAAATTTGCTTACCTGCTGATCGCGCGGATTTAACTGCACCGCGCACGGTCGCATCCTGGGCAACACCCAACACAGTCACAATATCGCAACCAGCGGCAAAGGCAATCGCAGCTTCTTCCTCGCCCGCATCCATAATTTTGAGATCAGCCAAGAGGGTTATGTGAGGGAATGTCTCGCGGATACGGCGGGCGGCGTGCATTCCTTCACGATAAACCAGCGGTGTGCCAATTTCAGCGATGTCTACATAGGGTTCGACGACTCTCAAAATGGCTAATGTATCATTCAGATTACCGTCCAATGCAACCTGTAGTTTCATTTGGAGGCCGCTCCGAAAACATACAACCCGTTTTCTGAAATTATCATGCAGCTAATAGCCTTCTGGTCAGTCGTTCTTCTGGCAGCGCGCCGGCTTTACGAATGGCCGCCCAAGCGACCAGCAACGATACCAGCAAGAATAATAAGAGTAATCCCGCCGCCAGGAATAAACCGGGCAGCGCATTGATGTGAGTCATGGATGTCCAGTTGGTTAAGGGCAATACAAGCTGATACAGCGTAGCACTGCCACTATCCGCCAACGCCAGTGGGCCAAAGCGCAGCACCCGCCATGATGGGGCAAGTCCGACTTCGTAGCGTGTAAACGCTGCGAACAAAATCACGGGCGTGAAACGAATAATAAATGAAGCAATCATCGCCAGCCAACCACGCCGCAATACCGCGCTGCAAGCCAAACCCAATGCTGTGCAAGCCAGAACCTCTAGCATTGTCAGAACGACGGTCATTATTACCGCCACTGCTGCTGCCCAAGGAACCCAATCAATGTATAAACTGGCATAGGGAATATAAGCAGATGAACTTGGTGCGCTGCGCCACACATAACGATTGGTGAAGGCCAACATAAAAATGGGCAGCATCGCCAAACGAACCACACCCAACATCAGCATCCATGGGGCGACATGACGCAGCACGGCTGACCATTTGCCGTATAAAATCCGCCGTGCACTTACACCCGTCAGCACCAGCGAATCCCATGTTTGCCCGGTATGTTCGCGGCTGATGGCATTCGCGCCGATGGCAATGGCGCGGGCGGCAGTGATGGCATGGACAATCCAGATGGTGTAAATCGCCAATTCGCGCGTCGGGCTGGTGATATTGCGCAGGGTGAAGGCTACCAACGCAACCACACCGATCACCGTCAATGGAGCGAGTATCCACCAACGGCGCACGACCGGGGGCGTGGCACGTTCTTGATGACAGCTTTCCTGCCACTCGACCGGATTTGTGGTTCTGGATAGCGCGACCATCCTACACACCCTCCATCTTATGGACTTTGCGGGATTTTACGGAGGTCGCGCGGTAGATGCAAATTTATCGGTTGGCGGCAGTGATGTCCCACAGCCACAAATTGGCTTGTTGGGTTTCCTTTTCTTCTGGTATGCCCTGCTGAAGCACAGCTAACCGTGCACCATCCGGGCTGAAGGCTAAGCTTATAATTGGGATACGGTGTCCTTGCAAAACATCGACATACTGCTCACGCGTTTGCGTATCCCATTTCCACAAACGAACAATCGAGTCGTATATCCCGCCACCAGAGGCGACTAACTGCCCATCTGGACTGAAAACCACCGTCGTCACCATATCGCTGTGCGCCCGAAAGCCAAACAGATTATTTTGCCGTTCAACATTCCATGTTTTGACAAATCGATCTAGGTCGCCCGTCGCCAGCACTTTGCCATCTGGGCTGAAGGCCAATGCACTGACACTGTTGGAACTTTCGGCAAACCAACGGTGCAAGGCTAAACCCGTCTCGGCATTCCACAACCACAACTGACTCTGGTCATCACTGCCTGCAATCAAACTTCCATCCGGGCTAATGGCAAAACCACCAACCCATTCAGGCCCATCAGTCAAACCGATATGCTGCGGCTCAGTTTGCATGTCCCATAAGAAGATATAGCGCGTTCCCCAACCGACAGCGACGATTTTGCCATCAGGTCGAAAGGCAATGCTCGGCAGGTAATCTTCAGGGTAAGGGGCAGAGGCCACTAATTTTCCGGTCGCCGTATTCCACACAGCAACTTCGCCTGTGGCAAAAGTAATCCCTGCCAATAGCTGGCTGTCTTTGCTGAAAGCCATCGCATGAACGCCAACCATCGACTGTACCGTCAATGGCAGCGCTTCCAAATTATCAGTGCGATACAACCGAACCGGAACTTCCCGGCCTGCAATTGCAATCAGTTCACCATCCGGCGACCAGCTAACCATCTGACTCAAAGGTGCTACATCAACCCAGCCCAATGGGATGGAATCGCGGGCACTGCCGATCAATACAGCTTGATCTGCATTACTCAAGCGCCCCGCAACTGCGACAGGTTGAGCCGGGGTTATCAGCAGCAGAAAAGCACCTGAACCAAGCACCAACAAAATAATTGGGAGAACCCAAAATAGCCTATGATGGCGGGGCGGCTTGGGCTTGCGCTTCCGCTTGGGCTTTTCCTCAATAACGATATGCTCAAAGCCAAGATCGTGTTTTGGTTTTTCCATGCCCGGATTATAGAACGAATACCGGGCAAAAAACCGGACGTTTGCCCAACGATCAGCGAGTCTTGAGCAGTGCCTCAACTTCATCTCGTCGGGGCATACTGGGCGCAGTGCCGGGGCGCGTCACACATAAGGCTGCTGTCGCATTGGCGAACGCAATGGCTTCGTCAAGACTTTTGCCCTCAGCCAGCCCAACAGCAAAACCAGCATTGAAAGCATCACCCGCGCCAGTCGTATCCACTACCTGCACCTTAAACGCGGGGATTTGGTTAGCAGCATCTTTTGATACCCATTGTGCGCCCTGTGCGCCAAGCGTAACCACTACTGTCTGCCCCTCGCGCGTAAGCAGTGAACGGGCGTTGGATTCCACACTGCCGCTTTGCCCACTTAACGATTCCAATTCTGTCTCGTTGGGAGTCATAAAATCCGCCAGTGCAACCACATCCGGCGGGAGATGACCAGCAGGCGCAGGATTCAAAATGGTGCGGATGCCCTTCTGCTTGGCTACCTTCAGCGCGTAACCAACAATATCGTAATTGATTTCCAGTTGTGTAATGAGCACATCGGCTTGAGCAATCACCTCGGCAGCAGCATCAATATCGGCTTGTGACATCGCCAAATTCGCGCCCAGCACAACAACAATGCTGTTTTCACCCGCATCATCTACCCATATAGGCGCGACCCCGGTTGCTTGGTTGGCGTCACGGATGACGTAATCGGTATGAATGCCTTCTTGCCGCCAAATGTTAAAAGCTTGTTCGGCAAACACATCCTGTCCAACGCGCCCGACAAAAGTAACTTCAGCGCCTAGCCGTGCCGCTGCCACTGCCTGATTAGACCCTTTTCCACCCGGCCCGGTGACGAATTTGCGCCCGTTGACAGTTTCGCCGGGGCGCGGCAAACGTTCCATATAAGCCGTCAAATCCATATTAAAGCTGCCAACAATTACTATTTTTGCGGCCATTATGCTGCTCCGATTTTTTAGCTCAATATATGGCTAATTATAGCGTGGACAAATCTATCCAACACTTGCCGTCCAGATAATAGGGCGACCAGAAAGTAGTCGCCCTGCTCAAACAAACAGATTGAAGGATGATTTAGCCGTTTCTGCCGCAATTAACTCTGCCCCATCCATTCGCCTGTTGGCAGTTTTTCACCCGCACGGATAGCATCCTTGACACGATTTTCAGCCGGCGTAATCGGGCATGACCAACCTTCGTTATAGGCGCAGTAGGGGTTATAAGCCTGATTAAAGTCAATTTCAAAGCGGTTATCGCCGAGATATTCCGGCTCAAGATAACGCCCAGCCGGATAGGTTTCTGTTCCCGCACCTGCATCGACAAACGGCAGGAAAAATCCGTAATCCGCCTCGTAAAGCGTTAGTTCGGTTTCCTGACCATCCACCGTAAAGCTGAACCGTCCATAACGTTTGTACTGCCGCACATCGCCTGTTGTAGTCTGGATAGGCACAAATTTTCCGTCTGCAAACGGCTCAATTTTTACGGTCAATTGGAGCGCTGGATTGTAATCATAGTAAGTCAATCCATCGAAGGCATCCTGCTGCTCTGGCGTCAGTGGCGACTGTGGACTAGTTTTATAAAACTGATTTTTCTGCCGCCGTGTCATCTGGATTTGCTGTTCATTTAACACTGTTTAGCGCGCTCCATTTTTAGTGATCTAACACGATTACCGGATAGCTTTGTACTGATATATCTTACACACATTCTATGAGTCCAACTCTGGCCGGATGTACCTATACCCTGCACGGTGAACGGCGTATAACAAAGACAGAACCGATATGAGGATAGCGTTATGATTGACCTCTCACCTGATGAATTCCGCCGTCTAGGTTACCGTGCTATCGACATTCTAGCCGACCAGATGGATACCATACGCGATTATCCAACGCGCCAACCGATGCCGGATGTGGTACGAGAACGTTTCATGAAACAGCCTTTACCAGAAAGCGGCTGTGATCCAACCGAATTAATCGAAAGTTTTGCCGACGAAATTCTGCCCTATCCAATGGGCAACGCCAGCCCGCGTTTCTTCGCCTGGGTGAATTCGCCACCCGCACCGCTGGCTGTGCTGGCAGAACTGCTGGCCGCTGGGCTAAATCCCAGCGTAGCTGGAGGCGATCATGCTGCTACTTACGTTGAACATGCCGTCTTGAACTGGCTCAAAACCATTATGGGTTATCCGCTAGATGCTGGCGGTGTGCTTGCCAGCGGTGGCAGCGCGGCTAACCTAATTGCATTGGGCGTAATGCGCCACATCAAAACCGAAGGCAGCGTTCGGGCACAGGGCATCCAAACCAAATCCGCACCCATGGTGATATACACATCAACGCAGGGACATGGCTGTATCCAAAAAGCGATAGAAGTACTCGGTTTCGGGCATGAATATCTACGCAAAATCCCGGTGGATGCCGATTACCAGATGGACATGGATGCACTACGCACCCAAATCGCTGTCGACCGAGACTCAGGATTAATACCTGTTTGTGTAGCTGCCAGCGCAGGAACGGTCAACACAGGCGCGATTGACCCGCTGGAGGCAATTGCAGATTTATGTGGTGCTGAAAATATGTGGTTTCATGTGGATGGTGCTTATGGCGGGGTGGGTATTCTGGCAGAGCCCGATTTATACACAGGATTAGCCCGCGCTGATAGCCTCGCCATCGACCCTCACAAATGGCTGTATATGCCGGTTGAATGCGGTTGTGTGTTGGTCAAAGATGCTGCCGCCATGCGTGATGCTTACAGCTTGGTTCCGCCATATGTACGCGATGACGCGGCCATGCCCTGGTTCAGCGAGTTTAGCATTCAGCAAACACGAGGATTCAAGGCGCTCAAATTGTGGATGGTCATGCAGCAGATTGGTGTGGAAGGCTACCGCGAACTCATCAGCCGGGATATCGCGCTGGCAAAAACCTTGCAGGCCAAGATTCAAACCCGACAGGATTTTGAACTGGTCGCCGCCGGGTCACTCAGCGTGACCTGCTTCCGTTATGCACCCGCAGGCGTACCTGAAACCGTCCTTGCTCACCTCAATCGAGCGCTATTGACTACCGTCCAACGCGAGGGGCGGGCATTCATCACCAGCACTGAATTGAACGGTAAACTGGTGTTGCGCGCCTGCATCGTCAACTTCCGTACAACCCATCATGATCTGGATATTTTGCTGGACGTGCTGGCGGAAGCGGGACAGAATGCATTAGCAGCGGCATCATAAATGCAAAGGGGCATCCTACAAGCAGGGCGCCCCCGGTTTTAGCGGAGAGGGAGGGATTCGAACCCTCGATAGCGCAGGGCGCTATTTCCATTTTCGAGACGGACCCGATCAACCACTCCGGCACCTCTCCGAATGGGCGGCATTATACTGCATGGTTAGCCGTTAGAAAATACTCATTTTGTTTAGCAGACTGCAACCTCCACGCACTTCTCACGTATAAACTATTGTGGATGAGTAGCATAGATTGGCGAATTCGTCCATAATCCTTGCAAATTATGCACTTTACGAGGAGGGAATATGAACGTAATAGGTGATTTAATCTCAGCATTGATTGCCGCCCCAATCAACTGCATCGTCTGGATTATCATCGGAGTGGTCGCAGGGGCACTGGCACGGCGGCTGATGGGGTCAAAGGATGCAAGCTGGATTTCCGACCTCATTCTAGGGTTAGTGGGTTCGTTCGTCGGCGGGTTTATACTCGGTCTATTCAATATCGGTGATATCAAGATCGGATTGGGTATTGGCTCAATCATCACGGCTGTGATTGGTGCAGTGGTGCTGATCTTCATTGGACGACTTATCCAAGGGCGACGCTAAGTATTCGCCTCATAAGTTTTTGTAACTTTCACAGGGCGGGCAGAATTCGTCCGCCCTTAACCCTCTGATTTTTAATGTCGCTGTCCATCTGCCCGTAATTGGGCAAAAAATGCGCGGATATAGTGCGCGGCTTCCTCGGCCATCAGGCCCGAATCAACCTCAACTCTGTGATTCAGTTGGGGATGTTGCAGGATATTCATGATGCTGCCACCTGCTCCGGCTTTGGGATCAGTGGTGGCATAAACCAGACGTGGCAAACGCGCCAACACCATCGCTCCAGCACACATGGCACACGGTTCGAGGGTACAATACAGCGTCACCCCTTCCAGTCGCCAATGCCCGACAACCCCTGCCGCCTCACGGAGGGCAATCATCTCGGCGTGGGCGGTGGGATCCTGATCACATTCCCGGCGGTTATAACCCCGGCCAATAACCATCCCATCCCGAACCGCCACTGCGCCAATCGGCACATCACTGTGTTCTAAAGCTCGCAGCGCCTCATCCAGCGCCAGCCGCATCCAGTGTGCATCATCTGTCAAACAGTCGCTTCGCCTTTCGCTTCCAGTACCGATTTCAAGGTTTTCAAATCACCTTCTAATCGCGTCTGGAACATCCACAAAATGATCGGGGACATCAACCCGTACATGCCGCTCAAATCCATGTGCAGGTAATAGGTGAAGTGCGTCCCACCTTCGACCGATTCAACCGCCCGCCAACCATCCACTGGCACTTCTGCCCGAAAACTCTTGAAGGCGATTTTACGATTCGGCTCATATTCCACCACTTTAGCCAGTGTTTCATTTGCCCTCCCCATCGCTTTCAGCACTTCACGGGTGACAGTGCCTAGCTGCGCTGCGCCTTTTGGACTCTGATCCATCCGCGTCACGCCCGCCCGCCATTGGGGATCATTTTCGTAATTGCTGATGTAGGCAAACACAGCCTCTGCTGGCAGGCCGATCATAATTGAACCTTGTACCACAACCATTATGAACCTCCCGATTCCTGAACGCAACCCGATTACAGATGAACTGAAATCAAGGGGTTCAGGAATAGTGCTAAGTTGGGCACCTACCCAACTTTCAGTACGTCATAGTTCTGATTGAAGCACAAACGCGGTTCAAACGCGCCAGACAAGCGGGGGATTTCGGCATCCGGCGAAAGGCGGAGTATCTCACGGATTCCTTAATTCTTCGTAGCTGGAGTCCTTATCAATATCGCGCCGCTGACGATCTTTTGCGCGTCGTACAAAATCCACAGCAGCATCGATCTTATGGGTCGTCCGGTTCAGAGGGTCGTTTGGAGATTTGGGCGGGGCGGTTGGCTTAGGGATAGGCGAAATAAGTTTTGGCTGTCTCTGACTGCCCCGCGACCGAAGCTCCCGCCAGCCTATTAAGCCAAACGCAAGTCCAGCCCCCGCTAATCCAGCCTGCGCTGTTTGATCTACAGGGTCAACATATCCGGGTGTGGTGAAGTAGTAAACAACATCGCCACCAGTTGACTCAACCAACCGTATAAATTCATCTGCAACCTCAGTATCAACCCGAACATAAATCCAGAGATGTCGTCCAGTCAGGTGTGCAGCCAATGCATAATCGCTGATTTGACTGATTTCTCGGCCATAATACAATAAACCTTGTTCATTTTTGGACTCGGCCATGAAATCAGGTGCAACAAAATCGGGGACACGAAAATTTGCAAGTGAAGCCAGCTCTGCAATACAGACCTTACATTGATTGGGCCGCCTATTTGAACCAGTGCTGCAAATACATTGGGTTTGAGCAGGATCGTTGTTGGTCAGCAAGTGTAAATCTTTAGAAAGAACCCGTTCCCCATCACGACCGATTTCCCAACCTTGAGCATCACCAGTCGTCAGCGGTGTTTCGCTGGAATACCGACGCCCAGTAGGGTTTGGCGCGGTAAAATTGATCAGCAGGACAACACAAATGACCCCAACCAGTAGGGCAAACACCATTATACTGCGACGAAGAAACTTCAATCCACACCTCACGATATTCTCTAGTTCAAGAATACAGCGAGTCTCTATTAAAACAGGCTTAATTGTTTCGGGGCATCGTCATCCAGGGGAGATTCTTCTGGGAAATCATCCAGAGCCGATTCTGGCTCAATCAGTAATTCGGCTACCGATTCATCAGCGACCACCATCCCGGTTTCGGGGGATAGCTCAGTCATCTCTGCCACAATCTCTGGTACAGCGAAAACCGATGATTCATCTTCAGTTTCCACTTGCGAGACAGATTCGAGCACATCCATATCCGGCACAAAATCCGCCCCTATGTCGTCCACATGCATCGTCGCCCGAACACGTAGTTCCGCCAGTTCAGACTCATTGAACCCCGCCTGCCCCATAACGATGGTTAGCGAAGGCAGTGTAACCCGGTCATTGGTGCGGATGACATGCATGTAATGCGACCGCAAACAGTCCAGCCAATCTTCCGCGAAAACATTCTCACTCACGGTTTTTCCTCATTCAAACTTCAAACGAATCTTTCCATGCTGGAATATCGACCTGCAAACCAAAGCGCGTTCGCAGCGATTCGGCCAATGCTGTAGCTGATTCCGGTTCACCATGCACCAGAAACGTGCGGCGGGGCTTGCGCTCGATATGCTCCACCCAAGCCTGCAATTCGCCGCTGTCGGCATGACCGCTGAAACCATTCAAAACTTCCACATGAGCATGATTGGCATATTCTTCGCCAAAAATGTGGACTTTTTCAACCTGGTCGACCAAACGCCGCCCCAATGTCTGTGGCGCTTGCCAGCCAACAATCAGCACGGTTGTGCGCGGATCAGTGATGTTATTTTTTAGATGATGCAAAATGCGCCCGGTCTCCGCCATCCCGCTGGCACTGATAATAATCGCCGGTTCGCGCAGGAAGTTGAGCGCCTTACTATCCTCCACTGAGCGCGTATAAATCAGTTGGTCAAAGCCGAATGGGTCGCGTCGTCCACGTTCACCCAGTACAAACTGCTGTGTTTCAGCATCAAAACATTCCGGGTGTGTGCGGAATACATCAGTAGTATTCATAGCCAGTGGGCTATCCACGTAAATCGGCAAATGTGGAATATCGCCCTGCACTGCTAATTGGTGCAGGCTGTAAACCAACTGCTGCGTCCGGCCTACAGCGAAAGCCGGAATGATAATTTTCCCACCGCGCTGGTAAGTCTCATTGACAATCCGTTCCAGTTCCTTCTCGGCATCCGGGTAGGATTCATGAGTCCGATTCCCATAAGTGCTTTCCATAATCAGGATATCTGCTGCATCGGGCGTTTGCGGATCGCGGATAATGGGAATCCCTTTACGTCCAATGTCACCGCTGAAAACCAGTCTCACGTTCCGCGCTGCATCCCGGTCTTCAATATCCAGCACTAATGACGCACTACCCAGCATATGTCCAGCATCAATCAGATTAAGCTGTACCCCTGGCGCAATTGTCCGTGCCCGATCATAACCCTGTGAGGTAAAGTAACGCAGGCTGGCGGCAGCATCTGCTTCGGTATAAATCGGCTCGACCGGCAGTTTGCCCCGTTTGGCATTCTTCTTGTTGACGAACTCCACATCCCGTTCCTGAATGTGGCCGCTGTCCAGCAGCATTACCCCGCACAAATCACGCGTAGCATGCGTGCAAATGATATCACCGTCAAACCCGCTTTTAACCAGATTGGGAATATTGCCCGCATGATCGGTATGGGCGTGTGAGAGTACCATCACATCTACAGTTTTGGCATCAAACGGCAAGTGACGATTACGCTCCATCGCATCGGCGCGTTTGCCCTGATACAGACCGCAATCCAGCAAGATCCGCAGCCCGTTGACCTCCACCATATGCTGCGAACCTGTCACCGTCTGCGCCGCGCCGTAAAATGTAATCTTCATACTGCCTCCAAAGCGGGATATTCCCGGCTTTCGCCATGATAAACGCCTATCATAATTTTATCCCTGAAGGCTGAAAGCTGAAAGCTATTCACGCATCCGCGCGAGTACATCCAGAATTTCCTGTCCATAAGCGTTCCGCCGCCAAGGGCCAAGTCCCGACAGTCCTTCCAAATCATCCATTGTCTTTGGGTCTTTAAAGGCAACTGCCCACATGGCATCTTTAGAGAGAATCACATCCGACTCAACATCACGTTGTTCAGCACGCGCCTTGCGCCAATCACGCAGTGCCATAAAGCGATCCACCACCGCTGGCTCGGTTTCGGTACCCCGTTGCTGCATCCTCGGCAGCGGTGCGCGCCGTCCCCGGTCAAGTGTATGCAGCAGTTCCCGTCCATAACGTTGTGCGCTGGAAAGTGGTAGTCCTTTCACACGTTTCAAATCATTCGACTTGGCAGGTGAAGCCTTCGCCAATTCCACCAATGCCGCGTCTGAGAAAACCTTAAAAATGGGAACATCTCGTTCTTGAGCAATCGAATCGCGCAGTAAATAAAGTTCGCGCAGAATTGCCCATTGGCGGCGCGTCAAATCGCTCAGATTGGTCAAACGCCAGAAACCCTCCGGGTCAAAACGTTTTTCTGCTGCCGGAACCTGTACATAATCAGCAAAACTTTCATAGGCTTCCGTCAGCCGTCCCATTTCTTCCAGTTTTAGCAGGAGTTTATCGCGCAGCGCGGGCAGATAGTGTGTATCCATCTGGGCATAAAGCAAACCCTCTTCACTCAAAGGGCGTTTGCCCCAATCATCGCGCTGATGGCTCTTGTCGGATTCAATGCCCAAATATTCCGCCAACAAACGATTCAGCCCCAGCATCCTATGCCCACAAATCCGTGCCGCCCACATGGTATCGAACAGGTTGCTGACCACGAATCCATAATCCCGTTTGAGGCACATCAAATCATATTCTGCCGCGTGGAATACTTTTTCAATCTTTGGGTCGGCCAGCACCGGGCCAAGTGGTGATAAATCCGCGACTCGCAAGGGATCAATGATAAAATCCGCTGTGCGGGTCGAAATCTGTACCAGACATACCCGCTCCTGATAAGCGTACATGCTGTTGGATTCGGTATCAACGGCAACCAGCGATTCAGTTGCCAGTTGGTCAATCAATCGGCGGAAATCCGCGTCGTGTTCAATATAAGCTGCCGGGAGGAGCATTCGCCTTAGAGCCACTTTCGTCGCTTAAAATACAGGAGCATCAGGGTCGCGGTCAGTACCATTGACCCTACCACAACTATAAAGGCGTCAGGATGCTGGTTCAAGGGCAAGTCAACATTCATGCCGTAGATGCCGGAAATCAAGGTCAGGGGCAGCATAATAACCGAAATCACCGTCAGCACTCGCATCACTTCATTAATTCGGTGGTTGAGCAGTGTATCCGCCGTTTCCGATAAACCGGAAATTACCTCCGAATCTTCGTCAATAATGTCTCGTGCTGCCAACAAATGATCGACGGTATCGCCAAAGTACTCTTCTAAATCTTCGCGGATGATACGATGTTCGCTGCGCTCCAGCGTTTCGACAATCGGCACCTGATGGCGGATGATGCGCCTCAGCGCAATGATGTCCCGTCGCACCAGTGCGATGTCGCGAATGACTTCCCGTGCGTCCCCGCTGAAAATAGTGTCTTCAATATCCCGAATATTGGCGTCCACTTTACGCAGTATCGGAAACATATAATCGACGAGATGATCAATCAATGCATAAAAAGCATCATTCGCCCCTTTCCCAAAAACTGTGTTGCGTTCGGACTCGTACAATTCACAACGAGAAAATAATCGTACCAGCGGCTTCAATACCCCTTCATGCACAGTCACCAGATAATTACGCCCCAAAATAAACTCGACCTCACTGGGACGTGACATACGATGTTTGGCGTCCCATAGCGGGAAGTGCATCACCACAAACAGGTAATTTTCAGATTCGTCGATTTTGGGGCGCTCAGTTTGACTGAGCAAGTCTTCCAGATGCAAAGGGTGAACATCCGGGTATGATTGGGCTAAACGGTCAACATCTGTGCGAGTTGGGTGAACAATGTTCGTCCAGACGAAGCGGTTACATTGCAGTTGAAAAGTTGCCATAGCGCCCCACATAAAACCAAAATTGACCTGCGATTTTATTATCTGCCTGCTACATACTATCGGCAAATCTGGCTCTGACTCTTTTTTGACTTCATTGATTGATTGTGATATATTGTACAGACGCGAATTTACCCCCGTTATCGCGTGATTTGCTTTCACAACCCAGCCATACACGTCTTGACTCTCAATTGATAAGAAAAGATGTGTTTTTTGATTATTTTGCGTTAAACTACGGTCAATTCGTTCCGGGAATGTTAGGAGACCTTAATGGCTACAGCAAGTGTGACCACAACAAAAGCTGCACAGCCGGCGGAGGCCAAACCAGGCGTACAGGTCAGCGCCCCCAGCCGCCGTGAGTTTTTATATTACATTTGGGGTGCTTCGATTGCCCTGATTCTGGGCGAAACGGCAGCCGGGCTGATCTGGTTCGCGCTCCCCCGTTTTAAAGAAGGCGAATTTGGCGGCACTTTCACTTATGAAGGTGACGCGATCCCCGAAGCAGGAGCTGCCCCAGTCAATATTCCGTCTGGTCGTTTCTGGCTGGTCAATTTGCCAGAAAATGCAGGATTCCTGTCGTTGTACGGCGTCTGTACGCACCTGGGCTGCCTGCCCAAATGGGTGCCGCTGAACAACCGTTTTGAGTGCCCGTGTCACGGTTCAAAGTACCAGATGAGTGGTTTGTGGATTGAAGGTCCTGCTCCTCGCAGTCTGGATCGCTTTAAAACCACCGTTACCTTCGAAGACGGTACCACTGCCGAAACTGACGCAGGCGGTGAGCCTATCGCCACCAACGGGAAGAAAATCGTCAAAATCGCCGTCAACACAGGCGCCCGTATCAAGCGAAACGGCCATGTGTAGGGTTTATTGGAATATGTTGTTAGTCGTTTAAGCACCAGGAGTTCTCTATGTCTGTACTTCCATTTCCATCATTCCTGGACGACGTGAAGGAGAAGGGTCTCAAACGGGCTGTCTTTGAATTGGTGGACGAGTCTGTCGAACGTCTCACGGCAGGCATGAATATTCAGGACATCCGGGAAGCCCTGCGCGGCGAACCGGCCAGCCGCAAACCCAATCCACGCCTGCAACCACACGCGGATGGTTTCTGGTTGCATATGCGTCCCAGCTATTTCCATGCGGATATGACCGGGTTATACCCAACATTCCGTCTAGGCTGGTTGTCAACTTACCTGGTGTTCTTTGAAACCATCACTGGCATTCTGTTGATGGTTTGGTACACACCCTCGCCGGAAGTGGCCTACACCAACATGCTCGAAATTGTTGGGAATGTGCCGCTTGGTCAGTTGATGCGTGATCTGCACCGTCTGGGCGCGGAAGCGATGGTGCTGATTGTTGCCTTGCATATGGTGCGAACCTTCTTCACCGGGTCATATAAAAAACCACGTCAATTCACCTGGTTCACCGGGCTTTTGCTGCTGGTGTTCACAGGTTTCCTAAGCTTCACGGGCTATCTACTCCCCTGGGATCAGTTAGCATTGTGGGCGGTAACTATCGGCGCATCCATGATCGAAGCCACACCGCCGCAGGTGGTTGGTGACAACCTGAACTTGCTCATTCGTGGCGGCCCGGACATTGCAGCCAACGGTTTGCTCCGCTTCTATCTGGCGCATGTGCTGCTGCTGCCTGCCCTGTTGTTCATCTTCACGGGCGTTCACTACTACAAGGTGATCGTACACGGTCACAGCCTGCCCCCCAAGAAAGAAAATATCGGTGAAGACACAGCCAAACGTGTGCCGCTGGACAAGCGCGTGTACTTCATCCCGGATGTACTCACCAGCGAAATTATGTGGCTGGGTGTGACGACGCTTATTCTGGTTGTGTTGTGCATCTGGTTCTACGACGCACCACTAGAACATCATGCCGATCCGCAAATCACGCCACTGGGCACAACTGCCCCTTGGTACTTCCTGTGGATTCAAGGCGCACTCAAACTGGGCGATAAGGTTTTCTGGGGTCTGATTTTCCCCGGCGTTCTGCTCGGTTTGCTGGCTGTCTGGCCATATCTGGATGTGACCGTCAGCCGCCGTTTTGCCCATCGCCGCTTTGCCCATACATTCTTCCTGGTGCTGATTTCGTTCACCACGATGCTCAGTTACATGGGTCTGCCGGAATTTGGTGTGTCAACATCGCCGGATGTGGAAATCTTCCACGAAATGACCTTCCCGCCACAGCACAGCCGCGTGGGTAAACTGCTTCCAGTACCATTTGATCAGTTGGTGCCGGGTATGTATACCACCCGCCAGATCGAGGCTGAAGCAGGCGATGAAGCTAATGTTGTCAGTGCATTTAATGCTGAAATCGAACAGCAGATGGTACCAAATGTGAGCGGCGAGTTGGTGCCACTAGCCGAGGAAATAAAAGCCGAACTGGAATTCCAGCATCTTCCGATTTCCGGCAACCTTAATTTCTCGACTATACCGGCAGATGCGCCCGAACTGCTCAATCAGTTACAATTCCTGGCGCATGAAATCGAACGTAACGGCACGGAACTTCAAAATGCCTGGGGCGCGATTATTGTTACATCCAACCAGCACAATCTGAAGCGTGTTGATTTAATCATCACCTGGGATGTTGTGAAAACTGAAAACGGAGTCCCTGTGATGGATGCCGAAGGCAATCCAGTACTCGAATTGGATGCCAACGGCAACCCACAACGTCAGGTAAGCTCGACACATGTTTTCATCCATGAGGATGCAGCCTACTTCGCGCACTAATACCTGAATTTACGATGTAAGGGAGGGTTTAAACCTCCCTTATCCATGATGAGATAACACCTTACTTAGGATAAACACCGATGTTAGAACGCATGTTAGTCGGCAAAATCGAGAACCGCATCACCGTCGGGATTCTTTCCTTTCTCGGCATTATGGTTCTTTTGGGGTGGGCGGCCATCAACGAAGGCGGTCGTATGCAAGCCTTCACAGAGGCGGAACATGCCCGTTCTATCGAACAGGGTGCGGCGCTGTTCGCTTCTCAATGCGCTACGTGTCACGGCGAAGATGGCCGGGGTAAGGCAGGACGCGCACCAGGGTTAAACAACCCTCAGTTCTTCGGCCACGACTTTTTCCCGGATATCACCAGCCAGATAGCGACGTTGATAGCTGAAAGAACCACTTTAACTGCCGAGTCGGCTGCACAGGGTACTCCTGAAGAACGAAAAACAGAAATCAACAGCCGCATTTTGGTCATTGATACTCAAATTGAAGACCTGAACGCTCAACGTACTCCGGCAGTTCAGGCTGCTATTGATGCGGGGTATAACCCTCAATCGCCGTCCCGCCTGGCAAATCTGGGATGGGCAGGCACACATGATTCATTCGTTCTCACAACCTTAATTCATGGTCGTCCGGTCAGCATCAACTACTGGCCACAGGCTATGCCCGCGTGGTCACAAACTGCTGGTGGCCCGATGCGTATGGATCAGCTTGAATATCTGGTGGCGTACATCGAAAACTGGGATAAAGGCGAGGAATGGACGCTCGAAGACCTCTTTGCTGTCAAACAGTTTGCTATTCAACCGGCTGACCCCGCTCCTTTGCTGTTTCAAATTCAACAGTTGCAACAAAGTGGTGGCATGTTACCGGAACAAGTCGGTACTGATGTAGCGGCTATCCTGACACGTTTGCCAGAATTCACCGGAGATGCGGCACGTGGTGATGAACTCTATCATGGTTTGGCGAGCACACAGTTTGGTAATCGTTTGGCGTGCACAGGTTGCCACAGCCCAGAAGCCAACGGCGTTGGCCCTATGCTTAACGGTACATTTACCCGTGTTCAAAATGACCGCCTGAATGATCCGGCACTCGCGGGCTATACAGCCGAACAATATCTCGTTCAGAGCATTGTTCTGCCCAGTGCCTACATTGTACCGACATTCAACGATGCAATGCAGAAAAACTTTGGGGAACTCCTAAGCTACCAGGATATGGCGGATATTATCGCCTATCTGGAAACCCTGAACCAGTAATCCCGGATGTTGCTAAACAAGGGATTCAAATCCCTTGTCTACCCGGTACACGCCATTCCTAAAGCCCTCGGCCTCCAACCGGGGGCTTTTTCTATCGCAGGAGAATCTTGGCCGAGCAATCATCTCCTACATTCCAAAATCAGGATATTTTCTATGTCTAAACTGAAAAACCTTCTCTCTCTACAAATGTCGACCTACACTGCACCACTGTGGTTAATGCTGCTCTTCTTTTCCCTCACCGCTCAAACCACACCCACCCCTACACTCGAACCCAGCCCTACCCCGCGTCCGGTTGATCTGACCTGCGACCTGCTGGAACTTCAGCAAAAACAGGCGGAGTTAGCAGTGGCATTGGGATCATTCGACTCTGATGCCGAATCTAACCCCGGCGCGGCGCTGGACAATCTGTTCAAAGTCGGTGCTGCATATCAGGAACTTGCCCTCAGCTGCGGCTACATCCCAGCGGACATTGCAACCCGCTTCATTGGAACGGATGTCGAGCGTATTTTGAGCACACTAGGTGAGGTTTTTGGTGACCCAATAAATGGGCAGGTACTTTATAACGGAGAACTGGGCTGCTCTGGCTGCCATAGCGCGGACACAAATGTTGCGCCACCTACAGAGGGCACTTACACCCGTATACTAGACGAACGCTTGCACGACCCCTTGCTGCCGGATTACACCCCGGAACATTACCTCATCGAAAGCATCGTCCTGCCGGGAAATTATGTGGTCGAAGGTTATACCAATGTAATGCCAAACAACTTTAGCGAACGATTGACGCTGCAAGACCTCGCTGACCTGATCGCCTATCTGGAAAGTCAGGACGGCGCATCACCGGAATAATGCGCTACAATAACCCTGTTCAATGAGGAAGCAGAATATGATGTCACCCAATCTGCTCGACAACCCGCTGATTCTCGCTAACCTGTTCTTCCCGCGCCCTGCCCAACCCGGCACGAGCAGACTCCTTAATGTGCAGGACGGCACAATCCCGGTTGCTGGGGGCTTCGCGCTTGGCTACCGCTTCTATGAACTCACGCCCGGTTCACCCGTCATCCTCTACTTTCATGGCAACGGTGAAACTGCTGATGATTATGATATGTTCGCTGGCGATTTTCATCGCGTGGGCGCTGCGCTGATGGTGGTCGATTATCGCGGTTACGGATGGAGTACGGGCAAACCGTTAGTCAGCACCTTGCTCACAGATGCTGAAGCTGTGCTGACCGCGCTGCCGGGGATCATCGGGAAAGAAAGATCGCTGTTCGTGATGGGGCGCTCGCTTGGTTCTGCTCCGGCAGTTCATCTTGCCCACAAGAATCCCGGTGTTTTCAAAGGCCTGATAATCGAAAGCGGCTTTGCTCATGAGCCTTCGTTGTTTCGCCGCCTCGCGATCCCAGATGCCATCCTCAAACAAGTACCCAGCGTCTTTGGCAACGAGTCCAAAATGCGTGAAGTCCATTTACCGCTGCTGGTCATTCATGGCGAACGCGACACCCTCATCCCGGTCGAGAATGGACAAGCGCTTTATGATGTCTCACCTGCCGACAACAAACGCATCCTTCGTGTAACCGGCGCAGGTCATAACGATTTGCTCCTCTACGGTGTAGCTGATTACTTCGCCGCCATCCAACAGTTCATCACGTCCAACCCTTAAACATTCCGATTAACTTCTCATTATGAAATGCGTAACTTTATCGCCATCGCACTTACCCTCACACTGACTACCACTGGGCTGGGACGCGATTTGCCTTTCGATACTAACGCCCTGATTCCCGCTGCATTGAGCCTGATTATCTTTGCTGCTTATCTCTACCTCTGCCGTACCTTGACCCGCCTTCCTGTCGCCATTGTTATTACCATTCGCCGCATTCGTTATGCCCAACAGCACTATGGCCTAAGTCGCCGCGAAAGCCTGCGCGATGGCTTCGTGCGCGGTTTTTTGGATACTCGCCGCTGGACAGTCGGCCCGCTGGCACTCATTGACCGCCTCGCCGTTATCGGCTTTACCATTTTTGCTACCACGCCTTTTCTCGGTGCATTGCTTGTGCGGCTCGGCGGCTTATTTGGCATCGCTCTCCTGCTCATCATCTACCTCATGCGCGGCAAATTTTCCCTTCTGGTAGACGATAAGCTCGATTCGTCCGCTTCCTATAATCCTTCCCTTCCCTTTCTGAAACTCGACTCCTGATTTTTTACCTGTCGCCGGTTGCTCATTACAGCCTTTACGTTACATTCGTAACAACTTCCAAACGCCCTCTGGTACTAAATACACATGCCCAATTCCATACAATTTCTTTACGATTTTGATGTTGGTCGCACCCAGACATCAAATAGATATTTTTAGGGGAGATAGACGGCCTATGTACACAGTCTTGATTGTGGATGACGAATCAGGCTTTCAAAACTTGCTGGAATTGGTCTTGCAGCGCGCGGGTTATCAAACCCTTGTGGCGGGCGATGGCCTCGAAGGGCTGGAGATGATTCGCAAGTTTCGCCCCCATCTGGTGATTCTGGATGACGATATGCCCCGTTTGCGCGGCAGCGAGCTTTGCCGCCGTCTAAAAGCTGATCCCTTGATGCGTCATATTCCAACCATCATGCACAGTGCTTCCCTAAAGATGCAAAAACCCTCTTTCCGGGATTCAATTCGTGCGGATGCCTATTTGCCCAAGCCTTCCCTCCCGCGGGAAATTGTGGATCAAGTGCGCGGTTTGCTGGCAGCACGAGTCAGTGCCGTAGTCTAGTCTGAGCATGGATTTTGAACAGCTTTCCATGCCAGATGCCAATGTTCGTTTTTATCCGGCATTTTTCAGCCCAGAGGAAAGCTCGGCGCTGCTTGCTGATCTAACGACCAACATCGCTTGGAAACAAGAACAGATTCAAATATTTGGCAAGCCAGTTGCCATGCCCCGCCTCACCGCGTGGTATGGTGATGAAGGCAAGTCCTATAGCTACTCTGGCCTCACCTCACATCCCCTCGCTTGGACGGAAACCCTTCTAGCTATCAAATCCCGGGTTGATGCCGCATCGGATGCCACCTTTAACTCCGTTTTGCTTAACCTCTACCGTGATGGACGCGACAGCATGGGGTGGCACAGCGACGACGAACCCGAACTCGGCACAAATCCGGTGATTGCTTCAGTCACCTTCGGCGCATCTCGAACCTTCCAGTTTAAGCACAAACAGAATCCTGATCTGCGTGCCGCTGTCGAACTCACTTCCGGCAGTCTGCTCATCATGGCCGGAACGACACAGCACTTTTGGAAACACCAAATCCCCAAAACCAAACAGCCTCTTACTGCCCGTATCAATCTGACCTTCCGCATCATCGTGAAATAAAACAGGGCGCACATTCTGCACCCTGCTCATCTTTCTTGGCGTTTTGGTGGGTAGTTTTACGGTTTTTCGGCTGCCGCTGCACCATTGCTCTGCGCGGCACTGGCCTTTGCCATTTCCTGCCGCAGCATCACACCCAACAGTGCATCCACCACACCACTGCCGCCGCTTTGCCCACCGCCATTGACCGCGATGTCTGGAATAATCCGCACTTTCTGATCACCGATGATTTGCATAAGCTGAACCGCTGTAAAGCCCTGTTCGCCCATTGCTTCCGCACCCGCTCGGTAGGCCGATGCCTGTGCTTCACCTTTCGCGCGGATAGCCTCGGCTTCACCCTGCGCTTTCAGGCGGATCGACTCAGCTTCACCTTCTGCCTGCTTGATCTGTGCCCGGGCTTCCAGTTCAGCAATATCAACGCCTTGTTCGGATTGCACCATTTCCTGCTGAATATCCGCCAATGCCGTCGCGCGCACCAACTGCTGCCGCTGCGTCTGCGCTTCCTGCTGCACCTGGAACGTCTTGTTCTGTTCCTCGGCAATCTTGCGGTCAGTCAGCGTTTGCATCAGCGCAGGCGGTGGGATGATCTTGCCAATCAACGTGTCGATAGCTTCGACATCATAGGCGCGGATAGCCTTGCCGACATGTACTGTCGCTTCGGACTGCCGTTCGCTTCGGGCATTCAGAAAGTCCAGCACGGTATACGCTTGCGCTGCATTGCGGAAGTAGTTGCTCACAATCGGTTGCAAAACATGGTCAACCATATTCTGCACTGAGCCAATACGCGAAATCACTTTCGGGGCTTCCAATGCACCAACGTGGATGATCTGCGATACATCCAATTCAAAGGTGAAGCCGTCCTTCGAGTTCACAGTGATACTGGAAAGCGTCGAGTCATAGCTATGCATTTCAGTGCGTGGTGACCAGTTCAGCACGATGTTGGTGGTCGGCACCAGTTCAACCTTCATCACCCTTGTATTGACCGGGTGCTTGCCGGGGTACAGCGGCGTCACCCATACACCCTTATGCCCTACATTCACCAGATCGCCATGTTTGAAGTCCATACCGCTAACATCAACATGTGCTTTACCCACATACGAAATGACCACGCCCACATAACCAATGGGAATTTCGGTCATCGGGACTTGCTCAACCTGCACAAACCAGGGATTCAGATTCCACGAACCGGAAAGCAGTATTTGTTCCTGCAACCCACGCCGCCCACCCGTTTGGATAAAGGCTTGAGCGTTCTGGAAGTTGTCGTGGCTGGGGATATATAACCCCGCGATCTCGCCTTCGTCAATGGGTGCGCCGTCCATTGTGGTGACAATGCCCACCATATCCGGTTCGATTTCGTACACCATCAATTCTTCGGTGTCCATGCCATTCTGTTTGGCTGCTGCCGAGGTGATGACCGTGAACAGCGCCGTGTTGATGCGGTATGCGCCTGCCGTCAGAATCCCCAACTGGCGTCCTTTTTCGCCACCATTCGTCAGGAATTTATGTGCGTCCTGAAAATTGTCGCAGTCCACCACTTTACCGAGAATCCGCTCCGGCGGAATTGACGAGCCATCTGCCGCCACTACCAGCCCGATTTCACCTTGCGGAATCACCGTCACCGGGACGCGCCGCACACTGTAAAACCAGGGGAAATAGCCGAAGTGAACGCCCGGCGCAAGTGTCGAAGCCTGATAACCTGCTTCGCCATTGAGCGCGACTAAACGATCTGGCGGCAAATCTTTTGACGCCCATCGCTTAATCACAACACCCACTTGACGCTCACTGATGATAACGATGCCGCCAAAGGCGAAAATCGCTCCCACCACCAACACCACTGCAATAATCGGAATAAAGATTTCCATGCTGTCCTCCCTCATGCTCCGCCAAGCGGAACACACCCAGCCAACCACCCACTAGTTTGATCGAAAATGCGCCGCTTGTACATCAGCCGAAAGGCGGAATACGTCCGGCGCATAGCAATAAGGTGATTGTACACCCATTTCCAGACCTGATTATCGGATTCATCTGAATGCAAAAGCCCCCCAGAGATTGGGGGGTACAGTTCGAAAAATGCTTCGAATCCAGCGGTAAAACAGGTAAATTAACCTCCAGCAGTACCGGTTTTGATCGCGTAAACCGTTTCTAATGCTTCCATCGTTGGGAAATTACCTGTCTGGATAATCTGCAAAATATCCGACTCGATGATGTTCTTCACACCTTCGCCACCGCTGAGTTCCAGCCAAAACTGTTCCCCGACCACCAGTGTGAAGGTGAAAAACGGGCAGCACAACCGTTCATTGGCAACGAATTCCACCACCTTGTAGAGCATCGGCGTTTCCATCGGCAAACGGAATCCATAACCATTCGTCAGTTCTTTGATTTCCACTATCGTGTCGGAGGAAAAAATCGACTTGGATACCGCCGCATGAGCATCACGGTTGGCTGCACCAATCGCTTTGGGATTGCAGGCGATTACAGGGGTTTGATTATTCGACATGAACTTTTTCTCCTGTGGATAGGACTGGAATATCTGATGAGCGAATCGTGGATGGACGAGCAGTTGCGTGTTGGCGCATCCAGCGCAGCGCCAACATAAAACTGACGATAGAGATGAGGGTCAGCCCACCGTACACCCATCCAAAATACTGGCTGATCCATAAAGCGGCAGGCGTTCCAGCTAACAAAGTGATGACTAACGGAACGATCAACGGGGTACAGCACGGACTGGTGAAACAGGCGATCACAAACATCACCATTCCTCGGAGGCGTTCATTTTTGTTCAACGGCTTTTCTCCTGTTGGTTTACGCTTGAAAGGCAGTGTACAATTTAAAGTGCACTTGAAGTCAAGAGGGCAAAAATCGATGAAAGAACTCACCATTGGCGAGGTTGCCAAACGAGCAGGGATAGAAACATCCGCCATTCGTTATTATGAAAGTGTTGGTTTGATCCCACCACCTAAACGGGTGAATGGAAGGCGACGTTATGCCCCAACCGTTCTGCGGCGTTTGGGGCTAATCCAGCTTGCGCGTGGGGCGGGCTTTCGGATTGGCGAACTGCAAGTGTTATTTACCGGATTTTCGGAAGACACACCCGCCTCCATTCGTTGGCAGACTCTAGCCACCGAAAAAGTAGCCGAAATGGACGCCCTAATCGAACGCACACAATTAGCCCGAATTTGGTTGATGGAAGCCCTCAAATGTCAATGCACCTATGTGGATGATTGCGTCACCCTGACCTTTGACGAATCCGGGAATACCACCAGCGTTGCTCTGATCTGTGCCGATTTGCGGATTAGATAACTGCCGAAAAATTCAATACGGAATGCGCTTCTTGTAGGGGCAGATGTATCATGCCCTATGTGCTTCCCGCCAACTGAGCCGCCCGCGTACTAATCCTGCCGAGCAAATCGCGGAGTACTTGCGTCTGTATAATCCGTACTGGAAAATCAACGCTCAACAGCACATAGGCTACCCATTCCAACTGCGACGCTGATCGCCGGAAGATAATGCCCTCCGCTGTTTCTTCTAGCTTTCCTAAGATCGGTGGAAAAATTTCCTGCGCGCATTCCATTGTCGTTTCGAGGAAGATTTCAAGTTGATCGGCTCCCGAAAATGAAGTGATCGAATGCAGCACATGTCCCATCACATCGAAATCGGTAGGCCGTTCAAAACTGCCATCGCTGATTTCCAGTTCGGTTACCCGATCCAGTCGGAAGGTTCGTAAATCGTGCCGTAAATGGCAGTAACCAGCCGTGTACCAGTACCCATCGTTGAACACAATCCCATAAGGGTCAAATATGCGTTCTGATTCATCACCGTTCCATGCGCGGTAGCGCAGTTGAACCTGCTGCCCCTGACGCACAGCCAAGCTCAACCGTGCAATAAAATCATTTTGCAGCAGGCGGGGCGGCTGCCGCACGTAAAAACTGATCGCTTCTTGTAAACCTCTAGCCTGATTAAACAACCGTTCCGGCATCACCCGTTCGGTTTTTGCCAGCGCGCCCTCAACTGAGGCCACATCTACGGGAAATTGAAGTTCGCGGATAGCCAGCAAGCCCAAAGTGAGAGCGATAGCTTCCGCATCGGTGAACATCAGCGGCGGCATTTTAAAACCGCGTTCCAGTTGATAACTGCCATACGGCCCGCGTTCCGCCTCAATCGGAATCCCCATATCTTGCAGCATCACCATATACCGCCGCACGGTTCGTTTATTCACCTCCAATCGCCGCGCAATCTCCGAACCACTCATGCGCTTATACGATTGCAAGAGTTCCAAAATCGTCAGCAAACGGGTCGTCGGGGAATACATTTTTGAGTCCTTTACCAACTTGCTTTAATTTTCTGATCCAATTAGGGCTTCTAGTGTCCTAATCCTCATTTATATTCAAATGTATACGCTTCTGGCAATGGCCTAATTTGTGAATCGGCTAAAAGGAGTTGATTGATGCATCCCTCAAACATCATTGCTCATCGTCTCCATACCCAACAGCTTACCCACCATACTTTCAAAACCCCAGCGGAAGTCGTCGCATGGTTCGGCGCGGTGCAGGCGCAGGATTACCTCGGCGCGAAATGGGCATTAGGGCAGCGTTTACCCGGCACAGTTGATGCGGATATTGAATCCGCTTTTAACGAAGGTTCAATCCTGCGAACCCATGTCATGCGCCCGACATGGCATTTTGTTGCCCCTGCCGATATTCGCTGGCTGTTGATGCTTACCGCCCCGCGTGTTCACCAGTTGAATGCCTACATGTACCGCCAGCTTGAATTGGATGAAAATCTGCTTCAGCAGGGTAATGAGGCGCTTGCCAATGCGTTACAGGGCGGCAAATATCTCACCCGTGAAGAACTAGGTGATGCGCTGGCAGAAGTGGGTATCGAGGCTGATGGGATACGTTTGGGGTACATCATCCATCATGCGGAATTGGACGCGGTGATTTGCAGCGGCCCACGCCGGGGCAAACAGTTCACCTATGCCCTGTTGGAAGAACGCGCGCCAAACGCGAGAATCCTCACTCGCGACGAAGCCCTAGCCGAACTCATCCGCCGTTTCTTTACCGGACACGGGCCATCGACAGCTAAAGATTTTGCGTGGTGGTCAGGGCTGACGATGGCTGACGCTAAAATCGGACTGGATATGCTGAAGTCCGAGCTGATTAACGATGGTGAGTTTTGGTTTGCGCCTGCCAATCCAACCCCTAAACAGGACGAACCAATCGCCTATTTGCTGCCTAACTACGATGAATATACCATTGCCTTCAAGAACCATGATGCACTGGTGAGCAGGCTGGCAGGCGTAAATCTGATGGAAAGTTTCAGCAGCATCTTTGCTCATGTGATCGCGGTTGATGGTGAACTGGTTGGGGCGTGGCGGCGTACCCTCAAGAAGGATACAGTAACTGTTGAAACCAATCTGCTCACAGTCTTGACCGAATCCGAACATCAAGCCATCGCAGCAGTCGTCCAGCTTTACGGCGACTTTCTCGGCCTCAAAGCCTTACTCATATCCTGAACGGGAGTCTGTTTATGCCTATATCCACCATCGCCCTCCATCGCCTGTACAATCAGTGCATTTCGCACCACCCATTCCAGAATCCGGCGGAGGTAGTCACGTGGTTGGGCGCGATGCAGGGGCAGGATTATCCCGGCGCGAAGTGGTCAGTCGGCTTGCGTTTACCCGGCAGCACTGATGCCCAAATTGAAAAAGCTATTGCCGATAAAGCCATCATCCGCACATGGATCATGCGCGGCACACTCCATTTCGTCGCCCCTGTGGATGTACGTTGGATGGTCAAGTTAGTTGCCCAGCGCGTAATTGCGGGTGCTGCTGCCCGCTACCGTGAACTGGAAATTGATGATGAAGTTGTCTCGCACAGTAACACTGTGTTGGTGAATGCTTTGCAAGGTGGCAAACACCTTACCCGTGCTGAACTGTTCGCCATTCTCGAATCCAATGGCATCGCCACCCAAACCCAGCGCGGAATCCATCTGTTGCAGCGTGCCTCATACGCGGGTCTGCTGTGTCAGGGTATCATGGAACGCAACAATCCCACCTTTATGCTGCTGGAGGAAGCCTTGCCACCCGTCCCATCCCTATCCCATAACGAGGCCGTAGCCGAACTCGCCAAACGGTATTTCATCAGTCGTGGCCCAACCACATTACAGAATTTTGCAGACTGGTCAGGGCTGTTGATGACAGATGCGAGGGCTGGGCTGGAAGCTGTAAAGCCCTTTCTAATTTCAGAAACCATTGACGGGCAAACCTATTGGATGCCTCCCTCAATGCCCACTCTTCCAGCGCATCCGGTTTTTCTGCTCCCCGGTTTTGATGAATATGTTCTCGGTTATAGAGATCGTTCGGCAGTCCTCGAACCGCAGTATGCTCAACGGGTCTGCCCCGGCGGCAACGGCGTTTTTCAGCCAACAATTGTCAGCGATGGTCGCATCGTCGGCATCTGGAAACGCACTGTCAAAAAAGGGGCAGTCAGTTTCACGCCTATGCCCTTCACGTCCCTAACCGATGCCGAAATGCAAGCCTTCGCCGCCGCCGCCCAATCCTTTGCCGCATTCCTCGGAATGTCTGCTGTGCTTTAATGGCGATAAGACATTTCATACATGCCTGTAGTACACTGTAGATGCGTCTAAGAAGGAAAGGAGTTGTGCATGAAGAAGCAAATTGGTTTGTGGATTGACCGCCGCAGTGCCGTCATAGTCACCCTGAATGAGGGGGAAGCCAGCTTGCAGCGCATACCTTCAAATCTGCGAAAGCGCGTTCGCAATGCGGGCGGCACGCGTTCCAAGAGTCCCTATGGCCCGCGTCAGATTATGGCGGAAGACAAGCGCGAAAATGAATATCTCAATCATCTCAATCACTACTATCAGGAGGTCATCGATCATTTACGCGATGCTGACAACATTTTGATCTTTGGCCCCGGCGAGGCCAAGACCGAATTAAAAAAACGCCTCGAAAATGCAGACCTCGGCGAACGCATTGTGGCCGTCGAAAGCGTCGATAAGCTCACGGAACCCCAGATTAAAGCTAAAGTTCAGGGGCACTTTGTCCAGTAATTTCCCTTGAATTTAAAGGGTGGCCCATAACAGAGCCACCCTGTTCATCAACCATTACAAAACAACAGGCAGCCGAATACATGAGGCCATCTGGTGATTTCTGGAAATCTCTAGCTTAGGTGTGCCCCGTTCAGGAATCCGCGCGAAAGTATCCTTGTCCGCCCCAGCGATGGCCACCCGAATCCGATGTCCACGCCGGATCAAGACTGAAGTCGGCTGTAATCCAAACGTGAGTTCGACCATTTCGCCACGCGGCAATGGACACAAATCAGCCTGTTTAAATGTCCGGTAGGGCATACCCATCCAATACGGTGTGGATTCCTGCGATAACTGCCGATGAATTCCTCGAAGCTGACCTTCGGTGATGTATCGCACAGCACCTTTTTCATCCACATCTTCCAGATAGACGAAGAACGCGCCGTCGTCCTCACTCGATGAAACGTACAGTGTCGCCACTGGATAACCC
Organism: Anaerolineae bacterium; assembly: GCA_019912965.1. Classification (GTDB taxonomy): domain Bacteria; phylum Chloroflexota; class Anaerolineae; order Aggregatilineales; family Phototrophicaceae; genus CFX2. The sequence goes on from JAIOHM010000094.1 coordinate 86,076, forward strand.
GTTATTTCCATATCCCGTTCCAGCAGCGCAGAGGTATAGGTTAGCAAACATTCATCAGCTCTAGACCGGTCAGGATAAACCAGCGGTCTTGCCATCTGTGTATGCCAGCGGTTGGTCAATCCGGTCGTTGCATCAAAATCCACTTTGTAGCGATCAACCCCGGCCTCAACGGCAGGTGATTGTGGTGCTAAACCCTGTTCCGCCTGAAAATACCATGTTTGCATATCCGTATTCGGCAGAGGGAATTGATCTGTCTGCTTCCACACTTCCGCCCCCAGCGTGTAATAAAACAATGTTTTGCTCTGCGGTGGTTGCTCATGCTTAAGCGTCTGCTCAAAGAATCGCGCCACTGCTGCCCACTGCTGTTCCTGAAGTGGATTCGGCTTGCCTTTTGGCTTCTGGTACGGACTGCCATGCGCTGTCATCTCATGTTTCCACGCACCGACAACCCCAATCTGCGGATTGCTCAGGGTGTTAAAACTGCGGATAACCGTATCGGCAGTCGTCGCATCCAACCAGCTTCCCCATACGAACATCGCTCCGCCGGAAGACTCAATCGCCTCCCGATGGGTGAACACGCTAAAATCATCCAGCGTTGCCCCGGTAGACCCGAACGCATCATTCCGGCAGGTAATGTGCCGCATCGCCTCGTAAACATCCGTATTCGCCTGATGCTCATAGATCGCCTGCTTCAGCAGCACCCGCAATTTACGGTCACCATCTACCGGACGGACGCCCTTCACGAACAACCTCGCCGTCCACGGAAACAGACTGCTTGTCAGATTGTTATCCAGCCGCTTGTTGCTTTCGCTCCACAGGTTGATGAATGCTTGATTGAAGATGCCACCAGGCAGCGCCACATCCGTATACACATCGAATTCATATTCCATGGGTACGGCGCTCTTGACCCCCTTCACGCCGGATGCCAGTAAATATTGTGCAGTTGATCCTTCATAAGAAATCCCCACCGCCCCAATATTGCCGTTGCACCATTCCTGTGCTGCTGCCCATGCCGCCACTTCGCCATAATCGGCCAATTCTTCTGGCGTCCATGGATGGCGGCTCACCCCGCTGGAAGCCCCTGTGCCACGTCCATCGACCACTACAATCCCGAACCCGCGCGGAATCAGATAATCCGCAATCGGCTCACGCGGCCCAATCCACGCCTTATTCGGTTGGTCAGGTACGCGCAGTTCCATGCTCCGCCAATACCGCGCCATAATCATGATGACCGGAATGCGCGCCCCTTCTGCCAATCCTGCTGGCAACATCACATCAATCGCAATCAGCGTGCTATCGCGCATCGTCAGGTATTGCGAACAGTTAATTACCCCTTTGAACTGTGGCGCAATCGACTCCGCGAACAAATCACTCAATTTCATCATCAGTTCCTTAAAACTCCGCCTCAATCCGTGCAATCGTTTCATCCAACCACTGGATATAACTTTCTTCCATCAATTCGCCCTGCCGTCGCGCACAATCCCAAAGCAAACCATCCCGTTTCATATCCGGTCGGCGTTCCATCCCCGCCCTAATCTGCTCCACAATTTCAGTGCGGAACAAATTCAACTGCTGTTGGTGCAAAGACCGCTGTAATCGCAGTTGCATCAGCACCGTTTCTTTATCCACCTGTGCCGAAAAAAACAGCCGTACCAGCAGCGAATCTTTGGTCGGCTCAATCTCCGTCATCGGCTGCACTAACCAGTCCATCAAATCCTGCCGCCCCGTTGATGTGATCGAATACAAGCGGCGGTCGGGGCGTTCCTGTTGTTCCTGAATTTCGGAATGCAGTAAATCATCCTTTTCTAAACTATCCAGCGTTCGGTAAATCTGGCTCGTCTGTGCGAACCAGAAATGCTTTGCCGACTGATCCACAAACTGCTTAAGCTGATAACCCGTCAGTGGCTGATAACTCAACGCCCCCAGCAAAACATATTTCAGCACAATCATCCCTCACTAAATCATATCTATACTCCACTAATCATATTCCATTTGTTGAGTATTGCAACATGCTCTTTTCTTGATTGCTGAAAGCTAAGAGAGTAGTTGTAACAGATAAAATTATGGACTAAGGTGGTGAAGCATTCGATCTACCATTGCAACATAAATCCAAGTCTCGCTGACGGTGGGCAAGGCTTCATAATCTTTACTAAGCCGACGATACTTGCCCAACC
>JAIOHM010000095.1 GCA_019912965.1 Anaerolineae bacterium
TTGCGAAATTTGCGAATCATCGCACACAAGCGGTCAGACTCCCTCCCTGCGTGCGGGGAGGGTTGGGGTGGGGTAAACCTAAGCACTTTCCCGTATTTTCTGGCAACTGGTAACTGGCAACTGGTAGCTCCACCATGAAAACTTGGCTCGACCCCCTCCCCACCTACGTGCCCGACGCGCTAAAACAAGCCGTCGGTGGGCATCCCGTCGTCGCCGAACGCCTCATGCGGCAGGGGTTTGAAACACCGGAAGCCGCCCGCCGCTTTCTTTCACCCGAAGCCTATACACCCGCCCCGCCTGATGAGCTACCCGATATAGAACAGGCCGTCGCCCGCCTGCGGAAAGCCATCCAAAACCGCGAAACCATCCTCGTTTGGGGTGATTTTGATGTTGATGGGCAAACCTCTACCGCCCTCTTGGTTTCCGCCCTGCGTGACCTCGGCGCGAAAGTGACCCATCACATCCCCAACCGCTTCAGCGAAGGGCATGGTGTCCATTTACCTACCCTCAAAACCCTGCTTGATGGTGGCATCGACCTGCTGCTCACCTGCGATACTGGCATCACCGCCCATCCCGCCGTAGAATATGCTCACTCACGCTTTGTCGATGTGTTGATTACCGATCATCACGCCCTGCCGGAAACCCTGCCCAAAGCCGAAGCCGTCATCAACCCCATGCGCCTGCCAGCGGGTCATCCCTTGCGTGAACTCCCCGGCGTCGGCACAGCTTATCAACTCGTCCGCGCCCTCTACGGCACAAAATCCAGCGATCACCTGCTCGATCTCGTCGCTGTCGGCATCGTGGCGGATGTGATGGTACAGGTCGATGACACTCGTTATTGGTTGCAGCGCGGCCTCGAAATCCTGCGGAACAATCCCCGCCCCGGCCTGCTTGCCATCCTCGAACGTGCCGAAATCACCCCGGTTGATCTGACCGAAAGTGACATCGGCTTCGGCCTCGCCCCGCGCCTGAACGCCCTCGGTCGCCTCGCGGATGCCAACCCCGCCGTCGAACTGCTCACTACAGCCGATAAAGCCGTCATCACCGAGCGCGTCAACGAGTTAGAAGGGCTGAATCAAAAACGCCGCTTCCTCACCCGTCAGGTCTATGAAGCCGCCCAGCAAAAAATTAAAGATGACCCCGCCCTGTTGAAATACGCTGCGCTGGTGGTTTCTGGCGTGGGCTGGCATACGGGCGTGGTCGGCATCGTCGCCAGCCGCTTGGTCGAGGATTACGCCTGCCCGGTCATCGTGTTATCCGAAAATGATGGTCTGGTGAATGGCTCGGCGCGTTCCGTCGCGGGCTGCAACATCATCGAAGTCATCCGGTCGCAGTCGGCCTTGCTCAAAACCTACGGCGGTCATAGCATGGCCGCTGGCCTAAGCCTCTTTGCCGAAAATCTCTTTGAATTCCGGCGTGGCGTCTCCGGCGTCGTCCGCGAATCGCTCGGTACAGCCGAAGTTCAGCCCCAGCTACCCATTGATGCTTACTTGCCCCTCTCCCAAATCGACCTTCCCTTTGCCGAAGACATCGCCCGCCTCGCCCCCTTCGGCAACGGCAACCCACCGCTGGCTTTAGCAACGCGAAATGTGCATGTCAAAAGCCGCCGCACGTTGGGCAGTCGTGGCGATCATCTCGCCCTCAAAATTGCTGATGATACAGGGAACGAGCAGCGCGTCATCTGGTGGTTTGGCGATGTCGATTCCGTCCCCGAAGGCAAATTCGATCTCGCCTACACCGTCCGCCCCAATGTATTCGGCGGCAAGCGCGAAGCCCTGATCGAATGGTTAGACGCCCGCCCGGTCGAAGGTGGGGCAGTCGCGCTCGGTGCGGATGTTTCCACCTACACCATTCTGGATTACCGCCAGCACCCGAATCCGCAGGCCGTCCTGCCGGAAATCCTGCAATCCCAAACCGATGTTCTCATCTGGCGCGATGCCCCGTCCCAATCAGGAAGTGTTGACCGTTATCACCTGCGCCCCGCCCAAACGCTGGTCGTCTGGTCGCCCCCGCCTGATCCGCTGGTGTGGCATTCGGCGCTCAACATCGTTCAGCCCGGAACGCTCGTTTTATTTGGCGAACGTCCCGCGTTGGATAATCCTCAAGCCCTGCTCACCCATCTCGCCGGAATGCTCAAATACGCTCTCCAGCACAAAGGTGGAACAGTCAGCGCCAGCGAACTTGCAGGCTTAACCGCCCAAACCGAGCAAACCATCCACATCTGTTTAAAGTGGATTACCAGCAATACCGAACTCACTGCCGAACCACTTTCCGAAGATATGTACCAACTCACGGCCAATCCATCCCCGGCGAAAGATACCCGCTATGCCGACCGCCTCAAAACCTTGCTGAGCGAAACCGCAGCCTACCGCCACTATTGGCTCAAGCAGCAGTTTTAATGAACATACAAGCCTGATTGCCTTTCATAGCAGACAACTTGCGAAGTCATCCTTTCTCACTCAACGGTGAAATTCTCTTGAACCTTTGAGTGTTTTTGCATTTCCCCTTTCTGCCCACTGCTAACGCTCACAATTTGAATTGCTTGTGACAAAATGCACTTGTACTACATGACGCAGGGTACTACCTGCATTACATTTGCCCGGTTAGCATATGAATGTAGGTATATGCGTTTATTCACATATAGAGGATGCACACGTTATTGTGCTTCTGATCGTTGAACACCAAGCGATATTTCTCACCCATTACCCTCCTTTGGCATTCAGCATATGCTTCCCATCTCTATTCAACGATTCAAGCACAGCCGATCCTCTTAATTTTTAAGAAGGTGAATATATGATTTCGCAAACTCTTGCTCAAGAAATATCGCAGATGGAAGCTGATCTTTGTTCTGCATTCGCTGACCCAACGCGCATTCTGATTTTATACACGCTGGATGAAAAACCCTGTAACGTGGGCGAATTGGCTGCTGAATTACAAATTCCGCAACCGTCTGTATCGCGTCATCTCAAGATTTTGAGGGATCGCGGCTTGGTTATCGGAAACCGGCAAGGAACGAACGTCCAGTACCATCTGGTCGACAAACGCCTGATTCAGGCGCTCGACATACTCAGGTCTTTGATGCGTGACCGAATTACCTATCGGGCTAGTCTAATCGAGCAGGTCGATACCTGATTGGTAATTTTGTCCGCATAGGCTTCTTTCGAGGAGAAATATATGCGACATAAAATGATATGGTCTCTTTTGATTTCCGGCTGTTTTCTGGTGATGGTCGGGGTGATTCTCTTGGTACCAGCGCCTCAAGCTGTGAAAGCGCATCCTGCTGTTGCTCAATGCGGTTCACAAGCCTCGTCTTGCAAAAGCTGTCATGAAGTCCAGGCAGAAATGCCTGTCAATAACGACGGCACAGGTTGGCACGAATCCCATGCCTTTGGTGATTTTTGCATTTTCTGTCATGCAGGCAATGAACAGGCCACTGATGCGGTTGCTGCTCATACTGGTATGGTTCCACCCCTTTCCGATATTGAGTCCGCTTGCCAATTGTGCCATGCAGATGATCTGATGGAGCGGGCACAAGTTTATGCGACAATTCTGAATGTCGAACTTGGAAGTGGTGAAAGTACCCCTGTTCCAATTGTTCCCACGAGTTTGCCTGCCAATAGTCCCGTGCAACCCACCCCGCAGTCACCCATTATAGAACCCACACCACAATCTTCGGTCAGCATCCCCGTCAACAATGAAATCGTGGTTAACGATCCGAATGTTGTTGATTATGTGCAGCGCTATAACGAAATCGTACTTGGAGAACGCCCGGTTAATTGGGGCAATATAGCACTCGTTGGGTTGATTGGTTTGGTCGTTGTCGGTGGGGGCGGTTTTGTCATTTTTAATGAACTGCGGCTGAGACTGCCATCCAGTGAAATGAGGACGGTAGAAGGGGCATACGAAACCGAGATCGTGGAAATGCTGCCTGCGATAGCCCGACTGAAATCCCAAACACGAAGAGCCTTGAAGAATCTCCTGAACAATCCTGGGAAAACCGATAAAGTGCTAAATCTCATCAACACACTTGCGTCAGATGACGAGTCTGAGGAACGTAAACCATGAAGCAAATCATAAACTACATTCGCAAGGACGAGTGGTCACCTTATATTGCCGGAATTCTACTGGGTGTTGTCGGTGTGCTGGCTGTTTGGTTAAGCAACAGCTTGCTCGGTGCATCGGGGGCTTTTGAGAACATTGCTGGTCTCATCGGCAAAATGGTTGCCCCGGATTTATTCGACAATGTGTATTTCAACTTCATCATGCCGCCCGAAATCACATGGAGTGTGGTACTGCTCATTGGTATTTTCTTCGGCGGTATGCTCGGTGCAGCCACCAGCGGTACGCTCAAATGGGGTAAAAAAGATGCCGCTAACAGCGATGAACAATGGAAAAGTGTCTTTGGGGCGCAGACTTGGAAACGCTGGTCACTCGCCTTCGTAGGGGCAATCATCCTTGAATATGCTGCTGGTATCGCTGGTGGATGCACCAGCGGTTTGGCGATTTCGGGGGGGATGCTGTTGGCTCCCTCAGCTTTCCTGTTCATCGCGGGAATGTTCGCTTCCGGCATTGTCACCGCGCTGATTATCTATCGTCGGAGATATTAAAATGAATACCTATGTGATTGCCTTGATCTTAGGCGTTTTCTTCGGTTTTTCACTGAACAAAGCCGGACTGACCAAATACCACAAAATCGTCAACGTTTTCCGCTTCACCGATATGGCCGTGCTCAAGTTCATGATGACCGCCCTGATTGTTTCTATGAGTGGTCTGTACATCCTGCGTGGGTTAGGGCTGGTCACTTTCCCCAATGTTCCTGCCACTTATGTGGTCGGAAATATTATCGGTGGCCTGATTTTTGGTGTAGGCATGGCACTTAGCGGTTATTGCCCCGGCACCTGTGCTGCTGGCAGTGGCGAAGGAAAGCTGGACTATCTAATCCCCGGCTTGCTGGGCTTTCTTGTTGGTGCGGTGATCTATGGTCTGACCTACCAGCATATTTTCCCGGTCATTTCCGCTATCGCTAATATCGGCAATATCGTACTCCCTGATGTATGGAATCTCAGTCCTTTCCTGACGGTTCTCTTTTTTGCGCTGCTCTCCGTATTCCTGTTTTATCTCATTGATCGTGCAGGGTTGCAACGCAGGAACAAAGAAGGATAGCCAGTTTTCAATAGTTGACGTGTTTCAATTGTGAGCCATGAAGACTGGAGACTCTTATGATAAACAACTTATCAAGACGTGATTTTCTCAAAATAAGCGCAACCACTGCCGGAGCCTTTGCCGTTGGGCAGTTGATTCCACCAATGGTAGCGCAGGCTGCTCAAGAAGCAGGTTTGTTAAATGTTTCGGGCGATGGCTACATCCCCAGCATGTGCGAGATGTGTGTTTGGCGCTGTGGTCTGATCGCCAAAGTCAAAAATGGTCGTGTCGTCAAGTTGGATGGCAATCCCGACCATCCACATTCCAGAGGCCATCTGTGTGTGCGCGGTCAATCGGGGTTGATGAACACCTATGATCCTGATCGTGTTCTGACGCCACTTATCCGGGTAGGAAAACGTGGGGAAGGGCGGTTCCGCAAAGCCTCGTGGGAAGAGGCGCTGGATTTGACGGCCAGCAAAATGCTGGAAATCAAAAACACCTATGGGCCGGAGGCGATGGTCTTTTCATCAACGCATAACCTGAGCCAGGTACAGTTTGAAAACCTGCTCTATGCTTACGGTTCACCCAACTATGGCACACAGCGCAGTCTGTGCTTCAATGCCATGATTGTCGCCAATCTGATGACCTACGGCATGGAAGAACCCGGACGCATCTATGATGACAAACTCCAATACATCATCCTGACAGGACGTAACTTAATGGAGGCTGTCTCGACCTCCGAAACGGGTGATTTGAGCGATGCCATCCAGCGCGGCGTTAAGGTTATTTACCTTGATCCACGCTTCACCAAAACCGCCGCTAAGGCGACCGAATGGCTGCCGATCAAGCCCGGAACGGATTTGGCCTTTCATCTGGCACTCTTAAACGTCATCATCGGCGAAGAACTCTACGATCATTCCTTCGTAGAAAATTACACAGTCGGATTTGACCAATTGGTGCAGGAAGTTCAGGCCTATACGCCCGAATGGGCCGCGCCTCTTACCGAAATTTCCGCTGAGACCATCCGGCGTATCGCGCAGGAATTCGCCGCTGCTGCCCCACATGCACTGGCTCACAATGGCTGGCGAACATCCAATTTTGTCAACTCATTTCAGACCCAACGTGCCATTACTATTCTGAATGCCCTTGTTGGTAATTGGAATGTTACGCTGAAAGCCTCTGGCGGTGAATCAAGTGGTGCTTTAGGAAAACCGCCTCAGCCAGCTTATCCGCGTGTCTCGGCCTTGCGGCTGGATGGTGTTCCAAACAAGTATCCGGTTGTGCCGCTTAAAATTGGTGTCTTTCAGGAACTGCGTGACAACATCATCACAGGGCAACCTTATCAGGCACATGGATGGTTCATCGCCCGCCAGAATCCGGTGATGTCTTTGCCGGATCGTACCAAAACCTTACAGGCATTCGAGAAAATGGACTTCATCGCCACAGTAGACATCTTCTTGAACGATACTGCCTGGTTCTCGGATGTGGTGCTTCCTGAAGCTTCTTATCTGGAACGGTATGATCCAGTTGTGCCTTTAGGCGACAAAATATTCCTGCGTCAGCCTGTAATCGAACCACAAGGGGATGCTAAATCCGCATTGTGGATTTACAAGCAGTTGGGCGAGCGTCTTGGACTGGGCGATTACTTCCAGTACAAAGATGAGGAAGATTACATCCGCCAGCAGTTGGCTCCGCTCGATGTTCGTCTGGAAGATATAAAAGCCAAAGGTTATGTAGAACTTCCCGCTGCGGAAGAAGCACCCAGTTATACCTGGAATACGCCCAGCGGCAAAATTGAATTGTACTCGGATACACTGGCAAAAGTTGGTTTCCCTGGTATTCCTGTCTGGGAAGAACCGCCTCAACCGCCGACGGGGCAATTCTATTTGCTGACCGGCAAAGTAGCGCAGTCTACCCAGTTTGCCACCCAAAACAACCAGCTTTTGCACAAGTATTCAGATGAACCCGGCCTGTGGATGAATATCGATGTGGCGTCAGATCGAGGGCTTGAGGATGGTGATTGGGTAGAGGTGGTTAGTGAAGTGGGGAAAGTTCACATTCGTCTGAAGGCGACCCCTGCCATTCGACCCGATTGTGTTTATTTGACACCGGGTTATGGTCATCTGTCAAAGGGTTTGACTACAGCCTTTGGGGTTGGTGCAAGTGACTCGGTCTTACATGTAACCTATACCGATCCAGCCAGTGGTGGTCAGGCACTCAGTCAGACATTTGTAACCGTGAGAAAGGTGTAACCTCATGACCGAACATTCCACTCCCCCTCGCTACGGTTTCCTGATTGATGTCTCATATTGTATTGATTGTCGTACCTGCATGGTAGCGTGCAGCGTTGAGAACAATGTATCGATGGAAAGCACCCGTATCTGGATTAAGGAAACGGGCGTCACAGGCACTTTCCCTGATCTGAAGCGTTTTACAGCTCCCTATCACTGTATGCATTGCAAAGACCCATCGTGTGTTTCGGCTTGTACAGTAAGTGCATTGACGAGAAACGAAGAGGGAATTGTTGTCTACGATAGCGAAATCTGTATTGGCTGCCGTTATTGTATGTATGCCTGTCCTTTTGATGTTCCTAACTATGAATGGGATCAGCAGTTGCCGCTGGTTGTGAAGTGCGACATGTGTTTTGCACGGCTGAATGAAGGACAGCAGCCTGCTTGTGCCGCAACCTGCCCGACAGGAGCGATCAAGTTTGGCAAGTACGAGGATATGTTGGCCGAAGCCCACCAGCGCATCAATGAACAACCAGACAAATATGTCCAACATGTTTATGGCGAAGAAGAAAATGGTGGCACAGCCACACTTTACATATCTCCAGTGCCGTTCGAAGAATTAGGTTTCCCGATTGCTGGAACGACATCACCCGCTTTCTCCAATCGGCTGGTCACTGAAGGCACACCGATGGTGGCAGGCATGATGCTGGTGGGATTGTCCGGTGCTTATCTGACGATCAAACACCTCAAGGAAGAAGCCGCAAAAGAACGGCTGGAAGCTGAAAAAGAGAAAGCCATTCAACCTGTGGCGGAAGAGAAATAACCATGCTTCAAAAACTACTGCATGAAATGCGAACCTTGCCAAAGTTTATCTATGTGTTAGCGGCCATTACGGTATTTGGGCTTGGAGTAGGGATCTACCGTTTTTATGCGGGGCTGGGTGTTACCACCAATCTCAGCAAAGACTTTCCCTGGGGCATCTGGATTAGTTTTGACCTGTCAACAGTTGCGCTTTCAGGTGGAGCGTTCACGCTGGCAGCGTTGGTGTATGTTTTACACTTTGAAGATCTCCATGTCGCCACACGCCCCACTGTGCTGGCTGGTCTGCTGGGATACGGTTCGGTATTGGTGATCCTGCTATTCGACCTCGGACGCTGGGATCGTTTTTACAATGTGTTCCTGCATCCCAATGTCAGTTCCGCGTTGCTTGAAGTGAGTTGGTGTATTGCCGCCTATTCCTTAATTCTCTTGTACGAACTCAGTCCGGTTCTGTTAGAGAACTCCCGGTGGAAGTGGCTGCTGCCGACCATAAAGAAATACACGGTTCCGATTGTGATCGTCGGCGTCACCCTCTCTACAATGCATCAGTCCTCATTGGGTACAATGTTCGTCATCATGTCTCCGCGTTTGCATCAGTTATGGCACTCGATGCTGCTGCCCGTCTTTTTCCTGGTGAGTTCTCTGGCTTCTGGCATATCGCTGGTTATTGCTGGAGCAAGTATCAGTTATTGGCTTTTTGGACGCAGTCTCAAAACAAAAACCATTGCCAAACTGGCTTGGTTCTTGCCCTGGATTCTTGGTTTCTATCTCGTTCTGAAGTTTGGCGAATTGTTGATTGCTGGCGAACTGAACTTGCTTTTTGAGGGCGGTATCTACACATTCCTGTTCTGGACAGAGATCATCGTTGGGGCTGTCATTCCGATCATCCTGTTTGCTTTTAAGCAAGTACGTTACAGCCGCACTGCAGCCCTGTTTGGGACGTTTCTCATCATGGGAGGTGCTGTTCTGAATCGTTTTGATGTGACATGGTTTGGCATGAAACCCGTTTCCGGGCAATTTTATACACCCCATTGGATGGAGATTGCGATTATATTGGGTGTCTTGGCGGGGGTGGTGATGGTCTACAGCCTGATTGCCCGTTACTTCCCGGTTTATGAAGAAACCATTGCTTATACGGAACGAGCAGCAGAGGCCAAACACCTTGACGATCAACCCATAGTTCAGGAACGCGGTACGCACCCAGCTTGAAATAAGAAGCTTTTTTCGATGTGGGTATGAGATCAAGACCCGATGACAGCTATTGTGCTCATCGGGTCTTTAATTATTCCTGCATCTTGGCTGACAGTTGTTCAGCTTGGCCGCAGCAGTCTCCAGCTTACGATCATGTTGACGTAACACACCCTCATCGATGTTTCAGTCTTGCTTCGCTGTGATTAGTGACTCGACGATCTGATAGTAGCCGCCGTCCGCGCAGGAACGACACAGCGTTTGCCCATTGACTATTGTTTCACGCTCGTTGAGGATTTCTTCGCCACAGATGGCGCACTTTTCCCGTACACCGGGTCTGCTGATTAATGCCTGCATCGACACATTTAAATGCACTTCTGTCGCGCACAGGAGTTCGCTGATTGGCATGATCTGATAGGCTTCAAGCTGGGCGTGCCAGCGACTCTGAGCATTTGGTATACAGCAAATGGCCTGCTGACGGGCTTTAGGGTGGGGCCAGATGCGAATGGCGCGTTCTGTCTGCGTATCAACGAAAGTAGCTGCGACTTTACCATAATCCATTAACCGCATGGTGCGGTGACCAAGCCAGCATCCAGTGGCTACCGCTACACCATCAGCAAAACAGCCATCAGTTTCAATGAAGGTGTAAAGGCGTTTGTCCGTTTGGGGCAGTTCCAGAGCGAGGAGTTCGGCGGCATACAGGCCTGCGCGAATACCCAATATCTGTCTTGGACAGAGATGGTTGTGCAGTGTCAATGCCTGTTCAAGAAATATGTGCAAATCGGTCATCATCAATTCCTTACGCAATGAAGCGATCATCCGGCGACACAACCTGATCGCGCTGGATAACCAGTTTGCCGCTGGAATCCAGATCAACCCGCAAAAAATGGAGTTGACGCCGCGCTGGGCCGGACATAAGTTGGCCGCTGACCGCGAACGTGCTGCAATGGCATGGACATTCAAATATTTTATCGGCAGGCCGTATCATCCCACCCAGATGTGGGCACATGGCATCCACCGCATAGAACCCCAGATCATCACGACATAACCATGCGTGAACATCTTCAACAAGCACCCATGTATGTCGCACATGTTCGCGTGGATAACCTGCCGTTGGCTTCGTAATGATGGGTATATCGTGTTTCTCCGCTTTTGTTTTCGGCGGGGATTCGACATCAAATGGTGTACTGAGAAAGGTGCGACGATTCATGGTGTCGCAACTCCGCGATCATAGGTATGACATTCATGACAATAGCTGCTGGCCTGTTCCTCAGGATTTTGTTGACAGGTTGATCCCTGTGCCAGCGGTAAATTGTAGGTTGTTCCGGTTGCTTTGCCGGTCAATACCCATTGGTCGCCTACCTTGCGAATGTTGTAAAGTGGTTCACTGCGGTTGGTGACCAGGATGGTATCGCCCACTCGCAAATTCACGAGGGGATTCAGGTTGGCGCGCGTCATTGCCACTTCATTTTCGAATTGAACGATCTGTTCCAGCGGTGCAGAGGTGAGAGTGCCATGACAAGTTAAGCACTGGGTATATTGGGCTTCTGAACGATTGTTATGCAGCACGCCATCCCCCATAATTTCGAGTGAAGTGTGACAATCAATACAATCCAACTCCCATTCACAGCGGGTGAAACTGCCAATGGGTTGATAATAGTCGTGTACTCTCTTGAGATCACCCGATAGCGGCTCATCAGGGGGAATATCCGGGCGTGGAACAAATGTCATCGTGCGAAGATCGTAATTGCCCCGGTTATGGCAGTGGTTACATTGTGTGTAAGGAATAGCTGTCGTAAAGGTGTGCTGTTGCGGGTATCCGGCTACATCCTTTGGGATTGCTGGATCGCCGCCTTGGTAAAGGCCTTCTTCGTTGTATAAAACATGGCAGCTTGAACAGCCCGTACTGCGATGATAATAATCGGCTTGCTGCGGTTCGGCATCAATATGGCAGGTCAGGCAGTTCGTTGCAAAGTCCTGAACTGCCTGCGGGTCTGTTGATGTAGGCAGGAAGGCTTGCAGGTCGCCCACCTCGTGGACAGCGTATTGCGCGGTTCCATCCGGTTGTAAGCCAAAAGCGCGGCGAACCAGACTGATTGCCCCTGAGTAGGTTGTCATGATGCTGTGTTGAACCAGATAAACCTGGGCGGAATGACACTCGCCACAATACTGTTGGGCGACATCCAGCGCGGCGGGATTGCGTACCATATCGGTGTGAGCAGCATCCGAATCCAGGGCAAGGCCATCGCCACCATGACAGGAGATGCAGCCGAATTCCTCGGTTGGATGCGATGCGCTAATCGGTTCAATGCCGTTGTGGCAGGTCAGGCAGCGCTCCACCTGCCCGGTACGAGTCGGCGTGATTTCAAAGACAGGTTTCTGGCTTAAAAGCATGAATCCGGCCACCATCAAACCGAACCCCATAAAGAGCAGTAAGGGAACGATAATTTCGCCGAGTTTAAAGGGAATTCGTGTGGTCATTATGATGTGACTCGATGGTGATGAAATAGTGTCCCATTTTTCAACTGCTACGAGTTCGCCGTACGGCTACTATTCAGTGCTCGAAATTCAGATAAATCAGCTTTATGAACCATGCGGTCGCGCAGCATCCCGCGCATTAGATCAAGCGCCTGGATGATACGATCATCGGCCAAAGAGTAGTAGACAATGGCACTTTCGCGTCGGGTCTCTACCAACGAACGCTCACGCAGGATAGTCAGATGGCGTGAAACGGTTGATTGTGGGATGTCGAGTTCTTTTGCCAGTTCGTTTACATAGTGTGGCCCCCGGCTGAGTGCATAAAGAATAAGCAGCCGCTTTGGGTCGCCCAGAGCCTGACAGACCTGACCATAAAGCATCTCAATTTCCTGAACTAATTGTTCATCCATCGTTATCCAACCTTCCATTTCTTCGCTTATTTGGATTATCGAATATATTCTACATTTTGTCTGGTAATGAAAAGCAGTTCTCAACCGTGAAGTGTGTCACTCACGTAAAATAATCTATTTTCGCACCAGACTAATTTGGACACTATGTAGAATCGCTGTTTATAATGTGACATCCTTCACTAACTCCAAATTGATACCCGCGAGATAATTTAAAGAACCTGCAAAATTGCACCATCTTCTTCAGAAGATAGGAAAAATAAGGAGTAAATGATGAAATCAAATAGAAGTCGTTTTGCGCTGTTGATCGCGCTACTGGCTGTTTTTGCGCTGTTTGGCGCATCACAAGTGGCTGTATTTGCACAGGATCCCACCGCTACCCCAGAAGTGGTAGCACCCTTTGATATTCAGCCAGTTTTGGTCGACTACTTAGAGAATCTTCCTGAAGGCTTCTATGGTGTAAAGCCAGAAAACGCGCTTATCGAACTCAATGGTGATACGCCCCCCTTCTTGATTGATGTGCGTGATGAAGCGGATATTGGTGAGGGTGGTTACATCGCTGGGGCAGTACTCATCCCCATCCGTACGCTGACACAGAACCTGGACAAACTCCCTGCTCAGGATCAACCCATCATTATTTATTGTGGTGTTGGCCATCGCGGCGGTATTGCCACTGAAGTGCTACAACTGCTCGGTTACACCAATGTTAGAAGCATTTTTGGCGGATTTGCAGGTTGGAAGGCCGCCGGTCTGCCAGTCGAAACTGGAGTACCCGCCGAGCCAACGATCATCGATGAGTCTGCACCGGAATTTGACGAAGCGCTTTTCGATGCAGTAGATGAATTTTTAACCGTCATGCCAGATGGTTTCTATGCTGTTTCGCCTACCAATGCTCTGAAGAGTCTGGGTGAAGAACCTCAACCTTTCCTGATTGATGTGCGTGGCGAACAAGAGTTGATAGACAACGGCTATATTGAGGGTCAGGTCAACATCCCCCTCAAGACGTTACTGGAAAATATCGATCAATTGCCTGTGGACAAAGACGCACCTGTAATTGTTTATTGTGCCATCGGGCATCGCGGCGCTATGGCAATGACAACCTTGCGATTATTGGGCTACACCAACGTGAGCAGCATCGGCGGTGGTTTCAATAACTGGGTTAACGGTGGTTTGCCCATCGTGGAACCAGCTTAAGCACCATGACGAATTATTCAGCCGTAGATCAGTTGGCTGATAATTAAATCATCTCGAATTGGGATAAAAATGAGAAGACCTGATCTCGGATGGACGTCAAAATATGTTCATCGGATGAGGTCTTCTTATTTGAAACGATTTGGCAGGTCTTATCTATCAAGTGTTTCTTCAGCGAGTGTTTCGTCGAAGAAAACGGGATTCTCCAATGTCATATGCACTGGACATTTGCCTGCGATAACCAGCAAGCGCGCTTTTTGTTCTTCGCTGAGCGGCCCTTCAAAGTGAATGTGTTCACGGATGTTGTGAATAAAAGCAGCTTCACCTGTGTATGCAGGGTAATCTTCACGCCGAATACGTTCCATTTCTAGCTCAACCGATACCCCTTCAAGCGGCCATCCTTTGCGCTGGGCATAGGCTTTGGTTGTTACGGCAATACAGGCACCTGCTGTACCCAGCAACATTTCCATTGGGGTAGGGCCAGTATCAGTACCTCCATCTTGAACAGGCTCATCAGCAATTATGGTGTGATGGCGAATATGAATGGCTGTTCGGTAGCCTTGTTCTGTACGTACAGTTATTGGGGACAACATAGACCTCACATTTTGTATCAGTGCATCGTTTTACAATGGAATCCCGACAGTCCATTTAGTGTCAGTCTTTCTAATCATCCTCATTGATGTGACATTTGTCAGGGAATTTATGAGTACACTGGAGGCCACTCGTTGTTCGTTTATACTTCAGCCTCATTAAGCAGCGAATTTAAAACATTGTAACGCTGGCTCAACTCACTCAGAAATGCGTGGGTGATAGGCGAAAAATGAGTCTGCATATCCCAGATCAATTTCAGGCTGCGGGTAAACGGTTTGCCATCCACCGGAATACGGCGCAGTAATCCCTGCTCCACCTCCGCCTGCACCACATAAGCGGGCAGCACAGCCAAACACGTTCCTACCGTCACCGACCGCTTGATCGACTCCAGATTATCGAATTCCGCGCCGATGATGGGTTCAATGCCGTGCTGACTGAGGGTTCGTTCCAGCCAAATGCGCGATTGGCTGTTCGGCTGTCGGACGATAAACGACTGCTGATGCAGGGCTGCGATTGGCAGTTGATCCAGTTCCCAAAAGGGATGCTTGAAACCGACGACCACCTGTTGTTCCACCGCTTCCAAGACCAGCATGGATAAGCGCGGCGTTGGGTAGTCGTCCAATTCACCTTCGATGAAGCCAATATCCAACCGCTGCCCCAAAACATCGCTCACGATCTGGGCAGTGACTCCGGTTTGCAGGGCAACCATCAATTGTGGATAACGCGCCCGAAAGTTCTGCACCCAATCCGGCGCAAGGTAGATGCCAATGCCGGGAGTCGCGCCGATGCTGACCCGTCCGCTGGTCAGGCTTTCAATATCGATCAAGGCACTTTCGGCTTTGGCGACGAGGGCAAAGATTTCCCCGGTATAGCGGTTCAAGATTTCGCCGTGTGGGGTTAAACGGACACCACGCCATCCCCGCTGGAATAGCTGCCTGCCCAAACTGGCTTCCAATTCTTTGATGTGCTGGCTGACGGCGGATTGGGTCATATACAGTCGTTCGGCTGCCGCGCTGAAGCTGCCCTCCTGCACCACCACCGAAAAAATATGGAGTTTATACAGATCCAGCATCATTCAGCCTTTAAGCCATAAGTCCGTGCTTATAGCTCATTATAAGGGATTGAGCATCACTCCGAAACAGCCTTTGGCGTTACAGTGTGAACGTTGCATGACAAACAAGGAAAAAGCGGATGCTCAATCGAAAAACAATCCCCATCGCTGTTGGCGCTTTAGTCGTAATCGCGGTGGTGGCATTTTTGCTGCTGAACGCCAATACAAACTGCTGCGCGGCAAATCCCGCAGTGCAAGATATTTCGCCCAACGGGTATCAAGACCAGTTTGTATCCACCAGCGCATCGCACCTGCTTATTGACGTGCGGACACCGGAAGAATTCGCCAGCGGTCATATTTCTGGTGCGGTCAACATTCCGGTGGAGTCGTTACAAAGCCGACTGAGTGAAATCACCAGTGGGCAGCCGATTGTGGTGTACTGTCGCAGCGGTAATCGCAGCGCGACGGCCTCGCAAATTTTGGAACAGGCGGGTTACAGCACAATCTATGATCTCGGCGGCATTAACGCTTGGACGGCGCAGGGTTTCCCTGTCGAATAAGGAAGCAGCATGAATATCTTCAAAACACTTTTCGCGGGCGGCGGCAATAATCTGAATGCAGCGGATGCCAAAACCCGTATCGACAGCAAGGAACCGTTATTCATTCTCGATGTTCGTCAGCCTGATGAGTTCCGGGCAGGGCATATTGCTGGCGCAAAGCTCATCCCGCTGAACGAACTCCGCAGCCGCATGAACGAACTGCCAAAAGATAAACCGATTTTGTGCGTGTGTCGTTCGGGTTCGCGCAGCGGAGCAGCCGCAGGGCAGCTCACCAGTGCCGGATTTGAAGCGATTAATCTGCGCGGCGGCATGATGGGCTGGCAGATGGCGGGTTATCCGGTCAAAAAAGGCAAGTAATGTCTACCCTGTTTCTCAGCCTTGTGTTGGGTTTCGGCATCGGCGGTTCGCTCGGATTGCTGGGCGGAGGCGGTTCAATCCTGACCGTCCCGGCACTGGTATATCTCGTCGGACTCAGCCCGCAAGCTGCCGTAACCACTTCACTGGCGATTGTCGGTGCGAACAGCGCATTGGGCGCATTTTTCCACCGTTCGCAGGGAACCCTGAATTGGCGGGTCGCGCTGATCTTTGGTGGAACCGGGATGGTGACTTCCTACCTTGCGGCTGGTTTTTCTAAACAATTTTCGCCCAACTTCTTGATGGTGGCGTTTGCGCTGCTCATGTTCATAGTCGGCGTTGTGCTGGTCAGACAAAAGCCAGCCCAGCAACACTTCCAACGGATGGATGATCTGAAACTGTGGAAAGTGTTTGTTGGCGGAGCAGTCATCGGTTTGCTCACGGGCATTCTCGGCGTGGGCGGCGGATTTTTGATCGTCCCGGCGCTGGTGATGCTGGTGGGAATGCCGATGCATCACGCCGTTGGCACATCGTTGGTGGTCATCGCCATGAACAGCCTCGCCGGATTTCTCGGCCATCTGCACGGGATAACGCTTGATGTATCGCTCATCGTCGTATTTATCGCGGCAGGGGTGCTGGGTACATTTGCCGGGGCACGGTTGAGCAAGCGGCTGGATGCGGGGCTGCTTCGCAAAGTCTTCGCACTGTTCGTCATTGGGTTAGCCCTGTTTTTACTCTACGACAATCTACCGAAAATCCTGTAATTCACAAGGGAATAGCATGTATCTACAACAGTTCTTTATCGACGGTTTAGGCTGCGCTTCATATTTGGTCGGCTGCGAAGGCGCTGGCATTGCAGCCGTCATTGATCCTGACCGGGATGTGCAAAAATATCTCGATGCGGCAGCCGAACGCGGCATGAAAATCACCCACATCATCGAGACTCATCTTCACGCCGATCATGTTTCTGGCAACACCGATCTGGCAGCGCAGACAGGCGCAGCGATTTATGTTCACGAAGCGGCAAATGCAGAATTCCTCCATCAAAAACTGACAGGTGGCGATTCGATTACGCTGGGCAATGTTGAACTGCGGGTGCGGTTTACTCCCGGTCACACCCCGGAAAGCATTACGCTGTTGGTGGTGGATAAAACCCGCGCGGATGAGCCGTGGATGGCGCTCACAGGGGATACCCTGTTTGTTGGCGATGCCGGACGGCCTGATCTGGTGGGCATTGAAGCTGCTCGTGAACTAGCCGGACACATGCACGACACGCTTCACAACGAATATCTGACGCTTAATGACGGCGTGATGATCCTCCCCGGACATGGCGCAGGCTCGTTGTGTGGCAAGGCGATTGGCTCGGTGCTGAGTTCGACTCTTGGTTTTGAACGGCATCATAATGCGGCATTGCAAGTGCATGGGCGCGATGCGTATATCGACTTTGCGACTGCTGATCTGCCAGAGCAGCCGGGAAATCACAAACGTATCAAACAAATCAACCGACAAGGGCCGCGCGCTTTGGGTGAGGTTTTGCCGAAGCCGCTGAGCGTACAGGACTCTGTGCCGCAGTTCCGGCGTGGAGCAGCACTGTTGGATACACGCTCGAAAGCGGATTATAAAGTCAAGCATATTCCCGGCGCGGTACATCTGGAAGCCAATGACCAATTGAGCAATCGGATTGGTTTTGTGCTGCCGCCGGACGCCCCGATCATCCTGATGCTGGCGGATGTCAACGATTACCGCCGCGTGGTTTACAGCCTCGCACGGGTAGGGTATGACAATGTGATCGGTTATCTATCGGAAAGCCTCGAAACATGGGAGGCGCTTGGCCTGCCGACCACCAGCGGCGATGTCCGCGATATTGAGCCGCAGGAATTGAAGACGCTTTTGGAAAGCGATAACCGTCCTATGGTGATTGATGTCCGCGAAAGCTGGGAATATACACAGGGTCATGTCCCCGGCGCGCGGCTGATTTCGTTGGGCGAATTTGCTCGCCACGTCAATGAATTCGATCCCCAGCAGCCGATTGCGGTCATCTGTGCAAGCGGCAGCCGCAGCCAATCCGCCGCAGCTCTGCTTGGACAGAAGGGGTTTGAAACCGTCTATAACGTGGTCGGCGGAACTTTTAACTGGATGCAGCATGGTCTGCCGATAGAACGGAATTAGGAGTAACCACATGGAAGCACAACAAATGATTGGATTGACGACTTATCTTCATACGGATTATGAGACTGCCCTCAAACGAGTCACAGAAGCTTTGAAGGCGGAAGGCTTCGGCGTGCTGACCGAGATTGATGTGAAGGACACGCTCAAGAAAAAGCTGGATGTGGACTTTCGCCCCTACAAAATCCTGGGGGCGTGTAACCCGCCGCTGGCACACCGCGCCTTGACGGCTGCGCCGGAAGTGGGACTGCTGCTGCCCTGCAATGTGACGGTTGCCCAGATGGAGGATGGCCGCATACAGGTTGCGATTGTCGATCCCCTCGCCATGATGAGCGTTGTTCCCAACCCCACTTTGCAGCCGATTGCCCAAGAAGCAGGCGAACGTCTAAACCGGGTTATCGCCGCATTGGAGGCATAACCATGCCGATGTATGAGTACGACTGCCCCGGTTGCGGACGGCCCTTTGAAAAGCGCGTGCCGATGGTAGAGGCCGATCAAGCACTGTGTCCGCATTGTGGCAACAAACATCCCAAACGGCGATTATCCCGTATCAATATAAAAGGGCAGTCGCAGACGGGCGGAATCAGCTTGCCAGCACCGGGAGGTTCCTGAGGTGCTGGACGTAAATGCTGACCGTGTGTTGGCTCAAGAAAAGGTATACTGGTGAGCATAATCCTTAATTGATTGGATGGCTCGATGATTAGCGAAGATCAATTTGCCGGAATTGTTCAAACACTGCCCATTTTACGGCGGGCGAGTCCGGCGTTGATCGCTGATTTCAAACGCGCCGCATACTACGCCCGGATTCCGGCTGGCAAAGATGTATTTGTCGAAGGGGATGATGTCAATGCTATAGCGCTGCTGGTATCCGGTGTGGTTCGTGTCTATAAGGTTGGGGAGACAGGCCGCGAAATCACTTTGTACCGCTTCAGTTTAGGTGAATCCTGTATTTTGACCGCTAACGCTATTCTGTCGCGGCAGTCGTTTTCAGCGATTGCTACTGTCGAACGGGATGCGGAAGCGGTCATGATTCCGGCAGCTATTTTCCGCGAGTGGGTACAGCGACATGACCTCTGGCGCGACTTTGTTTTCGCCCTCCTTTCGCAGCGTTTATCCAATCTTATGGAAATTGTGGATGAAGTAACCTTTCGCCGGATGGATATTCGGGTCGCTACATTACTTATGGAACGCAGTCAATTGAACAACCCAATTACGATTACACATCAGGAAATCGCGGCTGAATTAGGGAGTTCGCGGGAAGTCATCAGCCGCATTTTGGAGAATTTGGCCGAGCAGGGAAGCATCCATATCCTGCGCGGTTCGGTTGAAATTGTAGATTTTGATTTGCTGAAAAGCCAGATTACTCGGTGACTTTGTTACAGACAGGGGCATTCGTTCTCCCTATACTGGCAGTATAAATCACTACCAGAGGAGATGTTAAAATGAATGCTTTCGTCAATTTTATGGCTTCTTCGACCGGACGCGCCGTTCGGATTGTAGCAGGTATCGCCTTGATCGTGTTGGGGCTTTTTGCCATAACCGGAACGACCGGAATTATCGTTGCGGTGGTCGGCGCTGTGCCGCTCCTTGCGGGTCTGTTTGACTTCTGCGTTTTCGCGCCTCTGTTTGGTCGTCCTCTCAGCGGCCCGAAAATTCGCGCTGGTCAATAACCAACCCATCTTTCGCAAAAAAGACACCAGGAATGCAAATTCCCAGTGTCTTGTGATCTCTTAATGTATATGGCACATAAAATAATCTACTACAAATCCGCCCTTTGCCCCCGCTGCCGATTCACAGATCGACTATTGTCTAAACTGCAAACTACCCATCCAGAGATTGAGATCGAGATAATTGAAATCCTGACCAATCCGGCACGTGCGATGCAAGATGGCATTTGGATGATTCCTGCTGTCATCATCGGAAATCTTCGCTGGTATCATGCACCTCCGCTTTTGGAACTGGAAGCTGCCTTAAACGAAGAGCAGGTTTAATCTTCCCTAAACTCGCTTTTTTAGGGCATTGTTGCCAGTGAGGTAGAACATTGAGATTTATCATGTCAAGCTGGAACAGACCATGTAAGTAAGTGGTTCGGGAATGTTGTGGCAGTCAATGATCTGACACTCGAAGGATCAGACAAGGAGTTTTTGGTTGTGGTTGGGCCATCCGGTTCGGGCAAATCAGTATCGTTGCGGGCGCTGGCCTGACTGAAAGAAATCAGTGAAGGCGAAATCCGCATTGGTGGTTGAGTGGTAAACAACGCTGCACCCAAAGACCAAAATGTGGCGATGGTGTTCCAAAGCTACGCCCTTTACATTCCTCGATTGTCTTGGTTGTGCTGACAATGCCAATGGACTTTTCCCTGTAATACAGGCGATAAATATGCATGTCTGGCACTCTGAAAATGGGTTAAGTTTGCCGATTTGAGCATTTGGATTTCCATCGAACTTAAGCAAAAATCGCAACACTATAGAAAGGGGGGCGAATGGTATCCCGCCCCCCTTTGATCGCCGAAGGGATAAGGCTTTTTCATTGTAAAGCCTTTTTCACTTGATTTTATCTCCCTCTATCTCAAATCCGCGCCATTGCGATTCCTCTTGACCAATGCGGCGAATGACTTTGATAACACTATCCGGATTCAGGGATATTGAGTCGATATGATGATCGACTAGAAACGCCGCAAAATCAGGATAGTCGCTTGGTGCTTGCCCGCATATACCAACCTTGCTGCCTGCTTCATGAGCATCACGGAGCAGATTGCGGATCATGATCTTGACCGCTTCATTACGCTCATTGAACAACGATGCAAGCAGTGAAGAGTCCCGGTCTACACCCAGCACAAGCTGCGTCAGGTCGTTGCTGCCGATTGAAAAGCCGTCAAACCGTTCTGCGAATTCATGTGCTAGCAGGATATTGGATGGAATTTCAGCCATGACGTAGATTTGGAGGCCTTTTTCACCCCGTTTAAGTCCGTGTTCAGCCAGTACTGCCAGCACTTGATCGGCTTCTTCGAGCGTGCGGCAGAACGGAATCATGATGATGACATTGGTCATACCAATCTCATCGCGCACCCGACGAATAGCCTGACATTCGAGGGTAAATCCGTCACGATATAATTCATGCGCGTAACGCGATGCGCCCCGGAAACCAAGCATTGGGTTCGATTCTTCTGGCTCAAATTCCTTACCGCCGATCAAATTGGCATATTCGTTGGTTTTGAAGTCACTCATCCGCACAATCACTGGATGCGGATATTGGGAGGCCGCAATCTTGGCAATGCCACGAGCCAGATGATCGACGAAATATTCCGTCTTCTCAATGTAGCCTCGGGTGAGTTTTTCAATCAGGAGACGCACACTTTTATCTTTCAACTGATCGAAGTGTATCAGTGCCATTGGGTGAATCTTGATGATGTTGCTGATGATGAACTCCATGCGTGCCAGTCCAATACCCTGACACGGCAAACGCCACCAGCGCAGTGCCGCAGCCGGATCACCAATATTCATCATGATTTGAGTCTTGGTCTGGGGGAGGTTTTCCAGACTGATCTCGTTCTCTTCAAACTCCAGAATGCCATCATAAACATGACCGTGTTCGCCTTCCGCGCAGGACAGAGTCACATTCTGTTTATCTTTGAGGACATGGGTGGCTTCGCCTGTTCCAACAATGGCTGGAACCCCTAGTTCACGGCTCACAATCGCAGCATGACAGGTTCGTCCACCGTAGTCGGTGATAATGCCAGCCGCACGCTGCATGATTGGCACCCAATCGGGGTCAGTCATGCCAGTGACCAGAATTGCGCCGTCTTCAAACTGGTCGATTTCAGAGACACTTTTAATCAGGCAGACTTTGCCAGCAGCGATAGCCTCGCCAATGCTCAAGCCCGTCAGCAAAGGTTTACCCGATTCCTTTAGGACATACGATTTGAGCGAAGATGCTACCCGCTGTGATTGTACGGTTTCTGGCCGCGCTTGCACGATAAACAATTGCCCGTTGTCACCATCCTTCGCCCATTCTATATCCATTGGACGTTTGTAGTGGTTTTCAATGGTTACCGCCCATCGAGCCAATTGGAGGATTTCGGGGTCTTTGAGAACAAAAGAACGCCGTTCATCAACTGTAGTTTCCACGTTCTTAGTGGTTGCACTGCCGCCAACGGCATAGATCATCTTCTTTTCTTTTGTTCCGAGGGTTTTGTCGACGATGGGGTGTAGGGCTAGATCATTCAATAATGGCTTGAATACCATGTATTCATCCGGTGTTACTGCGCCTTGTACAACATTTTCGCCAAGTCCCCAAGCTGCATTGATGACAACAACATTCGGGAAACCGGTCTCGGTATCGATGGTGAACATGACGCCCGAACCTGCTTTATCGGAGCGAACCATCTTCTGGACACCGATAGACAGACCAACCTGTATGTGATCGAATCCGCGCAGATGCCGATAGACAATAGCACGGTCTGTGAACAAAGATGCATAACATTTGCGGCAGGCATCCAGTAGTTCTGCATCCCCACGAATGTTTAAGAAAGTCTCTTGCTGTCCAGCAAAGCTGGCTTGTGGCAAATCTTCCGCAGTGGCGCTGCTGCGAACGGCCACATCCACGTGTTCGGTGTGGTATCGCTCACAAAGGTTGTGATAGGCTGCTCGAATGGCTTCTGCAAGTTCATCGGGGAATTGTGCGTGGAGCAGGTGGCGTCGAATGGCTGTACCGGTCGTTTCCAGGGATTTTTTCTCATTCTGCCAATCTGTGAGATGCTTCTGAATCACTTGTGGTAACTCATTGGCTTCCAAGAAATACCAATAGGCTTGTGCGGTGGTTGCGAACCCATCCGGCACTTGTATGCCTTCGCCCTTTAATGTGCGAAACATTTCACCCAATGAGGCATTCTTGCCGCCGACGATAGGGACATCTTGCACACCGAGGGTATCGAACCAACGAATGTATTTGTCACGGCTGATGTGTGCCATGATTTTTCCTCCTTACTTCGCTATGTTGACTCTGCCTCCTCGTAGAGGTATGTCACCTCCGAAATAAAATCACTCCTATCATGATCGTGTAACTGTCTTCATTCACTGCTAAGTGTTGAAAGTCATCAATTCGTCTGTCGTTTGGCATCCCGCTAAAAGACAAGATGATGAGGAAAGACGTTCAATGTGATGACATCCATACTTGTGTTCTGGCTTGTAATAAACATAGGCTAAGGCTAGGGCGAACCGTCAATCAGCCTACATCAATCCCGGCAGTTCATTCAGATAGATTTCAAGCCAGGAAATATTATGAATAATCTAACGGTTTTTGTGGTCTCTGGAGGATTAGGAACTAGCGGCGATCAGCTTGTCCGTACTGCCCTTGCACAGTTTGCCAACAATGGCACGAATGTTGCTGTTATTCCCCAAGTGCGCTCGATTGAACAAGTAGAGGAGGTTATTGCCCAAGTTTCGGCCACCAGTGGAATTATTGTTCATACGCTTGTTGATGAATTTCTCCGCCGAAAATTAGCTGATTTAGCGGTTGAACATCGGATTGTAGAACTTGATTTGATAGGGCCGTTGTTGGGGCGATTATCTGTATGTCTGGGACAGGAGGCAGTGGGGAAACCGGGATTGTATCGAAAAATGCGCGAACAGGATTTGAAGCGCATTGAAGCCATCGAATTTGCTGTCAATCATGATGATGGCAAACGAGCTAACGAATTAGGGGAAGCTGAGATTGTTTTGACAGGGGTTTCACGGGTCGGTAAAACACCTTTGAGTATGTATCTTTCCACAATGGGTTGGAAAACGGGTAATGTTCCTCTGGTCAAAGGCATACAGCCCCCATCCACTTTGTTCGAAATCGACCACCGCCGTGTGATCGGTCTGATGATTGAACCCGGACAACTGGTTGCCTACCGAAAACGGCGAAGCCAACACATTGGGCTTCTGGCACAGTCGGCTTATACGATGCCGGAAGAACTGGTGGAGGAACTGGAATTCGCACAACAGATATTCCGCCGAGGGCGATTCGCAACCATTGATATAACAGATAAGCCAATTGAGGAGAGCGCAGAAGAGATTGTTGCACGTGTTGAGCGAGAATTGAGCCGTTCAAGGGATTAAATGTCTCGTTCTAATACTCCACAGATAGTCTTGCTCCTGCCTCGCGTGCGAGCCGGATTGGCGGCGGCGGCGGCGATGTCATTGGCGGAAGGCCGTTTTGATGGCGACTATTATGGGTTGATAATTTGCGTAAATTTCTGCAATTTCTTCAAATTCTGCACAGGATTTTTGTGCAATTTGTGAATCTTCGTCAGCCATTACGAGTTTCCAGAAAAATACGAGACAGCTTTTACTTCTCCCCAATCCTCTTCGCACGCGAGGCAGGAGCAAGGCTATCTTTGGGGACTGCAGCGGGCTATTTTTGTCGCAAATGACAATTGGTGAGGGGAAATGTCGTCAAAGTCGTCAATGTCATTGTCAGTTACCAGTTGCCAGTTATCAGTTTCCAGAAAAATACGAAAAGCGATTGCGGAACGGGATTTGCGCGCAAATGATTTCAGTAGGGCTGGGTTTGATGACAATCGTATTGCGGCGATTCGGGGTTGAGGTGCTGCTGCAATACTTGCTGTGAAAGCCGGGTTTGGTTGTGTGATGCGGATTCCCAAAATCACAGCCTAATTATAGAACAAAAGGGCTACAGAGTCAAGGGCTGTAATCGCAAAGAGATGGGGGAACATCGCTGCCATATTTGTGGTCAAATGGCCTAAATGACTGCGGACAGTATGATGTTTGTCACTATAGATTCCTGATTGACAGGCTCTAATATAGGGTTGTGAAACACTCTCGACAGGAGTTGAACATGCTCTATATGAGCTGTGTCCTGGTCGTGGTTGTTCGCAGCATTCTTCGTGTTCAGACCAGGCCACTCATCGCTGCCTCGTGGCTAACTCTCATCCTCCCAAGGACTATTCTTCTCCACGCGCTCGGATCGCGTGAAATAAGTGTGAGTGAATTGAGCATTGGTATGCAGTCTGTGCCAGTGCTATTTTTGTTTTCTGCTGCCCCAACACATCAAACCTATTACAACCAATCAGCGTGAGCGCATGTCGGGAAAGACCGATTACGGTAACAGGAGAGAAATAAAAGTCAATTGAGAAATAATTCACAATTAGATCCATGTGATAGATAGGAGATCAACTTTATGACCAAATCATCGAAAGGAAAAACGAGAATCAAGCGCGTGGTAGAACGAGATGATTTTCAGACCTTTCTGGATGTTCTTGTGGAAAAAGGTTACCGGTTAATTGGGCCAACTGTGCGCGATAACACAGTAACCTATGAAGAAATTGCTTCGGTCTCGGATTTACCTGTCGGCTATACGGATGAGCAGGAAAAAGGCACATATCGGTTACAGAAAGGCGATAAACCAATCTTATTTGGCTGCGGGCTGGGGCCACATTCCTGGAAAAAATATCTTTACCCTGCTTCAGTCAGGCTATGGCGGGCGCGTCGAATGGAAGGCGGTTTCGATGTTCAATCTGAAGCGCATGTACCTGATCGACTAGCCCTCATCGGCGTCCGCGCCTGTGAACTTCATGCCATTGAGACTCAAGATCAGGTGTTCACGGATGGCACCTACACTGACCCGACTTATCAAGCGCAGCGCGAAAAAGTTTTTATTGTAGCTGTGAATTGTGGTCGCGTGGGCAAGACTTGCTTCTGCACCTCTATGAATACCGGGCCACAAGCTGCCTCCGGGTTTGATTTGGCGCTGACCGAAGTATTTGAATCAAACCGCCATTACTTCGTGGTGGAAACGGGCAGTGATGCTGGTGCTGAGGTCTTAAGCGCTATACCCAACCATCCTGCTACCGATGACGAAATACGAGCAGGGGAATCTGTCATCGCCGAAACTGCTGCCCATATGGGGCGCTCGATGGATATTTCTGGTCTTAAAGCTTTGTTATATGCCAGCTATGACTACCCCCAATGGGATAACGTGGCTGCCCGCTGCATGACCTGCGGCAATTGCACCATGGTTTGCCCAACATGTTTTTGCAGCACTGTTGAGGATGTCACCGATCTGACGGGTGATACAGCAGAACGGTGGCGCAAGTGGGATTCCTGCTTCACGATGGATTTTTCCTATATCGTCGGTGGCAGCATCCGTTCCTCGGCTAAATCGCGCTATCGCCAATGGATGACTCACAAACTGGCAACCTGGATTGACCAATTCGGCACGTCGGGCTGTGTGGGCTGTGGACGCTGCATTACGTGGTGTCCGGTTGGTATCGACATTACCGAGGAAGTTCGGGCGATGCGTGCAGAGAGCAAATCAAAGCCCGATGCAGGAATGGGAAGGAAAAAGAAACATGAAAACGCTTGAACCTCTTTTAGCCAAACATCCATTTTTTGACGGATTAGAACCGCACTATCTGGAACTTCTGACGGGATGCGCTTCCAATATGCGCTTTAAGGTGGGGGAGACTGTATTCCGGGAAGGCGACGAAGCCCAACAATTTTTTGTCATCCGAGAGGGCATCATCAGGCTTGAGGTCTTCGCGCCGGGGCGGGGGGAAATCACTATACAAACGGTTGACGCCAACGACATTGTAGGCTGGTCGTGGCTATTCCCGCCATATCGCTGGCATTTTACCGGGCGCGCGACCACCCCGCTGCGGGTTATTGCGCTGGATGGGGAATGCCTGCGCGGAAAATGTGAGCAAGATCACAGCCTCGGCTATGAATTCCTGAAACGGTTTTCCCATCTCATGATGGATCGACTACAGGCAACACGCCTGCAACTGCTCGATTTATATCAGGTGCATTAAGGAAAGGGGGTAGTTATGGCGCTGCTTGTGGCCGAACCCATCTCAACATCGGTAATAGCATCCGATCCAATGATCCCGAAGTTGTATTGTATACAACATGCCCGGTGGGACACCAATGATACTTTCTCTGTGGAACTTACACCGTCAGGGGGCGGCGACATTCCGGCTTTTGAAGCTGGTCAGTTTAATATGGTTTATGTTTACGGTGTGGGTGAGATTCCAATTTCAATCAGTGGTGATCCCGCCCGGCGTGACACTCTTATTCACACTACCCGCGCTGTCGGCACTGTGACACGCGCGATGAGCGAACTCAAAATTGGGGACACGTTGGGCGTGCGCGGGCCATTCGGGACAGCCTGGCCGGTTGAGATCGGACGGGGTAAGGACATTGTGATTGTCGCTGGAGGCATCGGGCTGGCACCCTTACGCCCAGCTATGTTCCGTATTTTAGCAATGCGTGAGCATTATGGTCGGGTGGTTTTGTTGTATGGTGCGCGTTCCCCTTCCGATGTTCTTTACCGCAAACAACTTGAACAGTGGCGAGCACATTTTGATCTGGATGTATTTGTGACGGTAGATCGGGCAACCAGCAATTGGCGGGGCAGCGTTGGTTTGGTCACCCAGTTGATTGTGCGTGCGCCATTTGACCCGCAAAACTCAATTGCGATGGTATGCGGCCCGGAAGTGATGATGCGCTTCACCACCATGGAACTGGAAAAGCGCGGCATTAGCGGGGACAACATCTATGTTTCGCTCGAACGCAATATGAAATGCGGCGTTGGGCTATGCGGTCACTGCCAATTTGGGCCGGAATTTGTGTGCAAGGATGGCCCTGTTTTCCGCCATAGTCAAGTCAAGTATTTTTTGAGCAAGTGGGAAGTCTAGGAGGACAGCCATGCAGCGAAAAAATAAACCGAAGCTCGCCGTATGGAAATTTGCGTCCTGTGATGGTTGCCAGCTCAGTCTATTGGATTGCGAGGATGAATTACTGGCTGTCACAGATGCAATTCAGATTGCTTACTTTCCCGAAGCGACGCGGGCCGTCATTAAAGGGCCATATGATCTGTCATTGGTCGAAGGTTCGATCACAACCCAACATGATGCCGAACGCATTCATCAGGTGCGGCGGGCATCAAAATCCCTTATTGTGATTGGCGCGTGTGCGACAGCAGGCGGCATTCAAGCCCTGCGGAATTTTGGAGACGCGAAACGCCTTACCTCGCTGGTTTACGCCACACCAAAATTTATCGAAACCCTGAGTAAGTCGACACCGATCGCTGATCATGTGTTTGTGGACTTTGAATTGCGCGGCTGTCCTATTAATAAAGACCAGCTTCTCGAAGTGGTTAGTGCTTATCTGAATGGGCGTAAACCCAATGTGCCCAAGTACAGTGTATGCGTCGAGTGCAAACGCCGTGGGACGCCGTGTGTGATGGTATCTCAGGGAATACCCTGCTTAGGGCCAGTCACCCAAGCTGGATGTGGTGCATTATGTCCAGTTTATCAACGGGGCTGCTATGGTTGTTTTGGCCCCATGGAAACACCTAATACGCGCGCCCTGAGCGAAGAATGGAAAGCGATGGGCAAAACGTCACAGGATGTTCTACGCGCCTTTCGCACCTACAATGCTTACGCCGACGCATTCCGTAAGGAGAGCGATGCCCATGAAGGATAAAACGGATACCCGAACCGAAAACCGAGTCATCAAGGTGAACATGCTGGCACGGGTCGAAGGGGAAGGGGGTTTGTATGTGAAAATCAAGAACAACGAAGTGGCAGATGTGAAGCTGAAGATTTTCGAACCGCCACGCCTGTTCGAAGGATTCTTGCGAGGGCGAGCATACAGCGAAGTTCCAGACATTACCGCACGCATATGTGGAATTTGCCCGGTTGCATACCAGATGAGCGCTGTTCACGCAATCGAAGCTGCTTTTGGAATCAATGTGGACGGGGCACTTCGCAGCCTTCGTCGGCTGCTGTACTGTGGTGAGTGGATTGAAAGTCACGTTCTGCACATCTACATGTTACATGCCCCGGACTTCTTAGGTTATCCCGACGCGATTCAACTGGCAAAGGATTTTCCCGAAGCCGTGAAACGCGGCCTGACCCTGAAAAAAATCGGCAATGAAATTGTCAAGCTGCTGGGAGGCAGGGAAATCCATCCAATTAATGTACGTGTCGGCGGTTTCTATCAGGTTCCAACAAAAAATGATTTGATGCCGCTGTTAGAACGACTCAAATGGGCGCGGGATGCTGCATTGGAAACGGCGCGGTGGGTTGGGACATTGCCTTTCCCTGATCTGGAATTTGACTATGAATTTGTCGCGCTGCATCATCCCGATGAATATCCGCTGAATGAGGGGCGACTCATTTCAAATAAGGGTCTGGATATTGCCATCAGCGATTATGAAAATCACTTTGTTGAAGAACATGTCGCTCACTCGAATGCGTTACAGTCATATCGGAAGGGAGGTGGAATCTATTTCGTTGGGCCACTGGCGCGCTTTAACCTGAATTATGAGCAACTGTCACCATTCGCCAAGGAAGCCGCGCACAGCAGTGGAATCGGGGTAACGTGTCGGAATCCGTTCAAGAGCATTATCGTGCGGGCAGTGGAAACTGTGTATGCCTGCGATCATGCTATCCACATTATCGACAATTATGAGCAACCGGAAAGCCCTGCTGTCCCTGTTCAATCACGTGGCGGGACAGGCTGGGGTTGTACCGAGGCACCACGTGGAATACTTTATCACCGTTATCGGATTGATGAGGCGGGAACCATTCTGGATGCCAAAATCATACCTCCCACATCACAGAATCAAAGAATCATCGAGGACGATTTGCGCCGCTTCGTCGAGATGCATCTCACTCTGCCAGAAGAGCAACTTACTTTGGGTTGTGAGCAGGCGATCCGAAATTATGACCCGTGCATCTCCTGCGCTACCCACTTCCTGAAGCTGGATATTGATCGCCGGTAAAGGAGTGTGTCATGAATACCTCTGTCATGTCGCCGCCCGGTTTGCACCGATTGATTAAAGGGGCTTATGAAGCAACCTATGAACGGGTTGGTATTGCCCTGAAAGCGGCGGGCTTTGAAATTATGGCTGAGATCAATTTGGCCGATTTTCTCGCAAAAAAATCTCAAATGTTCGTTCATCCCTATAAAATCATTGTCGTCTGCAATTCGGATATTGCCCATCGTGCTTTAACCATTGCGCCGGATGTGGGTGTCATGCTGCCATGCCATGTGGCCGTATTGCAGATACAGGATGATCAGGTTGAAGTTAGGGTTGCCGATCCTCATATCATCTGGAATACAGCATCCCACACCTATCTGAAACCGATAGCGGAAGAACTCAACACCCGGTTAGAACGGGTTATTGATGCTTTAAAAGGATAAGTTTTACGGGATGAGGTCAATTTGGCCTCATCCCAGAAATATCGGGATCAAGGGCAAGCCGTGGAATCCTATATTCATAATGCTGTTCTCGTCGTCGGAATCGGGAATATGGATCGGGGTGATGATGGTGCGGGAATCACAGCGGCGCGGCATGTACGTGCCAGAATGTTACCCGGTATCCCAGTCGTTGAGCAATCCGGCGAAGCCGCAGATTTGATTGATCTATGGCAAACGATGGATGTGCGAACCCTTTATTTGATTGATGCTACTTCTTCTGGCCTTCCACCGGGCACAATTCAGCGATTCGAGGCACACAACCTTCCACTGCCCGCACAATTTGCTGGCGATTACTCAACTCATTCGTTTGGGCTTGTCCAAGCCATCGAACTGGCGCGTGCGCTGGGTTGTTTGCCACGTCGGGTCATCATTTACGGCATCGAAGGGCAGTGCTTCGATCTCGGCGCGCTCCTCTCGACGGAAATTGAGGCTGCCGCCCTGAAAACGACTGAACTTATCATTGCCGAGCTTTTTCTATTACCTGTCTCCTGCTCGTCGGTGAAGGAGTGGAAAGATGAATGAACGGGCTTCAGACGAGTCTGGAGGGAAGTCGCCTAATTCGGTGACGTTCATTACTACGCGTATTTCCCCCGGTACTCTAGGATCAATATGCATCAATGGGGTAATTCCGGGCTGATTTCGGTTTATCGAAGGAAGGCTTATGGACTACCTTTTACTCGCTATTGGAAGCATCATCTGCGCTGTGCTGGCGATTCGTGCCACACGGTTACTAACCGCCGCACTGTGGTTGGCTGGTGTTAGTGTTTTTACCGCGCTGATCCTCTATCTCATTGGTGCGCGAGAAGTCGCCGTGATTGAGTTGAGCGTTGGGGCAGGCCTAGTCACAGTCCTGTTTGTATTTGCTATCAGCATTGCTGGAGAAGACGCGATGCAATCTCGCTCGCTGATTCCCAAACCTCTTGCGTGGCTGCTGATCGCACTCGCCTTGCTGCTTCTTGGTTTCCTCGTTCTCCCTGCGGGTAAGAACCTCAATGCGACATCCGAAACCTCCTTCACAACCATATTCTGGCAGGAACGGGCGCTCGATGTGTTGGCACAAATCGCGCTGATTTTTGCGGGTGTTCTCGGCATTCTGGGACTACTCTCTGAGCCAAAATCGTACACACTCCCATTATTGACTGAGGAACACCTAGCGCCGGACATAGTGCCTTCTGATTCTGATTTGAATGTTGAAGCTCAAACCCTGCCAGAAGAGGAATTCGTATGACCGGGAATATCCTCCTCATTGGCGTGCTGGGCTTACTTGGTGTCGGGTTATACGGTCTTTTAATTGTGCGTAATCTGATCAAGCTGGTGATTGCGCTTCAAATCCTAGCGAAAGCAACGGCACTGGCATTGGTCGTTGCCGGGCAGATGAGCGGACAAATGAATCTGGGGCAAAGTCTGGCGCTGACGGTCATTGTCGCGGATACCATCGTCGCGGTTGTGGGATTAGCCCTTGCCGTGCAGGTACGGCAGCATTTCGGGACGCTTGATATAAAGCAGCTTTCGAGACTGAAGAGGTAAAGGATGACCGCGCTGTTGATTGCCTTTGTCATATGCCTCCCCTGGGTGGGTGCGATCAGTGTTGTGTTGGTTGGGGATAAACGGCCCAAAGCCCAGCACATGCTTGCGGTCGTATTTGCCGCAGCCGCTGGTCTGGCCGCGCTGATACTACTTTCATTTGCCTCCACGAATTCTGCAATCAGCATTCCGATGGGCGGCGTTTTTGGCGATTTTACCTTTGTCCCGGATGGATTGGGCGTATTTCTGGCAGCGGTGGCTGCTGTCATCGGCTGTCTGGCGGTGATCTTTTCGGTGGATTATATGGCTGGTGAAGCCCAGTTAGGACGCTATTATTTCCTGATGCTGCTGTTCATCGGCGCTATGTGTGGCCTTGTGCTTACGGGCAGCCTGTTACTCCTTTTCATTTTCTGGGAGATCACGGCGCTTTGCTCTTATGCACTTATCTCTTTCCACAATGACGACCCCAAAGCTGTAGCAGGGGGCATCAAGGCGCTGGTCATCACACAAATTGGCGGCGTCGGTTTGTTGATCGGCGTATTGATCGCTTATGCACAGCTTAAGAGCTATGACATCAACAACCTGTTAGCCAATGCCCACACACTTCCAGTGGGAGACCTTAGCTTTATTGCCTTCGGATTTCTGTTGGCTGCGGCTGCAAAATCGGCGCAAATTCCGTTCCATACCTGGCTGCCCGGTGCGATGGAAGCACCAACACCCGTGAGTGCGCTGATCCATGCAGCGACGATGGTAAACGCCGGGGTTTATCTGCTGGCGCGGTTTTATCCTGCGTTTGCGCCTGTACCCGGCTGGACGGATATCGTAACGATTGTTGGCGTGCTGTCGGCATTGCTGGGTGCATTGATGGCGCTGGTTGCCACTGATCTCAAGCGTGTGCTGGCCTATTCGACAATCAGCCAGCTTGGATACATGGTCTATGCGATTGGCATTGGCGCATTATATGCCAGCCAATTCCATCTGTTGAGTCATGCGGTTTTTAAGGCACTGCTGTTTTTGTGTGCGGGTGCGGTGATTCATACCATTGGGACGCGCGACCTACGGCAGATGGGCGGGCTTGGACGGCAAATGCCCTTCGTGCGAAATGTTTTTATTGTTGGCGCGCTGGCTCTAGCTGGCCTGCCGTTCGCTAACGGCTTCTGGAGTAAGGAACTGTTATTAGAAATCGGGATAAAAGACGCAGTATGGGCGTTTGTAATCATGCTCATCGGGGTCGGGTTGACAGCAGCCTACTCAATCCGGGTTGTATGGCTGGTATTCTTCGGCGAGCAGCGAACTGCATATCGTGTTCATGATCCGGCTGCGGCTATGAAAATTTCGCTGACTATACTGGCGCTTGGCACATTGACAAGCTGGTTATTGGCCGGTTCATTAGGCGAACTGCTGCAAAATATGCCACCGTTCTACCAATTCAATGCTGAAACAACCCTCGAACTTGTGAATACGATTCTTTCAGCACCTGTTACCTGGGGCGTATTAGTGGTCATTGCATTCGCGTTGGCAATCTGGCACTGGCGTGCTCCCCTTACAGCCGTTTCAGACCGTTTGCAGTTTATCGCGCGGGCTGCGGCGGTGGATTTCGGCTTTGAGTGGCTGAATCGTCAATTTATGAAGGGCGCACAACGCACCGCTATTGCCTTGCGACAGACGCAAACCGGCCAGTTGAACTGGAATGTGGTTGGCATCGTCGGAGGATTGGTGATGGTACTTTTGATATTGGTGATCGGCAGGTGACATGACTACAACACTGTGGCTGATTGGACTCCCGCTCATCACATCGCCTTTTGTCTATCTGGCAGGGCGTATTCAAGTGCGTTATCCGGCGATTTCCCGCTGGCTCGCCCTGATTGGAATAGCGACTGTGTGGGTATTCTTCGCACAAGCTGCGCGCACATTCAGCCTGAACGGTGTGTCAGAAACGATTGTTGGAACGATTGCGCTGCGGGTGGACGGAATCAGCCTGCTGCTTACGGCAGTGGTGCTCACATTAGGAACGCTGGTGATGATTTATTCCAGTTCTTATGTGGCAGGCGAAAATGGCGAGGAGAAATATTATGCGCTCCTCATCGCAATGATTGGCGCGATGATTGGCCTGTCATGTGCTGCTGATCTGTTCAACTTGTGGATATGGTTTGAAATGATGGCTGTATCCTCGTATCTGCTCGTCGCTTTTTATCGCCATCAGCCTGCATCGCTGGAAGCGGGTGTTAAGTATCTGGTGCAGAGTGCAACCGGCTCTATGCTGGTGCTACTGGGCATCGCGCTGGTGCTCTTACAGACCGGAACTCTCAACCTAAACAGCATCCGTTTGGCAGAACCATCCCCTATCTTGTTGGCAGCGGGGGCACTGTTTGTCATCGGTTTCGGCGTCAAAGCTGCTTTTGTGCCGCTGCACACCTGGCTGCCGGATGCACATGCACAAGCACCAAGCGGAATCAGCGCCATGCTTTCCGGTGTGGTGATTGAGGCAGGGCTGATAGCGATGCTGCGGGTATTAGCAGCCCTCGCTGGAGTCACGCTGTCCTGGGGTGTGCTGCTGATGGGGTTTGGCGCGGTGAATATGCTCACTGGTAATTTGCTGGCTCTCCGTCAGAAGCAGGTGAAACGGCTTCTGGCCTTTTCAAGTTTGAGCCATATTGGTTACATGCTATTAGGGCTGGGGATCGCAATCTATTCGGGGCAGGCAGGCGGTGCACAGGGTGGCCTTTTCCATCTGCTTACGCACGGTCTGATGAAAGGACTGGCATTTCTGGCTGCCGGGGCGCTGCTGTATGGGCTGCATCTCGCCCATAAACGCCATACTCCGCTCATGATTGCCGATTTACGCGGCGCATCTGGGCGTTATCCATTGGTGGCACTGACGTTTAGTGTTGCGCTACTTGGCTTAGGCGGACTGCCGCCGCTGGCAGGTTTTATGTCCAAGTGGCAGATATTTGTGGCAGGCTTCGAAACACAAAATCTGATGATTATGGGATTGGTGGTATTCGCCGCGATCAACAGCGTTTTTTCACTTATCTATTACATTCCGCTGGTGAGTGCGCTGTATCGTCAGCAGCCGTCGAATGCTGTACAGCATGGGCAGCACCTGCCACTCTCGATGCGATTGCCACTGCTCATGCTGGCGTTGTCCATTGTTGTTATTGGTTTGTGGCCGGGCATGGTGAACTGGCTGACCGAACCAGCAGGGGCGGCAGTGATTGGGCTGATGAGCCGTTAGGCGGTCGATCTATGACTGAAAAAAGTCACCTTCAGCGGAGTGTACGCAAAATTTACGCGGGAGACCACGATCAGAAGGCATTATGATAGAAATTTTACTGATCCCACCGGTTGCATTTTTGCTGTATCTCTTTTTAGTCAGCGTTCTGTCCGGTATTGGACGGGCCATGGCTGGGACACATCACCCGGTGTCAACGCTTAAATCAAGTCCTTACGCCAGCGGCGAAGCGTCGCATGTGTCCAGCGGCGCACCTGGCTATCGACCATTCTTTCGGATATCGCTCTTTTTCGCGGTGCTCCATTTAGGCGGGCTGGTGCTGGCGAGCGGCGGATTGTCGTCAAGTGCCGCTGTTTACCTTCTGGGGCTGGTGCTGGCGCTAGTGGCGCTGATATTAGGCTGAGAAAGAGATTTCTCCATGAAGTTGACGAAACCCTGGGAAAATGCCCTGAAACAGATCAAAACCTGGGCGCGAGTCAATTCGCCCTGGGCGATCCACTTTAACAGCGGGTCGTGTAATGGCTGCGATATCGAGATTCTGGCGACGTTGACGCCACGCTACGATCTGGAGCGATTAGGCGTGAAGTTGCAGGGCAGTCCGCGCCATGCTGACGTGCTTCTTTGTACCGGGCCAGTGACACGGCAGGCACGCGAGCGGCTGCTGCGTACCTATGAGCAGATGCCAGAGCCGAAGTTTGTGATCGCTGTTGGCTCATGTGGAATCTCCGGCGGGGTGTTCCAAAGTTGTTACAACGTGGTCGGGAGCATTGACGAAGTGATTCCGGTGGATGTCTATGTGCCGGGTTGTCCACCCAGACCGGAGGCGATTATTGATGGAATCGTCAAACTGTTGGACAAACTCAAGGGTGCGAAGCCAGAGGTGATCGAAACACCATGAACACTGATTTAGCACTGAAGGCTGCTGGTGACCTGCTGGCCAAATGGGTAATTGAAACCAAAACACCTGAACCCGCTCGATTGGATGTCATCCTGGATGCAAGCAGTCTACTGGCAGCGGTGCGCGCTCTAGACACAGCCCATTGGGGTTATCTGGCGGGGATTACTGGCCTCGATCTGGGCGCGGCGGTGGGACAAATACAGGTGCTCTATCACTTTTGTGCGGGCGCGGCGGTATTGACGCTGCGGGTGGGTACACCGCGTGACCATGCTGTTGTGCCAAGCATCTGCGATGCGCTGCCTGCCGCCAGTTTTTATGAGCGCGAACTACGCGAGATGATGGGCGTCGAGGTGGTTGGCCTTCTCAACATGGATCACCTGTTTCTGCCTGACGATTGGCCGGATGGCGTATATCCGCTTCGGAAAGATGCAGAACTTTGAGGATGTGAGTTATGTCTGACAAAGGTAAGACGTTTATCGTCCCAATTGGCCCGCAACACCCGGCTTTGAAGGAACCCGGCCATTTCGAGTTCACGGTAGACGGCGAGATTGTGACCGCAGCATCCGTCCGGTTGGGTTATGTACATCGCGGAATCGAGAAAGCCACCGAGTCTCGTAACTGGATACAGAATCTTTATCTACTGGAGCGTGTTTGCGGCATTTGCTCGCACACCCATGCAATGGCTTATTGTCTGGGTGTGGAGAGGCTGGCAGGTGTAACCGTTTCCCCCCGTGCACAGGCAATCCGTTCCCTTGTAGCAGAACTCGAACGGATTCATAGTCATTTGCTCTGGTTAGGCGTGGCTGCGCATGAAGCGGGGTTCGAGACCTTGTTCATGTATAGCTGGCGTGACCGTGAAACAGTGATGGATATGCTGGAAGGACTGACGGGCAACCGTGTCAATTATTCAGCCAATTTGCTGGGCGGCGTGAAGTTCGATATCAATGGTACACAAAGGGATTCTATCCTGCAGGGGCTGGATTTCCTGAATGAACGCAGCCATTTCTATTTGAATGTTGTAACCAGTGACGCTGTGTTTTTGCAGCGTACACGAGGCATTGGCATAACGCCAACCGCACAGGCGGAATGGCTGGGGCTGGTCGGGCCAACTGCCCGTGCGTCAAGCGTAACACGGGATATTCGCATTGATGCACCTTACGCGGCTTATGGGGACTTCCCAGTGAATATCGTGCTGGATTCCGGGGGTGATCTGGAATCACGCTTTGTGGTGCGTATCAAAGAACTGTTCGAGAGTTTTCGTCTGATCCGGCAAATGCTTGATAACCTGCCACCCGGCGAATTACAGACACGCTTCCCCCGACGAATTAAGGAAGGCGAAACCATCAGCCGGGTTGAAGCGCCGCGTGGTGAATTATTTTATTTCATCAAGAGCAACGGCACAGATACGCCTGAACGCGTTAAGATACGCACGCCAACCATGTGTAATATGGCTTCGGTTGCGGTGCTGGCAATCGGTCATCAACTAGCGGATATGCCAATGATCCTCGCTGGAATTGATCCCTGTTTTTCCTGCAATGATCGCTCGGTAGTCATTGGACAGAGGGGCAGTCGTGATTTGTGGTCGTGGGAACGGCTGCGCCAGTATGGGATTGAATATTACAGGAGACAGCGGTGAGCACAATCTTTGCGCTTCTGTTTTTCCCTGGCGGGCTGTTCGTGCTTGCTGGCGGTCTGGCCTACGAATGGGCTGACCGTAAATTGGTTGCACGGCTGCAAAACCGTATTGGCCCACGCTGGTTTCAACCGCTGGCGGATATGGTGAAATTACTGGCTAAAGAAGAGGTTATACCCAGCGGCGTTAATGGCTTCTTGTTTCTGGGGCTGCCTATCGCTGCGCTGTCCGGCGCTTTGACAGCAGCGCTTTATGTGCCTATGGTGGGATTGAATCCGACCTACAGTTTCCCCGGTGATCTTATTGTGACCTTGTATCTAATGAGTCTGCTCACACTCTGCACCGGGCTTGCCGGATCGAATACGACCGATGCATTTTCGCTGGTCGGGGCAACCCGTACACTCACGCAGCTTTTCTCATATGAAGCACCATTTTTACTCGCGCTGCTTGGCCCGGCACTGGTTACAGGCAGTTGGCAGATCAGCCAGATTAATGCCTACTCCCACGACCACTGGCTGCTGCTTACCCAGCCTGTCGGCTTTGTGGTCGCGTTGATTGGACTCATGGGCAGACTGGAACTTCCGCCCTTTGATGCGCCAGAAGCCGAAACGGAAATCGTTGCCGGGGCGCTCACGGAATATAGTGGGCGCGGATTGGCCTTGTTCCGCCTCGGCAGGAACGTGGAGTTGATGGTCGGGCTGACACTGGTTGCCGCCTTTTATCTGGGCGGCCTCAGCAATCCGTTGGAGTTCTTTGGTAAGACTCTGGTGCTGCTGTTAGGGCTATCCTTCGTGCAATCGCTGATGGCTCGTTTGCGGATCGACCAGACCGTAGGCTTGTGGTGGCGCTATGGCGCGCTGCTTGTGCTCGCCCAATGGTTGCTGCTCATCCTGACTGGAGGAATTGCCAGATGAAAATCGGTTCGATGGTGGGAGATGTGTTTCGCTCGCTGTTCCAGCGGTCTGCAACGCGGCAGTATCCGTTTGATCGAAAGGATGCACCGGATCGGCTGCGGGGGAAACTGCACTGGGATCCCGAAAAATGTACGGGTTGCTTGCTTTGTGTAAAAGATTGCCCTGCGCAGGCTATAGAAATAATCATGGTCGATAAAGCGAATAAACGTTTCGCCATGCGTTATCATCTGGATCGGTGTGCGTTCTGTTCGCAGTGTGTCGTATCCTGTCGCGCGGGTGCATTGGAAATGTCGAAGGAGGAATGGGAATTAGCTGCTGCGCATAAAGGGA
This sequence comes from Anaerolineae bacterium, assembly GCA_019912965.1. Lineage (GTDB taxonomy): Bacteria > Chloroflexota > Anaerolineae > Aggregatilineales > Phototrophicaceae > CFX2. The sequence continues at coordinate 38,979 of JAIOHM010000095.1, forward strand.
AGTTTATGATCTATAGCGGGGATGAAGCGGATGTCAAGCGACTGGTCGAACTTGCTCAAGCACACGCTACTGGAACTGAAGACAAGTAAGCCACGTGTAGCGATTATGGGCATTGGACATGAACTGTGTGGCGACGACGCAGCCGGGGTGATGGTTGCGCGCGCTTTAAAACCAGTATTCATCCATCATCAGGATATCCTCATCATTGAAGGCGGTCATGCACCCGAAAATCAAACCGGCCTGCTGCGTCGTTTCGCGCCCGATCTAGTGCTGCTAGTGGATGCCGCGCAAATGGGTGAGTCGTGTGGTATGGTGCGCTGGTTAGGATGGCAGGAAACAAGTGGCCTGAGCGCCTCCACACACACACTGCCACTCTATGTGATCGCCCAATATCTGCATACTGAACTGGGCTGTGAAGTTGCACTGCTCGGTATTCAACCAGCGCAAATGACGATTTGCACTGGGTTGTCACCCTCGGTGAAACAGTCTGTTGATAAAATTGTACAGTCTGTGAAGATGACTCTGAGGCATTTACAGGCTACATCCCCTACGAGAGATGATGAAATCCTGACCGAATTTTGAAACAGGCTCTATACTTAGCTTCATTCTGATGGGAATATGGTATGGCTGATTTGACGGTCGCTATCAATTCAGGTGGCAAAAGTTCGCGTATGGGGACCGATAAGTCTTTTGTCCCGCTGCTTGGCAAGCCCATGATTGAACATGTGTTGGAGCGCGTTTCCGAGTTAAATCAGGTCGAAACGATCCTCGTCACGAATAAACCGGAACTCTACAAATATCTCAAACTCCCGATGTTCAACGATGTTTTCCCAGAAAAAGGATCACTCGGCGGCATTTATACGGCTATCTATAATAGTCGCAGTGATTTTACATTGTGTGTTGCCTGTGATATGCCGTTTTTGAACCCTGAATTGCTTCGCTACATGATTTCACTGGTTGCATCTGACACAGATGTTATCGTGCCACGCGTGGAGGGGTATCCTGAAGGGCTTCACGCCATTTACAGTAAAGGATGCCTGGAACCAATCCGCCAGAAGCTAGAAACCGATAAGTTAAAGGTCATCGGTTTCTACGATGAGGTGCGGGTGCGTTATCTTGATGAAGCTGAATATCACCCCTTTGATCCTAAAGGACTTTCTTTTAACAACATTAATACCCCAGACGAATTGCAGCGGGCGCAGCACAAAGCTGATTAATGCACCCACTGGGTTGGTTCTTTGATTGCCCCTCGTTTTTCCAGTTCAATATCTGTTCCCTTGCGGTCTGGCGGCACTTCGGCCTTGCAGAGTTTGACTGCCGCCATTTTGAAGTCCGGTATTTTGGCGCGGGGGTCAATCTTGTCCAGTGTGAGCAGATTCGCTGCTGCTTCGACGAAATGAAAAGGCAGAAATACCGTCCCGATAGGTGAGCGCCCTGTAACCATTGTGCGGCAGATGACGCTTCCACGCCGCGAAGTTACTTGCACCCAATCACCGGAAACCAGTTCCAGCGAATGCGCGTCATCGGGATGCATTTCCAGAATCGGTTCGGGGAAAATCTCGTCCAGTTTGGATCGCCGTGTCATTGTCCCACCGTGCCAGTGGAACAACACACGCCCGGTTGTCAGATGATATGGGTATTCCTGGTCTGGTAGTTCGCTTTCTGTGCCATAGTCGAGCGTCCAGAATTTACCCCTGCCACGCGGGAATTCTTTCTCAAACAGGTATGGTGTGCCGGGATGGTCAGCGCTTGGACACGGCCAATGGACTCCGCCTTCACGTTCCAATCGTTCATAGGTGATGCCGTAGAAATCTGGCGTGACCGCACGCATCTCCTCCCAGATAGCCTCGACATCCTGGTAGTCGAACCCGGCGCTGGCTTCGACGCCCATCAAACTCTCCATCTGTTTCGCCAGATCACACACAATTTTCCAATCCGGTTGTGAGAGGCCAACTGAGGGTAGTGCCTGCCGAATACGCTGCACCCGCCGATCACTATTGGTGAATGTGCCATCTTTTTCCGCAAAGCTGGCTGAAGGCAGAATGACATCAGCCATTTCACTTGTTTCGTTCATAAAGATGTCTATACACACAATGAAATCCAGTGCTTCGAGTGCGTGATGTGCGTGCGAAAGATTGGGTTCGCTCATGAGCGGGTTCTCACCCATTACTACCATCGCCCGAATTTTGCCCGTCAACGCGCCGTCTACCATCTCGGTCACGGTCAGACCGGGTTCGGATGGAAGGGTTGTATTCCAAACACGCTCAAATCTTTCACGAATTTCGGGATTATCTACCCGCTGATAAGCTGTGTAGACATTGGGTAAACCGCCGCTGTCAGAGCAACCCTGTACATTATTCTGACCTCGCAGGGGATTTAGGCCTGTGCCCGGCTTGCCGATATGTCCGGTCATTAGTGCCAGATTTGTCAGCGCCAAGGCATTATCAGTGCCATGTGTGCTTTGGCTGATGCCCATCCCCCAGTAGAACGCTGCTCGTTCTGCTGTGGCATACATTCGGGCGGCCTTACGAATATCCTCGGCTGGTACACCGCTCACCGACTCTGCCCATTCCGGGGTGAATGCTTCGAGTGATTCGATGTAGCTGTCGAAATCTTCAGTTCGGCTGGTGATAAATTCTTCGTTGTACAGGCTTTCGCTGACAATCACATGCGCCATTGCCTGGAAAACCGCCACGTCTGTTCCGGGCTTTTGTCGGAGCCATAGGGCAGCAAAATCGGTTAATTCGATCTGGCGTGGGTCAATCACAATCAGTTTCGCGTTATTTTGTCGAACGGCACGCTTGAGAAACAGGCTTATCACTGGGTGCGTTTCGGTGGTGTTGCTCCCGGTGACGATGAAAGTATCGAGATGTTCCATCTCCGCAATACTGTTACTCATCGCGCTTGACCCAATCGCCAGTTGCAAACCGGTTACACTTCCCGCATGACACAACCGCGCACAGTGGTCAATATTGTTCGTCTTCAGTATCGCACGCGCCCATTTCTGGAAAACGTAATTATCCTCGTTAGTAGCTTTGGCGCAGGCGTAAGTAGCGATACTATCCCCGCTGCTTTCCTGCACAATTTGGGCAAGCCGTTTACTGATCAGTGTCAGTGCTTCTTCCCAGCTTGCTTCCCGGAGTTCACCGCCGCGTTGATCGCGGATAAGCGGGGTTTTCAGACGTCCCGGATGGGTGGTGAAATCGGTACCGAAGCGCCCCTTGACGCATAAGTTGCCGTAATTGGGCGCGGAATCGAAAGGAGCCGAGACGCGATAGATCAAATCGTTTTTGATATGCAGGTTCATCTGGCAGCCAACACCGCAGTAAGGGCAGGTGGTGCGGACAACATGATCGGGTTTTAAAGGGGGGCGCATATCCATTGGGTCTTCCTGTACGAAATCACCAAGAAAAACTGACATGAGTGTTTTTCTGACTATAATGTAACATACATCAGGATCAAATATTGGAATTATTTGGAAACAATGCCCAAGACTTTAGATGAAATACTTGTGTATTATACCAATAAGGGGCGCGATGCTTTACTCCCCGTGCTCTGGGATATACAGACCTCATTCGGATGTATCAATGCTCAAGCTATTGAGGCTACTTCCCGCACCCTGCGTATACCTGCTGCTGATATTTATGGAGTCATCAGTTTTTATACCTTGTTTCATGACCAACCCACTGGCAAGACCACTATCTATTTTTGTGCTGATCCTGTCTGTGGGCTGGCAGGGGCCGATGAAATCATGGATGCAGTTTGCAATCGTCTGAACATTCATCACGGGGATACCACCCCCGATGGCGAATACACGGTTCTCCACAGCACTTGCCTCGGCCTATGCGACCATGCCCCGGCTGCGCTCATCAGCAAACGAGGAACGGGCGAAATATCACACGCGCCTGTCGAGGGTGTTGATCATCTCTTGGCAGGGGATACACAAGAACGGCGAACTTTCATCGGCGGCTCACGAGAATTACTAAAAGAAATTGTCGAGCAACGTGTGCAAACATTGCAAGAATACGGCGATTACATTGGGCTGCGCCGGGCGATTTTTACGATGACGCCGGAGCATGTCATCGCCGAGATTGAAGCCTCAAAACTGATCGGGCGCGGCGGTGCGGCATTTCCCACTGGCACGAAGTGGAAACTGACCCGCCAATCACCTGCCCAACCTCACTATATCGTCTGCAATGCTGACGAAAGTGAGCCGGGAACTTTCAAAGATCGGGTATTAATGGAAAGCCGCCCTCATCTGTTGCTGGAAGGTATGATACTTGCCGGTTATGCGATTGGTGCATCTACAGGGTATTTATTCATTCGGGGTGAATATCCAGAGGCGGCTCAGATATTGCAGTCCTCCATTGACGATGCCATCAGTGCCGGACTCTTAGGCGATCATATTATGGGCAGCGATTTTTCCTTCCATATTGAATTGCGGCGCGGAGCAGGGGCATATATCTGCGGTGAAGAAACCGCGTTGTTCGAGGCAATTGAGGGGAAGCGAGGCTTTCCTCGTGTCAAACCGCCATATCCCACCACACATGGACTGTTCGGTAAACCGACTTCTGTCAATAATGTCGAAACGCTCTGTGCTATCCCAATCATTGTGCAAAATGGGGCGAGTTGGTTTCGGCAATGGGGAACGGAAGGTAGTGCTGGAACGAAATTGGTTTCGGTGAGTGGTAATATTCGGCGTGCGGGTGTTTACGAAATTACACCCGGTATCACTCTGCGCGATCTGTTGGAAAATGACTGTGGAGGTTTCAACGGCAACTTGCAGGCTGTCTTGATGGGCGGCGCAGCCGGGACATTTCTCAAACCCGACGAAATAGATGTGCCTCTTACCTTCGAGAATCTCCGTGCAGTCGGAAGTACATTTGGTTCAGGCGCGATTATGGTTTTCAATGACACGATAGATTTGCGTGACGTGTTGAAACGGTTGGGACGTTTCTTTCAGCACGAAAGCTGCGGTAAATGTTTCCCTTGCCAGATTGGAACACAGCGCCAGATGGAAATCCTTGATCGATTGGATAGTCCGCTTACAGGTGATCAACGGCGGTTGCAGGATATCGGCTTGACGATGATGGAAACATCGCTGTGCGGGCTGGGGCAGACTGCTGCTTCCGCCGTATTGAGTGCTATAAAACGGTGGCCGGAATACTTCGAACCATCTGAATTGCAGAAAGACCGATGATGGACTCTACAAAAATGCTGACCTTAACCATAGACGAGCAGGAAGTGACTGTGCCAGAGGGAAAGACGCTCTTGGATGCTGCCCGGGGAATCGGTGTGGATATTCCGATCATCTGTTACCACGATGCCACAACTTCCAATGGATTGTGCCGGATTTGTGTTGTGGATGTGAACAAAAGTCGGCTGCTGCAACCCGCCTGCATCACTGCTTGCCAGAATGGTTCGACGGTTGAAACCCACAACGAACGGGTTAGGCACAGCCGCAGAACAATTCTCGAAATGCTCAATTCGGCAGTTGATCTGCACCAAGCGCCTGCCTTGCAGGATATGATGAAAGATTATGAGGCGGATGCGGCACGTTTTCCTGATGCTAAACGTCGCGAGCAACCACTCTATGATGACAATCCCTTTTACATCCGTGATTATAGCCAGTGTGTGTTGTGTTGGCGTTGCGTTCAGGTCTGTGCCGAAGATGCCCAATATACTTTTGCGTTGACACTCGGTGGACGTGGTTTTGACACCCATGTTACCACGATGTTTGACATCCCGATGCCCGAATCTCCATGTGTTTTTTGTGGTCAGTGTGTTGGTGTTTGTCCTACTGGAGCATTGAAGCCAAAGATCGAATTCGGCTTGGAACAAGGGCACAGTTTGGAAGAAATCCGCCAAATGACCCGGCGTCCGCGCCGTCGTAAGCCGGACAGTGAGGAGGGATGATGACAGTGGCCTATGAACCCGGTGCGCAACCCTATAGCTGTTGGACTGTACATGATAATCAAACGGAATTCACCGAAACTGGTGTTATCGAAGAATCGCTCGTCAGTGTTTACGTCAATGGGCAAGAACTAGCGACCATTATGTGCAGCCCTATTGAGCAAGAGGAACTGGCACTTGGATTTCTTTATAACGAGGGAGTCATTCAGTCCCTTGCTGAAGTTGGCTTGATTAAGGCTAATGTTGCCCGGACAGTGGTAGATGTTTTTCTAACACGCACTGAGTTCGACTTGCCCCGTCGTATGATTTTAACGTCAGGTTGTGGTGGCGGTGTTACTCTACAACATCTCACCGAATCTTATCCTGTTTTGGAGAGTGAGTTTGCAGTTGAACCTCAGATTATTCTTCAGCGGATGCGGGATTTACACGGGGCAGCGAAATTGTATAACCAAGTACGCGGTGTGCATGTAGCTGTCCTCGGCGACAGCGAGAAGCTGCTGGTCAGCTCAGAAGATGTTGGTCGGCATAATGCTGTCGATAAAGTAGCTGGTAAAGCTCTCCTTAATCATGTGAATACCCGTGACTGTTTGCTGCTCACCAGTGGGCGTATCAGCTCGGAAATGCTCGGCAAGGCGCGTCGTCTGGGCATTCCGATTGTCGTCAGTCGCACCTCACCTACCAGTATTTCGCTTCGGTTGGCGCAAGCATGGAATATCTGTGTCGTGGGCTATGTTCGGCAGGGCAGTATGCGCGTTTATACCCATCCGCAGCGTCTCGGTTTGCCAGAGATGGTTGAAGCGATTCCCTCATGACGGGTACAAAGGCGGCGTTTTTCAATGTCCAGCCTGTGGCTTCCGCTCTGGACACGCTTTTTCAACACTGGACTCCTGAACTGCGAACGGAAAAACTTGACACCCGACAGGCATTAGGGCGGGTATTAGCTGCTGCGCCGCTTTCACCCATGCATTTGCCGTCCTTTCGCCGCAGCACGATGGATGGATATGCCGTCCGTGCTGCGGATACCTACGGAGCGTCTCAATCGCTTCCTGCTTACCTGACCTGCGTTGGCACTATAACAATGGGAACAGAAACTACCGGGGATATTCAATCCGGCCAAGCGGTTCTTATTCATACAGGTGGGATGCTCCCAATCAGTGCCGACGCGGTGGTGATGATCGAACGTACACAAGCGATTGGCGAGAACGAGATTGAGGTGTTATCTCCAGCAGCTCCGGGAGAAAATGTCGTTCAGATTGGCGAGGATGTAACCCTGAACGAAGCGATTTTACCTGTTGGACATCGCCTGCGTGCACAGGATATTGGCGGTTTATTGGCTGTCGGCATATTGTCGGTTGAGGTTGTTAAGCCGCCACGCGTGGGCATCCTTAGCAGTGGCGATGAATTGATCGTGCCGGACGAACAACCTTCTCCCGGTCAAATTCGTGATATTAATACCTATACACTCGCCGGATTGTTGCAGGAGGCTGGCGGCAAAATTGTTTCTCTCGGCATAGCCCGCGATGAAATGGAGCATTTTCTGATGCTCGCTCAAAATAGCTTTCCAAGTTGTGATTTGCTTGTTATTACTGCGGGCAGTTCGATGAGCACTCGTGATTTGACTTGTGAAGTCATCACTAAACTGGGTAAACCGGGAATTTTACAACACGGTTTAGCTGTCAAACCCGGCAAACCCACTATCATTGCCGTCTGCAATGACAAGCCTGTCATCGGTCTGCCCGGCAATCCTGTGTCTGCCTTTCTTGTTGCGCTACAGATCGTTGTGCCGCTCATCAAGCGCCTTCTACATGAAGCATCACGCCCTGCGGCTACTGTGCGCGCTACATTGGCAAGTAATATCCCATCCACTGCCGGACGTGAAGATATGATTCCGGTTCACCTCATTAGCCAAAATGGTGGGTTCGTCGCGGAGCCTGTTTTCGGGAAATCGAATCTGATCTATACATTGGTCAAAGCTGATGGACTGCTTCATATACCCTTGAACCAAACTGGACTAAAGGCCGGAGCGACGGTCGAAGTGACTTTGTTTTAACCATGATGACCGAACATGAAAGAAACTTCTATCTGGAAGATATGCCGTTGGATGAAGCCCGAAAACGGCTGGAAATGGCACTACGGAAAGCCGAAAAATGGGACAGGCTTCCCGGCGAATCGGTTAGTTTAGTGGAAGCCGTCGGTCGCATTACTGCTGAACCTGTTTGGGCGAAGATTTCTTCGCCGCATTACCATGCAGTTGGGATGGACGGCTATGCAGTACAGGCCAAAAATACCGTTCATGCTACCGAAACCCGACCACTTCGACTTCGGTTGGATGAAGAGGCATTCCCTGTTGATACTGGCGATTTACTGCCGCCCGGCACGAATGCTGTTATTATGATCGAAGATATTCAGCAGCGGGAAGCTGGTTTTATTGAAATCCGTGCTTCTGTTGCTCCCTGGCAGCATGTTCGCGTAATGGGTGAGGATATGGTGGCGACGGAACTTGTGTTGCCCATCAATCACTGCATTCGTCCGGTCGACCTGGGCGCATTAGCGGGTTGCGGATGTCAGACAGTCAATGTACGGCGTCGGCCTATAGTGACCCTTATGCCTACTGGTAATGAATTAGTCGATCATAGGCAAACGCCCCAACCCGGACAGATAATCGAATACAATAGTTTGGTACTCTCTGCTCAAATTGCCACAACAGGCGGCGAATCCCGCATAACCTCCATCATCCCGGATGATCGAGAAAAAATTCATCTGGTTTTGGATGAAGCTATACGACAGCAACCTGATCTCATTTTGGTTCTTTCAGGTTCGTCGGCAGGTAGTCAGGATTACACTGCCTCAATCATTAGCGATATGGGTGAATTGTTGGTGCATGGTGTAGCCGTGCGTCCCGGTCATCCGGTTATCATCGGTATGATTGACCATATCCCTGTGATTGGCGTTCCTGGCTATCCAGTGAGCGCGGCCTTAACTGGAGAGTTATTTGTTCAACCGCTCCTATCCCAGTGGTTGGGTATTCAGTCCATACATGAGACATTGCCGCGCGTTCAGGCTACGATGACCCGCAAACTGTTATCGCCGATGGGTGATGATGATTTTATACGGGTGACAATGGCGCAAATTGGTGAACGTTTGTTGGCAACTCCACTGAGCCGGGGTGCAGGTGTTATCAGTTCGCTGGTACGAGCAGATGGATTGGCTCATATCCCACGCTTTAACGAAGGCGTAGATATTGGCGGAACTGTCGAAGTAATACTCTACCGCCCGATGGAACTAATCCGGCAAACTGTGCTGATGATGGGCAGCCATGACCCGATGATTGACTTGTTAGGGCAGTTTTTGGCCGTAGATTTTCCGGGCTATCGCCTGGCCTCTAATCATGTTGGGTCTATGGGAGGGCTTTTTGCACTCCGTCGAGGAGACGCTCATATTGCGGGCATTCATCTGCTTGATCCCGAAACTGGCGATTTTAATATCCCCTATATACATAAACATTTGCCGGATGTGCCAGTACAACTCATAACCTTTGCTCATCGTGAGCAGGGATTTCTTGTCGCTCCAGATAACCCTCTCAATATCCAATCATTTGATGATTTGCCCCGTATTCGTTATGTCAATCGTCAAAGAGGATCGGGTACTCGTGTTCTCCTGGATTATGAACTTCAGAAGCGTGATATTGATCCCACTAGCATTGTGGGTTACGAACATGAGGAATATACGCATCTTGCTGTTGCTGCCGCAGTGGCCTCCGGTATCGCCGAGTGCGGTCTTGGCATGAGGAACAGCGCGATTGCTATGAAACTCGATTTTGTTCCCGTAAGCTGGGAGCGTTACGATCTTGCGATACCTGACGCTCATTTACATCATCCCGGCATCGTCCGCCTTCTTGAGATTGTGAAAAGCTCTTCGTTTCAACAAGCACTAGCAGAGCAACCGGGTTACAACACACGGGAAACGGGGTATCGACAGCTTTAGTGTATGGTCAAGGGTAACGGTCAGACCTACAACAATCGAAAGTATCAAGACCAAGCCAGCTCCAAAATGGCCACGAGATGACGCCATTTTGGAGTTGATGAAAGTTCGTTATTTATCCAAAAGGCACGGTTATGTCGCAGGTGAGAATATAAGACAACCGTTCTCCAATGATTCGGTGTACACCCCCGGTCGCTGTCCAATTAGTCGAAAAGACTCGTACATAGCGTTCTTGTTCTGTGCCTGCTGTACCAATACTAATCGGATCAGATGCACTGACATATTGATAACGCTCGTCAATGGTGATCTGTCCGGGGTCAACCTGAATAGCGATACGCGCATCATAATAATTTTCGAAAGCCGGTGGCGTGAACTGAATGGTGAGTATCTGCCCGACACGCAACGGCCCGTTTTGGGTTTCGCAGCTTTCCAATGAGAGCGTGTTGTACTGCTGGCGCGGCACAAAATCTGTTAAGGGGATCTCGTCACATTCACCCGATTGGCTCACATCTTTGGATCGTATCCAATTACTGTTCTGAAGCTGCCACCAAATCAGGCCATCTGCATCCGTGATTTGCAATACAGGATATACGGGTTGTCCGGCTCGAATTTCGTTAATCGCTTCGTAGAACTCAGCAGGGCCTGCCCACAGGGTTGAGGTCCCCATCGTTATGCGCTTGCAGGTTTCAACAGGTTCCGGTGTTACAATTATTGTCGCAGCCTGCTCAGCCAGTCGTTCGCTCAGGAGTGTTTCGATTTGTGCCGTTGTCAGTGGATCAGCAATTGTTAAGCGTCCCGGTAGATTGTTGATCGGTAAGCCTTCAAGTTTGTCTGGCTGATATGGCTCTGCTGCTAATGGTGTACCGTTGACTTGCCCAAACTCGGTATCAATTGGGATTAGAGCACGAGAACCAGCAGGCACAAAACGGCTCTCGCCACCTGCCAGAATATCAGCTTCACCATCCAGCACCGTAACAGTCAGATGACCATTTGTCAGGGTGTCAAAGTAGGCTGTTCCCGCCAGATGCACATCAACGCTGTTCATAAACATCTGCACCGGATGCTCAACATTAGGCGTCTGGATTAACAAACCACCGGGCACACCTCCACCGCACAAGCCAGCATCCGCCGTTTGTACCGTCATCACCTGAAACGGATTGTAGACGGGTGTTTCTACATCTACCACAGCCAGTGTATCCAGATTTTCCTGAGCTGAAACCACCTCGCGGGACGCCCAACCGAACTGCTCGGAATCTGGAATGTAGACGCGCAGCCATTCGCTATCACTCGTGCGACCATTTGCCACCACACCTTTGTTGAGTGCCAGTTGGGTAATGATATCGCCATCATTTTCCGGCGTACTACGAATGTTCAATGTCCCGATCGCCATGACTGGAATTTCGGGCAAATAATGGACGTGATTTTGAATAGCAGCGCTGCCAAATAGTAGAAAAACAACGCTGTGTTCTTCGGTGTCGCTCAGGCTGGCCTGCACTAAAAGGTTGGCTACAGAGATATCCCCCTCAGTTGAATGGACTGCAACTGAATCAACCTGATCGAGATCGATAGTGTCGCCTGCCTGAACAAAACTGGCTCCTGTGGTTTCACCTTGAAAAACTGCACTGGCCGCACCGTTGCCATAACAGGCTTGATTCCGTTCCAGGCTGAAACAGGCCGAGCCGGAACGTGCCAACGCCAGCAGAACGTCTGATGAACAGACTGCCGTAGCCTGTGCTGCAACACCCCACGAAACACCAAACAACAAAAAACAAATCACCCAAAATGGATATTTTTTCACACTCAGCCCCCTGTTGATACTGCTCTTTCTGTTCACTATATAAAAGATTCTTGGGCAGAAAACTAAGCACCGATCAGGCGTAGGGTAATCGGCGAGTAACAATAAGGCGCCACTGCTCCCCATCCCCTATATAATTCAAATTAAATAACCCCGGCTCAAAATTGGAGTTCATTTTGAAACGATTAGCGTTTTTTGCTCTGATCCTGTCGTTTGTACTGGCGGGTATCGCGCTGGGGCAAACAACAGACGATGCGGCCTTCACGCTGATTCAGGAAATTGGCAGGCCGCGCCCTCAAGGCATCAACTACGACGCCCATTTCGATCAGTTTGCCATGACGGATTTGAGCGGCAAACTCCTCTTGGTTGATGCATCCAATTTGGAAACACGCCATGTCCTGTATGAGCAGGGATTTTACAGCGGTTATAAATTCAGTCATGACGGACGCTTCTTGGCGCTTGCCATTGAGCGTCGGGTTGAATTATGGGATACACAAACAGGGGCTTTAAGCACAACGCTTGAACCCGAAGGCGTTTTAAGTCTGGTTGGGACGCTCACTTTTTCAGATGATGATCAACTGCTGCTGTTCGACTCGCTGATTCCTGCACCCGCCGCCACCCGCCGCAGCGAGAACGATACCAGCGTCTTACCCTGGTTATGGGATTTACCCGCTGCCCGCGGCGAACGCAATTCATCATTGCCGGGAAGTTCAGAGGCCTACCCATTTTTCGGCTTTCGCAACGGCCTGATTATTGGCCCGAACAATATTCTGATTGCGGCGCTGCCGGGGCGTTTGCAGGTGATTAACGGGAACACAAAAGACCAGCCTGTGCTCAATGAGTTGGTCATGAATCGCATCGAAACTGACCCGATGGATATCTGGCGCAGTCTGCGAGATGATCTGTTGTATGTGCGCCCGACCGGACAAAATAATCTGCTTCGGGTCAACGCGGCAGATGGCACATCGCTTGATCTGCCCCTTGGTCGTGAGTTGAATTATCGCGGACTGGAAGATCTTCAGGGGATGCAGTTAAGCAAACTGGCGCGCATCATTGGTGAACCAAACAGCACCGGCGAAAACCCACTGCTGCGGTTGATCTTCGGCGCAGATTACCGCGATTATCAGGGTTATCAGCCGATGACTGTGATGCTGCTGGATATTCTTGAGCCGATCACCGTGGGTCGCGAACAAATGGGGTTGCTCATCTACATCTTTTATCCTGATCGTGGTTACGGAGTGGTGGAATTTATCCGTCCCATCGACATTGTGGATATGGCACTGCACCCGGAAGACAATCAGTTAATGGTACGGCGGGCTTCAGGTTTACAGCCCATTGAAATCTACAATCTGGATACAGGCTTGTTGGAAGATAGCTACTTTCCTGCTGAACCGGATTCACAGGGACAGCACATACTGGCCTTCAACCAGAATGGCAGCGTCATCATCAGTGATTTCCAGCGATTTGATGCTCAATCTGGCGACGGCAACGTGCTTGATCCGGATTACACCAGCGGTTTTGAGCAATATTTTTTCAGTGATGACAGTCAACAATTGATTACCCTGAGGGGCAGTAACTGGCGCGCGTGGGATATTACTACCGGACAGGTGGCGCAAACCGAAACGCTGCACCTGCGCGGCAATATCGTGGATGCTTCGCCGGATGCCCGTCGTTACCTGACTCGCTTCAGCACGGATTCGGGCGAAGTTTTTGAAATTGTCGAAGTCGGCATTGATCAACGCCGCAGCATCACCATCCCGAACCTGCCGGGGTGGGGTGTTGAGGCGGTTGTGCCTAGCGACGATTGGCAGAATTATTTAGTCGCTTATTCGGGCAACGCCGTCGCGGTCTACACCATGGATCGGGGGCAGGTGCTGTTTTTGGCAGACGATGACCTGCCATCACCCAATGGACGCAGTTATGATTGGGCGGACAACACGACCGCCCTCATAAGCAGTAGTTCACCATCCAGCAGCCAACCAGAACGGATTTATGGCCTCGAATACGATGCTTCCGGTGTGCCAACCTGTCTGGTAGAGGCTTACCCTCAAGACTGGCAGACGTTTATCCCGCTCTGGGAACAATTCAACTACTACATGAATGTGGGTACCTTGGGACGGCTGACACAACGCCTTTGTTCAACCCTGCCCGCTAATGCCGAAGATTTGACGCATGTCCTCACCCCTACGCCGCGCCCTTATTACACCTCGGAATCAACACCCGTTCCGATTGGCATCGCAGGTGTTCCAGTTTGCCTGACCAGTCGCTTCCCGCATGAAGCCTTGGCCTATGCGGAAGCGTGGCGGCAGATGTCGTCAGGTCTCTCGGATGAGGATAAAGCAGAACTGGAAGTGCTGGTTTGCGAGGGGCTGATTTCATCGCTTTATCAGGTTGCGGCTACCC
>JAIOHM010000096.1 GCA_019912965.1 Anaerolineae bacterium
CAGCGTTTTCCGCTTGGGACTGGATTATCTCTTTGAGCGTTTTCATGCCTTCAAAACCGGATGCCTTGAACTGTTTCTCGTTCCAGACACCCCTTCCCTTAAAACTGTCGTCCCCTGAAATACAATAGAGAGGGGCTGGGGGTGAGGTAAATTGACTGAAAACTGAAAACCGATAATTGACAACTATTCCGCCGCCGCCGCCATCGCCGCCACTTTCCCCTCAACCCATTGTCATTGGCGACAAAATCATCGCGCTCCAGTGACGGCTAACCCATCGATCACCTCAGCAGCCAGTTCGTAACGTCCAAAGGCCGGGATAATGTACGCGCCCTGTACCATGCCCCGAATATCGCGCAGCAGTTCTTGCGCAATCCGCACGCCTTCATCCGGTGCATCCTCGCCCGCGTCCTCAATCCGCCGCATGATTGCATCAGGAATGCTGATGCCGGGGATTTCGTTGTGCAGATAGGTCGCGTGGCGCAGGCTGTACAGCGGCATCAAGCCCATCAGCACGGGCATTTTCAGAGGCTCGCCCGCGATTTCCTCATAACGTCGCAGAAAACGTTCGATCAGATGGGGTTCAAACACCGCCTGCCCCAATGCAAAGTCCGCGCCGTTTTCGATCTTCTTTTGCAGCGTGGCGATTTCCCGGTCAATATCGTCCGCAAACATATTCAGCGCGCAACCGACGGTGAAGGTCGTTCGCTGACCGATGGAATTCCCGGCTTGATCGGTGCCGCTATTCATCTTCTTTTTGATGATGCCGATGAGCGCTGAAGGGGCAACATCGTAGTTATCCATCGCTTCCGGGTAATCGCCGATTTTGGTTGGGTCGCCCATGACGACGAACAGATTCCGTAAACCGAGCGCATGGGCAGCTAACAAGTCCCCCTGTACCCGCAGCAGATTGCGTCCGCGCGTGGGGAAGTGCAGCACGGTTTCCATATTCTGGCGCGTTTGGATGAAATGACAGACTGCCCAGGGACTCATCCGCATTCTCGCCGTCGGGCTGTCGGCAATGTTGACCATATCCGCGCCCGCATCTTGCAGCAGACGGGCGGAAGCCAATAATTTTTGGGGTACAAAGCTGCGCGGCGGATGCATCTCAACCGTAACCACAAACCGTCCTGCTGCCAGTTTCCGCGCCAGTTCAGTCGGGCGTTCCGGCACATCGTCATGATCGTCACCGTTGGTTTCGACCACTTGAATATGGGGTAAGGGCAGTGCCGGATTATCCAACGCGCGGCGCATAGCGGCGATATGATCGGGCGTCGTGCCACAGCAACCGCCGATGATGCTTGCTCCGATGGCTTTAAAGGTGAGCGCGGTATCCGCAAAATATTCAACCGTCGCAGGGTACATCATGCGTTCGCCGACCGACTGCGGAAATCCGGCGTTGGGCATGGCGGAAATCGTGGCTTCCGGCACAGCCTGATGCATGGCCTGTAAAATCCGCGAAAGCTGGGCTGGCCCGCCTCCGCAGTTCACACCCACGACATTCGCCCCGGCTTTGTATAAGTCGCGCGCTACCTGTGCGGGCAGATCACCGAGCAAGGTGCGGTCATCTTGCCCGAAGGTCATATGCGCAATCACCGGAATTTCGGCAGAAACATCCCGCGCGGCGCTCAGGGCTTCCAGAATTTCCATGCGGTCGCTGAAGGTTTCCAGCAGAATCACATCCACCCCCGCATCCACCAGTGCGCGGATTTGCTCGGTATAAGCGGCACGGGCTTCCTCCGGCTTAACGCGACCAAATGGCTTGAGGCGGACACCTAAAGGCCCAACCGAACCGGCGACATACACATCGCGCCCGCTGGTTTCGGTAGCCTTCCTCGCCAGTTCGACGCCCGCCCGGTTGATTTCCGCCACCCGATTTTCCAAACCATGCTTGGAGAGCTTGTAACGATTCGCACCAAAAGTGTTGGTTTCGATCAAATCCGCCCCGGCCTGAATGTAGGCGCTGTGTACGCGCATCACCTGTTCGGGATGGGTGCAGTTGAGTTCGTCAAAACAGGCGTTGATCGTGCCGCCCTGCTGATGAAGCATGGTACCCATCGCACCATCGCCCAACAGCGGTTCGTTTTTGTTCAGTCGTTCCAGAAAGGGCAGCTTACTACTTCTCATGATTCGTTCTCCAAAGCATCCCTGATGCTCTCAATCGTTACTTCTTATCCGAAGTTGTTTTAATTCAATCCAGCATTCAGCTTGTCAAAAGCGGATTTGAAATCGGCTTCCATCTTTGCGCGTTGATCGGCGGGCAGCAGCGAAACCCGGACGGCGTTCAGCACCAAGCCTTGCAGTGCTTTCACATCCATTTCAAACACGCGCGCTGCTGTCAGATATTCATCAGTCAGTGTGGTGTTGAACATCGGCGGGTCATCCGAGTTGAGCGTGACGTATAAGCCCTCGGCAATCAGTTTGGGCAGCGGATGTTCTTCGATGCTGGGGAACACGCCCAAGCAAATATTGCTGGTGGGATTGACCTCCAGCGGAATCTGCTTTTCGCGCAGGTAATCCACCAATTTAGGGTCTTCCAAACAGCGGACACCGTGACCAATACGGAGGGTTCGTCCGGATTCGAGCGCGTCCCAAATACTTTCTGGCCCGACGGTTTCACCCGCGTGCAGGATGCACGGCAGGCCAACCGCCCACGCCCGATCAAATGATTCTTTATAACGCGATGCCGGGTTATCAACTTCCGGCCCGCCTAAGCCCAACGCAACCACGCCGTTACCATGTGCGCTGATCGCCCAATCCGCGACCAACAAGGCTTCATCAGCGGGCATAATGCGCGGGATGTCGATAATCAGGTTCATGGTCACACCGAGTTCGGCTTCTGCCCATGCCCGCGCCCGGTTGATGGCCGCCATCTGGTCTTCAAACGCCATACCCTTGCGAATGTAATGTGTCCATGCGGTGTAGGTCACTTCGCTGTAGACGATATTTTGCTCGGCTTGTCCGGCTAAAAACTCGCGGGCGATCAGTTCAATATCGTCAACTGTTTTTAAGCAGTCGGAGATTTTGATGTAAATCTCGACGAAATGCGGGAAGTCGCGGAAGGTGTACCACTGCTGGATGCCCTCGACATTATCCGCTGGCAGTTCGATGTTATGCCGTTTTGCTAGTTGCAGCAGGGTCGCCGGACGAACTGCCCCTTCCAGATGCACATGCAGTTCCACTTTGGGCATCGCCCGGATAATCGATTCAATCGACATTATTCCCTAACCTCTCGCAGCAGATCATTGATGTTTTTGCGATCAATGGTGCGTGTGCCAGCTTCGATTTCTTTCACCATTTGCACCAACGCCGCATTGACCGGAGTCGCTATGCCCACTTTTTGCGCTTGTTCGACCACATAACCGTTCAGGAAATCAATCTCGGTTTTGCGCCCGCGTTCGAGGCTTTGCAGCATTGAGGCTTTCATCTTGCCGTAGCGCCGCCCGACCATCTGCACCAGCATATCTTTGATGAATCGGGTGATAGCATTGGCATTCTTTGGCACATACAGCAAACGTGGATTGGCCGCGATGCGTTCCAGTCGGATATTCAGTGCATCCGCCGTATCAATCACTTCGCTGTAGGTTCGCATAAATAAGCGCCGCACTCGTGCATCTTGCAGCATCACGCCCAATGTATCGCCGGTCAGCGCGCCGATGGTGGTGATGGTACAGTTGATCGCCAGTTTGCTCCACAGCACCCCACGCATATTTTGTGAGATGACAACCGGAGCGGCGGTTTCAATCGCTTTTGCCAGATTGTTTACGCGGCTGCTCAAACGGCCATCCAGTTCGCCGATATGGGTTTCGCCCGGTGTGGTTTTTTCATAGACGCCCGGCGCAGTCATCGTCCCACCCCAGCCGATGATGCCACTGACTACCTTTTGGATGCCGACCGCCGCACCTACGGCATCTTCCACAATTCCATTCTGGAAGGTGACGATATAGCCATTAGGATTCAGTAATGGGATAGTCTGCTGTGCGGCTTCAACGACACCATTGGCTTTCATGAGCAAATAGGCAACATCAAAACGCTGGTCAGATGGCAAATCGCTCAAAGCGGTATAGGCTTTGGCTGGAACAACCGCTTGGCCTTCCGGCGTCGTAATCTGTAACCCATCACGATTAATCGCCTCGGTGATTTGTGGATTGTTCGTCACCAGTGCCGGATCATAGCCTGCCTGAATCAGACGTGCCGCCACCACCCCGCCAATTCCCCCGATACCTTCGATCAAGATCCGTTCCATCAGCCGCCGCAGACCCCATTGAGGATAATTTGTGTACCCGTGCCATCGGCTGCACCAGTAATCGAGTAGCGCGCATTTGCCAAAAAGAAGAAGGGAACAAAGTTATCCTGTGCAGCCTTATACGCCGCGCCAACCGTTTTCCCATACCAATCCCGCACGACACTCGGCTCATCATCGGTATCGATAATCATCACCGTTTCACCCATCCCGAACACTCTCAAGAAATTGTGTTGTTCCAATGTTATGCTTCCATTGGGATAGATCGGAATTTTCGGAGTCATCGAAGTGTAGCAGGCCGCATCAATGCCCAATGTTGTCACCGCAATGCACCCGAATACCAGCACCATTATCCCCAAAATGCCGAGCGCCACACGCCCCCGACATCCATACGGTCTTTCGTCCATCATCGTACCTTTATGAATCGCTATGCATTTTTCTGCACCGCGTCAATGTAAACCAGAAAATCCAGCCAACCCGGCGAATGCCCAAACTGAGTCAGCATGACAGCGACCTCGCTGCGATGCTGCGTCCCATGATTAACCTGATGGGTCATTATTTGCCAGAGGTTATAGGCACAAGCCTTGCCAAGACTGTTTGTGTACTCAATAACTTTGACCAATGCTTCGTCCGTCAAAGCAGCGACGAATGCATTGGTTTGCTCGTTAATCGGCGTCCATGCAGCCCGAACCGATCTGAGTGTGGGATAGTCGGTGAACACCATCTGCTCACTCAGCGGTTGTTCCTGAAAACGCGCCAGCCAATTGCGCTGCACATTCATCGTATGCACCAGCGTATCCCGCACCGAGTCGAAACTCGCGCCGACTTTGACGAGAAATTGTTCGGTCGTCAGGTTTTCTGTCGTATCCAGAATGCGGTTATTCGCCCATTCGTTATAGCGATACAACGTCTGAATCATTTCGGTTACGGGCTGCATCTGCTCGCCTCATCACAGCTGGTAAGACTATGTGTCAAGTTGTAACTCATCCAGTACCAAAATCTGCAACTCAGTTATGCGCTTTAAGCCAAGATCATTGGTTAGCAATGCATCGCAACCTGTATGAATGGCTGTGGAAACTTGAAGCGCATCAGGCGTTTTTAAGTTATAGCGAGCACGAAGCTCCGCGGCCTGATCAGCTATCTGATAGTTGATTGGGATTAGTTTCAGCTCATTCGTTTGAGTCAACAATCTGCGATAAGCATTTTCAACAACTTGGTCGCCACGACGAATGGGATGCGACAAAACTTCAGTCAGAGTGATGACTGAAGTAATTGCCAACATGTTACGTGAAGCAATTAGCTGAAAAATGGCACGCATTCGTTGAATATATGTTGGATTTGTTTCAACATAATAAATGAATGGTGCTGTCTCAATTGCTACCGTCGTTATGCCTGAAAAGGCCGCAGAGATTTTCACGAGTGATCATCCCATTCATCGCGCATTTCGTTGACACGTTGTTGGGCATCTTGCCCATCATAAAGATGGGCCCCAACACCCTCAAAGTCCAAGATGCTGTATTTCTTGGGTGGTTCACTTAAACTATCGACAATCCACGAAATGAGCAGCTTGCGATCATCAATATCAAGCCGCCGAATCTCTTGCATGATTTCCTGAAGCATCATATAGATGACCCTCCAATCTTGCGGAATTACACTTTAGCGTTCGCCCAAAATCTGCGCGGTGCGGTCGAGGTTGCCGACGCTGTAGTATTTCGCGTCTGGGTGATGAACCACAATCGCCGCCGTGCTTTGTTCCGGCACAAGCTGGTAACTTTCGGTCAGTGAGACGCCCATTTCGGTTTCGACCTGCGGCATCAGCTTCCATACAATCTGATGATCGTCCAGATCCGGGCAGGCGGGATAACCCCACGAATACCGTTTGCCTTGATTGTTCGGGATACCTAAGCCAGGATTTACGATCTGGCGATTCACATAATTGGCGGTGGCTTCTGCCGTTTGCACCGCCAGCCCATGAAAGAAATAGGCTTCGCTGTAGTTATCGGCCTTCTGCAATTTCTCAAAAGCCTCACTAGCAGCCTCGCCCACCGTCACCACTTGCAAAGCAACCGTATCGACCAAACCGCTGTCGATGGGCACGAAATAATCACTCAGACACAGGTATTCGCCGTTGGTCTGGCGTGGAAAACTGAAACGCGCAGACTCAACCAATTCCGGTTTATTGCCGTTAGCGTTCTGGAATCGCTGCCAATCCCACACGATCAGATCGTCGCCATCACGATTGGCCGGGAAGTAACCATAAACTGCCTGTGGACGCAGCACATTTTCGCGCAATGCCTCTTTTTGCATCCGTGCTAGACGGGATTCAAATTCGGCTTCCAGTTTCGTCCATTCGTCGCCGTGCGTATTGGTCGCGCCCCACGACAGACGGAACAATTCCGGCTTGTGCAGATACTTGAACACAATTTCCAGCGGCATCTCATGGATGGTCTTCACGCCCCAGAACGGCGGATTGGGGATACTTGGCGCAGGTTTTACGGTGCTTGCGGCTGCTTTGCGTTCCCGTTTCACTGGCGCAGGTTTGCCAATTTCCTCATAGGCTTCGGTAATGACCTGACTAACGAATGCACTTCGGCCATCGCTGACCAGCTTATCCATCACATGCAGACCCTCGAAGGCATCCTTGCAGTAGAACACGCCCGGTTCATACGGCTGCTGCGTTTCATCGAGGAATAGAATCCGCCGTCCAAATTTGCGGTTGATAGCTGCTCCACCGATCATCACTGGGTATTGCAAACCGCGCCGTGCCAGTTCGTTGACAATAATCGGCATCTGCTTGGAAGTGCTGACCAGCAGCGCGCTCAAACCGATAGCATCAGCGTTGTACTCCTGCGCCTTCTCAATAATGGTATTGGCTGGAACCTGCTTGCCCAGATCATGAACGGTGTAGCCATTGTTGCTCAGGATGGTTTTCACCAGATTTTTGCCGATATCATGCACATCGCCGTAAACCGTCGCCAGCACCACCGTGCCTTTGGTCGAGCCTTCCACCTTATCCATGAACTGCTCAAGGTAGGCGACCGTCTTTTTCATGACTTCCGCGCTTTGCAGCACGAACGGCAGAATCAGTTCGCCCGCGCCGAATTTATCGCCGACTTCTTTCATAGCAGGCAGCAGCACATTGTTCAGCACACCCACCGCGTCCTGCCGCGTCAGGCATTCATCAACCAGTTTTTCCACGCCATCTTTCTTGCGGTGCACAATCTGCCAGTGAACAGCCTGTTCAGCCGTCATATCGGCAGTCGGGTCTTCAACTTCTTTAGCGCCGCTGACCACATTGTTTTGCTCGAAATATTGAATAAAACGCGGCAGGGCATCCGGGTCAGTATTGAAAATCAGATCATTGGCGATCTTACGCTGATCTTCCGGGATTTCGGCATAGGGCGTGATATGTGCCGGATTGACGATTGCCATATCGAGTCCGGCCTGCACCGCATGGTATAGGAACACGCTATTCAGCACCCCCCGTGCCGCCGGAGTCACACCGAAACTGACATTGCTCACACCCAGTGCAGTCATCACCCCCGGCAGATTTTGCTTAATCAACCGGATGCCTTCGATGGTTTCCACCGCATCGTTCCGCAGTTCTTCCTGCCCAGTCGTCAGCGGGAAGGTGAGGGTGTCGAAGATCAAATCTTCCGGCGAAAGGCCATATTCCTGCACTGCGATTTCGGTGATGCGCTTGGCGATTTCATATTTCTTCTCGCGGGTATGCGCCATGCCTTCTTCATCAATGGTCATAGAAAGCACCGCCGCGCCGTGTTTGGTGGCAATCGGCAGAATTTTATCGATGCGTTCGCGCCCATTTTCCAGGTTGTTGCCGTTGATAACCCCACGCCCCGGATACAGTGCCAGTGCTGCCTCAGCCACATCAACCTCGGTCGTGTCGATAATCAGCGGCACGGTGACAGCCATCGACAGCTTCTTAACGACCTTTTCCATCTGATTTTTTTCGTCGGCACGTTCGGTCAGCGCCACGCACACATCCAGCATGTGCGCGCCGCTGTTGACCTGATCGACCGCGATTTGCACAATGCTGTCGTAATCTTCCGCCAGCAAAAGCTGTTTGACCTTACGGCTGCCCTGACTGTTCACCCGTTCGCCAATCAGTGTCGGGCCGGGATTCTGTACCATCAGCGTTGCCGTCATGCCGCTGGATGCCACCGCTTCATGTTCCGGTTCGCGATGTTTAGGAGCAGTGCGGTGAGCATGTCCCGCAACATGTTCTTTAAACGAATGCCCATGCACTTTTTGATAGAGTTGATCCAAATGTTCCGGGCGTGTGCCGCAGCAACCGCCCACCACACCCACACCCCAGCGGGTGAACTCCGCCACCATATCACTGAATGGATGTGGCTCCATCGGGTAGACCGCTTCGCCATCTACGTTGATCGGCAAGCCCGCATTCGGCAAAACGCTGATCGGCAAACTGCTGTGTTCGACCAGATACTTGATCGGTTCGCGCATGTACTCCGGCCCGGTTGAGCAGTTGATGCCGATCACATCAATTGGTAAGGCTTCCAACGTTGCCAGCGCCCCACCAATATCTGTGCCAAACAACATACGACCGGTTGTATCCAGCGTCACCTGACATTGCAGCGGTACACGCACATTGGCATTTGCAAAATAGCGATTGATGCCGACAACTGCCGCCTTGACTTCCAGAATATCCTGGCTGGTTTCGATCAGCAGCACATCTACGCCGCCTTCTACCAAACCCTGTGCCTGTTCGTAAAAGACCGCCGCCAGTTCTTCAAAGGTGATATTGCTCAAATCGGGGTCGTTGCCGCTGGGCAGTTTCCCGCTTGGGCCAATGCTCCCGGCCACGAAACGCGCAATCCCGGTTTCGCGTTCGGCCTTATCGCAGGCGCGGCGGGCGACCTGTGCCGCTGCCCGGTTGATTTCGATGGTGCGGTCACCCAATCCGAACTCACCCAATGTCAAACGGTTGCCGCGAAAGGTACAGGTTTCCACCACTTCACTGCCAACCGCCAGAAATGATGAATGAATTTCTTCGATCACATCCGGGCGGGTGAGGACGAGCATTTCGTTCAAACCGTTGTAACGTTCACCGCCGAAGTCTTCGGCCTTCAGATTGTAAAGCTGAACGCTGGTGCCCATCGCGCCGTCGAAGATAACGACATGATCGGCAATCGCGTCCAGATAGCGTCGGTTGGTGTAGGTCAGGTTATGGTTGCGTGGGGTCATTCAGGTTTTTACTCCGGTTTCTCGCCGTTTACTTCTAAAATCAGTGTTTAGAGTGGTTACTGAAAATGATGGCGTTTTGGTTCCATCCCTTTAGCTTTCTAAAGTGGGGGTGTGTTTCAGTGTCTCATAACTCACCATGATTGCACTTGCAAACCGTCCACATTTTCAAAATGCTTGTCTTTTGTGAGAACGATTAGCCCTTGTTGAAGGACAATTGCAGCGTTAGTGTCCAGCAGGTAATTACTCATCAAACTTTACCTCTGGAAGATCATCAATCTTCTCAAAGGCTTCTTCAATTGCCTGTTCCATCAATTTGAGATCGTCGGCAGCAATGTGGATATTCTGGGTGCGTTCGAGAAATAACCAACCGGGTTCACCTTTTGGTTCTGCGAGACGTCTTGCTTGTTCCAGAACTGTTCGCTGCTCTTCGATATTCAATTTCCGAACCACATCCATAATTTCCTGTTCGAGTGTTATATCGCTCATCGCCTCACCCTCCTAGCACCTAGCACTTAGGACTCAGCACCCGCATTCCCACCCAAATCGCGAGCGTAGAGCTTCACTTTTTGCATATCCCCTTGTGGACGGAAGCCCATGCGCTTGAGGTAGTTGTGATGTTCGTCGCTGCCGGGGACGCTGTAGAGCGTTTTGATTCCCCGTTCAGGTAACCGCTGTTCCAATTCTTCGTAGAGGAACTGCCCTGCTTTCAGATCACGGTAGCCCGGAATGACATAATCCAGTTTGACCACCGCCCGCCCGGTCGAGTCGCGTTCGGTGATGAACAAGCCAACGGGCTGCAAATCACGCAAAATCAGGTACACCATATCCGCACGGGAGGTATCGTATTCAAAATTCGGGAAAAACCGCGCGATGTCCCCTTGATAAAACTCCAGAAAACTTTTCAGATAGCTGGATGTGCGATCAACTTCCAGCAGCTTGAAATAGGTTTTATGCGTCAACATCTGCCGGATGAAATACAGATTGATGAACACAATCAGCACATTCAATCCTGCAATAGGCACTGACCCCAGCAAGAAACCATACACTGAGAAGGCCACCGACGCGATCAAACTCATCACGCGCAAACGCAGCACCGATTTCATCGTCAGCGAATACGCCGCCAGCACTGAAGCCACATACCCTAGAATATCAACAGCCGTCATAGTTCCTAAACCATATAAACAAAAAGCGCTCCCATCAGAGGAGCGCGATGAAGTTCCATATTATTGGATCGCACTCATCTTCCGGGTCTTACCCGGCGGATTTAGCACCGTCCCGACGCTTCGGGGGTTGCTGCGGTTTCAAAGGGCCGTTCCCTCCACCGCTCTCGATGAGAGTTATACACTTGTCCACATCTTAATCCAACGTCATAACCCTGTCAAGCCTGCTGACAGGCCATCAATTATTTGGAAAGCAATGCCTGAATTTCGGCATCCGTCCAGAACAGGTAAATTCCAAATGCGCTGATGGCAATCCACAGAATGCCGCCAATGCCGTTGCTCAATGATAGCAATGAGAGGACAATGCTGACGATCAAGGCGATCACAGTTGCCATACGTGACCACTTTTTGTAGTTGTATAACCCCCAAGCAGCGACCGCAAACAATGGCACCGAAAGCAGCGAGATACAGCCTAATACCAGCACTCCAGCGGTAACACCTGCTAACTCACCGATTGCCTGTGCCCCTTCTTGTGTGCCTTCAACCCCCGCAGCCGCTCCACTGGAAATCGCGACCGAACCCAAAGCAGTAGCAGCACCCGACAGCGCCCCTACAAATGTAAACAGAATGCCACCACACACATTAACCAGCGCGTAGATCAGAAGGTACAATGCCAGTCCTTTGATGATTGCGTTCCGGTCAACCCCTTTGAGAATATCGTTCATACTCATTTGCCTTCTATGTAATACATACGATATGAACCAGCATACGCTTGTTTCCCAACAGCGGCAACTAAAACTGAAGTACTTAACCGTGTGAGGTTGAGACTCCTATCCCTGTTTACTTCCCATGTACAGATCGTTCTAACTCGGCAATTGCATCCCGCGCGGTATATTCATCCACGCCCGCGAATTTGCGGTAAGTTTCCACGGCTTCATCAATCTGCCCGGCTTCCACCAGATCACGCAGCCCAGCATTGGACGAGTCATAAAAACCTTTGCGCTTTTTGGTTTTGATGAAATCGCGGTTCTCGGTCAGAAATTCGATCACTTCCCGCGCGGTGCGTTCATCCACATCGGTCAGCCCGCGATACAAGGCAATGGCATACATGGTTTTGCCCTGTTCGATAAATTCCTGCACCCGTTCATCAGCGGCGGCTTCCCAATCAATGACCGCTTCGCCCAACGGTTCGGGCGGCGGCGCGTGGCGGATGATCGTCCAAAAGACCACAAACATGACGACAATCATCACCAGCAGGAACAGCAGCATCATGAGGTTTTATCACCCACTTTGGCGAATCTGACGTTCCAATTCGGCAACAGCATCGCGTGCGGTGTATTCATCGACGCCCGCGAACCGTTGATAAACCTCAACCGCTTCGTCAATCCGGCCGTCTTGGATCAGATCGCGCACACCTGCATCCTGTGAATCATAGGCCGATTTCTTCTTCTTTTCACCCCATTCGTCGGGGTGTTTTGCGGCGTAGTCAATCGCGTCTTTGGATTCTTTTAATCCCATCCCGGTCAACTGGCGGTAGACCTTGATGGCGTTGATTTTGTTGCCCTGCGCCAGAAATTCCCGCAACTGCGGGTCGTTCAACGCTTCCCAGTCAATATCGGTTTCTGGATCAAACGGTTTTGGCCCACCTTCACGCCGTTCCTGAATTGTCACCGCGATGTAATTGATAACCAGCAGCGTCACTACAATCCCAATACCACCCAAGCAAAACAGTGCTTCTGCGCTCATAACTTGTGTTCCAGTTGCTCCGCCAGTTTTAGCCAGTTGGTAGTATCGCGTTTGGCAGTGGTTTCGTCCAGCCAAAATTGAGCGTAAATTTGCTGGCGGACAGAGAAACCAGTAGCCGGGTTAATTTCCTCGCCGTGCTGCGTCTGCTGTTCCCATGCTTCCGGGTGCTGCCCATACCAGAACGACGCGAGATCAGCCAGCATGATATTGGCAAGGGCATTGGCTAAAAAACGCATCCGGTTATCCAATGGTGTTTTACGCTCTGCCCCGCGCGCCAGTTCAAACAACGCCATGATGGTGTTGGCCGCGCCGGGGCTGGGATGTGGTTCTCCAGCTTCCGGCGGCAGTTCCGGTGGGGCGATGCCGTAGGACACCAAACCGACCAACAATTCCCGCGCCCATGTCGCTCCCGGATGGGCGCGTTCAAAGACCGGTAAATGCTCATGTATCCGGCTGATGGTCATTTCCAGCGCGACATAAAAATCCAATTCCATCATCAGCCGGGTCAGCGCCGTTTGCAGTTTGCCCCAATCGCGCTCCTGCGCCGCCTCGCGCAGGGCTGCCAGATCAACCGCATAACCCGGTTTATGTTCGTCAGTCATCGCTTACTTACCGTCGCTCACAGACGGGTTCGAACCCGTCTGCAACTGCCCGACCCGATTATCCATCCGCTGAAGGTGTTGCAGCATGAGTTCCTGAAGTTCTTCGACTTTATCGTGCAGCCCGCGAATTTCGAGTTCAGCCTTGATGTTCACTGCATATTCGATGTCGTTGCGAACCTTGTCCCGCGCGGCCTGACGGTTCTGACTGATAAGCACAAACAGCGACAGAAAAATGGCTTCCAGCGAAACGATCATGGTTAGCAGACCGAACGGGAACGGGTCGAAAGCCTCGACGCCGGGAATGATGTTGGTGTTCAACACAATCCAACTGCCGAACCAGATGATATTGAAGTACACAAACCGTATGTCCCCGGCCAGTGTGGTCAGAAAATCCGAAAAGCGCTCGCCAAAATTACTGGGTTGCCCCATTTCTTCGTTGACATTACGGGCAATCACACGCTCACCTACCAGCACATCGGTTTCGCGGATGCGACGACTGAGCATTGCCAGCAAATCAAAAGCAGCACCATCATGGGCTTTAAAGAGTATTTCCAGATCGTGCCGATCAACCGCGAGGACGTGGGTTTCCTGCACTGCTTTGGCGCTGGCCGAACGGGGATCGTTGTCCAGCAGGGAAAATTCACCGAAGATTTCACCCGCATGCAGAATACCCAATGTCACCCGTTCGCCACCTTTATCCTTGATGAACAACTCCACCTTGCCGGATTGAATCACATACATCGCGCCGCCCGGATCACCCTGCTGGAAAATCATTTGCCCCGCCCAAAAGGTTTTTCGTTCAAGCTGTTCGGCCAGGGCACGCGTTTCTTCTTCATCTAGCAGTTCAAAAAGCGGAATGGTACGCAGCATTTCCGGGTTGATGATGGACATGATTTGCAATCCCTCGTTGTTACCAGTTCCTACCTATTGTAGTGCTGCGTACAAATTCCGCTTATTGAATTGGAAAACTCACACGTTCAGAACTGCAAGACGGATTCAACCGCCAGCCAGAATAACTTCTCCCGGCTGGAAGGTTGATGAATCCATTCCCGATGATCCCATTCATCGCCGCTGATGTCGTCGCCGCCATACAGCAGTTGAGCGAAGGCCACGCCCCGGAACTGCGCGATGGCAAAAAATGCCGCAGCTTCCATCTCAACGGTGATGCAACCTTCGTCGCGGCGGCGTTCCATCTTGGCGCGGGTTTCGCGGTAAATGGCGTCGGTCGTCCACGTTTTGCCCATCACATAGGGAATGTGATGTTTTTTCAATGTGGCTTCAATCGCGGCGACTCCTTCCGGGCTGGGGGCAACTTCCCGACCGGGCGGCAGGTAATGATAGGATGTGCCCTCATCACGCACAGCACTGGTCGGCACAACCACATGCCCGACGGTGATTTCCGGTTTCAGCACCCCCGCACCGCCACAAGCGATAAATTTTTTGCAGCCCAGCGCGATCAGTTCTTCGAGGAAACCTGCCGAAAGTGCTGCGCCAACGCCGGGATGCACTACTGCTATCCGTCCGGTTTCGGTGGCTAAATCATAGATCGGATTTCTGCCGATTTCACTGCCGAGATGGGCGAGAACAGGCGATTCGATGCATACCTGATTGATAACATCCTGAAAGAAGCACAGGACGCAGTGTTCCGGCATGTTATCCAGCCGTTTCATCACGCGCGCGGGTTCGATGATGGCTTCCGGGGTTGGGTCAAATTCGAGAATAGGATACATGTTTATAAACCTGCAAACTGGCGCAGTTCTTCGGTATGTTCAATACAGTCGCGTTCAAGGCCGCGCAGCCACGCTCGATAACGTTTGTCCTCGGTCTGTTCCGGCTTTACCGCCTTCGCCCGTTCAGTAAATTGGGCGACTGTCCGGCGTAAATCATTGACAGTTTGAGTCCAATTCAGGTGCGAACGCGAATCGACCGAGGCAGCGTTGAAGGTGTCGAAGTCTTCATAAATCCGGTCGCTTTCATGCCCATTGGCGAATTCATCGTAGCGTTTGTGGGCTTCCACCACCCAGCCGCTGAGGTGAGCGACTAACTGTTTGGGCGACCATACCCCACACGCGCCGGATTGTTCGACTCGTTCGGCTGGGTAATTTGCCAGCACGGTGAACAGGCTGTCATAAGCCACCCGGAAACCCGCTAATGCCCCTGCATATTTGCTCTCGCTCATCATCGCCTCCATCAAATAAAAATGCCCCTCCGGTTGCGGAGAGGCACAGAATCGACTTTGGTCGTCCGCTCATCTCCCAGGCATTCGCCTGCCGGATTTAGCACCTTCCTGACGCTTCAGGGGTTGCTGCGGGTTCAATGGGCCGTTCCCTTCCCCGCTCTGGATGAGAATATGGTCATCCTAGCATGGCTGTTCAAGGGGAGTCAAGCATTGAGCAAAACTGCACAAATAGCTCTAAACGAAAGTTGGGGATGTTTGCGGGGGTTTTTGCGTTATACTGTAAGCGACAATCAACCAGACATATAGGAGGGTGATATGTCGGGTGATATTTTGATGGTGATCTTTCCGTCGCGCGGGGTATTGACTCGTGCGTTAAACCGGATTGCAAACCTGGATTACGTGGACATCAAACGGGCGGCGGTGGTCGCAAAGGCCGCCAGCGGCGAAACCGTTATTCTGGACGATGATCTCAGCCCGGATCAGGGTGGCATTGCGGGTGGCACATTAGGTGCAGCCATGACCATGCTGGGTGTGGCACAATTGGGCGCGCTGGCGCTACCCGGTGTCGGGGCAATTATCGCGTTGGGCACAGCCGCACTGATCGGCGGCCTGTTAGGTCGGGCAACCGGACGATTCGCGGCTAACTTTCTCGATTTTGGATTCCGTCCTGAGCAAATCGACTCTCTTTCCGAACGGCTTCAGGCGGGTCATCCGGCACTCCTACTGGAACTGAAAAACATCGACGAAGTTCTGCCCCAACTGCGCGAAGATTTAAAAGCCTTCCGCTGCGAAATGGTTGAACCCCTACGCACAGCGGTAGCTGGCTGATAACCAAGGCGCAAAATCTGGTAACATAGACCTCCGCTGAAAATCGAATTTGTTCCGGGAGAGGGTCTAAATCCCTCTCCTACAAATGCGGAGTCTAACCCTTGTCTTTCTCCCCCCAATTCAAACTGACTTACCGCGACATCTTCGCCGGGGTGCTGGTGATACTACTGGCATTCGCGCTGCGCGTGGTCGTCGTCTTTGACCGCGCGGCAGGCGATCCGGCGTTCATTCCACAGGTTGGAACCGATCAGGAAGTCTATGTCGATCTGGCGCGGCAGTACGAGACCAGAACGTGGCCAACCGCGCCGTTTCGCTGGCAGCCGGGGATTGTGTATGCGCTGGTGGGGATTCGGGCATTGGTTGGCGAAACCGTCGGACAGATGAGCCTCGGCACGGCGCTGTTGGGGGCGTGGTCTTGCGGGCTGATGGTCGCGGTTGGCTGGTTAGTGACGCGGCGGCGATGGGGCGGTTATTTGGCCGGGATGCTGCTAGCGGTTTATCCGGTCGCCGCCTTCTTTTCAACCATACTGCTCACTGAAGGTTTAGCCTCGGTGTTGGTGGTCGCATTTTTATTCCTGACGTTATGGCAGCGTGAAAAATTATCGCTCTGGCGCTCGGCATTATTGGGCATAACGCTCGGAATCCTGACCATCACTCGCACTAATTTGGCAATGCTGTGGTTGGCGTGGGTAGTGCTGCTGTGGTTGGATGCCCGCCGCTTGCGTCCGTTCATAACTCACGCCGGAATTTCGCTGCTGTTTATGCTGCTGGCAATTGCCCCGGTGACACTGTGGAATCGGCAGTCGGCGGGCGGTGCTGTTTTCCCATTGGTGACAACGACCGGCATGGACGAAATCTACCGCGCCAACAACCGGGACGCCAACGGCTTACGCAACGATACACCCGCAATGCAGACCGCGATTGACGTGGGTTATCATGAAGCACTCTTGGCGGACATCCGCCGTGATCCGCTGCGTTTTGTGCAGCTTCAGTTCCGCAAAGCCGGGATTTACTGGAGCGCGGTCGAACCGGGTAATAACATTGATTATTTGCAAAGCGGCGAAACGCCTTCGCCCCTGCTGCGGATAATTCCGTTGGATTTTCGGATTATCGCGTTATTGGGATGGGCAGGCGTGGCTTTGTTATTAGCCCCACCC
>JAIOHM010000097.1 GCA_019912965.1 Anaerolineae bacterium
TCATTCGATTCACACCGGGCGGCTGATGCACTCGTATTCGGGCTTGCAGCAGATGTTCACCAATGTCGTCTATCTGGGTCACTGGGTCAAAAAGGGTGTGATCCTGTACTATCACAATCATGAAGCGCTCGTCAATGAAGATGACTTCATGTGTGCTTTCAATGCCCTGTCGGATGTGGACTTTCAGGGTGATCCTAACCCCAACTACATGCCGCAGCGTCCCTTTGTCCGCCATGATAAAGCGAAGCGCGGCCGCCAACCACCCGTGTATGCCGGGTTGATTTTCTCGGATGATGTCCCTGGTGCGCCGCACCGCCGCATGTACAGTTCCTATAACAACATCAATGACAACTACGGTTATGAGCTGAGTAATCTTCGCAGCCAGATGGTATTCCGGGTCAAAGCCGATTGGCTGGATGGAGCGATTGATCGCTTGCTGCTGGAGCGGTTGGAAGCGACCACGCTGGACGAAACCGCCTGGCAAACTGCGTTAGAAAGCACCCGGCGTGATGGGTATGGTGAGGTGCGCCGGATGGAAAATGAAATCCGCAACGCGGAACGCACGAAACTCGCAATCATGGAGAACCTCAAAACCCTGCAAAACCCGGAGATGGTGCGGCAGCTTCAAGCCAGTTACGAAGCGAATGAGCGAACCATCGTGCGACTGACGGCTGAATTGGCTGAACTGCAAACAGGCAATCGACATCGGCAGTCACTGCTGGATATGCGTCCGGTGCTGGCGAAAATCATCGCCAACTGGCAGGCAGTCCCGGCTGAACATCGCCGTGAACTGTTTCAGGCGCTGGCATACCACGCGAAAGTGACTGAGCTTGACCGGCTGAACCGCCGCATGACCATTCACTGGCGAGATGGCAGCACTTCGGACTTCCATTTTCGACGTGGCGCGAAGCGCGTTTTCTGGTCGGAGGAAGAACTCAACCAGATGCGGGAAATGGTGGAGAATGCCGCACCGCAGTGGCAAATCCTGAAAGCATTCCCCGACTGCAATTGGCACATGGTCGTACTGCGCTATTTCTATCACTTTGGCGAAGGTTCCTTCGCAAAGGTGTATCAGGGTGAGAAGAAGTATCCCTACAGCGCCTACTGGAAAGACACCGACGAATACAAGGCGGAGCAGTCTACCTTTCAAATAAACGCCAGTTTGAGCGTTTCTCGTGGCGATCCAGTCTCTCAATCAGAATGTTGCGGCTGATGCTGTGCAGTTCGCGCTTCCACTTCTCGACCAGATGCGGCGGGGCGACGATGAGAACTACCTGATCGTCCGCGATTTGACCGCTCAGCTTCTCGATCACGCCTGCCGCCAGTGCTATCGCGGTGGAGCCGCCGATCAGGGTCTTCCCGACCCCCATTTGACCGACCAGCAGGATGCTGTCCCTCGACTGAAAGCCGCGTACCGTCGCGCCGACCACATGCTTCTGCGCCGTGTACATCGGGTATTTGCCCTTCAGTCGGATGCGCTCCAACCAGCGCCCCATTCCGGCAAAATCAAAGCCGTACATCGGTTTGAATTTCTGGTTGAGATAACTGGTCAGGGAACGCTTGTTGGCGGTGATGAAGCCTAACAGCGCCTCATCGCCCTCCATCTCGATCACCGTGCCGTCCTGCGCCAGCAGCGTCAGGGTGGTGGAGGGTTTCAGTCGGATGGTGGTCTTCTTGACCTGCCGTTCCGGGTCGCCGGGTGCAGCTTCAATTTCCACACGGGCAATCTGTTCGACATGCTGGGTCTTGCCGCGAATGGCGACCTGCCCATAGTCCTCGGTCTGGATGACCGCGCCATTGGCAACACCGGCTGCCAGCACCAGTGCCATGTGTCCCGGACGTGGCGCGACGACCGGTTCAATCTGCTCCAGCGGATGTGGCACTTCCAGCAGCGCCTGAAAGCCATTGGTCTTCCATGCGCCCTGCTCCTGAATTAGCCGCAGTCCCTGTTCCTCGTCGATGATGTCCGGCGCGAACACAAACCGGCTGATCTGCGGTGGCACTGGCAGTTTGTACAGCGGTTCGGGCTGCACCGTCAGCGGGCGTGGATTGGCTTTCCCATCCAGAATGCTATGATACAACTCTGTCGGATTGGGATGTATGCCTTTGATGGCGGCAACGACCACCTGATCGTATTCCCCCTGATGCTTGCCCGGCAGCGCCCAGACATCCACCCGACTGCTGTTCTTCGCTAAAAACGCAGCGGCATCTTCCGTGATGTGCTGGCTGTAAATGCACCATAATGCCAGACCGCCCTCTTGCAGCCACTTCCACGCATGACGCAAGTAAATAAACTCGACCCGTTTATTGCCTTTTTCAACCTTGCTGTGGTCGTAGGGAGGATTAAGCCATGCCGCGCCAAAGGCATTGTTGGAAGCCAGCAGCCGTTCGACATCGCAGCGTACTGCCTGTGTCGGACCAAACCGCTCGATACAGGCTTGCGCGCGTTCGCCGTCTAACTCATTAGCATAGGGCGTGACGTTCCACGCTTGCGCTGCCACATCGAGAAACAGCCCGTCCCCGGCAAACGGGTCGAGCAGTTTCACCGCTGGTGCGGCAGGTGCAACCAGCGACAGGATGGCGGCATGATGATGTTGGTCAATCGGGAGATAACCCATGACCATTTTGCTGTCGGCTCGTGCCATGAGAAGGTTTCCTTTCATAGAATCAAAAAACCGCCGTCTTGTAGGTTTTCAAAGTTATTGAACCGAGCGTCAGAATACCTGCGCTCAGTGTCACAGTTTTTGCGGAAACCCTATGAAATTAGCTTGGAGTTGAGTTCAACTGAGGGGCGAAAGTGATGCCTGCGCTTAGAGAGGTTTGGTGCAATAACTTTGGCACCAATGAAGGTTCAGCGCAGGAACTCTGCAAATTCGGCGCAAATACTGTGAAACTGCTTCCCGTGAAGGTGCAGTTTTTGGCGCAATAACTTTGAAGCCTTACACGTCTGTCAGACCCCTGGCAGGCGGCTGTTGAATGGATGGGATGAAATCAGTTGGTGATTGGCAGCGTGATTACGCCCTGTTCGATACCGCCCGTGATGAGCCGTGTCCAGGCATCGATGTCTAAATCGACACTGAGCAGATCAATATCTCCGGCGGAGCGTGTCGGACGGACGAGCATCGCCGTCTGCCCGGCGTGATACAGGTAGCCTACCCACGCTTCGAACACCGGTACTTTGACCAGTTCGGTGACATGATGTTTGAGCTTCGCCGCTGCCTGCGCCTCATCAGTACGGAGGATGAAGGTGGTGGACTTGCCGCCGTAGTTGGGATTGACCAGCAGATCGTGGCAGAGAATCAGCGAAGTGAACTTCGCTTCGGGGATGTTCTGCATGTAATCGTGATACATGCCGCTGTTCCCTTCGCCCGCTGTCAATTCGATGGCAGGCGTATCCCAGGGGACACAGTTCACGATTTCTGACTTACTGAACTTCGCCCGGATCGCTTCGACTGCCATACGCGGCCCGCCCATATTTACGAAGACACAGATGCCTTCGTGGATGGCGTAGCCGTAACACCATACATTCCCGGTGATACTGCCCGTCAGTTCACCGACACAGGACTGTCCAACAGCCGCCAGTGTGCGTTTTGGGGATACCGCCATCGGGTGTAAGACAGGGGTAGGCTGTGTTTTCGCCCGCACAATCGCGGTTTGCACTTCGTCCAGCGGCGTGCCATCTACCGGAAGTGGCTGCGGTTTGAAAACGCGGATAACTTGCGTTTCTTCCGACGTATCTGGCTCTGGCACAGCTTCAGGTTCGATTGATGGTGTATCCGTCGCCAGCGCTTCGGGCTGATGTCCACTTTCCACCAGCGCTCGTTTCATGGCAGCATCCGTGGGTGGCAGCTCTGCACCGGGCGGCACGACTGCGCCATGTGTGATACGAATGCCGGGGATCGGGGCGAGATCGGTCAACTCGCGCTCAAAGTACCAGCCGGTGCCGATGTTGGCAAAATCTACATCATAGCTCCAACCGTGTGTGACGTTGCGGTTGTATAACCGCGAGATCGTTCCCCGTGTGCCAGTGGGAACCGCATTACCATCCGACGTTTCCAGTTCATGCCGGGCATAGATCATCTGACCGATCTGGAATAAACGATCTGGTTCGTTGGGCTTCGGCGGTTCTGCTGACAGGTCGGACTTAACTGGCACACCAAGAATGACTGCGGATTCTTCGTCAGAACAGGGCGCATCATCCTCAACCGGTGTGGCTATCGCCTCTGGCTCAGTGGTTGCGTATTCGGTGATGAGCCGTTTAATCCCGTCGGGCAGTTCCCAGCCCACATAGTACCAGGCGCGCCTTTTGCTGCTGAACCGCGCTCCCCAGCGTTTGAGCGTCTCGCGCTGCGGATAAGTGTCGCCCAAAATCCACCACCATGGGCGTTCCTGCGGACTACGCTGGCTCTTTTCGGCGCGGATGCCTGCCACCGCTGCTTCCTTTTCGCCCGTCGAGGGTGAAACCGGACGAAATCCCGATGGATTGAAATCCGGACCGGAACGTGATACCGACTCAGCATAGGCTGGATTGCGTCCGTGCGGCAGTTCCAACCAGTGGTCAGCCTGCCAGAGAAACACTGCCGCTCGTTGATGCTGGCGCGTTACCGCTTCTGCCCGCGCCAGTTCGTCGGCACTCACGTTCAGCAGCAGATAACCATGTTGGACAGCCGTCTCACCATCAATCTGAACGTAATGGTAGGACGCATGAGGCGATGACACATCGCGTGCCTTCGCCCCGTACAACACCAGCAGGGTCTCACAGGCAGCGCTCGTATAGCCTATTTTGTACGCGCTCACTGTCTGGTTTGCACCAGGCGCTTTCACTCGCTGTGACCCGTAAGTGTGAATGGCAAGAATGTGCATCTCGGCCATGACGCGCTCCCTTCAACACGAACGTGATGAGGTGTGCCTTTTTCTGGCGGCTCATCATGTACTCGTAACCCGCCTTCGTTCCCTTGCTGTCGCCGTTCCACACGAACACGCCGCGCTGCGAATTGTCTACCATCCAGCGGTCACGGACATGATAACGGTCAAACAAATGTCCACCTGCGGCGCGGTAGGTATCACGTTCGACTTTGACATAGCCGCCGTGTGAACAGCCACCATTACGGGGGCGATTGGTGACACCGACGACCAGCACCTTCGCCTTCAGCCGACGGCATTCCTGCACCACCGCCATATCCACGCCCTTCGGATTATCACCGACGACGATGGTGTGACCGAGTTGATGCACACGCCGCACCACCCGACGGGCGTAATCCAGCGCTTCACGGTTGGCGTAGCGTGATCCGGCAATCATGATATGTGTTTCCGACACAGCCTGCGGTGGAACGGTGGGAGCAGCTTCACTGCCAGCATCGTCCAGCGGTTTCTGTGTCGCTTCTGAAGCCTGCGTTAATCGTGCCAACTGCGCCAGTTCATCCGCCTGAGCGTTTTGCCCGCGCGGTATCCAGGTCAGCATAATCGTATGCTGTTCGAGTAACGCCTGAAGCTGCTGCCACAGGTCAAGATTGGCAACCCGTTCGCCGCGTGCGTTCTTCCAGCCGCGTTTGAGCCAGTCCGCCAACCATTCGTTCACGCCGCGCACGACGTAATTGGAGTCGCTGAAAAGCTGCACCGACGACCCTGCCTGTTTGAGCGCTTTCAATGCTTCGATGACCGCCATGAGTTCCATTGCGTTCACCGTGGTGTCTGCCGCGCTGCCCTGTAAGACTCGCTGATGCTCGCCGCACTGGAGAACTGCTGCCCAGCCGCCCAGCCGTGTTTGTGTCTCGCAACTGCCGTCCGTGTGGATGATGATCGGGTTCATGACAACCTCCTGTAATTCAATTCGTAATGTGAAAAAGCAAAAAAAGAGACCGGTTCATCACCGGCTGCTGCGAACTTCCCCGATAGCATCGAAACCGATGCCGTGATGCGCCGCAACCTTTTCCAGAATTTCGACCAGAATGTAGCGATGGCAGTGCTTCGTCGTCGCGTGCGTGTCTTTGCAGTAGCAGCAGACGATCAGTTCAGCACTGCTTAACGCTTCCAGAAACGCCGCCGGATTCGCCTGGTACCGCTGCCGCATTAACGCCGTATACTGCTCGACATAGGTTTGCCATGAAATCGTGTTTTGCTTCGATGCTATGACCATCTTCCACGTCGGCGCGAACACTGCACCTAACCCTGTGCCGCTTTTGACCGTCGTATTCAGCACGCGCTGTCCGACACGTCCTCGATAATCGATCCGCGCTGTTCCCACGCGGCAAATGTGTTTTGCTATATCAGTCATACAATTCACTCCTGACTGAGAAAAGACGAAATGAAAAACGCTCTTACGCGCAGGTTGCCGCCCGAATGCGCCCCGGCAGTACCTTTCAGTACCGACCACGAGACGTTGGCCTTTCCGGTAAGCAGCTTCTTGTTCCTCGCTGCTTCATCCGCGACGATCTGCGCTCGATGTTCTGCGTGTGGCTTGGCAAAACACATCTTAAATCTCCTCTGGAGAAGAGGTGTCCCACATCACAGGATCGAGAGCGGTTGATACTGCGGGACATTGCGACCATCTACAGGAGTTCGTCGGGGCACAGTGGCTCCGGGAAAACTTACGACGCGCCCTTTCGAGCTAACGCGGCCTGGCTAACGATGCATCCGTCTGATCGATAACCCGCATGTATTTTTGTTAAGCTGCATTTCTGCACAGGTCTTACCACGTCGGGGTTCCCCGCTGCTCACCTGAAGGGCGGCACGGGTTTGCTATGAGAGAAACGGCGCAAGCCAGAAGCAAACCCGTAGCCGTACCTGCAAGCAGGTATGAGACAGCGGGGTGGCGTGGTACTGTGCAGTCAGAAATGCAGCTAAAGACAGGCGGCATCGAGCAGAAACGGAGCGGAGGAGCGGAGATCGGGCAAAGGTGAGACGCGGTGGAAATCCAGGGACACGCTGCCCTCGATCCACTCGTCAGATCGCGGGTTGAGCAACATAATGGAATGTATTGACTGACTTTCATATAGAGAAAAGCGCCTTTATGGAAAAACGTTTCCCAGACATTCCATTACCCCTGTCATGTTTGGTCTACCCTTAACCGCTTGCGGATGTGAGACAGTGGGGTGGCGTGCTATCCTGCGTAAATAGAGTCGCAGCAATAGCAATATCTGGCTTGCGTGGATGAGTAGGAGGCTGACGAGATGAAAAGATAGAAACGAATGTTAGCTGGCCGCCTTATCAACATAGCTTGTAGTTAACCTTGTGTGTCAAGATCGATTGTCGAGCCTTTTTTGCGCCAGATGTTGAGCGCGTTTTCAGCTTCTGCGGTACCTAATTGTTCAAGCGCATTTGAGGCGACGACACAAACCGGAGGCACTGACCTATCATTGTACCAAGGCTCTGTCCAACTATTGGCTTTATGACTTAGGATATAACTTATTGGATTTCCGCCCTCCTCACAACGCGAGTAATCCTCCAGGAGGGCAATCAAGTTGTTCAAACCTTCCTCTATCTTAAAATAACCAACGGCATGTGCAGCAGCTTTTCTAGCCATAACACTTTGACTTTTTAAGTTTCGCAACTGCTGATCTTTCCATTTTTCAACAGCCATGTTTCCACGTTGGTCACTAATTACATATAATGCGGAAGCGCTTGCAAACTGAATCTCGACTAAATCTTCGTTATGCAAGATAGAGATGAGTTGTGGTACAGCTAACGGATGTTTTAGCCACTCTAAACATTTGCAGATGCTGACAATTTCTCGCAAAGCATCATTACGAAGTTCTTCTCTTTCAGCCAAGTAATCATGTGGATCACCACGAATAAAGCGGCCATATGTCAAATCATCCGAAAGTTTTTTGTACTCCGCTGAAAGTTTGTAGTTACTTGGTTGCTCAAGATTTTCGATTAGATGTTTAACCAAATTTTCCAATATTTGTTCGGGTAACTGTATATTACTCTCAAGTAAGGCTTTAAATGCTGCATATGGATTCTTAGGAATTATTTCCTTAATTATCCGTTCGGGATTAGGATGTAAAACGACTAGCATCTTCAATATCTCATCACTAGGACTAGTGAAATCTGCAAGGGCCTTTCCTACGAATCGAGTGGAACGCTGAACAGGTACCTCTCCACCTGATTTAACTATATGCAGAGCTGCGAAATACTCTTGTATCAGTTGGTGATAAAACGTAACAGTGTCAGCTCTGAGTTCGATATAGTTAGCACTACTTGCCGCTTGCAAGATTTCTTCACTTAAGTGTTGGATCGAATAACTGAGCGAAACTGCTGTACCACTATCGTTATTGATCATGGTGTAGGCAAGCTGCGCCAATGTTCTTTCAATATCGGGAAATTTGTCAATTAGTGGAACCCAGCCTGGACTTTGCCTTTGTTCCTCGCGCTTTGCTAATGCATTGATGAGCATTCTAAATAGCTTACCGTTATTGCTTGGAAGCTGTTTGTCAGACGACGAGTCAAATACCACAATCAAAGCAGATAACATGTAGGGATTGCGTGCTAAATGATAGAGATGACGACGATCTTGCTTCGCCCAAAAAGTTTCTGGCATTATACTCCTGAGGAAAGAATCAGCCTGCTCCCTAAGGTAGTTTTCAGCAAACTGCCTTATTTGAGAATCACTCATAGGCTCTGTCTGGACAATGGGGATACCAAGCTCAAAGTCCCCAATGTAACTGTCTGTTCGACAAGTGATAATAATCTCCGGGGGAGTATCCTGTGACTTAATCCATTTTTTCAACGCCTTAGCTTTTCTAGCTCCATCACTACCCATCTCATTCAAGCCGTCGAGATACAAGCACGCCCCACCGGATTGAAGCAGCACAATAGGATCAACATGTTCTAGCAAGTCTGCTTTTCGCCATTGTTGCCTGATAAAATCGTCAGCAGTTACTTCACTGCCCCAATGTGGCAGGTAAAAAAATAAGGGTAGCGGTGAAATGGGATTGCCAAGTCTCTTGCGAGCTGCCTCCAACGCAAACCGGCGGATCGTCGTGGTCTTGGAACTGCCTGCATCGCCGATAAGTACAAAGCATGAATGCTTTTCAAGCGCATCACGAATGCTGCCCAGTTTCACGAATACTCTTGCTTCAGGTTGATCGGGGGACTGGATTAGCTCAGAGAAGCCAAATTCGTCATCCATCAAGATATGGGGCTTGGGACGCGATTCTGTGACTTCTGTTTCACCCGATAACTCAACGTAATCAAGTACACCACGCCGCGACTCTAAGTCAGCGATCAACCGATTAAGATAACGTGTCTCAGCGTCAGGGACTTCGCCTACATGTGTTCTTGATTTTTCTTGTATAGCAACTATTAGTTGCTCTAACTTCTGTTTATACGCTACTCCATTACGCCAATTGCCAAAGTCGATAAACTGCAACCGGCGTACTTCGATAGGATATTGGTCGTTAGATATACTCCTGAGAAGGACAGGTAGGATGGGAATGTTCAGCTCATCTGCGGTAGCTAATTCGCGTAA
The DNA here is from genome assembly GCA_019912965.1 of Anaerolineae bacterium. GTDB lineage: Bacteria > Chloroflexota > Anaerolineae > Aggregatilineales > Phototrophicaceae > CFX2. Next base: position 9,470 of record JAIOHM010000097.1, read on the forward strand.
ACAATATTTTGAGTTGATGTAATCAGGGGACATAACCGCAAGTAGCCCGGTGGCATCTCGCAAGCCTTGTTCAATTGATCTACGCCAATCATCAGCCCCATGAATACCATCCAACCTATCCATCCATATAGACACTCCAGCATTACGTAAGTCAGCCGCAAGCTTAAGAGCGAATTCAGCTTCGATAGAGCGATATGAGATGAAGATATGTTTGTGTAATGGTGTATTAGCTTTGCCACTGGGTTGTACCATAAATTTCGCCCTGACCAGTCATCGAACCCGGTAAATAAATTATAGGTCACGGGACGAGAATGGGCTAACAATTTCAGCGATGCAGATTGATTTGATTACCTACGTTTCTTGGTCAGATATTTTTTGGTTGCGTCTAAAAACTGGGCAAGTTCATCCGAGTTTTCACCACCATACCCTTCGATGACGAAATGCAGGCATTGTCCGACAGTGTTGAGATATGGCGGGGCTGAGGTGGGGAGCAACATCACATTTCGTCCTGATCCCCGGTAATCCTCGTTCACGACCCATGCCAGATGTTCGAGCAGATACCAGCCAAACTTCCCTGAAGGCAGCGTAAACTTCACATACCACGTTCCCGCCTGCCATTGGGAAGGGTTGGTGATGGTCTCATGCCCGCCGCAGCTGCCTACCGTCATCACTCCCGGATAGCGATTGAGTGCCTGCACCAGCCTGACGATGTTGGCATCCAGTTCATCGTAGGGGATGCCTTTTTTGCCTGTGCTTTTTGCTGATGGCGTGGTTAGGGGCTGATCAAGCATTAACGCCAAATCATCTTCATCCATGCCCATAAGGTCTTCCTCTGATTCCAATACGACGGCATCCGTTTCCCCTGCTTTGCGTTTTTGACGCGCCTCCCGTTTCAAGTCACGCTGGCAGTCCTTGCAGATGTGCAGAGCATGACCGGGCCCGCCAAACTTCTCGTTGGCGCGGCGGCGACCACAAATGCGGCAGTAATGCCCGGCAGATTTTTTCTTCCCCATAAACCCTGCTCATGCTGGATAACGTTCTGAACTTTGCTGAACCTGCCGTAGTTCATGCGAGAGATATTGGATCTCGCGTTGGAGTGCAGCGACTCGGTTCTTGCTCTCGCGGCGTAGATGTTCATTCTCCGCTCTGAGCAGCAGGTTTTCTTGATGCAGTTGGCTGACATCTCTATTTGGCAGATTGGCATCCAACAACGCATCGACGGTAAATGTCTCACCCACTTGCTTTATCTTTACGGGTTGATTTGGCTCAAACAGAGCCGCCCCGCGCTCGGTAAGCCCTAATGCCCGTGATTTGCCCCGTGACTTCACCAGATACCCCCAGGTAATCAGTCGTTCCAGATTATAGTTGACGACGGAGGTGGACGTAATGCCTGTCGCCAGACTGATTTCACGGATACTCGGCGCAAACCCGTGTTCAAGAGTGTGCTGGTGAATGAATCGAAGGATATGATGCTGACGTTTACTCAACATGCTCGACAGTTCTCCACTTGATATAACAACTTCTAAACCATTATCGAGGCAAAGCAAAATCAGGACAAGTGTTCTGGGTTGAAATCCCACTGCAAATGGGTATGGAGAAGGTTAGAGTTTGGCGTAAAAATGTAAATTGCCTCGCTGTAAAACTAGTCAAACCAGTCAAACCGATCAGGGTTGCTGACTGGTTGACCGGTTTGACCACTTTGACGGGTTATTTCGAAGTTCCGTTTTCAACTGGCGGCACATCGTAGCACTGCATTATGTCCAGCACTTCATGCCGCTCAATGACATTCATCGTCAATCGTCCAAAGCGGAACCAGATCACTGGTTGGGCAAATACAAGGCGATTTCTGACGTGAAAAAGAGATTGGTTATAATATTTAGAGCAGTGTTTTTGCGATAGATTTGGAGGCAGGATTGTGACGGACTTAACCGACCTCGATTCACCACAACCAGAATCGCCCTTTGAGCGTATCCGACAGGTTGATCCCGACGGTTATGAATTCTGGTCGGCACGCGACCTCATGCCCATTCTTGAATACACCAAATGGCAAAACTTTAAGACTGTGCTGCTCAAGGCGCAGATTGCCTGTGAGAACAGCGGCAATGATCCCGCAGACCATTTTACCGATGCTAGTAAAATGGTCGCCATCGGCTCGGACGCGAAACGCGAAGTCGAGGATATGCACCTGTCACGTTATGCCTGCTATCTCATCGTGCAAAACGCCGATCCCGCCAAAGAGGTGGTCGCGCTCGGACAGACCTACTTCGCCGTGCAAACCCGCCGTCAGGAAATCGCCGATGCCGACGTACTGGCCGAACTGAGCGAGGATCAGCGTCGCCTGCTCTTGCGCCAGCGGATCAAGCTTCAGAATACCGATCTGGCATCAGCAGCAAAAACTGCCGGTGTCATCACGGCACTGGATTTTGCCGTTTTCCAAAATCACGGCTATCGCGGCTTATACAACGGCTTGACGGCTGATGCGATTCACCGGCGCAAGCGGCTGAAGAAAAGCCAGCATATCCTCGATCATATGGGGGCGACGGAACTTGCCGCCAATCTCTTTCGCAGCACCCAGGCAGAAGAGAAACTGCGGCGTGACCTAGTTCAAGGTAAAGATGCCGCCAACGAAGTGCATTATCAGGCGGGAGTGGTGGTTCGGCGTGCCATTGCCGAGCTTGGCGGCACGATGCCCGAAGATTTACCGAGTGCCGACAGCATCAAGAAACTGGAGCGTGCTGAGAAGAAACGCCTGGCTGCACCAAAAACAAAGCGCAAAAAGAACGAAGAAAACGAGTAGCATCTGGTTCAACCCTACATACCCTTCATCGTGGTTGAAAAAGGGTATGTAAGATATAAAGGCTTTTAGTTGGACTCGTAGATCGGTGGCACGTCATAACGCTGCATCATATCTAGCACTTCGTGTCGCTCTATAGCGTAGAGTTTACCTCCGACATGATGCTTGCGCCGTGACTGGTCAATCAATTGCAGGCGCTTCAAGATATGCCCGATCCACTGGGCGTTCCCCATCTCATCGGTGGACTGACCCAGCAGACTGCGAATCTTCTCGCGCAAGTCCGTCCCCTTCACCCAGACCACCTCATCCGCACTACGAGTGAGCAGTTCCAGTGCCTGCAAAACTGCCTCTTCGCGTTCACTGAGCGACTTGCCTTCGCTGATCTGCTCATCCCATTCCGCCGCGTTGGAGATGGCATCCAGTAGTCCAACCACACCACCTTGATCTTCAAACAAAGCTGCCAGCGCGACCAACGGCGACCACAATTCGCCGGAGCGGTTGTGGAGCTTATGCAGTTCAGGACGCTCGAAGTAGTTGCGATACACCGCCTGAAAATGCGTCAGTGCCAGTATGTAGAGTTGATGACGAAGAGGTGCGCCGTCGAAATCCGGTGGGAAGGATGGCATTTTGCGGGTTGTCCGGCGCATCGGGATAGCGATGCAGCGGCTGGCGAGGATGTCTTCCAGTCCCATGATGGCTGCCAGAATTTTGGGGGAATACACATCAAATGCCTGCGGTTTCAGGTCATCACCTGTAACACGAATGGCAGGCATACCCTGTTTGTAACCGCTGTTGAGCAGTTGGCGGATCTGCTGCATTCCGGGGTCTTTCGGGTTGTGGTAACGTTCCGCTTCATCAATCCCAACGGTGCAGCTTGTCTGGTGGATGAGCCGAAACATACTCGGTCCTGTCGGGTCAGAGGTGGTAATCATGTTGAACGCCAGCGGTTGTAAGACCCGCATCACGGTACTTTTGCCGCTGTTCTTCGGTCCGTTGAGCAGTGTCTGTGCCGCATTCTGACGATCCGCCATCAGGACGGTATACAGGCTGTTGTCCACGCCGTAGTCCTTCGTTCCTGTTGTCACGAGGGTGGCGTGTGCCTGACTATCCGTATCAATCAGTAGAACACGAGAATTGGGAGCGCCAGCGCGTCGCAGCATCCCGGCGATACCCAGCGCGGTATTGGTGGCGGATGTCGATTTGCCGACACCCCCTTTGTGATTGGTGAAAACAAAAACGCGAGTCATTGCCATTTCCTCTCAACTCAACAAACTGGATAAAAATCGCTGTGCTGGCAAGGACTTCGCGGAAGCGTGTTACACTTTTTGCGGGAGTCTTGCTGGCTAGAGCAGCGAGCCTTCAAGGTGGTTGGGGGAGGTTGAAGCTCCCCTCAATCACCGAACAGCTAAAACTATGTCCGAGTTTGTGAAGCGCATGAGTTTTGCGCGTTGAGGAAACGTAATACAGTGGATATAATCGAAGATATTCAGACCGTTGGGATGTTCGAGTTGGCTACAGTTATCCCAGGAGAACCGGATTCGAACATCCCCGAGTACGAAAAAGCGCCTCAGTGAATTCACCGAAGCGCTCTTTGATATGAGGCGGGAGGGACAGGATTCGAACCTGCGAACCGTCTTGACAACGGTTAACCGCTTAGCAGGCGGCCCCAATCGACCACTCTGGCACCCCCCCAATATATGTTTGTTCACCAGGCGGAGGGAGTGGGATTCGAACCCACGGTACCCCTGAGGATACACAGGTTTTCAAGACCAGCGCCTTAAACCACTCGGCCATCCCTCCTGGTGAGGCGGATTGTAGCATGGGGGTAGAGTGGGGTCAATGGCTGAATGTGGCTTGTTCCTGTGTTATGATAGGCTTTGTTTATCCAGTATTTTAGGCAAGTTATGGCCTTCACTTTCCTGATTCTTTTTGGCGGGATTCTCATCTTCTATGTTGGCACTCTGATTTACCTCGCCAACCAGCAGGATATGGAACGGCAAACCGCTGGTATTTCGGGCGTTCCCATCATGGTCGATCAACAGCGAAGCACCATTATCCGCTGGATGATCTACGGTGTGGCAGCCATGACGTTTGTGATGGCCTTGCTGATTTTCCAGTTAGCGGCGTTTAGTTCATCACCGGAACTGGTGAGCGAGTTGGGTGTCGAGATGCCACCAGTCGATCAGACAGCCGCATTGGGCAATTTTTTGCTGGCGTTGTTCTTCTGTGTGGTGATGGTACGAATCACGCTGGCTGAAAGTCTTCGCAATCAGATTCGCCGATTGGCCGGCACGACCGGGTTATATGACGTGGCCTCGAATGTGCATCAGGTGGCGGTGGTGCTGGGGTTGGCATTTCTTTCGATCACCATCGGGCAGTTGGTACTCAGCGGCGGATTGGAGGGGTTAGCCAGCGATATTGAATCGAACGGTGTTTCGTTCGGGCTGGTGATCTTTCAAGCGGTGCTGATGACCGCGATTGCGTTCCTCGGCGTGGGTATGATGATCCGCCGAAATTTCCCCCAAAGTCTGGAACGGTTGGGCTTGCGCGTTCCTACTGTCGGTGATCTGGTATGGGGCATTGGGTCAGGCATCGGGCTGTATATTGCGCTGCTGATTATGGTGGTGATCTGGGCGGCACTGGTTCCTGCTGAACAGATTGAACAGCAAAGTGCTGCATCTGACCAGATGATGCAGGCTTTTAACACGATTCCGGCGGCTTTTCTGCTTTCGGCATCAGCAGCCATCAGCGAGGAAATTTTGTTTCGCGGGGCGCTGCAACCGATTTTTGGGTTGGCACTGACGAGTTTGTTCTTCGCGCTGGTGCATATGCAGTATACGCTGACCCCGGCAACGCTGATTATTTTTGTGGTGGCAGTAGGGCTGGGCATTTTACGTCAGCGGCAGAGCACCACCGCCGCGATCATCGCGCATTTCGTCTATAACTTTGTGCAGTTGGCACTGGCTATTCTGGCGGTAGGGATTACGCAATGATGTCTAGATTGATACTGCTGCTCCTGTGCATCAGCTTTCTGGCGACTCCGGTGCTGGCGCAGGAGGTTGAACCAACACCACAACCGGAACAGGGCTTCATCCTGAGCTGGGTGAAAGAGGTCATTTTCCCGGCGGGAATCCGGTTTTCGGTTACGCTGTCGCGGGCATTGAGTGATATTTCTTCGGCAACACTCATCATTCAACCGGAAGATCGGGCGGCGGTAGCGGTTGAACTGAATCTCGATGAAACCGTTATCGTGAGCGAACCTTACACCGAACTGGCTTATGTTTGGCCGATTCCGCAAAATGATCCGCCGCGCTTGTTTGGTGAAATCGATATTAGCTGGCAGGTGATTTCAACGCGTGATGAAGTGGCACAGGTGACAGATACCTTCACATTTACGGATACCCGATCAGCGTGGGTACAGGATGAGGCGATTGGTGATGGAATTCGGCTGACGCTGCCGGGGCGGGTTGCCAGCGGTGATACAGAACTTGAGCCGGAATCCACTGCCGAGGTGGTGGCGGATACCGATACATTTTTGGGGCAACTCCGGCGCAATCTGATTCCGGTTTACGATTTGTTGACTGAAAATACTGGAACACGGCGCAACTTTGATGTGCTGCTGTACACCACGCCGCCGGGATGTGAACAAAATGCGGATGGCGAATCGGTAGCGATTGGCGCTTTAAGCGAAACCGAAGTGCCATGTAATTCCGCAATTGTGAACGCGATTTTTGGGGCAAGTGGTTATGCAGTGGTTGAGAGCGCATCCGGAGCATTAGGCGATGTTCAGGCGGCACTGCTGAAACATCTGACGCGCGGATTTTATGAGCCGCTGTGGGCCGGGAAAAATGTGCCAACGTGGTTTTTGGAAGGGCTGACGCAGTTGTATTCGCCCGCGCTGAAGACTGAATTTGCGCCGCAGTTGGTCGCCTCCGCCCGGACAGGAAGTCTGCTGACGCTGGCTGAACTTTCGCGTATTGAGGGCGCCACCGGACAGCGCCAGAGCTACGGCATGGTGTTGTATATTGCCTCGCAAATCGGGCTGGATAGAGTGTTCAAACTGGCATCGGATATTGCCAACGCGGAGTCGTTCGAGGCGGCGTATCAGGTGGCGATGGGGCAGACGGTGGATGGTCTGCTGCCAGCGTTCGAGGGTTGGATTTTTACGGATGGGGCAATTTCGGCCTTTGGGTTTACGCCATATCAACTGCCAACTTCGACACCGACGGCAACGGCAACGGCAACCGCAAGCCGTACACCGACACCAACCGACACCCCAACTATTACGCCAACACCGACCGTCACAGGTGTGCTTTCGGCTACGCCTTTCCCAACCCTCACGCCAACGCGCACACCCACCGCCGCGCCTCCAACCAATACACCACGTCCGGCGGGCAGCTTGAATACACCTGTGCCGACACCTGTTCCGCCGCCGTTAGCCGAGACCATGAGCGATACAACGGTAATCACGGTGCTGGCACTGCTGGGACTGGCGGTGCTTGTCCTGTTGGTGATGTTGTTCCGCCGCCGTTAATTGGATGAAATTTGTATGCAAAATCTGTATGAACTCACGTTAGAGCAGTTAACCAATCTGGTTACGGGATGGGGCGAACCAGCTTTCCGCGCCAAGCAGGTGTGGTCGTGGCTGTATGAAAAGCGAGTCGATTCGTTTGGGGCAATGACCAATCTACCGAAAGATTTGAGGTCACATTTAGAGGCTGAGATGACATTAGGCACTTTGGAAGTCGTCACCGAACAAATCAGCCAGGATGGAACGACCAAGAGGCTGTATCGACTACCAGATGGTCAACTGATTGAGTCGGTGCTGATGCCATATGACGATGACCGCCGGACGGCCTGTATTTCGACGCAGGCGGGCTGTGCGATGGGCTGTGTGTTTTGCGCGACGGGGCAGATGGGATTTGCACGACATCTGACGCCAACGGAGATTTTTGAACAGGCGATGTTGTTCGCCCGTCAACTGGAACGCGAGGGCGAACGGTTGAGCAATGTGGTGCTGATGGGCATGGGCGAGCCGTTCCATAATTACGATTCGTCGCTGGCGGCTATTCATCGCTTAATGGATGATCTGGGCATTGGGGCGCGGCATATCACCGTCAGCACGGTTGGGTTAGTTCCCCAGATTCGACGGTTCGGTGATGAGGGTGTGCAGGTGAAACTGGCGATCAGCTTACACGCGGCGACTGATGAAGAACGGGTTTCGCTGCTGCCTGTCAATAAACGGTGGCCGTTGAGCGAATTGATGGATGCCTGCCGCGAATATGTGGAAAAAACGGGGCGGCGGATTACGTTTGAGTGGGCGGCGATTCATGGCGAAAATGATACGCCAGAGCAGGCTCACGCGCTAGGTAAGTTGCTGAGGGGAATGCTGTGCCACGTCAATATCATTCCGTTGAATCCGACAGGTGGGTATCATCATGGGCCATCGGCGGGTGATCGGGTTGATCGCTTTATCGCTACGCTGGCGGAATATGGGGTTACAGCGACGGTGCGGGTGCGACGCGGCATTGATATTGATGCGGGATGCGGGCAGTTAAAATCGGCAGTGATTAAGCCGGGAGAGATTGCTGGAGGAGCATAGGATTTATGCCAATCCATTTGCGTGAGAATCAGTATCGGGGCATCAATGCTCATTTGCACAGCTATCTTCAGCAGCACAGCGATTGGAGCATTTTTCACGGCGCACACATCATCCATTTGTGTGAAAGTTTGCAAGTTTTGCTGCCGCCTGAATCCGGTTATCTGGCTGTGCCGGAAAAATCGCTGCAGATTATTCGCGATGATTTGATGACAGGGCAACTTAGCAGCCGCCGCACCATACCCGACATTGGCATTTATCGTACTTCTCCTAAGACTGGTTTACCAACATCTGGCAGCGTTGAGGCGGTAGTTCCCGGTGCGGTTGTGCCATTGATGGAAACGTTGAGCGAATCAGAGAATGTTATTGGGGTGGTAATTTATCGGCAAGGTGAGTCGGGAAGTTTAGGCACCCCTGTAACCCGGATTGAGCTTTTGTCGCCGGGAAATAAACCGCCGGGATCGCATTATCGGCAATATCTGGCGAAGCGGGACGAAACACTGCAAAGCGGAATCAATCTGGTGGAACTGGATTATTTACATCAGCAACGTTCGCCCATTGGTATTGTGCCAGATTATACGCGACGTGAGGCTAAATCGTACCCCTATGTCATTCTGGTCAACAGTCCTTACCCTTCTTTGTCCGAGGGCAAAACGGCAATCTATGGTTTTCGCGTAGATGATTTTATTCCGTCAATTACTGTCCCACTCGCGGGAAGTGACCAAATCACATTGGATTTGGGGGCAGTTTACAATCACACTTTTATGTCAAATTTCGCCTATGGCCTTCATATTGTGAATTATGAAGTTCTGCCAGAGGGGTTTGACACCTATGATGAAGAAGATCAACAGCGGATTCGGCATCGAATGGCGCTGGTGGCACAGGCATCCAATTCGTCCAATTGATGCGACTGGCTAAGACGAGAATGAGTCATTATGCAGATTAAACCTGAGATTATGAGTCCGGCGGGATATTGGCCGCAGCTTCAGGCCGCGATTGAGGCTGGGGCAGACGCGGTGTACTTTGGACTCAAACATTTTACCGCCCGCGCAAAAGTGGGTTTTACACTGAGCGAACTGCCAGATGTGATGCGGACGCTGCACAGCCGGGGCGTTAAGGGGTATGTGACATTCAATACGCTGGTGTTCGATCATGAGCTGCGGGAAGCGGTCAAGGCGATTGAGCAGATCGCCAAAGCAGGTGCGGATTCGCTGATTGTGCAGGATGTGGGTATGGCGCAGTTGGCGCATCAGATCGCGCCGCATGTGGATATTCATGGCAGTACACAGATGAGCATCACCAGCGCGGAAGGGGTGGCTCTAGCGCAGCGGTTTGGGGTGAATCGGGTGGTGCTGGCGCGGGAGCTTTCCCTGAACGAAATTCGCCTGATTCGTGAACAGACCGACTGCGAACTGGAAATTTTTGTGCATGGGGCGCTGTGTGTCTCGTATTCGGGGCAGTGCTTTTCATCGGAGGCGTGGGGCGGGCGGAGCGCCAATCGGGGACAGTGCGCGCAAGCGTGCCGGCTACCGTATGAACTGATTGTAGATGATATATTGAAGCCATTGGGGGACGCACGGTATTTGCTTTCCCCCGGCGATTTGTACACACTGCATCAAATTCCTGAAATTGTGGCTATTGGGATTTCGGCGCTGAAAATTGAGGGGCGGTATAAGGACGAAAATTATGTGGCGCTGACGACGAATGCATACCGTCGCGCGGTGGATGCGGGGTGGGAGCAACGCCCTAATCCGGTGACGCGGCAGGAAGAAATCGAAATCGAGCAGGTGTACTCCAGAGGGTTGGGGGCGTATTTCATTTCGGGGACTGACCATCAATTGGTAGTTTCCGGGCGGTCGCCGCGTCATCGGGGGGTGCTGGCCGGACGGGTGGTGCAGGTTTACAAGGATTATGTCAGCATCGAGCCGACGGACATTCAGCATGATGCACCGCTGAAGGCCGGGGATGGCATCGTGTTTGATGCGGCGGATTGGCGCAGCCCGGAAATTGAAGAAGAGGGCGGGCGTTTATACGAGGTCAAATCGGCGGGAAAGCTGATCGAACTGCGATTCGGCAACCGCGCGATTGATTTTTCGCAGGTTCGCAAGGGGGATTGGGTTTGGCGGACGCATGATGTGAATATCGATAAGGTAGCCAAACCGTTTACGCAGGCAAATGCACCTGTGCAAAAGCAGCCCGTGAATGTGAATGTGATCGCTCAAGAAGGGCAGCCGCTTTCGCTGACGTGGGAGCTGGCGAAAAATCCGGAAATCCGGGTCAGCGTTCAGTCTGATGAAGTTCTTACCCGTGCGAACAGCCGCAGTGTGACGAGCGATTATTTACAGCAGCAGCTTTGGCGGTTGGGAAATACAGCTTATCAAATAGGCTCTTTGACTGCCGAGATTGTGGGTGAGCCGTTTATACCGAGTTCGCTATTGAATCGTTTGCGGCAAGAAGCGGTTGAGAAGCTTATCAATCAGCAGGTACAGCGGGATACCTCAACGCAAAATCCGGTCAGCACATTGAAGGATGCTCTGGCGGAAGTGGTGCGGGAAACAGAATCGACAGGTGATGTTCAACTGCATTTATTGGTGCGGACACCAGAACAGTTGGAAGCGGCACTGGGTATGAATTCGAGCAGTATCACGCTGGATTATTTGGAATTGTACGGGCTGCGTCCAGCAGTTGAGAAAATTCAGGCTGCAGGGATTACGGCGCGGGTGGCTAGTCCGCGTGTGCTGAAACCGCAAGAACAACGGGTAGTCAATTTCCTGCTGCGGCTGGACTGCCCGATTTTGGTGCGTTCGGGCGGATTATTAGAGGCGCTGCAAGGACGGCATCAGCATCCGCTGATTGGGGATTTCAGTCTGAATGCGGCGAATCAGCTTTCTGCTGATACTTATCTGAAATTAGGCATTGAACGCATTACACCGACACATGATCTGAATGCTGACCAGATTAGCAAGTTAGCGCAGGCGATAGGTGGCGGGCGCTTTGAGGTGATCGCGTATCACCATCTGCCTGTTTTCCACACGGAACACTGTGTCTTCTGCCGCTTCCTGTCGACGGGGACAAGCTATCTGGATTGTGGGCATCCATGCGAAAAACACAAGGTCGCGCTGCGGGATGTGCAGGGGCGGGAACATCCGGTGATGGCGGATGTGGGCTGCCGCAATACGGTTTTTGGGGCGGAGGCGCAAGTTGCCAGTCGTTATCTGGATGCGATGATGCAAAGCGGAATCCGGCATTATCGGCTGGAATTTGTGCATGAGTCAGCAGATGATGTTCGGCGGGTAACAGCAGCATTTCAGGATTATTTTGCAGGGCGAATCAGCACAGCTACGTTAGATCAACGCCTGCAAAAGATTGCTCCACAAGGCACAACTGAAGGCTCATTAATCGTGCAAGGGGATTATCTGAAACTGCCGATCATGCAATAAATACCCCTAACCCCAGCCCTTCCCCCGCGCGCAGGGGAAGGGAGCAAGATAAGTTGTTTG
>JAIOHM010000098.1 GCA_019912965.1 Anaerolineae bacterium
CGCGTATCGCCTTTGACGCCGATTGGAAACAACTCGCGGTTGCTGAACAGGATGGTGGCGTAATCGTTCGGAATTTGGAAACGGGCAGCATAATCGCCAGCCTGAATCACGACGGCCATCCCTATACCGCCATGACCTTTACGCCCGATGGCACGACGCTGGCAGCCATAATCGAATTACCCGACGGTTGCGATCTGGATTTATGGGATGTGCAAAGCGGTCAACTCCAGCGCACGATTACCCATGCCTGTTTTGAATACCCGCGCCTGATTCAGTTCACGCCCGATCTACACTATATGGCGGTGAGTGCCGATTTTACAGGCGGGGATTATTATCAGATGGGCGTTTACATTCTCGATTTGCAGACTGGGGAAATCGTTTATCAACGGGCGGCGCGTTCTGAGCCGGTTCCAGCTTTGGATATGCCCCCGCTAATTTTTGGTTATTACACGGACACCCCGCTGCTGGTGATGGGCGATGCCGCTGAAGCCTTCGATATTCAGTTTGTGGAAGGCGACAATACTGCTGCTGTAGCGTCCGATGGAAACCGGATTGCAGCTTTCACCAACACCGAAATCACCGTTACCGACAGATTGACTGGCGATGTGCTTGCGACCTTCCCGGCGGATTTTGAAAGAGCTTATCAAGTCGAACTCGCCCTCAATCCCGCTGGCACGCGCTTGGCCATAGCCGATGACGCCAACCATTTGAGCATATTGAACATCGACGACGAATTGGCTCAATCCCCTGACGAATCCGGCTGTGCTGATGATGTGGATGACTGCCTGACCGCCACGGCTGAGCATCAACTGGTGACGCCGAAACTGGACGAGATGATCAACCCCGCCGATGAGCTTCTAGGGGGCGAAATCATCAGCCCGGATGAGCGTTGGCGCATCAAAACCGGATGGCCGGAAAACAATACCGTAGCGGTAACGCGTCTAGCGGATAACGTCATTTTCCCGTTGGAACGAGGTGATGTCTACGAAGACCCCTATATCGTTACGGCTCGTTTTAGCCCGGATGGTCATTGGATGGCGCTGGCCTTTTCGACCTCGGCATTAGGGGGTGCATTCGACCAATTTGTGCGCGTATGGGATGTCAGCGGCGTTGAACCCCTGACCCAACCAACCGCCGCGCTGGAACATTATGCCCCGCTGCAAACCATCGCCTTCAGCCCGGATAGCAGCCTCTTAGCCTCCGCTGGACAGAACGGCGAGGCCTTCATCTGGAACACCACCGATTGGTCATTGATCGATGTCGTCCTGCTCCCTGCCCGCATCACCGACCTCACCTTCCGCGACAACCTGCTCCTTACCCTATCCGACGACGGCCTCCTCCGCCTCTGGTCACCCGAATAGAGGAAACCGGATACATCAGAGTATTTTCTGTAGGGGCATGATGCGTCATGCCCTGCGCAAATAACCGCATAATTGGTGGGTAGGTCAATAATATTTCATCGTATAATCTCGCCTAAACGACGCAACAAAGGTGAGGCCACCATGTTCAGATTCTTCTCTAACCTCAGTAACCGCGCTGTATTGGTCATTTTGCTGGCCGTTGGCCTATCAAGCAGCGTTGCCTCATTCATCGTGAATATCATCAATAATGTGGATACCTCATCCGGATGGTGGACGAGTTGGTTACAAAACTTCAGCACCGAAATGTTCGGCGCATTTTTGACTTTCATTCTCTTTGAACTAATCATCGGCAGTCGTGAGAAACAACAGGAACAAGAACGCATTTTAGGGCGCGAAAAAACACAACGTGACGAAGCAGTCCAACAAGAAAAGACACGCCTTATCCGTCAAATGCGCAGTAGTGTTAATCAGGAAGCAATAAGAGCAGTCGAGGAATTGCGGGCATATGGATGGTCAATAGATGGTTCGCTTCGAGGAGTAGAATTGTCAGGAGCCAATCTTCAAGGAGCGAATTTATCGCGTAGCGATCTACGAAGGGTAAATTTGTGGGCAGCTAACCTAGAAGGCGCGAATTTGCTGGAACTCAACCTACATATGGCTGCATTGCAGATTGCGAACCTGCAAGAGGCAGATTTGTCGTGTACCAACCTAGAAGGGGCAGATTTATGGAACACTAATCTGAAGTGGGCGATTTTGTGGCAGGCTAAATTTGATGAAACCACAATTCTCCCTGACAGGAGCAACTGGACACCCGAAACCGATATGACCCGCTTCACCGACCCCAATCATCCACACTTCTGGCGTTCGGACAATTCCAGTTCACCTGCATACCGAGCGAAAGAAGCATAACGATGTTCAAGAAACTGGGTGAACGAAATCGGGATTTGGGCAATCGAGGTGTGGTAATCATTCTCGTTGGTATTGCCGTGTTGAGTGCTGTGTTTTCTGCCTTGATGCGTGGAGGGCTAGATAAGAATTGGTGGGCGGATGTGAGTCAGGGTTTAGTGACCGAAATGGCTGGCGCAGTTGCGACTTTCTGGCTCATTAATCTAATTTTTGAAGGCCGCAGACAACGTGAACAAAAGACTGAAACTGTTGGAGAACATAAAGCCGCACTCATCCGAAAGATGCGAAGTTCGATTAAAGAAGATGTTATACGAGCAGTTGAGGAATTGAGTGAAAATGGTTGGTTGCACGATGGGTCATTGCGCGAGCAGAACCTAGAGTATGTAGACTTACGTGATGTGAATTTATGGCGAGCCAATTTGCAAGAGGCAAATTTACGTTTTACCAACCTACAAAAAGTACACTTAGAACTTGCCAATCTGCGGGGAGCGAATATGGCGCTTGCTCAGCTACAAGGAGCATCTTTAGTAGATGCTGACTTACAAGGAGCGCACCTTGCTGGTGAACAGTTTGACGAACATACATTTCTTCCTGATGCTAGTCTATACTCGCGATCCTCAGATATTCGCCGTTTCACCGACCCTAATCACCCCCAATTCTGGCGTTCTAGCAATCCACATTCACCCGCCTACCGAGGAAATGATACATAACTGTTCTCAACACGATTTCCCGGTGGGTTGGAGTTGGCTTCAGCCAACTTCCCACCGGAACACTTAGCCGGATGGCTTCTAGCCTCCAGCGATACCTCTCACCAAAATTGCCCTCAAAACTTGCTTCGTGCGTCCGATAAATTGCGCATTTGTCCAGCCACATGCGAGCGTCAGATTTTCCCAATTCCGTACCGAGAGCAGCGCCCAGAAAAAATCGGTAGCCTCGTCAATCGACCAACCCGCCGCCAGCAAGCCTTCCTCATGTAAACGTACAGCCACTCTGTGGCACCCGCTCCGCACCGCCTGCATACGGTCTTCCCATGCGGCTGCCGCATCGGCGTCTGTCTCACGGGCGGCCAGCAGTGCCTTGGCTAACCCGTAAATATCAGGGATGTAGTTGATCCAGAATTCGATAAACGCATCCAGCGCTTCAATTGCTGTTTGTGCGTTGCGGTAGGGTTGGAGTCTGTCCTCAAGTTTCAGCATCTTATCGAGGTAATGCGTGGTGGCAATCAGCAGTCCGGCACGGGAGCCAAAGTGCATGTAAACCGCCTGCCGCGACACACCCGCTGCTTTGGCAATATCTTGCAAGCGCACGCCCTGCCCCTGACTTTTTTCCATCAGGTGCCACGTTTCTTTCAGGATACGTTCACGGGTTTCGGGTTCAGAACTTGACATGGTGTAAAGTTTACCTTAAGCTTTACACAGTGTAAATTGACACGGTGTAAAGTGGTGGATGAGAGCAAAGCGAGGGACATCATGTATGACGCAATCATAGTTGGTGCACGCTGTGCTGGTGCGGCAGCCGCCTTGTTGCTGGCGCGTAAGGGCTATCGGGTGTTGCTGGTGGATAAAGCCACCTTCCCTAGCGATACAATTTCGGGGCATTTTGTCTTCCATCCGGGGGTGTTGAAGTTGCAACACTGGGGATTGCTCGATAAGGTGTTGGCTTCCGGCTGCCCGCCGATTACGAAAATGGTTTTTGATATCGGCGATTTTACCCTGACCGGACAGATTCCCCAAGAAATGAACGGACTGCCTTTTGGCATCGGGCCGCGGCGCACGGTTCTGGATACGATTCTGGTAGAAGCCGCTGTTGAAGCGGGCGCAGAATTGTGGCAGGGCTTTGTCGTTACCGATCTGCTGCGCGATCAGGATACGGTTGTGGGGATTCGGGGGCGTTCCAGCGATGCACGAGACATCACCGAACATGCCAGAATTGTGATCGGCGCGGATGGCAAGCATTCCAAAATAGCCCAATTGGTGGGGGCGCCCATATATCACGAAGTCCCTTCGCTCACCTGTTGGTACTACACCTATTGGAGCAATTTACCCTGTGACAGTCTTGAAATTCACTGGCGGCATCATCGGCTGGTGCTGCTGTTCCCGACCAATGACGGCTTGACCTTTGGTATGGTGGGGTGGCCGCACCAGGAATTTCATGAATTTCGGGGCGATATCGAGGGCAATTATCTTAAAACGATGAGGATGTTCCCCGAAGTTGCTGACCGCATCGCCAATGCGCGGCGCGAGGAACGTTTTGTCGGTATGGCAGATGTGCCGAATTTCTTCCGCAAACCCTTTGGTCGCGGTTGGGCTTTGGTCGGTGATGCCGGACACCACAAAGACCCCACCCCTGCCTATGGGATCAGCGATGCCTTCTGTGATGCCGAACTGCTGACTGATGCCATCCACAACGGTTTCAACGGTCAGCAAACTTTGCCTGATGCGCTGGCTGAATACGAACAACTGCGTAATCAACGCGCCATCCCTGACCACGAATACACCTGCCAGATGTCGCGCCTGGAACAATGGGACAATCCAGATATGCTGCGCTTGCGCGCTGCATTACGGGGCAACGCCGAGGATACCGGGCGCTATCTGGCGATGGCAGCCAAGGCCATCCCGCGTGACGTTTTCTTAGCACCACAAAATCTACAGCGTATTTTCCAGCAGGCCGTTCACCTACCGACCTAGCATGCCGCACGTCGATAAAATGACGGAAGCCTCTCTCAGGGACAGCGTTTATTCCTTACGCCCTGTCCCTGAGTAGTCCTCAACTTCGGTTACACCCGGTTAAATTCCCGTTGTCCTTCGGTTCGTAATATGCGTAATGTTACCTGTTCCGACCTGCTTATCAGGTGTAGAATCGATTGTGGCGAACTGATGTTCTAATACACATCTGAATCGCCCATCATCAGGTGCCAATAACGGAAATTAAAAACGGTGCTGTCTGCTCCCCCTCGCCCTGAGGGAGAGGGGGTTGGGGGGCGAGGGCTGGTAATCCGTCCCCCAAAATAGGTGATCGGTTCAGCATTGCGGAAGCCAAAGCCCTCTAGCGTCCGGTGCAACGGAGTCGTGTAATTTAGCCACATGTTCAGCCCGCTTGCGCCCTGCCCCTTCGCCCAATTAACCACCCCGATCACCAACTCCAGCGCCGCTTTGTCATCCACCGCCAGCAAATCAACCAGATCAGCCAATCCCTGTTGATACGGCTTGCACACTGCGTACCCCAGCACATCCTCATTTTGTATCAGCGCCAACCGCGTGTAGCTAAACGTCGGATTGCTCACATAACGCCAGTTCAAATAAGCCGCCGTGCGCTTCACCATCACCGGCGATTGATCTTTGACCCGTTCCCACAACGCATCAAACCGCGCGTCGAACTGTTCAATCGGCTGCACCGTGAACGAAGGCGTAGGCAGTGCGCGACCATCGTCAAAATCCTTGCGAAAAGTGGGCATCTCGTGGATATCTGTCCACGCGATGTCGCGCACGATGATGCGGTGTGAAAAATTGTTGGGGAAGCCCATCACCATCAACATCCCCGCCTCGGTCATGCGCCCGTAAACCCGTTCCGAAAGGATCGGGAACAGCTTCAAACCCTGATAATTCGGGTGCGTCATGGTCGTGCCGGAAAGCGCAGCATCATAATCCACGCCGTTCACCCGCATTTGAATTGGTGAAACCGTGTAATGCCCCGCCAATACATCCCCATCCCATGCCAACTCGGTGATCGGCTGCCCGTTCGGATTATGACCAAAGCGCCACTGCCAGAAGCCCTCCGGCAGCGGACGTTTAAAAGCCTTGCTGAACAAGTCAATGATGGCGGTTTCGTCGCCGGGTTGGAATGGGCGCAGGTCAAGCATGGCATTATTCGAGTACGGCGTAAGAAACCAGCGTGTCGAACTCAAACCGCTGCAAGCGCAGGTTTTTAATGCCCACAACTTCCAGCACGGCTTCGGTTTCACCCGGCCATGTCGGCGCGTTCAGTTCATCAAAAGCCACAATCGCACCTTTGGGCATACGCGGCAAAAAGTGTTCGAGGGCAACTTTGGTTGGTTCGTAGATGTCAAAATCCAGATACAGCAGGCTGATGACCGTGTGCGGATTCTGGTTTAGATATTCCGGGATGGTTTTGGTTGCGTCGCCTTTGACCAACTGCACCTTTTGCATATGCCCCAGATTGCGGTTCTGGTCATAGAGCGCAATCGCATTCTGAAGATCCTGATACGAGTCCATCGCCAAACCGCCGACATGCGCGAATTGGGATTGGCTGGTGCGGGTATCCTGTTCTGCCAGGCTGGGGAAGCCTTCAAAGGTGTCAAATCCGATGATCTGCCGTGTCCAGTTGACAGGTTCGAGGATTGCGCTAATCTGCGCCCAACTCATCAGCCCACCGCCCATGAACACACCGCATTCTACAATTGAACCGTTGACGTTCAGCACTTTTTTAAACATCTCATAACGCGAGATGAAACGGGTCAGCAGTTGACGTGGAACATATTTGGAGAAATTCTTGAGACGGTCAACATTCGTCCCGATGCTGTTGGCATAGTAGCTTTCGAGGTCGAGGCGGTATCCCCGTTCCTTATCCGTACTCATGCGGTCTTCTTGCATCGCCGCGATTTCTTGTTGGTTGGTCATCGTTTTCTAGCCTTTCGTGTTATTGAGGGTTGCTTGATATCTGAGAATTAAATCCGCCAGATGAAAATCCCAGAGCGTGTCTATATCAATTGAGCGTTCGGGTGGCATGATGTATGCATGTGTATCCGGCAGCAGGAAGGTTTCGTTCTTCAGCACCGACTCATACGTGTTCAGGTAGATTGCGCCGTTCAGGGCATAAACCGCCGGGAATGCCTGCCGCCGGGTATCACTGGTTTTGGGTGGGATGATGAAGGCTTGCAACGTGCCATCCTCGCGTATTTGCTTCATCAAATAGGGATGCGGATTAGCTTCGGTTACGCTGACGACCGAGGTCGCCCCCGCTTTTGTGAGCGTTATTGCCTCTGCGATGTCCTCGGCTGTGCGTAAAGGTGACGTTGCCTGCAAGACCATCACCCAATCTGGACGATAATTTTCGTTTTCTGCTAACCATTGGAGCGTGTGCAGAATGGGTGCCATGCCAGAGGTGTCATCCTGCCCCAGTTCTGCCGGGCGCATAAATGGCACATCCGCGTTCCATTCTTTGGCGACAGATGCGATTTCGTCATCCTCGGTGGTGACGATAACGCGGCTCACATCCGGGCAAGCGTGTGCAGCCTCAATCGTCCATGCGATCAACGGTTTACCCGCCAGCAGTTTGATGTTTTTGCGCGGCACACCTTTTGAGCCACCGCGCGCCGGAATGATCGCCAGTAGGGTCATGCGCCCTCCGGCAAAAAGTGCGCTTTGTGGGCTTCAAATTCGTCCTGCGCCCGCGCGAAATCATCCGGTCTGCCAATGTCCAGCCAGTAAGCGTCCGACGTGCAGCCGACTACTTTTTGCCCATCCGCCACCAAACGATTGACCAAATCGGGCGCGTCCAGAAAATCATCCGGCGGAATGTACTGTAGCAGCCCCGGATTACACCCATAAATTCCCATGCTGATCGGGTGTTCCAGTTCGGGTTTTTCGCGGTAACCCATCACCTGTCCATCAGCTCTTAAATCCAGCACACCAAAAGCCGATTTCACCCGGTTTAAATGAACACCAACGGTTAGCACTCCATGAGTTTGCCGATGGTATTCCATAAAATGAGCATAATTCATGGTCGTCAGCAAATCAGCGTTGAGCAGCAGAAAAGGTTCATCCAGCCCCGGAAGCGCGCTCACCCCACCCGCTGTACCCATCAGTTTGCTTTGCTTCACCAGCATCAGACGGACTTGTGGCAATTGGCGCTGGAGTTTCTCGACGAATAGTTCAATCAGGTCGCCGAGGTGGTGAACCGTAATCATCTGCTCGTCAAAGCCGTAATGAGCAAGCTGCCGGACGAGGATTTCCAGCATGGGTGTTTCGCCAATGGGCAGCAGTGGTTTGGGCAGTACGCGGGTATAGGGCAGCAGGCGTGTCCCCTTCCCTGCCGCGAGAATGACGGCTTTCATCTAAACCTTACACCTATCAGATAAATGCGAGGCTATGGTAATCTAGTCCGCGCGTTTAAACAATCGGTTTCTGTGAATGCCCACTTTAAACCAACTCCTCGATATTGAAGTCAGCGCCGGATTCTGGGACGCAGAAGCAATGGGCGTCCTGCTTTGGCCTGCGGCGCGCACCCTCGCGCTGGAAAAGGCACTCGCTCCCGACCTAAAAGCGCCCACCCCACCTGCACAGGGTAAGCGGCTAAAAACGCTCATGCGACAATGGCCGAAACATTTACAGACGGCTAAATCGCTGATTTTCCCTCAAGGTGACTGCTCGGCGGTATTTTTCAAACCCGGCGTTGACCGGATTCACCGTTATTACTATGAACGGTTGCCGCGTCCTCTGTTGATCGAAGCCAGTTGGAATGGTCAAAATGATGAGGCGGATTGGAGCAGCGGACAGGCGATGCTGTTGGAAGATACACTTAAATTGTGGTTGTACATACAGGGACATTTGAAACCCCTGCCAGCGGATGCCGCACGCACGATTGCTGATTTTGCTGCACATGTCTCGGACACTTTAAATCTAGGGAAGATGCGGCACAGTTTCGCAGACAAAATGATGGTTCATGTTCAACGCTGTCGCAGTTTGCGCCCTTTGCTTGCGAAGCGTGTACTGCCCCGGTTGAAGTCGCGGATGGCATTTGTGCATATGAGTTCCTACATGGGCATCGTTGCGCCGATTACAAAATCCTTGCATGACGAGGGATTCAGTGTCGTTGAATTACAGCATGGTATGGTTGCCCTCACAGACCGTGCCCATAATTTTCCGGCATTGTGTTTTCAATCTGAGCATCCTGCGAGAGCCTATTTGCCGGATATTTTTCTGACCTTCGGCGATTTTTGGGCTGAGAATGTCCGCATTCCGGCACAAAAAGTGCCTATTGGTTTCCCGCTGCTGGCGGAAAGTGTTGCGCGCTTGGCGGATATACAGGCCAATCCACAAGATATTTTAGTAATTTCACAGTGGACGATCAGCAAACAGTTGGTTGAAGTCGTCGCGCAGGCGGCGCGGATGCTGCCCGATTATCGCTTTATGTATAAGCTGCACCCGCGTGAGGCGCATCTGCCGTTTGATGCGCTGCGCGGTCTGCCGAACGTGGAACTTGTCACCAGTGGCAATGTGCATGACTGGATTGCCCGCTGTGGCATTGTGGTTGGCTATAACTCGACAGTTGTGGCGGAAACACTGGCTTTCACCAACAAACGGTTGTTCATCCTGCAAAATGACGATCTGCCCAAAGGAATGGGACATGAATTCGCAGATGCGGCGGCTTTAGTCGATGCAATCGGCAATCCCCATGTTGGATACCCTGCCATCAATCCACGCAATTTCTGGGCAGACAATTGGCAGGGACGGATTGATTCTTTCCTGAGCGAATACCTAACATGATTTTGACGCGCGTTTATCGCAAATATCAAAGCAGTCTGGCGCTGCGGGCAAGCTGGTGGTACACAGTTGCTATTTTCGCGCAGAAAGGTATCGTCTTTCTGGCGGTGCCGATTTTCTCCAATCTGCTGACCCCTGCGGAATATGGTACGGTTGCCATCTTCATGAGCTGGCAGAGCATTTTCATGATTGTCTTCACGTTCAATGTGCAGGGTTCGCTGGGCAATGCACGTTATGAATATGATGAATCCGGCTTCAAACGATATGTATCGGCCATTCTCTCATTAGGATTGCTGGGCTGTCTGGTGGGGACGGTTATTCTCGCGCTGATGCCGGATGAATTGGCCTCCCGGTTGCTTGGCATTCAAAAACCGTTGGCTATCCTGGCGGCCGTCAGTGCTATGGTGATGCTGCCAGTATATATGGCGATGGGCATCTGGCGCTTCAACTTCAAGCATCTGTTTTACAATCTGGTCAATTTTCTGACGACTGCCTACGGCATTCTGTTTTCAGTGCTGCTGATCTTTCTGCCTGCCCTGTTTATTATGCCCTATGACCGTTCGGTTGGGCGGATTGTTGGTTATCTCGTGCCTTATCTGCTGGCAGGTTTGCTGCTGGCGCGGCGTAAGTGGGTAGAAGGGGGGACATTCTATGACAAAAACTACTGGCGTTATGCACTGGTAATTTCCATCCCCTTGATTTTTCATTCACTGTCGAATGTGCTGCTCAGTCAGTTCGACCGCCTGATGATTAACCAATACATTGGGCGCGCCGAAGCCGGGATTTATACGCTGGCGTATCAGTTTGGCGACATCAGTCATATGCTTTGGACGGCGACCAACAATGTATGGGTGCCGTGGTTCTTCCGGCAGATGGAACGGGGTACACCGGACTTGATTCGTAGGCGTTCCCGGCAGTATGCGCTGGTCTTCGCAGGCATTACAGCCGTGTTGATTGTGATTAGTCCGTTGTTCATCCGCATCTTTGCCCCGCCACAGTATTGGGGCGCGAGTGCGGTTGTGCCTGTTGTGATGGCAACCGGATTTTTCACGCTGTTGTATTCGTTTTACACCAACGTCGAATTTTACGAGAAGAAAACGGGTTATATCGCCCTGATGACAGCCCTTTCGGCGGTGGTGAATGTCGTGCTGAATGCCGTCTTTTTACCGATTTATGGTTACGTGGCGGCGGGCTGGACGACGCTGGTGGCCTACATCGCCCTGTTTTTACTCCACGCTTATGTGACTATTTTCCGCCTCAAGCGCGGTTCTCTCTTTGACTTCTGGCTGCTGACCGCTATCGGTATCGGTATCGTCGTGCTGGCTGGGGTGGTGTTTATAGTAGCAATCGGATAATTTTCTTCCTTTCACCTCAAGAATGTTTAGTACCCCAGTTTAAATCCTCTATAACAAATTCCAAATCTGGCAGTAAATTGCTTGATAACATAAGATGATCTATGTTATAAATTAGGTTTAGACCCTGTTTGTATGCAATTTGAGCATCGTTGTGTTCCTTGGAAATTTGTTATGGATATGCCAGAAACTCAACCTACCAATGTGCCCCAAGTAAATGACAACGATACTTCAGTAAGTTTGCCTTCAGCTGATAATTTAACATCAACGGAATCAGCAACGCCACCTGTCGATCCAATGGTAGTAGATACATCAAAACGAGTATTGAAGAAACATCCTACTACCAGTGTCAGACGTAATATTAGGGCAATATTGCGGCGACGAATATGGCGTAATGGTGTTTTGTTAGCTCTTCTTTTCGGGTTAGGCATGATCATTGCACTGGACAAAGCTGATAATATTTCAGCCGTAATAACATTGATGGGATCGTTTGTCAGTTTATATAACGGTTTTAGTAAGAGAAATCAACTTCCTAAATTTATATCAATAAACATAAACAGATTCTTAAAACTAAGTTTAACAACACCAAGTATAGTTTTATTGATGACTGTAATATTGTATGCTTTGTTTTTTCTCCCATGGCTTAGATTATTAGTTGCCTCAAATAAACCCATGGTAACTTTTACTAGTGATATTGCAGTGTGGCCGCAACCTACCATTAGCTATCCTCCTGTAATACTACCAGCTCTTACTCCATATCTTGTTTTGGGGCGTAGTCCTGATGAAGACTGGTATCAGATTTCTTTGCCAGATGGTGTATTAATGTGGTTCCCTGCCGATAGACTAGACCAGCAGACGGGAGATTTTTCTCGTGTTCAAGTTATAATTCCATCAAGTACCCCAACTCCTGTTCCAACTTTTACCCCACCTCCCACCGATTCACCTATCCCAACAGCAACCAATAAACCCACCGATCAGCCAAGTAATACACCAATCCCGACGACACCACCAACAGAAACTGCCTCTCCCCCTACCCCAACAGCAACATGTTGTGTGACGCCAAGCCCGGTACCCACAGCAACACCATTACCCGGATGGACGTGGATACAATTTCCAAACGGTCACTTTCAAATTCAGGTTGATCCTGTCAGCGTTCAGGATTACCTGCAATTTGCCCAAAGCGATCTTTTTAAAGAAAAACTCAGCGGAAAAGGTGTCGAATCGGCTGCGTTTATTTCGATGACACCAACCCCGAATTCACCCGCACCCTATCAGAATGTGAACGGTTATGCGGCTGATCTTTACTGTCGGGAATGGTTGCCTAAGCAAAATTTAACCCCCGATATTCTTTATCGGCTGCCAACACTCGATGAGTTGAATGCTGCATCACCCAGTATTCAGAAATATCCCGACACAAATGAACTGCTTTATTCTGGTCAGGTGGATATGCCTGCGGGAGTGCGGTACAACGCATCGGGCACCCCTGCCCCTGTATTCGTGGAAAATGCCTATCAGGAAGGTTTTCTCTTTCGCTGCATCGCCTTGCCCTGAACTTTCCAGAAAAATTTTAACTGACTGAAATGGTGTCCAGGTTGAAGTATTGAAGAGGAAGAATTATGAAAAACCAAAAGGTTAATAAACTGATTTTAGCTGTTTTCACGCTGTTTTTTGTGGTGATGTGCATACTAACTTCCAGTGTATTTGCATCAAATAACGGCTATAAATCAGCGGTTGTCGCACAAGGTTTAGCATCAGCCACTCCTGTAACTCCACCAACAGATCCTCCGCCCCCTATAACACCTCCCACTGCTACCCCGTCAAATGACCCAACTGCAACAACACCTCCGCTCACTGGATTGCCGCCGAGACCGTTAACCTGTTCAGTTGCGCCCAAAACTTCAGATCAGAAGGTCAATGTCCGTAATGGGCCTTCAGAATCTAATGAAATAATCACTCAACTCCCCTATCGATGGTATGCCATACTAATCGTTTCGGACCCAGATAACAAAGGCGTTGAATGGATTCAAATCAGGTTGGATGATAATAGTATTGGCTGGGTTGCTGCTTCGGTTACACAGGTCAGTCAGTCTGACTGTATCAACCAGTTTATTTTGCTCAGGGAATGCCAAGAGGATATTCAACGCCTAGCTCCCGCCAATTTAACAGGCTATGTGATTGACTTTTTTGGTGATGATTGCAACTTTCTGGATCAAATGCTGAACCTTGATGTGTTCTCCGACAGCATTCAGGACGGAATTCCACTGGCGGGAGAATTTGAAAACTGCCCAATGACATTGGTGGATTTGATTTACCTGCGTCTGCAAGATATCAGGCAAGGCACAAATCGTAGCAGGGATTTACTGGGTGATACTGGCGAAAACGATGATGATTTGTGTGATATAACTATTCGACAGGGGCACAAACCCCAAATGATCATCAGCAGTATTCGCGGTAACGAAACGATCCCTGTTACAGGCCAAGCTGCAACCTATACGATTATATTTCAGAATAACGGCAAAGGTGTTGCTCATAATGTTGTCATTTCGAACGCGGTGCCACAAGGGGCAGAATTTGTAGACTGCACAAACAGGTGTTCAAGCGACGGCACAATATTTTGGAGTGTAGGGATTGTCAATGCTGGTCAAAGCGGTGCGGTAAGTCTTACCGTAAAATTGCCAGCGGCTGAGCCGGGACACAGCTATATCAACACCGCCAGCGTGGACTATACAGATAGTAAAGGAAATGAATACCCTGTTGATAGTAAAAGTTATGAAACGCGGGTTGTTCAAACACCAGTAGACCCAATCAACACACCACAAGAGAATACTGAACCGCCAACAAGTATCCCTGTTGATATTACGCCCTCATCTACTCTACCTTCTCTACCAACACCCACACCTGATCCGCTGCCGGCCAATACTGTTGGTGTATTTGTCGAACAGGATCAAAATGACCCTGACAACAGCCGGATGCGAATCATTCGGGCTGAGGAAAACCTGATTGAAGAATTACAGCCTGAAGTGCCGGGTCAAATCGCTTACCCCTCTTTCAGCCCGGATGGATTGACCATAGCCTTTCTCCAGAAAGTGGATGGTCAATGGCAGCTTCGCTCCATCTCGTTGACAGGCTCAAATGACGAACGCACCCTTTTGCGCTCAAACGACGAAGGCCGGAAAACAGTTGGTTTGTGGATTGTCGAACAGCAAATCGTGTGGCTGCCAGATGGCAAAACCATTCTGCTGACTATAGAAGATGGGCAAGATCAGTTGAGCATTTATTGGGTCGATGTACAGACATTCAGGTTTGGGCTTTTCATCCAGAATGCCAGCGCACCAGCGATTTCACCAAAAAACAAACTCGAAACTGATGAGGAGAACAAAATACTCTTTGCTTTCCAGAGGGAAGGGCGGATTTTCTTGCTTAAACGGATAACTGGTCTGGTTGATTTGGCTAGATCGGAAACGTTGTCGATGGAGGAGTTGTCTGGCGAAGTTGATCTGGCAACCGAGAAAAACGGTGTACCCGATGGAAATTGTAGCAGCCTTTTATCTCCGGTTTTCAATGATAGCGAGGATTTCCCACTCTACTTTGTCTGCGATCAGGGCAGTGGTCAAAAATTGATGTTGTATTACCGGGGACGCACCCCTGAAGTGATTGATGTTCGTATCGATGATGGATCAGTGACAACTTTTAACCGCCCAGCGGCTCTGCCTGGATGGTATCTGACTTTTGATGATGGCAACCAAGTCTATCTGGTAGAGCTTGAAAAAAATACCAGCACTGTAGTGGATACAATCCCGCTTGGTCTGGGGTCATCCTCATGGGATGTTATCTATATGAACTGGAAAATTGAACCGTCCGCGGAAACGTCCTGATCTCAATTGTGATATTAGAGGGGTAGTTGGCTACCCCTCCAGACCAAACTATCGCAGCTACAATTATAAACAGGTGTGTTGGATATATGAGTCTTTGGCAATTGGCTGGCACGATTGTTTTGTTATTATTTACCACTGTACATTGGGTTGCAGGGCAGGACGTTTTTCAACCCGAAGACACTATTTGCCGGTTAGGGTTAAACAATGCAGCTCCGCAAACCAACGCTTTTGCAGGAGGTATTATCTGGGTGGATGCAAATACTAACGGGGTTAAGGAAGCTGACGAATCTGCCCCCAGCGAGATTGTTATACCTGTCACCTTGTATTGGGGGATAAATAATCTTCCATCTGATAATCAAACTACAGGTTGTATAGCATTCCCTGATAACAATGGGGCATTTCGCTTTAGTGTGTTGCCGCCTGTGGGAGGTGCAAATTTCTTTCTTCAGGTTGACATTGAAGCCCTGCTTGAGGCAGGTTTTGTCATTACCAGATTTTCTTCAATGAACGGGTTTAAAGCCTACACAGGCAGTACCGATTCTTTTAGACTCCTTCGGGCAACGCCGGGCAATATTACCGATGTAAAACTTAACTTGGGAGTTATAAAAATTCCGCAGTGTACCAATCTGATGGATATCGTCCTTTCGCTCGATTTTGCGTCCGAAGTTTCGGGGGAAACCAATCTATATACGCCGATAAAACATTTTGCACGGGCTGTTGTTCGGGGTCTCCATATTGGAATAGGCGGAACACATGTTGGGGTTGTTCAGTTTAGTGGAACCAATAGCTCAGGGGAAGTAAACAGTCGTTTGGCTTTTAGTCTTAACCAATTTTTAAATCGCTCACAATTGAGCCAAGCTATTAAAGGGCTTGGTCGTGAACAATTAACTAAAAATACTTCTCGCAGTCTTTGGTCTGCCTTGCATTTTGCTGATGAAGAACTTGATGCTTCAGCCCGATCTCCATTTCTGCCTCGTGTGACTATCGTAATTACAGATGGAGAACATCTAGACGTCAAATTAGGCCCCGGTCTTGAGGAGAAGCAATACCCTCTTCCGCTTGCAGATGATATGAAAACAGAAGACAATACCTTGATTTTTGTTGTTCGGTTAAAACCTCGAATAGGAAAAGAAGCTTATACTGATAACTATATACTAGGGAAATCTAGTAGTAATCAGGGGATTGCGTCTTGGCCTACTGAAACTTATGTAATACCTGTATTGGAAGATGGTGGAATACTAGGGGGACAAGACTACCTGACCAGCGCTCTTGTGCCCTTATTAACCAATTTGTGTAATGCTACACAACTCAGAACACCAATTCAGAATTACTTTAAAACCAGTCAACCAGTTTTGAGTTGGACTACGGTGAATTGGGCAAATACCTATTATATTCAAATAGGTAACAGCCCAAACTTTACGCAGGCTTTAGTATATGAAGAAACAGTTTTATCCAATATCCGCTCCACAACTGTTCCCGCACTGGATGACGGAATCTACTGGTGGCGGGTGCGTGGCATTCGGGTCAATGGCACATCAGGTGCATGGAGCGCAGTTGACTCATTTGTAGTTGACGCCCTGCCATAACACATATCAAGGTTTGGGTTGTAACAAGGTGTGCAGACGTTTGTCCAATAATTGGATACCGTCACGCAATGTTTCACCTAGAAATACTCCCGGCACTTTTTCCCGCCATTCAGGTTGCTCGTTGAAGATGCGTCCGCCAAAGCCAACAAATGGCTTGTTATTCTGCACTTTGGGCAGATGCTGCGGCCAATCTATCAGTCCTGCTGCTGATTGCTCTACCATCGCTACGAATATAATAGCTGGCGCGTTAACCTGATGTGCCAGATTGCCGAGATCATCCAGCGGCACATTCTGCCCCAAATAAGCTACCGGCCAACGCCGCCGCCGGAGCAGCACTGCCAAAATAAGCAAACTACCCTCGTGCCATTCCCCCGGCGCGCAGGCCAATACGGTTGGTGGTATACCTGCAAAAGGCAGCGGCCCGGTCATCATCCACATCAGTAAATGCTGTCGCAGCAGATTGGTTGCCAGATGCTCAGTCGCAACACTGATACGTTCCTCAAGCCATGCTACGCCAATATCATTCAAAGTTGGCCCAACCACTTCCAGCATCAGGTCTTCAATGGGATACAGGGATAAAACTTCGCCTAATAATTGGTCAGCCCGTTCCAGATCATTCACCAATAGCAGATCGGTCAAACGTGTGCGGAAGGTGGTTAGCGATGGATCCGGCATGGTTTGGGTGGGTTGGGGTGGGCGCAGGAGTGAGCTTTCATCGAAGCGCCCCTCGTGTTCCATATGTTGCAGCGCACGGATCGCCTGTCCGGTCTGCATCCCTTCGTCCACGCGCGCCTTTACCCAGCGCAACCGAATAACTTCTTTTTCCGAGCAAAGCCGATGTCCGCCGGGGGTACGAACAGAACTGGGAAAACCGTAGCGCCGTTCCCAAACGCGCAGTGTAGCTACCGGAATACCCGTCATTCGTGATACAATGCCAATGTTATAGAGTGGTTCGTCGCTGGCAGTCTCGAAACTATTTAATTGATTCATGCCCTAAGTCCTTGCCAAGTCGTTATATAACCCCTGCAAAAAGTGTTCAAAACCCCTTCAATATATGGACGAAAAGCATAACACGTTGTCTTTACTATGGCAAGTGGTCTGAATAAGCCGGGGATATATGCAATATGCAATTTACTATCAAAACAACTCAAACGCATGAGTTGGATGAATCGGCCTGTGCAGTAGCGTTCAGGTATGCAATTAAGCCAATGAAACCGAAATATTTAATCTACTGTTTTCATTCCTGCCGACGAATATTCACTCAAATGGGCGTCTCAACCACTGTCTAACACTTTTCGAACCACCGAAAGTCGATCTATTGTGTCTAAAGGTCGCAAGGTATCCAGAACCTGCCGCGCATCTGCCAGCACCCCCGGCGCATCCCGGTTTTCCCGCGCTGCTTTCATGGCTTCAACCGCTTCCCTCAAATACTCATCGGCTTTCTTTTCTGTTTTGGTCTGTTCCGCGATCAATCCCAACCCGGTCAGCGCCAGCCCGCGTGAATACTTCGGCGCGAATAAATCCTCCGTCTCGCCCAGTTGTTCACCCGCTGCCGAAATCGTCTTCTCAAAGGCTGCTTGCGCTTCCGCGTACCGTTCCATTCGCGCCAGAATAATCCCCTGAATGAGGTAGGTACGGTGGCCTTCCTCGTCCTGTGGCGCAAAGGGGAGCGCCTTTTCGATCTCTGCCAGCCCCTCGCTCAACCGCTTTTCCACCAAATGCGTTTGAGCCAACGTCGTGTATAAGGGATTTAAAAGAACAGCATTGGGTTTCGTCACCCCCACCTTCACCGCATCCTCAAGATTATGTTGTGCCATCGTTGTCTCGCCCCGGTTTAAATGGGTTCGCCCGATGCTGTAGATGCTGTACCCTTCCCCATATGTATCCACAATCCGCTTGGAGACTGACCATGCTCGTTTAAATGTCTCCAAAGCCTGATCGTAATTGCCTCGCTCCCGGTAAAGATCGCCCAAGCCCATTAACCCCACCTGTTCGATGTAGAGATTATTGGTTTCCTCAGCAATCTTTAACCCCTGCTCGTAATGCTGGATGGCTTGTTTTTCGTCGCCTAATTCTTGATGATCGATTCCCATGTGGATTAAACACATACCCTCGCCCCGGCGGTCTTTGATTTCGCGGAAAAAGACCAACGCTTGTTGGTAATTCTCCAAAGCCAGTTTGCTTTGCCCCTTCATGCTGTAGGCTGTTCCGGCCTCAGCGAGGTTGTTGGCTTCCAACCGTTTGTCCTTCAGTTCCACTGCGATGATGAGTGCCTGCTGGTAACGTTCAATCGCTTGGTCAATTTTCCCGCCCAATCGGTTGGCATTTCCCAATCCGCTCAGGCTGCGGCATTCCGTTTCCCGGTCATTGATCTCCCGCGCCAGTCCTAACGCCTGCTCAAAATGGCTGCTGGCGGATTGATGATCGCCCCGATGGAAGAAGGCCAACCCGATCCCCACCATATTCTGGGCAGCCAACCGTCGGTCTTTGATCTTGGTCACTAACGGCTGGCGCATCATCAATATTCTGCCCGTATTTCCCCAACGCAGGAGATAATCAAAATCAATCTCATTCATCAGGCGGGCAGCATCATCATAATTTCCGGCGTTAAGGAGGTGTTCAAACTCGTTGATCTTGGGTTCGAGCGCCCGATAATTAACCCATTTTTCTTTCGGCGGGCTGATGCTGGCATAATATTCGGCTGCACGGCGTTCAAGACTTTGGCGATTGTATTTCATGACTCTGCCTCCTCTTCATCCGCCGTAGGGAGCTGGCTGTAGATAAATACACGATCTGCCGCATTTAACATCAATAGTTTTTCTTTGCGGTCTACAACCTCCACCATGTATATGTTGATCAGCCTCAAAATGATTCGCGTGACAGCATTTTTATCTAGAAAGGGCTCTAACAAATATTGGATGGCTGCGATAGGCACGGGTTTGGTAAAGATAGCTAAGGCCTCTAACACTTGACGTTCATCTTCACTCAATCGTTTATAACCATCTTCGATCAATTTTTGGGTTGTACGCGGATGTCTGAAGAAATCCTCAGTAATTTCATCTAGAGTAGAGAGATAATTTTCATTAACAATACCGGCGAATATTTCCAATGCACGAGGATCGCCTTCGACCATATCGACTATCGAGATAAGTTGGCTATCTGTTGCCTTTCGTAAAACAAAATCCTCGCTTTCATCCAAAGCACGCAGCAGGGCTATACCATGAGCTGGTGGCAATCCTTTTCGGAGAGGAATTTCTTTCCTCTGGGTGTGCCCATCTGAGTCTAAAAAAGGAGGTTCCTGCGAGGTGATGATAAATTTTACGTTGTGTAACCCAGTGAGACTCTCTGCAAAAAAGATAACTAAATCTGGGTCGGTTATATTTTGTTGTTTGACAGAATCGGTGGGATTGACAGGTTCAAGAATGGTTTCCAGATTGTCTAGCAAAATGATGTAGAAACCTTTGTCCAGCACCTTGAGCAAATGATCAATTTTTTTCTGGATGCTGCTGCGCTTAAGAGTTTCTTCAAGAGCGTCTGCGTCTTCTCCCCCAACCATTTCAATACAATAGCTGTAAAGCTGCTCAAAACTAATACCTTTTTTACTGATCGCACTCATATAAACAATGCCATCGATAGATCGTGGTTGTTGTGCGCCAACAATAACTTCGCCTTTTAGGTGCGGCCAACGGTTTTGTAGTAAATCCTCCAGCAGTTTATAAACGAGTGTGGTTTTCCCCCTACCACTTGGACCTATAACACTCACCAAACGCATAGTCTCTTTCGCTAACAAGAGAGAGAGCTCTTGAAGCTGAGATTCTCGATTTCTGAAGTTTGTTATCTTACCTGCAATTAGATCTCCCACAATACGCCGCGGCAACCGGGCTTGCTTGGTTGATTTTTTCCGTTGCTGATCTTGTACAGATTTAAAATCATCCGGTATATCTTTGCCATTTTGTAGATCTAGGAGAATTTGTGCGAGTTTTGAAAAATTGGTGCTGTAGTGAGCGCGTTTTGTAAAATCTATGTGTTGATAGATTTCAAGGAAATAAGGAGGCTCACACGTTTTTACCATAAGAGGCATAACCTGAATCTTACGGTTGAGTGCCCGAAGGAGTTCTGCTCGAACCTGATCAGAATCTGAAGCGCGTGGTGTAAGGACTGCGACGACACAAATGGCCTTAGATAACCCTTTCTCTATCGCTTTAGACCAATCTTCGCTCGGTTTTATCGAATAAGTATCCATCCAAACCCTAAGATTTGAATTTAACAATTCGTTGCGTAACCGTTCAGCAAAAATTTTGCCGTCTTTATGTGAGTATGAGATAAATACATGTTTGGTAGTGGACATACACCCTTCCCCCTAGGCGCGGTTGCAAGCGGCTGACTCATCAACATAGTCAGCCGCTTGCTCAAAAATAGTTAAGGTGTTGTGTCTGCTGGATCGGTTTCAGCAGTGGTTTCAACGGTGGGCGGTGGTGCAGCCGTTGGCGGTTCAAGCGTGGGCTGCGGCGTGGCTGTCGGCGGCTCAAAGGTCGGTGATGCTTCCAATGTTGCTGTTTCTGTCGGCGATGGTTCGGCTGTCACCTCGCTTGGTGTCGGCGTTTCAGTTGGTGGCATCAGCGTTTCGGTCACTTCTGGATTGAGTGTTGCCGTTTCCGTTGGGGTTTCTGTCGCCATTTCAGTCAGGGTTGGTGTCGGCGTCAGCGTTGGTGTTATTTGTGATGCACCCACACTGGATAAGGCAGTCCACAAATTCGGCCAGATCATATTGAGTACTGCTGCTTGCGAGGCTGGGTCTGGCGCATGGACACACACCACCGCCCACCCCTGCCCCGGACCAAGCTGGTCAACCAATCTGCCATCTGTCAGCTCAACATTGAAGTTCATCCGCACGATAATCACCGACAGTGGATACTCGATTTGTGGCAGTGTGAAGGTTGGCCATTCCGTAATGAGCGGATAGCTAACATTCAGGGTGTAATCCGATGGCCCGCTGTGATTAACAGTGTACTGCTGACCGGGAACAAGCTGGCGTTCGGTGGGACTGGTGGCATATTCCATGACTACCCCGCCATTGAGATTCAAATTGCCCAATCGGGTCACGGCAAGTGTATCTGCATGGGCTTCCGTCGGGCAGTACGCATAGCTGGTTGGGGTATGTAGACGCGGAATGGTCGCCAGACCAAATTCGAAATCGGTTCCTGTTCCGCCACTGCTTCGCACAATAAACGTATAATCCAGCGTACTGTCGAAGGTATAGATCATCTTCAGCAATCCGGCAGCCTCAGCAGTTTGGCAGGCAACCTCAGTCAGCGTATCCCCATTTTGTGCATACAGCGCCACGACAGGGACAAAACTGAAGGTTTCAACTCCAAACTGCAATTCTTCGGTCGGGAACTGATAGATGGAACTGCCTTTTGGCAACCTGACCTGGAACCATCCGGTGCTGTTTGGTGCACAGCTTGGTATCAGGTTATAGGGGGAAGTATTGAGATTTGTTTTGATGATATACGGCGATTGATCGGCGGTAGCCATATCCAGCGCCTCGAACCAGAAGTCGAAATTGCCCGTAGTGCCATAATCACCTCTGATGGTGAACAGATAGTCAACATCTTGTTGCAGTGTGAAGATCACTTCTTTTGAGCCTATTGCTTCTGTTGTGACGCACGAGTCCGGTGTATCTGCTACCCCTCCCTGCGGATTTATCCTGTACATGGCGATAACGGGTTCAAAGGTAGTGGTGCTAACCAGAAAACGGAAGCGCCCAATACCATTGGGGAATGCGCCGGGGAAATCTGCGCTGTTGAAAATGGCCTTGAATCGCCCAACAGTATTGCTCTCACCGCAATCCATATTTAGGTTATCTGTGGATTGATCCACAAATCCTTCGTAGGTGAATGGCAGACGATCAATGGTCACGGTCACTGGCTCAATCGTCAGAATGAACGAACCCTCCAAACCGCTGTCACTAATGACGACGATCAGATAATTTTTGTCTACCTCAAGCTCAACGCTCAATTGGGTAGTACCGATGTCAGTTCCTTTGTGGCATTTCACTTCTTGATCTTCAAGAATGTTACCTGCTTCATCAGTTTCGTAAACCACAATCACAGGAATGATGTCATGGGTAAATACGGTGATGACAAAGTGGGATGGCTGCCCACCGGGGAACGAACCCCGGAATTTGCCGCCGGGGAATGAACCCCGGAATTTGCCCCGTGCATTGGTTGGCTGGCATACATCCGGCAAATTAGGATCGTCTTCCCCTTCTACAATAATGATTGCCGCTTCAGTTTGGTATGGGATCTCACCTATTTCCCAAGGGCTTAGCGGTAGAACCTGAAAAACGAAGGTTCCGCCTGTGCCGTTGTTGCCCCAAACATAGATGACATAATCGCCATCAATCGGAACTGATATTCTGACAGCGTTATCCGGCTGAACCACATTGCTTTCTACACATTTTACTTCTGTGATAATCTCGCCATTTTCATCAACTGTATAAACGGCCACAACAGGGGCCAGTTCATCGCTCGTGACGATAAACTCCACCTGTGTTCCACCGGGGAACGAACCCCGGAATTTGCCGCCGGGAAACGAACCCCGGAATTTGCCGCTCACATTTGTGCCACAGCTTGGTGGTTGACCACCGGGAAGCAGGGGATCGTCGCCGGGAGTGATGGTTTCCTCAACTTCGAAGTTTAGAATATCAACCTCGACCTCGACGGGAGGTTCACCCACTGCCTGATTGCTATCCCCGCTGACTACTTCGCTTTGTTGTGAGCCGGTAGTAGCTACTGATGAATGCACCCGAATGGCATCCACTTCCGTTACACCACCCGGAAATACCTGAGGTGTGCAGGGATCGTCCGGGAGATCAACCAGCGGGAAACCGGGATAAGCACACAATGCGTCCGGGTCTTCCTGGAATGATTCACAGCCCGCGACTAACCACGCCTTGAATATTTCATCTGTCGTGCCACCTTTTTCCGTAGCGACCAGTACAACATGAAACTCATCCGTGAAGCCCTCGCGCCCGAAGAACACATCGGTGCTCCAGGTATTCCCGACAATATCCACCCCGCGCGGATTCCGGCAAATCGGGTCAACCCGCCCTTGTGGATAATATTTTGAACTAATTTCTAATGGTGTATAAACTGCGACCCAGATTGCATAATTTGCCAGTTCCGGGGTGAGTGTGCCGCTGACCAGCACAGAGGTTGGGTTGGTTGGGACGGTACAATCCCCATCTTCCGGCACAAGGATGTTGCCCACAGCCCCCGGCGGCAGCGCCAGATCGGTAAGTGGGGTACGGTCGGTTGTCAGAATGCATGGGAAGGGTGGATTTCCCGGTGCGGTGAATTCATGAGGACTCGTCACCGAACGCACTGTAGCTGTAACCTCTGAGCCACTGCTCAAGGCATCAATGACCGTGCTGGTCTGCTTTTGCTTGTCCTCGATCAGGTTGATTTCGATAATACCATCGGTAGTCGCCCCGTTGGGATGCTGAACCGAATAGTGGACTTCATAGCCCGTCAGAAATTCTGTAAAGACTGGCGGCTTCCAATGGATGCCTACATGGGTGGACTGCGCCGATGGTAAACCGTTAGCAGGCGAAACCTGCGTAATTTCCACATGGGTGGGTGGTGTGGTTTGGCTCAATAACCATGTTGGATCAACGGTTTCCAGCAATTGCAGCACGGCTGTATCAATAGGTGCTTGTGGGGGTTGAGGCGCTGGGTCTGTAAGGGCTGGCGGGATATTCAGCGCATTATGCCCCAGATACGCCCGCGATAAGGTATCCGATAGCGTGGCAAAACTGGCTGGCGGATTACCCCTGAACTGGTTGCCTGCCAGCGCCAGCGCCTGAAGTCGTGTGAAACTCCCCCACATATCAGGAATTTCACCCGTCAACAGATTGCTATCCAACCCCAGAAATACCACTGTATCGCCCGCATTGCTCAATCCGACTGGCAGTTCGCCGCTCAAGTGATTATCTGACAGCCAGATCATTTCAATGCTGTCCATATCGCCCAGTTCTGGCGGAATCGTTCCATTCAACTGATTGTTATACAATTGCAACCGGAGCAGACTATTCAGATTGGCGAACGTGGTGGGGATGCTGCCTGCCAGCCCATTGCTGCTCAGGTCGAGTTCTTCCAGCGCGGTCAGGTTACCGAGCACCGGAGGCAGCGTTCCCACCAGATTGTTATTGGGCAGTTCCAACCGGGTTACATGTCCGCCGTTGCATATCACCCCAAACCATGTGCATGGATTCATAGGTAAGGATATGACTAGAGGACTAAAAGCTACACCTCTCACTAGAGTCCCACTATCCCATGGTTCGCCAACAGGTTGACCAGTCGCTACATCCCACAAGCGTAGGGTGTCATCAGACGAACTAGATACAACTCGTGTGCCATTGGGACTAAATGCCACTCCCCACAACTCACTTGAATGACCAATCCACGGTTCGCCAATGGGTTGACCAGTCGCTACATCCCATAAGCGCAAGGTTTGGTCAAGTGAACCAGATACAACTTGTGTGCCATCAGGACTGAATGCCACTGACCAGATACCATCAGAATGGCCACTCCATGGTTCGCCAACAGGTTGACCAGTCGTTGCATCCCACAAGCGCAAGGTTTGGTCAAGTGAACCAGATACAACTTGTGTGCCATCGGGACTAAATGCCACTCCCCATACATCGCCAGAGTGACCAGTCCATGGTTCGCCAATGGGTTGACCAGTCGCTGCATCCCACAAGCGTAGAGTGTCATCAGACGAACCAGATACAACTTGTGTGCCATTGGGGCTAAAACTTACTGATAATACATCGCCAGAATGGCCACTCCATGGTTCGCCAACAGGTTGGCCAGTCGTTGCATCCCACAAGCGCAAGGTTTGGTCAAGTGAACCAGATACAACTTGTGTGCCATCAGGACTGAATGCCACTCCCCATACATCGCCAGAGTGACCAGTCCATGGTTCGCCAATGGGTTGACCAGTCGCTGCATCCCATAAGCGTAAGGTTTGGTCAAGTGAACCAGATACAACTTGTGTGCCATTGGGGCTAAAACCTACTGACCAAACAACACCAGAATGGCCACTCCATGGTTCGCCAATAGATTGACCAGTATTCATATCCCATAATCGAATAGTATTATCCCACAAACCTGATGCAACATAGAATGTATTCCCTCCCGGTTGCATCCAATCCGTATTCTGTGTCCATCCTGCCCCATTTGTGGAGTTGTAGAACGCTTCGAGTGCTTCACATTCGCTGACGGGGATAGTTGTCACGCCCGCACAGCCGGATGCCAACGTAATTGTTCCCGCGCTGGCGCTGAAAGTACTTTCGAGGCGGTTTTTCTGAAGACCCTGTGGCAGCGAAATAGTACGGATTTGGAATTCATAGAGGGTAGACGCATTCAGCCCATTGAGATTGAAAAAAGTTTCGGTTTTCTTGCTCGTCTGCCCTGCCCGTTTGAAGTCTCCGCTGCTGCCTGTTCGATAGAAAATCTCATAGTAGCCATCGGTGACGGTATCCCCGGCAGGCTGCCACGATACCTGAATGCCATTGGCCGAAGTTGGATGGGCCGCCACATTGGTCGGTGGCATGGTCTGCGTGCTTTCCCAATCGGGGTCATGTTCATCAAGGAATGTCCGCAGTTCCGGATCGGTAGCTGTTAGTGTGTTATAGCTGATGTCGAACTGTAAACCGAGGTCACGGAATAATAAATCAGTAGGGCTATTGGGTGCATCTGTGCTTGGTGGAATAAATGCATCAATGAATGCACCCGTTGTTCCGTTATAACGGTTTACGCCATTGAGTGTGCCGTCACCATAACCAACATACAGATTGCCATCTGGCCCGAAGGTGAGATTCGTTACAGTTTCAAGTACATCAGGCACGAATCGACTTATTGATTGACCAGTTTCGACATCAAAACGGACAATATCCTTGTCCGTCGCATTACTGGCAACATACAAATAACCGTCTGGGCCAAATGTCATATCATCAGCAACGAAGAATTCACCACTAATCGTGAAATCATTAAACTCATCTAGGCATACACCTGTTGTTCCGTCGTAACGCACAATGCTGGCATTGTTTCCAGCATTCTCGTGCAAGACATACAGATTTCCATCCGGGCCGAAGGTCAAGCGTGTCGGTGAATTAGTGAAGAAGTTTAGGGTACAACTGGTGAATGATTCGATGAATGCCCCAGTGATCGCGCTGTAAACCAGCACTTCGTTTGTATCCGTACTGGCGACATACAAATCCTGATCTCGCAGCACCATACCCGATGGATTCTTTAACCCGCCGCTGCCAGCCGAAACCAATACACCATAGAAAGTACCATCTGTAGGGGCGTAATGCAGAATTTGGCTGCTCTCATCACTGCTCACCAATATACTGCCGTTCCAGCCGACAATTAATTCCTGTCCGCCATCCAGTGGGCTGGTTCCAGCGGCAACCAGTGGCCCACGATACCCACTCGTCTCAGCATCATAGCGCCGGATTTCATCGGTATTGTTACTAGTGGTAAATAGATCGATATTATTTTGGAATGAGGTCAGGCAGTCAGGAATGATTCCACTCAATTGATTACCGCTCAAGTCAAACCGATACACATTCGTCAGGTTGCACAGGCTGTCTGGAATTGGGCCAGACAACTGATTGTTGGATAGCACGAAGTATCGAAGGTTGGTGAGCTGCCCCAATTCCGTCGGAATATCACCACTAAGTTGATTATTTTGCAGTTGGAAGTTTGCTAAACTATCGAGATTGCCAATCTCTTTTGGAATTGGGCCGCTGAACTGGTTGGAGCTTAAGTCCAATATCGTTAAGAACTGCAAATTACCCAACTGAATGGGAATCTGACCACTTAATCTATTGATTCCTAATGTCAAATATTTCAATTGGTCGAGGTTAGCGAATTCTGCCGGGATGCTGCCTGTGAACCGGTTGTTAGCGAGTTGGAGGTACTCTAATTGATTCAAAGAACCGATACTGCCGGGTATTGTGCCTGTGAATTGATTGACTTCGAGGCTGAGAATTCTCAGGCTGATTAGCCCTGACATTTCAGCAGGCAGATCTCCGTTAAAGCGGTTCTGCGACAGATTGAGCTGTGTTAAATTCTGGAGTTTG
Source organism: Anaerolineae bacterium (assembly GCA_019912965.1). Lineage (GTDB taxonomy): Bacteria > Chloroflexota > Anaerolineae > Aggregatilineales > Phototrophicaceae > CFX2. The sequence goes on from JAIOHM010000098.1 coordinate 27,735, forward strand.
AATAGCTCCGCCGGCAGTGACCCTGATAGCTGGTTGACGGCTAAATGGAGCATATCAAGGTTAGTGAGGTTGCCAACACTAGTCGGCAATGTGCCAGTTAATTTGTTAAATGCCAAATGGAGTCTAATCAAATTACCCAATGAGCCGACTGAGGCAGGCAGAGCGCCTTCCATATTATTGTCTAGCATCACCAGGCTGGTGACATGCCCCCCCTCACACCCGACTCCTATCCAACTGCACGGTGTAACAGTATCCAACCAGCCCGCGTTATTTGCCCAGTTGGAGCCGTTCGTGCTGTTGTAGAGGTCTACCAGCGCGTGACATTCCGCGCGTGGAATCTCGGTAACACCAACGCAGAAATCCGCGAGGATGGTGTTAATGGTTGCAAACGCATTAATGAAACGGAAGGATTGTCCTGTGCGTGTATCAAGCGTCGATGTACCATGTTCCTGCATCAGACTGCGAATCTGGTCAGGAATGAGCGTCGGATCGGCTTGCAGCATCAATGCCGCAACTCCCGCTGCTATCGGTGATGCCTGTGATGTCCCCGAATAAGCCGCCTGCCCACCGCCCAAACCGTTCGAGACAATGACTGCCCCCGGCGCGAGGACAGCCAGTTTGGAACTGCTGTTGCTAAAGCAAGTCACCATGCCGGGCGCGGTAGTGGCATCAACACAATTCGGCCAACCGCCGGGGAAGCCATCATCATAAGTGCCGGTATCCGGTTCACGACCGAGATTAGCATCATAGGTTGCCCCGACCGCGATCACGTTGGAAAGGCAGGCAGGTGCTTCAATGGCGTTGAGCGCCCCCTGATTGCCGGATGATGCAAAAATTGCTACGCCTGAGGCAGTCAGTTGGTTGATTGCCTGAACGCCCGCCGGGAACACCGCGCCAAAAGCCCCATCACAGACTCCAACAATCAGATCGCTGCTGCCCAGACTCATATTGATAATATCGACCTGAAGCGCCGCCTGATTCTGGATAATCCAGTCCAGTCCGGCAATCCAATCGGAAGTCCATCCAGAGCCGTCATTACCCAGCACCCGTACCGCAATAATTTCCGAATCCGGTGCAATGCCACCAGCAGCGGTGATAATCCCTGTTACATGTGTACCGTGACCATCGTGGTCGCGTGCGCTGCTGCTCTGGTTGACGGTATCCCCTGGTTGAAGGATGTCACAATCGCCATCAGTGAAGCATTGCTGGGCGACAATCGAACTAACCAAATCCGGGTGATCGACCCCGGTATCCAGCACCGCCACCCGGACTCCTGCCCCGGTCAGCCCATGTTGTGTAAAGACGTGATCGACTTCCAGAATATCTCTGGCTTCAGCGGTATGGGCAAATGTACGGGTATCCAGATGCACCGAGACCGCGAACGGCTGGCTTTGCAGCACGGCTAACCCGCTGGCATTCAGGTTTCCAGCCAGCGCAGGCAAACGCCTGTAACGGTGTACAACCGCAAAGTCTTCGGCGCTCAAGGCCTGCAACACACCATCCTGAAGGGCGGATACCCGTTCGGCATCCGGCTCAAATACTGCCTGACCACTCACCGGGTCAAACAGATTGATAATCACCTTTGCCTGTCCATCAGCATTAATCGCGGCGATAACGGCATCGCTAATCTCGGTTGTCGAAGGACGGGGTGTACCTGCCGAAGGGGGCGGCGGTGGTGCGTTTGCTCCGCCGAAAGCGACCACCTTGCCATTTTGAATCAACGTCCGGCTATAAGCCATTTCCAGCGCCGCGATCCCGCTGACATAGGGTGCGGCGAACGAAGTACCGTTGGATGATGCATAACCGCCATCCTCGGTCGTCGTCCAGATGCCTTCGCCGGGGGCATACAGATCAATAGCCGAATTGTTATGACTGCTGAAAACCGATATTTCAAGCTGGTCATTTACGGCACCAACAGCCACCACTGGCCCATAGGCCGCCGGATACAGCACGGTTTCGTTACCAGTATTCCCTGCCGCTGCCACCACCTGAACGCCACGTTGTACCGCATAATCAATCGCATCTTGCAGCAGTGACGATGTGTTATAACCACCGAGGCTGAGGTTAATAATATGTGCGCCGGAATCCACTGCACGCAGAATAGCGGCTGCTACATCTGAATACGTACCAATACCCTGACTGTCCAGCACCCGCAGCGGCAAAATGCGAACATGCGGCGCGAGGCCGACAATGCCCATTTGGTTGTTGGATAAAGCCGCGAGAATCCCGGCAACCCCGGTGCCATGCCCAAAATCATCCTGTGGCACAGCATCATTTTCGACATAATCCCAACCGGGTTCGACGTGCCCCGCCAGATCGGGATGACCGTCATAAACCCCACTGTCAATAACTGCCACCCGGATAATAGGTGTATCAGCCGAAAGCCCTGCCCAGGCATTCAACGCATTGACCGCGCGAACACCCCACTGATCTGCAAAATAATGGTCATTAGGGTTAGTATCCAACGCCCACTGAACATAATAATCGGGTTCTGTCGCAGCCAATGTTTCTGACGTCGCAGTTACGCCCGCTGGTAGCCATACTGAAACAGCATCTACATCCCCAAAACTGCCAATTTCCTGAATAACCTGCCCACGCAAAGATGCGATATAAGTATCCCGTTCCGCTTGCGAAAGCGTTCGCGGAAATCGCAGGATGAATTGGTTCGGGACGGGGTTAGCCAACCGTGTATCACTGGTTACAGCCAGAGGTGCTATCACCAGATCATCAATGCTGGGTGGCGCGGTGGGGCTGGCGATCAAAGCAACATTTATAGTCGGTAATACGTTTAAAGTCGGAAGCGGATTATTTGCGGACTGCGATGTGTGGATGCTGGCGGTAAAGAGGACGGCGACGATGAGAACTTCAACAAGAATACCCAGACCCACTGCTGTGATGAAGCGTGATTTCAGGTGTTTCTTCGTCTTCATTTTTTAAGCCTCTGGTCAGCCCACATTACCCTCAACGTAGTTATCGCCAGCGGTAATGCAAATTTTGAGGTTAGAGGTGCGTCAAATATATGATAGTAGAAACCAGATCATTTGCATACTATTTTATTGATAATACCCAAAACTTGGGGGTTGCCGTCACACAAAGTGACGACAGTGGGAGGATTTCTATGGGGCTTAAAATCAAAAACTGAAGTTTAGCCGCGCATGAAATGAGCAACCGACTCGATATGATAGGTTTGGGGAAACATATCGACGGGCTGGACATCGCGCAATATGTAGCCATTGGCGATCAGCTTTTTAGCGTCCCGTGCCAGCGTCGCCGGGTCGCACGAAACATACACCAGCCGTTCAGGGGCGCGTTTAATCAGAGCATTCAGTGCAGGGGTATCCATTCCCGAACGCGGAGGATCAACCACCGCCGCCGCGAAATTCCCTTCCAGCGAAGGAAGTACCGCCTCAATTGTGCCCTCGTATAAATCAATATTATCGAAAGCCTCCAGGTTAAAAGCGGCATCTTCCACTGCCAGCGGGAAGGCTTCAACCGCTGCAACCCCGGCAGCCTTCTCAGCTAAAAACGCGGTGAACAGCCCGACGCCCGAATACAAATCGAGCACACGTTCATCTCCTTTCAACGCCAATCGGTCTAAAACCAGTTCTACCAATTTTTCCGCCTGCGGCAGATTGACCTGAAAGAAACTGCCCGCCGAACACCGAAAGCTGTGCCCTTTGATTGTGTAGCGCACCGAATCTGCACTGAGGTCTGAGGACTCTGCGCTGTAAGACTCATCATCGTCATCAGTATCCATCGGAAAAACAATTGGCGCTCCCTCGCTCCCCACCTGCACCCGCACCCTACTTCCCTCTCCAGTTTGGAGAAGGATTGGGGATGAGGTTACCGATGACTGAAAGCTAACCGCCGCCAGTTCATCCCGAATAATATGGCACTCATCAATTGGCAGCACTGTTCGGTCATTAGCGCTGACGAAACCTAATCGACCGCCGACCGCGACATGAAAGGTCACATGTGAACGATAGCCATAGGGGTCAGGGCTGGGCAGGGTTGGATGAACCATCACATCCCGCAAACCACCGATGCGCCCCAACTGGTCAGCCACCACCTGCCGCTTGAATGCCAGTTGAGCCTCGTAGGCAATGTGCTGTCCGTGACAGCCACCGCACTGCCCGAAATGTTTGCAGCGCGCTTGAACCCGAATCGGCGCGGCTTCCAGTACCTCAATGACCTCTGCCCGTGCGAATCGGCCTTTGTCCTGCGTGATCCGTGCGCGCACGGTTTCGCCGGGAATCCCGAACGGCACAAACACCGCACGGCCTTCGTGCCTGCCCACCGCGCTGCCGCCATGTGCCATATTCGTAAGCGCTAGGGTGATAATTGAAGCATTCAAAATGATGTCACTTTCCAATCAGCACAACGATGATAGCCTATAGTCCCATAGAAACCGTATTATGCCCGGCAGCTTTCAGAACAACCAGTGCGTCAGCCGTCACGAAGGGGTTCATCTGTTTCCTGCTGGTTCCGCCCCAATCCACTCGCGTACACCTATTCATTGGTTCATCGGTCACGCGATAAAATTTGCCTTCCGCCGGGAAACCGCCATCCGATAACTGTTTGGATCGCAGTTGATCCAGCGCTTCGCCGCAGCGTGGATCAGCAATAAATCCGGCTTCGTTGAGCACCTTAAGCGCCATCAGAATATCATAATGCCAGTAACACGGGTAATGCAGTTTGAGAAAATCGGGGTTCATGACCACGCCATTGCTCAACCGCCGAAATAGATGCCGCTGCAAGAATACTTCAGCCGTTCGTGCTGCTGCTTCTGCCGCCGGTGCGTCCCCCGTTACCTGTGCGTACTGCGCCAGACCACGCAAAGGCAGCAGCGATTCGGTAAAAGATGAGACCTGTGTTAGCGGATTTTTATCGCAGTTCCAACCGCCGTCCGGCCACTGCCACGCCAGCAGTCGCGCCACCAGTTCGGGTGTGCGCTCATCCGCCAGCCCCAGCTTGGACAATGCATAAATCGCATTGCCTTCAATAGAGGCACACATCCGCACCCGTCCAGCAATGGTTTTTTGCTTGATTGAACGAACATGTTGCGCCGAAAACAGATACCCATAAACCTGTTCCCGCAGCGGAATCAGATCACTATCCCCCGGCGGATAATCCAGTTCGGCCAGCATCACCAGCACCCAATGTGCGCCGTTCCATTTGTGATAGGCATGATGCGGAATCATCCCATCCGCGCCGCGTTCGGAAAGCAGCCGCCGCACCCGCTGGCTGGTTTGGATCGATTGCTGAAGCTGCTGCATTGCGGCACTATCCGGGGATTCACCATACAAATGCAGCCGGATTTTATAGCGAATGGAGGGTTCGTCGCACTCAAGCAGGGGGTTCATCAGTTTGACGAAAAAGTGCCGATGTCTTCGGCCTGTGCGGTGGAAAGCATCGCGTCCAGCAGCGTCACCTCGCGCCGATAGAAAGTGCGTAACTCGTTTATCAGTTGGTCAGCATCGCCGATATTGAGCAAATCCTGTTTTTGTGCAGCCGGAATATTCAACAGGAAAGACGCCAGATAAGCCAGCCGCAGCGGCTCATCAGGTAGCTGCTGAAGATCAAATTGGGTTTCGCTGGCCGACGCCAGAATTTCCAGATAACGCCGCACCCAGGGGCGCAGTATCCTGCCGCCATGCGTCAGCGTGTCGGGGTCGGCATTGGTCAGCGGTAAATCCTCCACCAATCCCACCATGTAGGGCTGTCCCGGTTTCAGGCCGTGAATTTGAAATCGTTCAGTGCCTACCGCCACGATGTTGAAGCGACCACCCGCCAGTCGTTCCATTTCGGTGATGACTGCTGTGCAGCCAACAGTGAATGGCTCCGCCCGCCCGCCAACCTCACGCCCATTTTTAATGAGAGTCACGCCGAAAGGCTGACCCTGATTGTAGCACTGCTCAATCATCAGTTTGTAGCGTTCTTCAAAAATGTGCAGTTGAAGGGGCATTCCGGGGAACAGAACCGTATTGAGAGGAAACAGAGGAAGTTCGTACATGAGGATTCTTTCTGTATAGAACTTATTCTCATTTTATCATAACTACGCCGAAACCCACATACTGTTAGCGATCTCTCATTATTAGCCTGAGCCTCGATAAGGATTAATGAATAATTTTTGTTCACTTAATGAATAGCTTATGTTAGCGGATTATCGTCGCGCCAGCAAATCACTGAGGAGCAAAACATGGCAACCATAACCGCTAACACAGACACAGGGGCGGAACGCGCTACCCGTCTTCCGCGATACGACAAAATGGTTATTTGGGGCGGGATTATCTTCAGCCTCGTTTTTACGTTCATCATTTGGGCAGCAGCCCCGCGTTTGGAAGCCTTCCCGAAACTGCCCGATCAAGGCGCGGCATGGTATTACTGGAAGCTGGCTGAGCCAACGGTGCTTTCCCGTTTAACTTCATGGGGTTTTTATCTGGCGCATCAATTCGCGCTGTGGGGGTTGATTTGGTACGCCCAAACCCGCGTGAAGAAATACACGACCGGATTGCACACCGTCAATATTCTGGCGTTGGGGATCAATGCGCTGTTTGTTGTTCTACATTTTTTCCAGACGCACATTTGGTATGACGGCATCGCGCAAGATACCTCGATTTTCTCATCGCAAGGCGCGGTGATCGTGATGCTGGTGTGGATTCTGCTGATGGAAAATAACCGGCGAGGCCTGTTTTTTGGCGAACGGCTGCCCATCGGCAAGCGCATCATCCACATCGCCCGCAAATATCATGGCTATTTCTTCGCGTGGGCGATCATTTACACCTTCTGGTTTCATCCGATGGAAGCCACCAACGGGCATCTGGTCGGCTTCTTCTATACGTTCCTGCTGCTTTTACAGGGCAGCTTGTTCCTGACCCGCATTCATGTCAACAAGTGGTGGATGGTAGTGCAGGAAGTCACGGTACTGGCACATGGCACGCTGGTTGCTATTGTGCAGGGCAATAATATGTGGCCGATGTTCGCTTTTGGGTTCGCCGGAATTTTCGTCATCACACAGATGCACGGCCTCGGTCTGAAGAATATCGTTAAATGGGGGTTCCTCGGCATCTATATTGTCGGCGCGCTGCTGGTTTATACCCAACCGACGTGGGCGGGCAAGTTCTGGCAGTTAGCTGCTATCCCGATGATTGATTATCTGGCGGTGGTCATCCTTGCCTTGTTGATTGCTGCGGGCATTTGGGTTTATGACCGTGTGTGGGGAAAACGTGGCGACGAACTACCCGTCAACATCTGATCGGTTTTTGCAGATAGGGATGGGGTGAATATCGCTCCATCCCTTAAGTATTTCGTGCTTGTGAACTGAATCGAAAACTACAGATGTATATTTGTTCAAAATGGCCTATAATGGTTCATGAAGGTTCAAATTTATTAACTTTCAGAAAGCCATTTGACCATGCAAAAACAACTCCCCGGTGGCCTGATTCTCCGCAGCCTGAGCGAAGGTTACGCCACCGACCGCCAGCGCCTGCCCCAATTTTATGCTGATGTGAATGCTGGAAATCTTCCAGAAGAGGGGAAAAATCGCACCATCGTTTGGACGAATGATCTCATCAGTGGTCACCCGACTGTGACTCTGGATGATATTTTCGTAGTGGTTGACCCGGCGCAGGATGATTACATTGCTTCCGCTACCCTGTTGATTCCCCAAACATGGCGCTACGAAGAAATTCCGCTGGCGGTAGGTCGTCCTGAACTGGTAGGAACGCGCCCGGAGTATCGTGCACGAGGACTGTCGCGGGCGCTGATGGAAGTCGTGCATGAACGCAGCGCCGCATTAGGCCATCAATTGCAAGCGATTACAGGTATCGAACATTTTTATCGGAAGTTTGGCTACACGATGGCTGTTGATCTGGGCGAACCTCATGCCAGTCTGCCAATGCACGTTGTCGCTGACCCTGCCCCGGATTACAAACCTGCCTACACCCTGCGTCCAGCGACCGCCGATGATATTCCTGATATTGCCAGATGGCACACCTACATGGCGCGTGAACGTCTGCTGACCGAGGCGCGTTCTATGAACGAGTGGCATTACGAGGTCATGGGCCGCAACCCCGATTCAACCTTTCGGATGGCCTATCTGATTATTGTGAATGTCGAAGGCCAGGGTGTTGGGTATCTGGAACTGTTTGACCATCTGCCGTCAATGTTGAAGGAGATTATCGAATGCACGGCCTATGTCGTGGGCGATGAGGCTTCTTATCTGGAAACCTTTGAGGATGTGCTGCGCGGGATTAAGCAGTGGGCGGTGGCAAGGTTTGGCACCTGTCCAGCGCTGCTGGAATTTGGCTCCGGCATTCACGATTCTTTGGATCGCCTGATTGACCGGACGAGGGGCGGCCTCATTCATCGCCGTGAATACCTGTGGTATCTGCGTGTACCCGAAATCATCCCGTTCTTGTGGCACATTCAACCAGTGCTGGAACGCCGTTTACAGGGCAGCGGCGCACACCGCTACACGGGCGAACTCAAGATCGGTTTCTATGACCTAACGGGTATCAGCCTGAAGTTTGAGCGCGGTCGTTTGATGGACATCGCCTCGGTCACAGGAAAGGATGGCTATGATATTTCTTTCCCGTGGCACATGTTGTGGAATGTGGTTTTCGGGCAGCACACCTATGATGAAATGCACACGATTTTGCCGGAGGTCGCGGCGGGCAGCAAAGGCGCAGTGCTGATGGATGCCCTGTTCCCCAAGAAAAAATCATGGATTAAAGGCATGATGTAATCAGGTTCCATTCCGACGGCTGGCTGTGATGGGTTTAATACGATTGAGAAGGTTTAGATTGGTCGTCATCTTCGGCCTTCTCAAATTGATACACCACCGCATCATATAACTTCTGTGGACGCGCGATCACCGCCAGCCAGAACGACTCATTCGCTAGAAACGACTCTGCTGGGTCTTTAATGCCGAACTGGAACGCATAACCTTCAAACTCCTTATACAGCCGTTTGTCCCGCAGCTTGCACCATGTCCACAAGAATCGTTCTGGACAGTCAAACCCTTCCCGTTTTAGGGCATCCGCATCAATGTTTCGTACATCTGTATCGTGCCACTTGTCCAAAATACGAATGTGCCCCACGCTTGTCTTGCCACGTCCCGGTTGTACTGCATATAGTTGCCCGACGCGGTATATCGTCTCATTGTTAATCCACAGCCGCCGCGTCTCCGTTTTGGGTTTACCCGTGTACGGCGACACGCCCATAACCCATTGCCATGTTTCCTGAAAAATCACTGGTTCATACCTCTCTTGTTCCTCAACCCGCGCCATAATGATGACGGTGGTTGCTACATTTAACATAACCTTAAACCCTGTTGAGCAACCTGCTATTCCTCCCATACGTACTTGTTTGATAGAGAGTATCGCATGGGAGGAACCATGAAAGACTACAAAGAACTCGATCTTCAGCAGTTGGAATGGATACAAAAAGGCGGCTTCAGCCAGAATTATGAACTGCGGGATGAAGATGGCGAAGTTGTCGCCCAACTCAACCGCCCGCACTGGTACAGTCGTTACGCTGAAGTGGATGCACCCGGCCACCGTTGGGGTTTTGAGCCGAAAGGGTTTTTCCGCCGCAAGATCATCGTGAAGTCGCTCGGCACGGATGAAGAAATCGCGGTCTTTAATTATGGCCTGTCCAACGGCACGCTGAACTTTGCTGATGGGCGGGTTTATCACTGGCGGCAGAGTAATTTCTGGGGTACGAAGTGGGCATGGACAACCGATGATGGTGAACCGATTGTCGGCTTCGAGAGCAAAGGGCTGCTGCGTTATCGCGGCGAGATGAGCCTTTCTCCCGCTTCAGACGAGATTTCCCACATTACGCTGTTGGTTTTCCTCGGCTGGTATTTGGTGACACTGCACTACGAAGACTCGGCTGCCAGCACGGTAGTTGTGACGGGCTAAATTTTCTGCCGTAAGCCTTGCAGTGTAGCCTCATCGACTTCAATAACGATTGAGGTATCACTGTCGATGAGGGAAATGATGGCTTCGCGCGGGCCTTCCCGCCATTCTGTGCTGCTGTAGAAGGCGTCTTGGCTCTGCTGACGATCTTCGAGGCTGGCATACGACCGGATCAAAAAGTATGAGTCCTCGTCATGTGGCGATGGGCCATAAGCCACCACATCCACATTCCAACGCTTCAGCATCGGCAGCGATTGTTCGTTCACTAACGCATGAAACCGGGTGCGCGTCCCCGGTTTCAGATTGTACGAACGGATTTCGAGGATTCGATTCATGGGGTATGTCTCCGTAATGGGTTCGTCACTGATTATGACGAACCCACAATCAAATGCCCATGTCCAATGTTCGCTTTACTGTGCTGTTCCCGCCTGCCATGTTCCCATCATTACGCTGATGAGTCCTAAGTCCATCGCCCAACGTTCGGCAACAATTTCCCCCTCTTGAATGGTATAGGTAATCGTTCCCGTCCAGTTGACGACCTCCCCGGTTGCGGGCATCGTATGATCTTGACAGTCTGAACACAATTCGTTCTCGAATGTGCCCTGTGCGCTGTAGCCGACGATCACTCGGTCGCCATCTGCCATGATGGTGTCTACTGTTAGGTGCATATCGGGGAAAGCGCGTTTGAATGGCTGGATGGTAAAAATCCACCAATGGCTGTCCTCTTCATTCGTTCCGTCCGGCCACAGCATCCACGCTTGGAAACGGGTTGCATACAGCGATTGCACCGTTTCCAGCGAGACATCCGGGCTGTTCCAGATTTTGTCAATCACCCGCTGGGCAATCAGCTTGTTTTCCCGTTCCTGCGCCAGCGTAGCTATATCCGTGCCATTGTCAACGTAATAGCCGAACATTGCCCATACCAATTCGCTGTGGTTGATGTTCATCCACGTCTCGGCAATCTTTCCATCGACAAAACGAATGATGATAGTGGCTGGCATGGTGAAGATTCTCTTTGGCGATTCAATCGTCGTTCCCCCGGTCAGCAGCGTGGATGCCGTGAACGTCAGCCGCGCCCAAACCGAGTCGCTACTGGTGATGGTTTCGTCAATAACACCCTGCAAATCCTTGACCTGCGAACGGAGGTTTTCAATATGGGCAGTTATGGCTTCAATACCCACCGGGACATCGGTGCGGCTGGTATCCAGCAAGCGGTGATCGGGCGTGAGGATTTCGTTCAATACTGCTGCATCGCCGCCGCTCCATACATCAATGTACTGCTGAAGAATCGCTACTTTTTCGTCTTCCGCAGCTTGGGGAACGATGGGCAAAGCAGTGTTCAAGCGCGGCTGGTAGCTCATCAAACTGATGGTCAGAAACGTCAGCGTAATCGCGGCAGCCAGCGTGAGCATAGGCGCGAGACGGCGCTTGGGCGGTTGCAAAACAATCGGTGTATACATCTTAAAATCCTTCTCCTGATGATGATTGGAATTGGCTTGTATGGTGGGTGGCAGTCGCAAAGGCGGTAAAACTACGGCGGTATGTTGGACACGCGTTTGGGCAGCAGCGGCAATATCCATCCAGTCGTCCAGCGCAGAGCGGCAGGCAGCACAATCCAGCAGATGGCTTTCGAGTTGGCCTTTTTCGATGGTGTTCAATGTGCCATTCACATAAAACGGCAGCAGATTTTCCCATTCTGGATGCATTAGCCCATCTCCTTCTCGTCCAGAACCAACCGCAAAGTATTTCGCGCCCGATACAGATGGCTCTTGAGTGTATTCAGCGGGACGCCCAAACGGTCAGCCGCTTCTTGCCCGGAAAGTCCTTGATAAAACACCAACTCAATTGCTTGCTGCTGAATCGACGGAAGCTGACCGAGTGCATCCTGAATCCATTCTCTCCGCGCGAATTGATCGAATACGGGCACGACTGCGAATTCATCATCTATTGCTTCGCCTGTCGGAGGCTGCCCACGCCGCGCTTTGCTGAGCTGACGCTGAGTGATGGCAAACAGCCATGTGCGGACGGCGCTTTCGCCCCGGAACTGCCCCGCCCCTTTCCAGACTGCCAGCATCACATCTTGCAGGACTTCTTCAGCATGAGGACGGTCGCCCAGTTGGGCAGTGAGGAAGTTCAGCAGTTGCAGACCGTACTGTTGGTAAAGCTGCTCCAATGCGCTGGGGCTGCCCCCGGCGATTTGCCGGATGAGCGCCAGATCAGGATCAGAATTTTCCATCGCGGCCCCCTTTGCTGTTCTTATCCTTATTTGTACCCACCTCGCCCCCAAAAGTTGCAGGCTGTCACACATCTGTGTCACAAAGCCAGCCCCATCCTTTGATTCATGCTAAACTTTGTATAGTCTTTTACCTTTTATATTTCAACATTTACCTGACTTATGACCGATTATTTAGATCGCAGTGCTGATTTTCAGCAGCAGGACGCCTCCATCTTCGATGAGATGTCTTATTGGGCGTCGAAGTTCGCCGCGCTCATTTTCGATAATCTTGAACTTCGCCCCAACCAGAATATCCTTGACCTCGGCTGTGGGACGGGCTGCCCCCTGTTTGAATTAGCCCACATGCACGGCCCATCCTGCCAATTCACGGGCGCAGATTTGTGGACGTCGGGTTTGGAGCGCGCCCAAACCAAACTGGCGATTTACGAACTCCCCAATGTCAAACTCGTGCAGTTGAAAGGCAATACCCTGCCCTTCTTCGATGCCGAATTTGATTTGATCGTTTCCAACTTAACGCTGAACAACTTTGAGGATGCCGCCGCCACGCTCAAGGAATGCGCCCGCGTCGCCAAACCTGATGGGCGTATCGCCCTGACCACCAACCTCAAAGGCCATATGATCGAATTTTACGCGGTGTATGGTGGTGTCCTCAGCGATTTCGGCAAGCCGGATTATTTGATAAGGATGGCAGCCAACGAGGCGCATCGCGGTACACGCGAGTCGCATATTCAAACGGTGACCGATGCCGGATTCCAGATCACCAGGATTATCGAAGATCAATTCACCCTGCGTTTTCTGGATGGCAGCGCCCTCCTGCGACATTCCTTGATTCGTTTCGGATTCTTGAACGGCTGGCGGCGGGTGCTTGACCCCGCCGACGAACGGACGATTTTTTCCACATTGGAAGCCCGCCTGAACGCCCTCGCGCAGCAGGAAGGTGACCTCCGCATGACCATTCCAATGCTCTATATTGAAGCGGTGAAGGGGTAAATATGTCCACCAACCCGAAGCGGTCAGCATTCTCACAAGCGGCTGGCTTGCCGGAACTCTCATTTTGGGAACGATTGGCGCGCCTGCAATTCCGCCGCCCGAAAACCACCGCCCAACGTAAACCAACTGATGCACCCTTTCGCGCCCAATCCGCTGTGGATGAGGTAAAGATTTTCCAGCCCACTGAGGAAGGCAGCGGCGTATTCGGGCGCTGGATTGTGGATGATGCCGGACTGCCTGCTTATGAATACACCCTCGACCAGTACGCCGACGACCGTGCTGAATTTGAACTGACTGATGGGCGTAAACGCCGCGACCACTGGCATCAGGTTGGCAACCGCCGCATAACCGCTTTGGCTTCAAACGATGGCACGGTGCAGGTTTATCTGGCTGATCGGGGCGGTGTATTCCTGAATCGCTTCGATGCCCATACCTCGTCGCATACCCAATCGCCCTGGCAGTTGTTCCTGTCCCGGTTGATGATCGGGGCGGCCAAATTGCTCAGTCGCTTTCTGCGCCCCAATCCACCCTTCACTGTCGCCACCCAGTCCGCCCAATCTGTCAGCGATAATCCGCGCGGCGCACCACCCGCCCATGTCGTCCGACGGCTGGAAGCGATGGAACGTGCGTTGGCTTCCGGTGAAGCCGATGCCCAGTCTGCTGCTATAGCGGAAAATGTGAATTCCCTTTCTGCCAACTCAGCCCCTAAAACGCAGAACGCAGAACTTTCCGCTAAACACGCTTATGCGGGTGGCTTCGGTTACATTGATGACGGCAGCGAGGTTTGGTCAACTGCCTATCGCTACCGTCCGATTGGTGCGAAAACCCGCCGTGTCTTTGGCATCGGCTATGCCGAGTACACCACCACCTACCGTAATCTGGATGTTACGCGCCGCTTGTATGCCCCGCATGGCGATCTTCCGGCACTGTTGACTGATGTGACCATCACCAACCGGGGCACAACTGAAGCAAAAATCCGCTACTACGAATTCTGGGATTTAAATCCGCATCAACTCCGCGTACAGTGGTTACGCAGCGGTGCGACAGGTCTCGAAGGCGACGCCGAACGTTATAACCTGAACGCCCGCTTTGCCCACAAGCCCATCTATCAGCCAGAGGCCGCCCGGCTGGTCTATGAGCAAATGGTAGGCGATCCAGCACCTCCTGAATTCGCCGCGCCAGAACAATACGCCGAAATTGATTGGCATCCCTTGCCGATCTTTATGGATGATCTTAGCGGCACACCGGACGCTGTTTACCTGAATCGTGCTGCTTTTTTTGGGGCAGGCGGTGTTATGCGCCCGGATGCTGTCGCCAATCGCCGCCCTGATACCCCGGTACAATCCACATCTGCAAACCCAACCCCTTACTGCTTCGTCATGCGTCATGATCTGGTCATCCCGGCAGGTGAAAGCCGTTCGCTGCGTTTTGCCTATGGTATGGGGCGTGATCTTGATCTCTCTGCCTATAGTGCTGGTGAACCCTTCAGCGATACCCGGCAGACGTGGAAGCGCGAAATGGCCTACTTCTGGACAGGTGATCAACCCGAATTACAGCGCGAGATGGCTTGGCATACCTACAACATGCTCTCCTCTATCGTCTATAGTCAGTACCACAACCTGCATCTCGTTCCACAGGGTTCCGCTTATCTCTATTTGCACGGGGCGGATGGTGCGCCGCGCGATCAGGCCCTGTTCGCCATGCCCGCCGCTTATCTGGACGCTCAACTAGCGAAAGATATGCTCAAACTCATCATGCGGCTGACCGATGGTGAAACCGGGCAGATTACCTATTCCTTCGTCGGACATGGTGCAATCTCTAACGGGATGAACATCCACACCAACCCCTCTGATCTTGATCTGTTTTTCCTGCTGGCACTGACCGAATACCTCGGCGCAACTGGCGATTGGGCATTTTTAAATGAATCCGTGCCATTTTATCCGCCGGAACGCCCGACTCTCGCCCCCGGCTTAACTGTTTTAGATCATGTGCGTTTTGCTTTGCACCACCTGTTTGATAAAGAACGCGGCGTTGGCATCGGGGAACACAATTTGCTGCATGTCCGTTCTGGCGATTGGTCAGATTCAATTGTGCTGGAAACCGCCCTCAGTGATGGCATTTTCGGCAAAGCCTATTTTGCCACCAAAGCGAATGGTGAGTCCGTCCCGATTACCCAGATGGCGCTCTATGTGCTGCCCCTGCTTGCCGATATGCTGGCAGAGCACGCCCCGGATATAACCGCTCAGATAAACGATGGTCGTCTGGATGTGCTGCGGCAAGGAATCCGCGACCAATGGGACAACCGCGGTTGGTATAAACGTGCCATCGTCCGTGATCTGCTCAATAACCCCGTGACCATCGACCGTCTCGAACTGGAAGCGCAGGTCTGGGCGCTCATCAGCGACTTCGCTAAAGCCGAAAATCAGGAGATGACGCTGATCGAACAGGTGGAAACCAAACTGGATGCAGCTTCACCCATCGGTGCAGGTTTGCGACCCGGCGGCCCGGTTTGGCCTGCGGTCTCGCAGTTGCTCACCTGGGCGTATGCGCGCACTGGACGCATGGAATTGGCTTATCGTTCGTTAGCGCGTAACACCTTTTTGGCGCACGCCCGCGAATACCCCTCCATCTGGTATGGCATCTGGTCGGGCCCGGATGGCATCAATGGAAAGGCTGAAAACAAACCCGGCCAAACATGGAAAAGCGATCTCACACCAATGACCGATTTTCCAGTGATGAACGCTAACCCGGATGCAATGGCACTGTTGGGTTTGCTGCGCGTGTGCGGCATCGAACCCGTCGCTGATGGTTTACGGATTGCACCACGTCCACCGCTGGAGCGCTTTGTGCTGGATTTACCGCTGCTCCGCATTGAGGTCGAACCTGAACATATTCGGGGCATCTACCGCGCCCAAACCAGTGGGCATCTTACGCTGCATGTTCGCCCGCCGCGTACCGCTATGACCACTGACATCCCACTCACCTTCACTGCTGGAGATGAAAAGCCGTTTGAGGTGTAAAATAATCAGATCGACAGGGTATAAAGGTGAGCATCATGGCTGACCAACCTGAAAGCTGCCGTTGAAACACTGCTTGCCAATTTGCCCTCGGACGAAACTTAACCTTCTCCATCGTCCCTGATGAGCCATGTGGATGATGCGGTTTAGGGTAACGTGGCTCATTTCTCCTTTCGCTGAACCTGTTATGCTAACGGGCTGTATGGATATTTCACGTGGGAGATGAAAAATGTTCCCTGTTCAGGATATAAACCCAACGCGGCGGCTTCCGCTTGTTACTTACGGATTGATTCTCGTCAATGTGCTGGTATTCCTCTGGGAAATCACCATGTCGGAAGCCCAATTGCAGCAGGTATTTATCGATCTTGCTGTCGTTCCCGCCAACCTCGCGCGGGATGGTTTCTTCGCCCCGGAAAGTATTCTGGACATCCTCCGCAGCATGTTCATGCATGGCGGTTGGGATCACATTTTCGGGAATATGCTGTATCTGTTTCTCTTTGGCGATAATATCGAAGACCGTTTCGGCCCGATTTTGTATCTCGTGCTGTACTTTGTCAGCGGTTTTGCTGCTACGGTTGCCCAATATTTAATTGACCCCATCTCAACCATCCCCAACATCGGTGCCAGTGGCGCGATTGCGGGTGTTTTGGGGAGTTATCTGATTCTTTTTCCGGGCATCAAAGTGCGTGGAATCGTGGGGTTGGGGCGCATCGGTACAATGCAGGAATGGCCTGCCTGGATGGTCTTGGGCTTATGGTTTGTCCTGCAATTGTTCAGCGGATTTGCTTCGCTGGGAACACAGGCACAGTACGGTGGTGGTGTCGCTTTCTTCGCCCACATCGGCGGTTTTATCGCCGGGGTGGTCATCACTTTTATTTTGATGACCATTATTCCCCAGCCGCCCGCCGAGCAGCGCCGTCAGATTGCTTACCAGCGCCACAGCTAGTTACGCGGATACAGAGCTTGTGACTACCGGTAGGGTGACGGTAAAGATTGTGCCTTCACCTAGCTGACTCTCAAAATGGATCGTGCCATTATGGGCATCAACCGCCCGCTTGATGATACCCAGTCCCAACCCTGTACCCTTGATATTGCCCACATTGCGGGCGCGATGGAACAGTTCAAACAGATGCTGTTTATCTTCCTCAGGAATACCAATTCCCTGATCGCGCACCGTGATGATAATCTGCTGATTCTGATACGTGAGTTCGAGATGGATGGTACTCCCCACCGCTGAATATTTGATCGCATTGGAAAGCAAATTGTTGATAATCTGCCGCACCAGCTTCGGATCAATCACTTCCTGAAGGCCCGGTACATCCGTCTCGAATAAAATCTGATAGTCAGGGTCGTTGAGTTGAAATTCTTCAGCCACATCGCGGTACAGTTCATAAACATCAAAAGGCTGTGGGTTAAATTCCATCCCCACACTGTCGGCGCGGTTGATGGCAAGCACATCATCCAGCAAATTGACCAGCCGTTTGACCTGCGCCTGGATTTTATTGAGATGTTCCAGTTTGCGTTCTTCTGATAATCGATCACTATAACGTTTCAAAATATCATCGGATGACTGAATCGTCGCAAGTGGGGTGCGGAATTCGTGCGACACCATCGCAATGAAGCGATTTTTCATTTCGCTAAGTTGCTGCGCTTTTTCCAACGCCTGCCGTAAATTTTCCTCTTCCTGTTTGCGGATGCTGATGTCGCGCAGGTTGCAGACCACCCGCAGCTTATCATTGGTGAGGGTGTACAGGGTAAGTTCGGCACTAAAGCATGAGCCATCTTGACGGCAGATGGTGGTTTCGAGATGTCGGGATTGCCGATCATCAATGACCGCGTTCCAGGTTTCCTGAAACACACCAGCATTTTCGGGCATCACGAAATCCAGCAGCGAAACACCATAGGCTTCATCTGCTGACCAGCCGATTAACTGTGTGAAAGCCGGGTTGATCTGGTCAATGATGCCATCCGGGCGCAGCAGGATAATGGCATCGCTGCTGTTATTCAGGATCGCCTCGACATGTTCTTTGGCATGACGCAGGGCAGCAGTACGTTCAATAACCCGTTGTTCGAGGTCGGTAGCATGACGGGCATTTTGGATGGCGAGGGCGGCTTGGTTGGCAAATGCTACCAGATGTTCGGCCTCTTCGTCAGTGAACGCGCCCACATCTGCGCTGTCCAGATTGAGGATGCCAATCAGCTTTCCCTGAGCAATCATCGGCGCGCCAACATACGAGCGAACCCATTCGGAAACTTCGGAAAAAGTCTGCCAGCCGGGATAATCGCGCACATCCGGGATGGCTAGAGCCAATCGGGTTTCCGCGATCCGTTGAATAGTTTCTATGTCCGAGAGCCGGAAGTTGATTTTTTGGGCTTTAACCCAGTCCCTGCCCTGTTCGCTAAAGCCTTTGTAACGGATGACCTGCACCAGATTATCATCCACGAGCATAATGTTGGCCGCGTCGCATGGGACAACATTGGCAGCTTGGATGAGGATATATTCCAGTACAGTATCCAGATCGAGCGTGCTATTAATGACAGTCGCCGTTTCGTGCAAGGCTCTTGCCATTTTACGCTGTTCGTGTTCGGCTTGTTCAAGGAATTGGACGGTTGGAGGGGCATCCATTTCGTCGGTTAAGTGCCCCCAAAGTTGTTTATTCATTTATTGACCGATATTTTTTTACACCATCTCTATTGTAAATAGTTTTTCAGGTACATAATGGTTAACAATCCTTAATTTTCATGAAAACCGGAAACAACGTCATATCCAGACGGATGACAAGCACCCGCGCAAATAAGGATATTTAGAACAGCCTAAACAAGGAGCTAACATCGGGCAAGCTGAAATCTAATTGCTGTGAAAGACGCGGCAGCCAGATGACATACGGAGAAGTTGACAGACGGTGAACGCTGCACCCTCAGATGCGCAACCCACAGATTGACCCCTCTTGTAGATCGAGCGGAGTGACACAGCGATAATGTGAAGCTGTTCACTAAAACCTCAAGAGTGGGAGCAGAGCAAGTGATTCACCGTAAATGGATTGGATTAGCATGGATTGTATTTCTGTTGCTGGCAGTGATGCCCGCTGCGGCACAGGAAGCCGAAGCCGATCTCGGCGCAATTAAAACGTATCTTTTGGATAACGTCGCGGAATTAAAAACGGCCACAGCCGAACTCCAAACCGCAGCGCAGGCTTATTATGATCTGGCGGAAGCCGCAGATTTTGATTATGCCGCCCTGTGGGAAACCGAGGCCGAAGCCGTTGCAGCCGCTTTACAAATCGCAAAAGATTCATGGATTGCCGCCAGTCCATTGTATGAACAGGTTGAAGGCGTGGTTGCAGGTGTTCCCGTTCTGAGCGAATACGATGTGATTTTAGACGCGGGTGTTTCCGTCGAGGAAGACCCTGAAGGCGCTGTTCCGTTTGATCTGGAACTGCCCGATGGTCGCGTACTCAAGCAACCGGGGAATCTGTTCGGCATCCTCGAAGGCGCCCTGTGGGGAACGCGCGGCGATTTCACCATGAATTCGGTCGATCTGGATGGCGATGGAACGCTGACCTTTGGTGAAGTCCTGCCGGATGCCAATGTTGTCAAGTCAGCGGCGGACACGATGGATGGTTATGTGGCTGATCTGGTCGAAGCCTCCGAAGCGTGGGAGCCAACCGAATCCGACGCCTTCATCGCGCTGGTGGTGATGGTGCCGACCATGAGTGAATACTTCGGCTCATGGAAAGAATCGCGGTTCGTGGCGGGCGAAAGCGCGGCACGCAGCGACTTCGCGGTCATCAGCCGCCTTTCGGATATTCAGGATATTTTGAGCGGCTTGGAAGTGGTCTACGCCGGGGTTAGCCCGCTGGTCGCCTCGTTGGATGCCGAGCAGGATGCCCAAATCGGCACAGCCTTGACTGACCTGCAAACTTATGTCGCTGACCTGTACACACAAGAACTCGACGGGCGGCAGTTCACGGCGGAAGAAGCTGATTTCTTCGGCAGCGAGGCACAAGATCGCGCCCAACAAATCGCCGGACAGGTGGCGCAGGTCGCAGCCCTGTTGGGCATCGAACTCGCGGAATAAAAATTGAACCGCCAAGACACCAAGTAAGGGCGTAACATGTTACGCCCTTAGATGGATAGGCGAGCAAAGATATGTGGTTATAAAGGCAAAATCTGAATATGAAACAAATCCGCCTGATAATTGGCGTGCTGGTGATGAGCGCGTTTTTGATTTTTCCGGCACTCGCGCAGGAATCCCCGGCAGCGACGGCTGAAGATGTCCGCCAGTTGTTGTTTGAAGCCCAAAGCGCCTTGATGGGTGGCGATTCGGTAGGGGCAGCACAGGCCGTACAAGATGCCGAAACCATATACACCAACACACTACGCCCACCCATTGCGGCAGTCGCGCCGGAAATAGCCGAAATGCTGGACGCCAATTTTGCATCCGCGTTAGCCGCCGCCGAATCCGGTGAGGCCAACAGTTTAGCGGCGCTGCGCGGGCGTATCTGGGCGGATTTGCTCGGCGGTGGAACGGCATTGACGTTGAACGCGCTGGAAAATGGGGACGCGGGAACAGCCCGTCATTGGCTGCTGCTGCGCGAGTTCCGGGCGTCCACCCGATTTTCGCGCCCCAATGCCGATGCGACCTTGGCCATTGATGGACTGCTGCGCGGGCAGGGTGATGTGAGGGCGGCATTGGAGTCGGTAGAGGCGGATTTGTTCGATACTTATCAGGCACAGTTGAACGGTGCGCTCTCCGATGCTGACCAAGCCAACGCGCGGGGTTATGCCATGAAGCGGGCGGAAGAAGCCGGATTAGCCGCAGGATATTTCGAGATTTTAGCCGGGGCGTATGGCGAACAGCGCGGCGACGACGCCTTATCCAGCGCCAGAGCAGCTTTCGCGGCCTTGATCGACGCGGCGACCGACAGTAGTAAATCCGCGTTCGAGTTAGCGCGGGCAGATGTGGATGCAGCTCTGCGCGGCTTCCGGGCGGCTCCGCTTTCGGATGCGGAGTTGGCGCGGCGGGCGGGGCAGTTGACGCGCTTCATCAGCCTCGTTCCTGTGGAATATGAGCGCGGCGTCCGTGATGGACGAATCACATCCGATCTGGAAATTCAGGAAGCCAATACCTTCCGCGATGGTGCGGCAGCGGCCTTTGCCGATTTACAGCCGATGCTGGACGCGATTGATGCGACCACCACCACGCAGGTCGCCGAATTATTGGAAACCGTCAAAACCCAAATCGCAGCCGTAGCCACGCCGGAAGATTTACGCACGACTGTCGAAACCATCAGCCGGACGCTCGATGGGCTGATGCCGGAAGCGTGGAAAGCCGCTAACAGCGATTCGGATATGGATGTGATTCTGTCCGTATTGCAGCAGGTCGAAAACGCAGCGGCACAGGGGCAGTATGCGCTGGCGGAATCGGCGCGTTTGGAAGCCTACGCGCTGCTCGAACTCGGCATGGAACAAAAGCTGCTCGGTTATGCGCCGGACTTGGCGCTGCGGATTGAAAGTGCTTTCTGGGCGGGTGATGCACGTCAAGCCGGGTTAGCCACTTTGCTGGCGACTCATGCGCCGATGGGCGAAATCCGCGCGTCATTAGGGGTGCTGCGGGCAGCATTGGCGGAAGCCCAAGCCGCTTTGAGCAACATCAAGAGCGCACCGGGCGCGGTCGCAGGCAACGCCGCCGTGATTATCTTCCGCGAAGGCTTGGAAGCCGTGCTGATTTTAGCCTCACTGCTGGCGAGTTTGCGGACGGCAGAAGAACTGCGCTATCGCCGCCCGATTATCATCGGTGCAGGGCTGGCCTTCCTCGCCACCGGACTCACATGGGTTGCCGCCAATGCCCTGCTCACGACGCTGCTCCCATTGGGCGAACGGCTGGAAGCAATTGTTTCGCTGATCGCCATCGGCGTCCTGCTGCTCATCACCAACTGGTTTTTCCATAAAGTCTATTGGACGGGCTGGATGGCGAATTTCCACAGCCAGAAACGCCGTCTGATTGGTGGAACGCGCATGGTTGCCCTGAGCCAGATGATCGGCTTGGTGGTGCTGGGCTTCACCAGCATCTACCGCGAAGGTTTTGAGAGTGTGCTGTTCTTGCAATCGCTGGTGTTGGAAGCCGGAATTTTTGTGGTGCTGCGCGGCGTCACATTGGGTTTGATCGGTGTCGCCATCGTCGGCTTCATCACCTTCAAACTGCAAGTCCGTCTGCCCTACAAAAAGATGTTAGTCGTCACCGGGGTGATGATCGGCGCGGTGCTGCTCATCATGGTCGGGCATACTGTCCATGTCATGCAGGCCGTCGGTTGGCTGCCCATCACCCCGATTGCGGGCGTCGATATTCCGTTATGGATGGGACAGTGGTTCGGCTTATTTGCTACATGGCAGGGCGTCGGCCTCCAAATCGCATCCGCCGTGTTTGTCATCGGCAGCTACTTCTGGGCGGAACGCATCAACATCCAGAAACGCCGCCGCGAAGTCCCCGCTAACGCCGCCGCCAGCGGTGCCGGGGATTAACCTGTCAGGTATCCTAAAAATGCAAACCGGGATAAGGCACCTATCCCGGTTTTTTATTGATATATCCAAATGGTTGCAACTGTTAACGCTAAATTTTACAATTAATATTTCAGCAGCAGTTAGTATCATATTGATTGGTGGATCTTTATGTTTGCAAAAAGCCGTTTGTTAATCGTATTGTTTGTATGTGGTCTGCTACTGCTGGTCACTAGTGTAATGCTTGCGGACACTACATTGGCCTCCAGTTTTACCTATCAAGGCAATCTAACTAATGTCAATGGGCCAGTGAACAACATCTGCGACTTTCAATTCAGCTTGTTCACGCTCATCAGTGGTGGCTCTCAAATCAGCTCTACCCAGAGCAAAACCAATGTTTCAGTCAGCAATGGGATGTTCAACACTGTTCTCGATTTTGGTGTATCCGCGTTCGACGGGCAGGATCGTTATCTGCAAATTGCTGTGCGCTGTCCTGCGGGCAGCGGCGGCTACACCACCCTTTCACCTCGGCAGGCCGTCACCCCTGCGCCCTACGCCCAATATGCACAGGGCGCGGCATGGAGTGGACTATCTGGTATCCCAACGAATCTGACGACATTAGGCAACCTGAATTGCGCCACCAATCAGATACCTAAATGGAACGGCACGACGTGGGCGTGCGCGGCGGATAACACAGGCACAGCGAGTTCTTTCTGGTCGCTGACAGGCAATGCAGGCACAACCACCTCTAACTTCATCGGCACAACCGACGAAACTCCATTGGAATTTCGCGTCAATAATCAATTCGCACTTCGCATCTATCCATTTCCTAATGCTCCTAACATCATTGCTGGTTCACACTGGAATAACATCGGACAACTAGGCTCATCAGGTGGCAATACCATAGGTGGTGGGGGTGCTGAACTGGGGGGAAATACGATTTCTGGGAGTTTCAACACAATTGGTGGGGGTTATGACAATGAAATCAAACCTGAAAACTATAATACTATAGGAG
>JAIOHM010000099.1 GCA_019912965.1 Anaerolineae bacterium
GGGATTGGGCGGGAGATGTTGGAGGATGGTATGGGGATGGTATGGGGACAAACCGGAGACAAACAGTTCAAAGTACTGAGACTGAGTGCTGAGTAACGAGTTTGGAGTAGAAAGTAAGGACTGAGGGATGAGGACTGAGGACTGAGTAGGGAAGTGATGAAGGGTGGGTATGATGCGGGCGGAGATGCGGTGGGCGTCCGAACCGAACGCCCCTACGCGAGAATGGGTGGGTGGTTTAGGGCGACCACCATGTTGGGGCGGATTCGTGTTGGTTGGGGGTTTGGGTGATGTTGGTGAGGGATATGCCGTCCCATAGGTAGATTTCCGAATTCCCATCGCGGTCAGAGACAAAGGCTAAGCGTCCGTCCGCGCTCCATGTGGGCAACCCATCTTGAAATATACTCTGCGAGATGTTGGTGAGGGATGTGCTGTCCCATAGGTAGATTTCGTTATTCCCATTCCGCGTAGACATAAACGCCAGCCGCCCGTCTGTGCTCCATACGGGCGATCCATCAAAAGCCGCATTCTGCGAGATATTGGTCAATGTCGTTTTGTCCCAAATGTAGATTTCCCAATTCCCATCGCGGTCAGATATGAAGGCCAGCCGTCCATCTGCACTCCATGTGGGCAAATCATCAGTAGCCCCGTTCTGCGAGATGTTGGTGAGGGAAGAGCCATCCCATAGGTAGATTTCCCAATTCGCGTCCCGGTTAGACCTAAATGCCAGCCGCCCATCGGCGCTCCATATGGAATATACATCGATAGACCTGTTTTGCGAGAGATTGGTTAGCGCTGTGCCATCCCACATGTAGATTTCCGGATTTCCATCGCGCTTGGATGTAAAGGTCAATCGTCCATCGGCGCTCCATGCGGGCGACGCATCCTCAGTCGGATTTTGGGAAATGTTGGTAAGGGATGTGCCATCCCAAATGTAGATTTCCAAATTGCCATCCCGGTCAGACACAAAGGCCAACCGTCCATCGGCGCTCCATGCGGGCATTTCGTCAGAAGCCGGGTTTTGGGAGATGTTGGTGAGGGATGTGCCGTCCCAAACATAGATTTCCTGATTACCGTCCCGGTGAGATGAAAATGCCAGCCGCCCATCCGCACTCCAACCAAATAATCCCTCGGTGAATTCAGATATTGTACCCAGATCAATCGCTTGGTGCGTTCTCGACTCCATAACCTGTATGTTGACTTCTGTATCATGAAAGCTTAGGTAGGCTGAGATCGGACTGGGGGGGAGGATTTGGCCGAGTAGGGATGCAGCATAGATGAGCAGTGTGAAGGCGATGGTCAGGGTGAGGGTTAGGCGGGTGAGTGGTTTTATCATGTTGGAGTGACGAGTAATGAATAATGAGTGATGAGTGATAAGTTTAAAGTGAAAAGGTAAAAGTTTAAAGTAAGGACTGAGGGATGAGGACTGAGTAGGGAAGTGATGAAGGGTGGGTATGATGCGGGCGGAGATGCGGTGGGCGTCCGAACCGAACGCCCCTACGAGAGCATAGGCGAGAGTGCGGCGGAGGATTTAGGGAAACCACCATGTTGGGGCGGATTCGTCTTGGTTGGGGGTTTGGGTGATGTTGGTGAGGGATGTGCCGTCCCAGATGTAGATTTCCGAATTACCATCCCGCACAGACACGAAGGCTAAATCACCATTTGTGTTCCATATGGGCATCGAATCTTCTGCCGGGTGCTGCGAAATGTTGGTGAGGGATGTGCCGTCCCATACATAGATTTCGTAGTTTCCGTCCCGGTCAGAGATAAAGGCCAGCCGCCCATCGGCACTCCATGTGATCTGCCCATCATAAGCCGGGTGTTGGGTGATGTTGGTCAACGATTCGCCGTCCCAGATGTAGATTTCCAAATTGCCATCGCGGTCAGACACCAATGCCAGCCGCCCGTCCGTACTCCACTTGGGCGACGCATCCTCAGTCGGGTTTTGGGAAATGTTGGTGATGGATGTGCCATCCCACACATAGATTTCGAAAGCTCCATCGCGGTCAGAGTCAAAGGCCAGCCGCCCATCGGCGCTCCATGTGGGCATTCCGTCAGAAGCCGGGTTTTGGGAGAGGTTGGTGAGGGTTTCGCCGTCCCATAGGTAGACTTCCTGATTACCGTCCAGAGTAGACACAAAGGCCAGCCGTCCGTCGGTGCTCCATGCAAAAGCCCCATCAGGCTCTTCATTCTGCGAGATATTGGTAATGGATGTGCCATCCCACAGATAGATTTCCCAATTCCCATCGCGCTCGGACAAAAAAACAAGCTGCCCATCTGCATTCCATGCGGATGATACATCATGCGCTGGGTGTTGTGAGATGTTGGTCAGCGAGGCGCGATCCCATACATAAATTTCCTGATTCCCATCCCGGTTAGATGTAAATGCCAGCCGCCCATCGGCGCTCCATTCAAATCTGTCATTGAGTTGGAGTACTGTGCTCAGAATAACCGTCTGGCGGGTTCTCCATTCCATGACCTCCATCCTAAAAGCGGTATCCTGCTGGCTTATGTAGGCTACCATCGGGCTGGGGGGGAACGTTTGACCGAGTATGGATGCGATGCAGGTGAGCAGGGTGAAGGCTGCGGTTAGGGTTAGGGTTAGGCGGGTGAGTAGTTTCATATCAGGTGCTAAGTGCTAGGTGCTAGGTGCTAGGTAAGTGATGAGTGATGAGTATAACGCGGGCGGACATGCGCTGCGCTTCGTCCGCCCCTACGGGAGAATGGGTGGACGGTTTAGGGCGACCACCACAATGGTAAAGAATCCTGGTGGTCGGGGGATTGGGAGATGTTGGCAAAGGATGTACCGTCCCAGACGTAGATTTCATAGTCGCCATTCCGGTCAGATACAAAGGCCAAGTGACCGTCTGCGTTCCATGCGGGCAGGAAATCGTTAGCCGGATTTTGGGTGAGGTTGGTGAGGGCTGCGCCGTCCCATGTGTAGATTTCCCGATTCCCATCTCGTTCAGATGTAAATGTCAGGCGGTCATCCGCGCTCCATCTGGGACTGCTATCCTCAGCCTTGTGCTGCGAAATATTGGTCAATGAGTCTCCATCCCACAGATAGATTTCTGAATTGCCGTCGGTGTCGGATATGAAGGCCAAGCGCCCATCGGCGCTCCATGTGGGGCGATCATTAAAAGCGTCATTCTGCGAAACGTTGGTGACTGATGCACCATCCGATACGTAGATTTCGAGATTGCCATCGCGCTGGGATGAAAAGGCGAGGCGTCCATCGTCGCCCCAGATGGGCATTCCGTCATAAGCGGGGTTTTGGGTGAAGTTGGTGAGGGTTTCGCCGTCCCACAGGTAGATTTCAAATTCGCCGTCGCGCTCCGACATAAAAGCCAATTGTCCGTCTGCGCTCCACGTCGCTCCGCCGTCATGGGCGGTGTGCTGCGAGATGTTGGTGAGGGTTTCGCCATCCCAGATGTAGATTTCCCCTTCGCCATCGCGCTCCGACGTAAAGGCCAAGCGCCCGTCCGGACTCCATGCGGGCCAGTTATCATCAGCCGCGTGCTGCGAGATGTTGGTGAGGCTTTCGCCATCCCACACATAGATTTCCTGATTGCCGTCGCGGTCAGAGACGAAGGCCAATTGTCCATCGGCGCTCCATGCAAATGGTACTGCGCCGGGTTCGGGGATTGTGCCGAGATCGAAGGTTTGGTTGGTTTCGGCTTCCCATACTTTTAGCGTGATTTCTGTGTCACCGAAGTGGATATAGGCCAGCATCGGACTACGGGTAGGAGTCTGCCCCACCGCGCTCCAGATTGGGAGGATGAACAGCGCGGTTAGTGTGAGCATTAGCCGTGCGAGTGGTTGTTTCATGGTTGGGTATTCCTGTGTAATAAGTGCCAAGTGCCAGGTGCTAAGTGCCAGGTAACGAGTAATAAGTATAATGCGGGTGGAGATGGGCTGCACTTCGCCCGCCCTACGAGAATCGTTCTGTAGGGAGACTGTGGGCAGGGATGAGTACAAAGTACTGAGTACTGGGTAGTGAGTAAAAAGAAGGGACGAGGTATGAGGTATGAGTGGGGCGGGATGCGTAATGAGATAACGCGGGCGGAGATGGGCTGTGTTTAGGCTGCCCTTACGGCAGAATGTTTAGGACACGACAGTTTTGGGCTTTCGCTTTAGCCCTCACCCCTAACCCCTCTCCCCACCGCTGAGTACAGCTAGGAGAGGGGAATAAAGGCAGGGAACATGAAAATAAAATCTTAAAAGTGTCGTAATGTGAACGGCAGAATGAGGTTGGTGGGCGGATATGGTGATCCGCCCTAACGAGAAACCGAAAATGGGGATTATTCCCAAGTGATATGAATGATGGTTTCGTTACCTGTGCCGCCGTGATCGCGGGCTTTAACATCCGGGTCATAGAAGACCTTGAAGGAGGTTTTTAGGAAGCGGCGTCCGTAACCGTAGAGGACACCATAGCTCATGTCATCAGGATAGATAACGGAGTGGTAAGTCTTCCAATGTTTATCCCCCACCTTTTCGGCACGAATTTTGCCGACATCACCTCCCCGATGCAACCCTTGATAAATATCATTCCAAACTGATAGGGCATGTTCGAGGGTGGGATTTTCGACGCCGAAAAAAGGTACGATTTGACCGACTTTCATGCCGATGGCGGTCATATTGGCAGAAGTATTGGTCACTTTGGCCATTTCGTTGAAGGCATCCAAAATCATATTGGCTGGATACCACGTGTTGGGGTCGATATCCACCAGTCCATGCTTTTTCATGATCGGGGCGGTTTCCGACCCTTGCAGGTTATCGATGAATGCCCCTAGATTCTGTCCGATTGTCTCTGCTCCGGGGGGGCACGTCAAGTTACGCATCTTTCATTACTCCGACTGCGATAAGTTTAATTACGTTATATTTAATTGTATAGCGGGTTTAAGGGGTTCACATGTAAGGTTTTGAAGCCCATCTGACGAATGAACTGTGGGTATGAATTTTCTGACCCTGCGTTCAGATGTTCGGGGTTACAATAAATAAACCTATACGTAACAGGTGGTGGAATGTTTATGGAACTGACACGACCGAATTACCCCGATATTCTGGGTTACATCACGGGCAGCCAGTGGGCGGATTTTGGTGTGGTACAAGCGGCGGCGGCGCTGCGTCCACCGATGGTGGTGGCGGGACGGTCGTTCGAGATTATTGTACTGCTGCAAAATCTTTCGGACGTGAATGTGTCGGCGGTGGTTTCGGTTCATGTGCCGGAACAGGATGCAGGCGGCAAACCCGAACGGTTTTACGTTCAGAAAAATCGGCTGTCGGTGACACTGCATCCGGCGGAAGTGGGTTATCTGATGATTCCGGTGCTGTGTTTGCCGGATACGACTTTCAGCAATCAGTACCATATCAACGTGGATATTCAGACGAATCCATTGGGTAAACCGCAGCGGGTGCGGTTCAATGATGAGCAGCATCCGGTCAACCTCGATTACTATTTCTACCTGACAGAAGATACGATCAACCAGATTATGCTGCTGCGGCAGCTTACGTTTATGACCCAAGCGGGCGGTTTGCTGCGGAGTGGAATCTCGATTCCGTTCGGCGTGTCGGCTACCGAGATGGGGCGCTTCACCAAAATCAAGCCGCGCTGGTTGAGTTTGTGGTCTTTGGGCGAACATGCGGATGCCCGCCCGTTGTTTGACCGCTACCGGGAAACCTTCGTCAAGGATGTGCTGCCGGGATTGAATACGGCAACACTGTATAAACCACTGTTTAAAGCTACCCAACACACCTTCAACCGTGCTGGATGCGTCCTGCACAATGCTGAAACGCATTTTATCGTGGAGACGCTGCTGGGGGTGATCCAAGCGGCGACAACGCCCAGCAAAAGTTTTGAAGACACGGAAATTCAATTCTTCCGGGTGCAGGAACGGTTTGAACAGGGGTGGCCGCTGCGTGCCGGGCCGCTGCCGCTGCCGAACTGGTGCCGGGGTTTGCTGCAACTGATCGGGATTGATGAGGCGATTATTCTTTACCCGGAACGCAGTTTAGCCGGGCCGCTGTTGATCCCGCTGCTGGCGGACGGAATCGATTTCGGCTTCCACATGCTGCGCCCGGTGACGCTTTCGCTGCTGGGCGAGCCGCAGGAAATCCGCATTTACAGCGAGTATGTGGTTCAGATGCTGCAAGGGCAGCAGGCCGGGATGAGTTACACCGAGGTGTATCTGCCGCTGGTGCTGGCAGGAACGGTCATCAGCAGGCAGGGGATTCCGGGCGGGCCGACGCAGCGGGATTTGATGGTGCGGCTAACGGAAATCCATCCCCAACATTGGGCGGCGGATGATGAAGATCAGCAGATGGTGGCGGGGATTGTGAACGAGGTGGTGGATTGGGTGCTGCGGCAGTATACGCACTGGTTTTGAACCGCCGATAGGGCTGCATTAGGAGGTGGAGATCGATTTACCCCACCCCCAACCCCTCCCCGCACGCGA
>JAIOHM010000100.1 GCA_019912965.1 Anaerolineae bacterium
CCATTCCTGACGGAACCGCTCTTCGCTCAGGCGCTGCATTTCAGCTACTTCATTGATGCGCCGCTCCAACCGGTCGCCAATCCGCTCAAAATCATCAATGATCTTTTTCATGTTGCGGTAGGCTTCCGACCAGGATTCAAACCGTTCAATATTGCGCTGCATGATACTGTCCTGCTCACCAAACCGCTCAGTGAGCGTTGTCACCTGCTGGTCGCGCTGCTGGATAAGCAGGGTTTGCTGGTCAATGAACTGCTGGATTTGCTCACGACGCTCGCGCTCACTATTCTGAACTTCCTGTACCCGGCGCTCAATCCGCAGCGTCAGGTCTTCCAGCAAAGTCAATTTCGGGCGCATACTGTCGATCTGTTTCTGCTGTTCCGGCAATTCCGACTGCACTTCGGAAATCCGGCGCGCGTCCTGACGGCGCTGTTCTTCCAGGAAGGCTAACCGGCGGTCAGGTTCTTCCGATTTCTTGGTCAGTTCATCCAGGCGCTGCTGTAAACCACCCACAGCATCAGCCAGACGCTGGCGCTCAATCCCGGAAGTCGCAACCTCGCCTGTATGGCGTTCGATTTTATCTACAGAGTCGTTCAGCTCCCGAATCTGGCGCATGATATTCTCACGGTTCAGCTCCGCCCGGCGTTCGGCCTCGCGTTCCGCTAACAGACGTTTAGACTCGGCCTTTTCCAGGAG
This sequence comes from Anaerolineae bacterium, assembly GCA_019912965.1. Taxonomy (GTDB): domain Bacteria; phylum Chloroflexota; class Anaerolineae; order Aggregatilineales; family Phototrophicaceae; genus CFX2. The sequence goes on from JAIOHM010000100.1 coordinate 694, forward strand.
ATTCGCCATCTCTTTACGAACCATATCCAACACGTCATTCTCACGGACATTGGGAGAAAGTTCACTGCGAATCACCGTCTGGTCGGATTCCATACTGTTAACTCGGCGCATCATCAAATCAATCATTTCCTGCTGCTGCGCCAGTCGTTCTTCAAGTGTCGCGATCATGGATTTATCCCGACGGCGTTCTTCATCCAACCACTCGATCATCCGCGCGGCCTGGTTCATGTCCATCATAATGACCAACCTCCGGTGAACGCACGTCCACCTCAAATAGCATGATTCATTGGTCGGATTATAACACACGCGCCCAAACACGACATAGCGCGCGACTTGGCGAGTCCGGCATTCCCGGTTATGCTTATAATCCGTCACTTCAACCATACCTAACCGGGGAGGAATATCGTCTTGGCACCAACGGATCGTTTTGTTGCAGAAACCTCGTTTCACGTCCGCTACGCCGAAACCGACGCGATGCGTATCGTCCACCATGCCAGCCACATCGTATACTTTGAAGAAGGCCGGAGCAGCTACGCCCGGAAGCGCGGCAGTGATTATGCCTCATTTGAGCGCAGCGGCTACTTTCTGACCGTCTCCGAAGTCCACGCGCGTTACATCAAACCGGCACAATATGACCAGATGCTTACGATCCGCTGCTGGATTGAGGAAATGAAAAGCCGCACCCTGACATTTGCCTATGAAATCGTCGAAGCGGCATCCGGGGAGATACTGGTCACCGGTTGGAGCAAGCATATTTGCATCACCCATGATGGTCAGGTCACGAAAATCCCGGATGCGTGGCGATCCTGGGCAAACACTTAGATTTTTTGACCGAACCCACTCCGCCCGATATACTTGAATCGTCCCACGAAAATACAAGTTTAGTTTTTCAATCTGGAGATTTACTATGGTTACTTACGCCGACCGCCCCTGGACTAAGAAATATGATCAGGGAGTGCCTGCATCGCTGAAACCCTACCCTGCGACACCGCTACATAATTTTTTGACTGAGTCTGCCCGCAGTTTTCCCAACAACCCCGCCCTCGTCACCAATTTGCATCTGCCAGTTTTGGGGCGCGTGGATAGTAAGCTGAACTACGCAAACCTGGACAAACTCTCAGACGCACTGGCGGCTGCGCTGGTGGATATGGGCCTGAAAAAAGGCGATCGCGTTGCATTGGTTTTGCCCAATACCGCCGCATTCGTCATCGGCTTTTACGCCACACTCAAGGCCGGTGGCGTCGTAGCTGCGACCAATCCCACCTATCCACCCGAAAAATTACAGTACCAGATCAATGATTGCGGCGCGGAATTTGTCGTGGCGATGAGTCTGTTCTATAAGACCGTCAAGAAGATTCAGCCGAAGACCAAAGTCAAACATGTCATCGTCACCAACGTTAAGGAATTCTTCCCCGCAGCAGGCAAACTGCTGTTCACCCTGGCAAAAGAGAAGAAAGACGGGCATCGCGTCGAAACCCTGGCTGATGGCGATATGTGGCTTCAGGATATATTTACCAAGTACGGTGGCCGGAAACCGAATGTCGATGTCAAACCGGACGACCTGGCACTCTTCCAGTATACCGGCGGGACGACCGGTGTCTCCAAAGCAGCGATGGCAACACACAGCGCGCTGGTCGCCAATACGCTTCAGATGAAAGCCGTATTGCAGCCCACCAACAATGAAGTCTTCCTGGGCGCAATCCCTATGTTCCATGTATTCGGGATGGTCGCCGTCCTGAGTGTGGCGATTCACCTGGGCG
>JAIOHM010000101.1 GCA_019912965.1 Anaerolineae bacterium
CAGAGGGGAGGTAGGACTGCATTAAGTGGTGGAGATTAATTTACCCCACCCCAACCCTCCCCGCACGCGAGGAGGGAGTCCATACCCACACGATTCAGCCTCGAAAAATGGCTTTATGTTCAAAGTGTTAGAGACTGTGCCAAGCGGTAGATAGGCCATATTGGTTGTGTTTTACTCAAAAATGCGTCTCCACCGTTTAGTGTGGTGCTACCAGAGGGGACTTCAAGTCCTATTTTAGCACACAAGTTCTCATTTAAGCAAGTTCGAGTTGGGTTAGAAATTCGCCTCAATCTTCTTGGAAGGGTAAATTTTTCTCAGCTACAGACTGGGCAAGTTTCCTGAATTGGTTAGAGGCTTACGGAATACCATCAAGGACAACCGCTGATGGCTATTTGGAGAATTAAATCAAGTTCGAAATACGATCTCATCTATCTTGTCAGCGAACATGATGCCAAGAAGATTGACTTTGTAGGCGAATCAGTGGCCGCACACTGGCAACCTGTTCCCGTCATCTTTGCTCATAGAGAAAATATCCCCAGAAGTGATTTTCCTTGGTTATCGACAGGCCTGCTAATATGCAATGACAGGATACTCAAGATCATTCAGCCAACCATTGCCAATGATGTGGAAATCCTTCCGCTGCAATGTGACGAAGAAACACTATATACGATCAATGTGATCCCTTTAATTGATGCTCTCGATCCTAGCCATGCCAATCTGGAATATTCACCCACAGGCTTCGTTGCCATCAAAGCCCATGCGTTCAAGCCAGAGATGATTGCGGGAAAAACACTCTTCAAAATCCCCCAACGCCCCCGCACGATCTATGCAACCAGTCGTTTTATGACCTTGATTGAAGCCCATGGGCTGACCGGAATCCGCATTATCAAAAAAGTATGGGAGGAATAGATATCTATTGAGTAATGGCTACATGCCCTACATTTGGGCACAGTAGTGCTGCACCCCTACCCGGATACTTATGGTAAACGAAAACAAATGCGACGGATCATTTTCACAGAGGAGGACATGCGCTGCGCTTAGTCCTCCTCTGCATGAGGCGCATTCTATTTCGGCTATTCAATAACAATTTAAATCAATTCCTATTTGCGGTAACGCCCCTAATCCACGACTGACCTCCGGTATTGGGGGGCATCCTTGACGGGTAGCGCCGAAAGTTTGCTATAATGCGCCTGCAATTCTGGTAGTGAGGTGATGGAAGATTGCGCCGTGTGCGTTCCAACCGACTCGTTTTTTTGGGCGTTTGCCTGCTGATCTGCCTCGGCTTGATCGTCGCCAGCCGATTGGGGGTGCTTGGCCCGGTCAGGGGCATCGCTGCCGCGCCGCTGAACTTCATCACCGGAATCTTTAACCGGATTACGCTGGGCGTGGTGAATGGGGCGGATGATTTCGCGGACGCGGAAACGCTGCGTGAGCGGAACGCTGATCTGGAAGTCGCGCTGGCACGCTTCCAAGCAGAACTGGTGGAACTGCGCGAGGTCGCCAGCGATTACCGCCGAATCTCCGCCCTGCTGGAATACACCGCCACCACACAGCAGCAGGAATTTATCGCGGCGAACGTAATTGCCACCGCTGACCCGAACGCGCTGCTGCGGACTATCGTCATCGACAAAGGCGCGCGCGACGGTCTGACAATCGGGATGCCCGTCGTGACGGAACTGGGCATGGTGGGGCGCATTATCAATGTGGCAGCGAATGCTTCCCGCATTTTGCTCATCACATCGCCATCAAGTGCCATCAGCGGGCGTTTGCAGACCTCGCGCGATGAAGGCAGCGTCATCGGGCAGCCTTCCGGCGATTTACGGATGACGTTCATTCCGCTGGACGCGCAGGTGCAGGAAGGCGATATTGTCATCACATCGGGTTTGGGGGGCAATCTGCCGCCGGATATTGTCATCGGGCAGGTCATCAGTGTGCAGCAGCTACAATATGAACTGTATCAAGAAGCCGTCATCCGCAGCCTGAACAACTTCGACACACTGGAAATCGTGCTGGTGATCACTAATTTCCAACCGGTTGATCTTTCAGTCTTCGAGCAGCAAAGCGAAAACTAGGGCATGGGCAACTTCCTCAGCCTGCCAATTCTGGCGCTGGCGGCGGCGCTGCAAGCCTCGGTCATGCCGCAAATCAGCATCCTCGGCGGGCAGCCTGATCTGGTGTTTCTACTGGTGATTAGCTGGGCGCTCAATACCCCACTGGAACAGGGCATCACATGGGCATTCGTGGGCGGCATTTTGAAAGATTTACTTTCTGCCGCGCCACTGGGGACATCAACCTTCGGTTTGGTGATTATCGTGTTCGGCATCCATACAATGCGCCAACAGCTTTACAGCGTGGGGATTTTTACGCTGATCTGGGTGACGGTGTTGGGGACATTCTTCCAGCAAATCACGGTGATGCTCCTGCTGACGGTGATTGGCGGATTTCCACCGGCTGCGGCTGGATTCAACGCATTGTTTCAAACCATCACCATCATCATTTTGCCAGCCGTGTTTTACAACCTGATTCTCATCCTACCCATCTATGCGTTCATCCGCCGCATTCAGCGACGGCTGGAACGACGGTCACGGTTTTTATTGTAAAGGAAAACCTCACCCCCCACCCCCCTCTCCACTGCGTAGAGAGGGGGAGTAAAAGCAAGTGTTAACGGTAAGGTTGGGTGGGGCAAAGGAGTAGTGTAACGATGAGCCGACGTTTAATGCCCTTTCAAGGGTGGCGTTTAACTTTATTTCAAGCAGTGATGTTCGCCATGTTCGCGTTGTTTTCGATCCGCATGTACGACCTGCAAATCGCCCGCGAGGGTGAATTCCAGGCGTATGCCGATGACAACCGCCTGAATCAACTGCCGCTGGCTGCCCCACGCGGCGTAATCTTTGATCGATACGACCGCCCGCTGGCGAAAAATGTACCCGCCTATAATGTGACGGTTGTTCCGGCGGCACTGCCTTCTGACCCGGATGAAGAACTACTGATCTTCAACCGTCTTTCGGCGCTGGTGGGCGTCCCACCGACAGCGGCCATCGCCGCAGCTTCCGGCAGCAACATCCGCAGCATTGAGGAACTGGTGGCGGAAGGCGAAGGTATCGCCCCATTCCGTGCGGTCACTATCGCGCAAGATGTGGAATTTCATGTCGCGCTGCAAATAAAGGAAGAAAGCATTTCACTGCCGGGTGTCGATGTATTCCCGGTTTATGTGCGCGAATATCCAACGGGTGCGCTGACGGCTCATATCATCGGATATATGGCTCCCATCCCACCGGAGGAAGCCGAAGCATTGATCGAACAGGGTTACAATCCTGCCTATGACCGGACGGGCGTAGACGGAATCGAATATTTTCTGGAGAGCACCCTTTCCGGTCAGCGCGGTTACATCCTGCGCGAGGTTGATGTGGCGGGTGAAGAAATCCAGCAGCTTGAGCGGGTCGAGCCGAGGCCGGGGCAGAATGTCCGGCTGACGATTGATGTTGATTTGCAGCGGGCAGCCGAAGAAGTATTGGCTAAACGAATCAATTTGCTCAACGCGGATTATAACCAGATCATCAGCCAGCAGGGGGTGGTGATCGCCATGAATCCCCAAAATGGGCAAGTGCTGGCAATGGTCAGCTATCCGGGTTATGACAACAGCCGCTTCGCCCGCGCAATTGATGTGGCCTACTATCTGGATGTGGTGGGCGACCCCCTCAAGCCACTGGTGAACAATGCCATCCGGTCGCTGTATCCACCGGGTTCGGTATGGAAACTGATTACCGCATCCGGCGCGATGGAAGAAGGGGTGATCGCCCCCCTCAGCACCCTCAATGACCCCGGCAGTCTGGTGGTCGAAAATCGTTATGCACCCAATGACCCGGCAGCCGCGCAAACTTTCGTCTGTCATAAACGTGATGGGCATGGGTTGGTCGATATTTTTGGGGCGATTGCCCAAAGCTGCAACGTGTATTTTTATCAGGTTGGCGGTGGCAACACCAATGTACCCGAAGTAACCCTGCGTTCCGGCGGTCTGGGCATTACCGATCTGTTCCGGTATTCCACTGCTTATGGAATCGGCAGCGAATTGGGCGTCGAACTACCCAGCGAAACGCAGGGACGAATGCCAGACCCGGACTGGAAACGTATCCGCTACGGCGAAAACTGGTCAACAGGTGACACCTATAATGCCTCGCTCGGTCAGGGATATGTACTGGTTACGCCGCTGCAACTTGCCAGCATGGTGGCAACGGTTGCTAATGGCGGCACACTTTATCAACCCACGATTATCGACAGCTATCTGGACGCAGAAGGCAATGTCCTCGAACCGTTCCAGTCGCACGTTTTACGCAATGTCGATCTGGCGGATGTACAGGGCACACTGACGCTGACATTGGTTGAAGACATGATTATGAAAGGGCCAAGCAGTCTGGCCTGTACCTGCGAACCGGACAGCCAGTATTACAACCCGGTACGGTGCGATGCGCCCAGTTATGTGAATTCGGCGGATATCAGTGCCGATCCGATGAACCCGGATATTCGGAATTATACGGTCTACATCCCGGAAAATTATGTTTTCAACGGAGCAGTATGCAGACCTAATCGATTCGACCAGAACTATCGTCCGGCATTCGTCACACAAGCAACTTATGACATTATCCATGAGGGAATGCGGATGGCAGTCACCGTGGGAACGGCACAAAAAGCCAATTTACCCTATGTCGAAGTCGCTGGCAAAACGGGTACGGCTGAATACTGCGACGACATCGCGCGGCCACTGGGGTTATGCGTACCCGGTAACTGGCCTGCACATGCCTGGTTCTCGGCCTATGCACCCTATGACAACCCGGAAATTGTTATTATGGGTTTCGTCTACAACGGGAAAGAGGGGTCGATCTGGGCACTGCCAGTGGTGGTGGAAACGATGGAAGCCTACTTCCGGCTGAAGAATGAACGGGAAGGCATTCCGCCGCCGCCAGCGTTCGATCCGAATCTTGTGCCCACCATCCCAGCCCCAAGCCCAGACGAAATACAGCTCCCGGAAGGGAATCAGGGAGGATAAACTTTGCTCAACAGACTGCCCATTACCCCTGCCCAGCGCACACTTCTGCGCTACTGGCTGCCCGCGCTGCTTTCCGGGGGGGCGGCGTTTATGGCCTTTATCCTGCTCGGTCATACGCCATTCGTCCGGGCGCTGGCGCTGGCGGCTACCATATCGGGCGTGACGTTAGCGCTGCGGCGGTTTGGCGGCACACTGGCGCTGATCGGCGGTTTGGCGATGGCATTCAGTCCAGCGTTCTGGTCACAAACGGGCGGCGAAGACAGTGCCACCCTGATGCTGATCGCGCTGCTGCTGGCGGTGGCAGCAGTGGCGGGGGGCGTGTTTATCGGATTGGGACGCAAACCGAGTCTGGGTATGGCAGTAGGATTGGTGGTATTCGCGCTGCTGTTCTGGGGATTGGTGGGAACACCGCGCAGTCTGCGTATCACCACCCTGTTAAGCGCATGGTTGATTTATTTGCTCATTGATGCGCTGCTGACCGCCAACCCGCGCCCGGACGAGCCGCCATCTGCCCCACTCTACCCGCGTCATCTGCTCGGCATTCTGGTGCTGCTGACGCTGGGCATCCTGAACGACCCGCTGTTCACGCTGCTTGCTCCGGCGGTGGTTTTAACGCTGCTGCTCTCCAAAACCCGGCTGCCAATCTGGTATTGGGCAGTCATCGGTTTGATGGTCATCATCGGTTTACGGGGCGTGGCAGTACTCTATATGGATTCGGGTTGGTGGCTGTATCCAGCAGAACAGGCGGAAGCGTTCGGGATTCGCGTCCCGTTTATGATGGCGGATGGCTGGCGGGAAGCATCACGCTGGCTGTATCTGTTCGGTTTGGTGATCGGACAGTTTTCAATTGTTGGAGTCCTGTTAGGTGCATTCGGTTTGGCGCGGCTCTCCAGATGGTATCCACCGTTGGGTACAGTGACGATGGTGGCTTACGCGGCCTATGCGATCTTCGGGTTGGTGTACTTCGGACGGGACAGTGTAGTGCTGCTCATGCCGCTGCTGATTATTCAGGCCATGTGGATGACTTACGCGGTACACAGTTTCAGCCATTGGTTGCAAAAGAGCTTTTCAGCACGGAAGGAAATTGTGCGCTGGTTAGCCCCGGCGGCCTTTACGCTGCTGCCGTTATTCATGCTGTTTCGCATTACTGGGGTGCTGTAGCGTGGCAAGAAAAATTGAGTATATTTAAGATAGTGTGGCAGTCTTTATTCTCAATGGCAGGCGGATATGGCGATGCAAGAGCAGACAGTGGTCATCAAGGGCATCAAGGATGGGCTGTTCATTGTACTCAGCCCGACAGAAGAATGGCTGGTGATTACGTCTGAACTGGCAGAGCGCATTGACCAGCAAAGCGCGTTCTTCGCCGGGGCGAAGGTGACCGTTGATGTTGGGGAACGCCCGGTTCCCAAGTATGAACTCGGTTCGCTTAAAGCCCTGCTGGAACGGCGCGGCCTGACCTTGTGGTCGGTGTTGAGTGACAGCCATACCACCAACGAATCCGCACAGGCGCTTGACCTCAAAACCAGCACGGCAAATCCTGTGCCGGGACGCGATGATACCGAAGGCACAGAAACTGATTCCGAAGAAGATGGCACCGTTGGCCTGATGATTAAACGCACGCTGCGTTCCGGCAGAACCGTACACAGTGCCGGACATGTGGTGGTGTATGGTGATGTAAACCCAGGCGCGCAGATTGTGGCGGCGGGCGATGTGATTATCTGGGGAAAATTACGCGGCAGCGTTCATGCCGGGGTGGATGGTGACGAGACGGCGGTGGTGTGCGCGTTGGATATGACGCCGACGCAGCTTCGTATCGCTAAATACATCACAACTTCGCCGCCAGATAAACGCCGTAATCCACGACCGGAAGTGGCTTCAATACGGCAGGGTCAGATTGTTGTTGATGTGTGGACGTATTAAGGGGAAGTTCGTGTTATGGGGGCCAAAGTCATTACCGTGACATCCGGGAAAGGCGGCGTGGGCAAAACTACGACCACCGCCAATCTGGGTATCGCGCTTGCTAAGCTGGGGAAAAAAGTCGTCGTAATTGATGCCGATGTCGGTTTACGGAATCTGGACATCGTGATGGGTTTGGAAAACCGCATCGTCTACGATCTGGTAGATGTGGTCGAAGGGCGCTGCAACCTCCGACAGGCGATGATCAAGCACAAGCAGTTCCCTGATTTGTTTTTGATTCCGGCAGCGCAAACCCGCGATAAAACGGCAGTTAGTCCGGCGGATATGATTCAGATTACCGATAAACTCCGCCCGGAATTCGACTTTATCATGATTGACTCGCCCGCCGGGATTGAACGCGGTTTTCGCAACGCGGTCGCCTCTGCCGATGAAGTGCTGATTGTCACCAACCCGGAAGTTTCCGCCGTGCGCGATGCCGACCGCATCATCGGCCTGCTGGAAGCCAACAACAAAGGGCCAGCCAAATTAATTTTGAACCGGGTGAAGGCCGAAATGGTTCGCAAAGGCGAAATGCTTTCCGCCGACGATGTGACCGACATTCTGGCGATTAAGCTCATCGGCATCATCCCGGAAGACGAAGGCGTGATTCCGGCCTCCAATAGCGGCGTTCCGGTGACACTCAATGATAATTCCCGCGCCGGGCTGGCCTTCCGCAATATCGCGCGGCGGCTGGCGGGCGAAGATGTACCGTTCATGCAGTTGACCGAGTCAGGCGGGTTCTTCCAACGCCTTGCCCGGCTGTTTTCCGGTGGTCAGTCCGACTAGAAAGGAGCCAGGGCATGGCTGGATTTTTTGACCGAATGCTGGGGCGGTCGTCGTCCAAAGGCAGCGGCAGTACCGCCAAACAACGGTTGCAGTTCATCCTGGTACATGACCGGATCAACCTGCCACCTGAGCGTCTTCAGGCGATGAAGGCGGAAATTCTGGCGGTGATTTCCAAGTATGTATCCATCGACAGTGATAACGTGGATATCGCTTTGCAGCAACGCGACCGCGACAGCGTGATTGTGGCAGAAATTCCGTTCATCAGCGAAGTGCTGGAAAAAGATGAAGCCCGCCGCCGCATGGCGCAGGATAAAGCACCGCCCGGCGACGAAAGCCACCGACTCCCCGACGATCCAGACGATGGCTAAAACATACTTGACTCATTCGCTATAATAGCGAGGTGTTGATTGGTTTAGCGTCGGTGTAGATATGATTCGTACTGGTAGCATTTGGCGTCACTTTGATTTCGTTCTGTTTGGAACAACCCTCGTCCTTATCATCTTCGGCGTTTTGATGATCCGCAGTGCCACAATGGGCGCAATTGACACCGAACTCATCAGCCGCGTTCCCGATCAAATTCGTTATGCAGTCATCGGCATCGTGCTGGTGTTTGTGCTGGCGGCTATTGATTATCGTCTGCTGGGCGGGATGCACATCTGGCTGTATATCATCATGGTTGGCCTGCTGATTCTGGTGCGTTTTCTGGGCGTGGAAGGCGACGCTGGTTCGCAGCGGTGGATTAATCTGGGCATCCGCATTCAGCCTTCGGAAATCGGCAAAATTATCATCATCATTACGCTCGGCCACCACCTTTCGCAAAATTATCATAATCTGGACAGCCTCAAAGGCGTGATGATGTCGCTCGTCCATATTTCGATTCCCACCGGGTTAATCTTCCTGCAACCGAATCTGGGGACGACGATTGTATTTATGGTGATCTGGTTCACGCTGATCTGGGCAGCGGGTCTGCGGCTCAAACACATTGGCCTGTTCCTGATTGTTATGATCGTAGCCGCGCCCATCATCTGGACGCGCCTGGAACGCTACCAACAGTCGCGCATCACCACCTTCATCAACCCGGAAGGCGATCCGGATGCACAGTTCAATATCCGTCAGGCGCTCATCAGCGTGGGGTCAGGTGGATTGGTTGGCAAGGGGTATGCCAACGGGACGCAAAGCCAGCTTCGCTTTCTGCGTGTACGTCATACCGATTTCATCTTCAGTGTGATCTCGGAGGAATTTGGCTTCGTCGGCGGGGTAGCAGTGATGGCAGGAATCGCCATTGTTATCTTACGGATTTTACGGGGCGCACGTATGGCGGCTGATCCGCTGGGCAGCATGATCTGTTACGGGGTGGCAGCCATCATCTTCTTTCAAACAGTGGTTTCCATAGGCATGAACCTCAATATGATTCCGGTCACCGGATTGACGCTGCCATTTATTAGTTCTGGCGGTACATCTCTATTATCCATGCTGGCGGGTGTGGGTCTGGCAGAGAGCGTGATCGTCCGCAGCCGCCGGGTTTGAACCCTATAATTTATCCTTTGATTGATGTAAGATTATCGTTCGTCCGTTAATCATCAGGAGATGTTTGTGACCGCTACCAACCGCGCGGTGCGAACCCGTTTCGCGCCCAGCCCGACAGGCTCGCTGCATATCGGCGGCCTTCGCACGGCACTGTTCAACTGGCTCTATGCCCGTCATTACAACGGCCAATTCATCCTGCGTATCGAAGACACCGACCAGAAGCGGTTCGACCCAACCGCATTGGAAACACTGGTGGAAGCGCTGCGTTGGGCGGGTTTGCAGTGGGACGAAGGCCCGGAAGCAGGGGGCGCATACGGCCCCTATGTGCAGTCGGAACGGTTGGAACATTACCAGCAGCGGGCACAGTGGTTAGTCGATAACGGCAAAGCCTATAAATGCTTCTGCACACCCGAACGGCTGCGGAAGGTGAACGAAGAAAAAGAAGCCCGCAAAGAACCATCAGGGTATGATCGCCACTGCCGGACGCTGACATCTGAACAGGTTGCAGAAAAAGAAGCCAATGGCGAAACCTATGTCATCCGCTTCAAGATGCCGCTGGATGGTGAAACAGTGGTGCGGGATGCTATTCGCGGCGAGACGGCTTTTGACAACACAACTCAGCAAGACGCGGTAATCCTGAAATCCGACGGTTTCCCAACTTACCATCTGGCACATGTGGTCGATGATTATCTGATGGAAATATCCCATGTGATGCGGGCAGTGGAATGGTTTCCATCCTTCCCGCTGCACTGGCAAATCTGGGAAGCATTCGGCTGGGAAAAGCCGGTTTTCGCGCATTTGCCCGTGATGCTCAACCCGAATGGCAAAGGTAAGATGAGCAAGCGCAATCCGCCGAAGGACAAATTCGGCAATATCATCCCGGTGATGGTGCATGATTACATGCGCGGCGGGTATCTGCCGGAAGCAATGGGGAACTTTTTGGCGAACATCGGTTGGAACTTCGGTGAAGATCGCGAATTCTTCAGCATGGCAGAGGCGATTGAACGCTTTGATCTGGATCGTGTCAATCCAGCCAACAGCGCCTTCCCGACTGAAAAGCTGGAATGGCTGAACGGCGAACACATTCGGCATCTAGCGACTGAAGAATTGGCACGGCGCTTAAAACCCGTTCTGGAAGCGGCTGGTTTGGAAGTGAATGTCGAAGTGCTGCTGAAGGTTACGCCGCAGGTGCAATCACGCATCAAGACTTTGAATGATGTCGTGCCGCTGGCAGGGTTCTTCTTTAAAGAAACCTTCACGCCGCCGACACCGGAACAACTGCCGCAGAAAAAGATGGATGTGGCTCAAACCCGTCTGGTGCTGGAAAAAGCCCATGAGCGGCTCTCGGAATTGAACGACTTTTCGCTGGAAAATCAGCACAGCACAATGGAATCACTGGCGGGGGAACTCGGCCTGAGCAACGGGCAGTTGTTCGGGGTACTGCGGGTAGCCGTGACCGGGCAGCAGATTTCGACACCGCTGTTTGAGACGATGGACATTCTAGGACAGGCTGTGTCGCTGGAACGCATCAAACTGGCGCTGGAAAGCCTGACCAACGAGGCACAAAAAGCGCTGTAGTTTAGCCTTGAAAACCCGGGTTGGGCATGATAGAATGCCCAACCATTGAGACCCAAATTGGGGGATAGTTCAACGGCAGAACCGCAGACTCTGACTCTGTTAATCTTGGTTCGAATCCAGGTCCCCCAGCAAAAACACGAGCGAGAATAATCTCGCTCGTTTTCATTCTCATGGATAAATACAAGATGCAGAAATTTGGTTATGCTAAACATCACTACGAGTCGCTGATGTCTGCGAGGGAAACGGATCAATGACACAAGTTGCAGTTGTGCGTGCGCTGTATCGCTACCCCGTCAAGTCAATGGCTGGCGAGACGCTAAATGAGATTGAACTTGGCTGGCATGGCTTTGAAGGTGACCGACGCTTCGCATTTGTCCGCACGAACGAGATGGTTGGCATGCCATGGCTTACAGCCAGCCGATTACCCGAACTGCTGCTTTACAAACCTCATTACGCGAATGGCGACATCGCAAAAGGTTCAGTCCAGGTGCAAACACCGGAAGGATTGAAACTAGAGCTTTCAGATGCTCGATTAGCAGAGCGCATCAGTCAGCTGTACGGCTCGACTGTGTATCCTATGCGGTTGGATAGCGGCATTTTCGACCAAGCATCCTTGTCTCTGATCAGCCAAGAAACAATCGCAGCAGTGAGTGACGAAATGAGCCAGAATCTTGAGATCGCCCGCTTCAGACCCAATATTGTGGTAGAACTTCTCGATGGACGACCCTTTGCTGAAGACACATGGGTAGGACGGCGGCTTAAGTTCGGGACTTCGCTCGATGCACCAGCAATGCGCGTGACTGAACGCGATATACGCTGTGTGATGGTCAACTTTGATCCAACCACACTTGAGAAAGATGCGAGAGTCTTGAAAACCATCGCTGAACGGCACGAGACTTGTCTCGGCATCTATGGTTCGACTGAGCGTAAAGGACGTATTCGAGTAGGTGACATCATCTCACTCGAGGATTAGCCGTCCTTCTCCGCTGGGATGTTCGACTTGGCTACAGTTAAACGAGCGTGATCATTCTCGCTCGTTTTTATTTGTGGAATAGCTACGAATATTGTGCTCCACAGCATAGGTTGCTGCCTCTACCCGATTGCTGACATGCAGCTTATCCAATATGACGCTAATATGATTGCGGATGGTCTTATCGCTTAAAACCAATGCTTCGGCGATTTCTGCGTTACTTTTGCCTTCCGCTAGCAGGCGAAGTACATCCAATTCGCGTTCGGTCAGTGCTTTGAACGGGTCGGGTTTGCTTTCGCCCTTCTGACGCATCATCGCCAGAACGCGCCGGGTGACTCCGGGATCAAGCAAGGCTGCACCTTCGCGCACCGCATCTAATGCCCGTATAAGCTCGCCAGTCCCAACCTGTTTAAGAACATAGCCCACAGCCCCAGCTTCGATGGCATCCGTAATGAGTTCATCATCGGCAAATGAGGTGAGCATAATCACCTGAGTTTGCGGCCAGTTTTGGACAATATTTCGACAGGCATCAATACCACTGCTGCCGGGCGGCATTCGAATATCCATAATCACTACATCAGGGCGGTGAAGGCTGCATAACCGGACAGCATCTTCGGCTGAACCAGCCTCTGCAACAATTTTCACACCGGGGGTCTGTTCCAGTAACATCCGCAGCCCCATCCTGACAACTTCATGATCGTCCACCAACATGAGATTTAAATTTGGGGTCATGATTTCTCTTCTGATAAAGTCAATCTTATTTTTGCGCCTTTACCCGGCGTACTGTCGATTTCAACCTGCCCACCAATTAAGCGCGCACGATCCCGAATTGAACGCAAGCCATACCCCGATTGAATCTCCTGCGGCGAAAATCCACGCCCATTATCTTCAATGGATAACATCATTGAGCCATTGTTTTGCTGGACGGTGATCCTGGCGCTTCGGGCGCGGGCATGTCGGAGGATATTAGACAGGCTTTCCTGCACAATTGCCAAAACATGATGTACCTGCATCGGTTTCAAATTGGGGTCAGTTTCATATACAAGATCAATGTCCAGCAGTCCTTGAAAACGGGGATTAGCAATCAGGGCTTGCAAACTGGGTATCAACGGATCAGGTGGAGATTCGGCCCGGAGTGAAATCATATAACTTCGCAAGTCGGTATTAACAGCGTTCAAGACACTCTTCGCCTGTTGAAGACGTCGGGCAGCTTCGGAGTCTGCTGTAACAAACGGTTCCATAGACTCCAGAATTAGGCTTGCCGAATACACCCCCTGAATTGCGCCATCATGGATTTCCTGTCCAATGCGTTCTCGCTCCGCCACCTGAATACGTTCGATTTCCATTTGCTCGATGAGATGGTCAAGCTCAATTTCAAAAATCTCTAAAGCGCGAATGATCGTCACAGCCAGAATCAATCCAGTTAATGAACGAAATACTTGAATGGGAATACCTAAAAGATTCTCGAACAAAGTGTAATTAAGGACATTGGCAGGAAAAAAATCCATTGGGGGAACAATGATCCCGCCAAAGAATGCATAGGCCAACAGTGCACCACCTGCAAAGCGCAGTGTTTGATAGATGTGTGCAATATTGAACGGCGCAATACTGGTTTGGGCTTGATAGCGTAAACCATAAGCGGCGAGCAGGCTACCTGTCAGTCCAAGCAAGTATCGTGCCCACACATTCGATAAGAAGTGCCAGCTTTCAATTGTTGGCAGTATGTAAAAGGCCAGCCCAAAGCCTATCCCCCAGATAACAGCGACCATCATCACCAGCTTCTTCAGCCGGGGATAGCGGCGATCCAGCGTCACAGCACCAAACATCAGCAGGCAGACAAACGACAGTGCGAGGAGAATAACCTGAAAGGTCTGTAGCAGATCGATAAACACGCGCGGGCTATAGGAAGCCTGAATCGGGATGAACATCGTGCCCCATTCGTGCAGGCCGTGCAAAATCCCAAAAGCCGCCAACCAGTACAAATCACGGGCTAAACGCAGACGGCTATGACGCCGGGATTGCAAGAAAACCGCCAGCCCCATGACAAAAAACATCAACCCATACACAAAGATGACAATGGGGCGATTTACCATGAAAAATTCGCGCAGCGAGTCGATCACCCAAAATACTCCAAAAGCAAAGAGCCTACTTTCATCGTAAGCTCTCTACTTTATTTTATATCAGGTGCGGGAAACGTTACCCGCCAAAGGACAGAAACACCGGTGGGAAAGTGAGCAGCAGCCCCAGCACCACCAGCACCACCGTCACAATGAACGATGTCGTTAGGCTGATTGCTTTGCGCTGGAAGGCATAATGCAGCAGCACCCAACTAACCACGAAAGCGATAACCGAAAGGCCTGTTTTGCCGCTGAGTGGCCCCGCGCCGCTGTGCCAAGTCAGGAAGGTCTTGAAGTCAGCGCTGACTTCCGAGAGTATAATGGTGATACCCAGTACCAGTGAGCCGATGCCACTGGCGATCATTGAAGCGCCCAGCGCCCGGTCTGCTGCACTGATTTCGGCTTCTACCTCAGATTTGACCTGTTGCCCTTTTTCAAAGTCGGCTGTTTTTGTTGCCATGATAACGTTCTCCTTCATTCGTTAGGATTATTCAAAATGTGATAGTGACTAGGTGAGCGGCGAGGCTTTGGTGATTAAAGCACCCAGCGCCCCAGCGATCCCGGCAACAGCGAATGAGAGGAGGAACAGGGCGATGATGATGTTGCGAGCGCGCGGTTTGGCTGCTAATTCTTTGCCATACTTGAAGATGCCATAGGCGACTACGGTTACCAGCAGCGGCGAAATCCAGGCAACATGCTCTTTCCATTCCATACCAAATTCGTGATACTGAGCAGTTTCTTCGCCAGCAAGCAGCCAATAGCGTGGATACTGCGAAAGTTCTTCGGATTGTACAGCCCGGTCGATACCCTCTGGCGGCGCGGCACGATACCAGGGATAAACAACGTAAGTACCGACGATGACCGTCAGCCAGACGCAGACCGCCATAATAACCGTCCCCCAACGAAGACGACTGACGCGCTCAGTGATACCTTCGGCTGTAACGAGTTGAGGGCGCAGGCTGTAAAGACCCGCTAATCCACCAGCGAATGCCAGCAGGAACAACGCACCGAAACCCATGCCATGAATAAGTGTCCAAAGTTCACGATCTGTGATGTTCATACATCCTCCCAAATATTACTTGGTTCATTGATTAGAAATCTACTTAATTCCAATGTACGCCAAGCGCCAACTTGCCAGAAGGTGCGGATGTCCCCTTTTTGCCGGGACAATTCGGAAGGTTGTCATCGTTTTAGGTTTTACACGTTGAGGAAACGCAATGCTATGGATATAAATGAAGCTATCCAGATCATTTGAATGTTCGACTTGGCTACAGTTATCCCAGCACAAAACGAGCGAGGTCATTCTCGCTCGTTTTTATTTGTGGATTTTTTACCTTCGGCTCAAATACGAGCAATAATGCTATAATCAAGGGAGAAATAGTAGCGCAGTTCAAGGAGCATTCTGATGGACACGCCGAATGCTGCCTACTGGAGCCAACCGCCTGACACGCTGTTTCCCCAGCTAGACACCACTGCTCAAGGATTAACGACTGATCAAGCCCTGCAAAAACTTAAAGCACTCGGTTTGGCTTCCCTCAAACCCCACAAGGCACGGGCTGTTCTAATATCTTTTTTAAACCAATTCAAAAATCCGCTGATTCTGATTTTGATATTCTCAGTCTCTGTTTCTGCGCTCGTCGGCGAGTGGGTCGATGCTGGTGTGGTTCTTATCGTTATCATTGGCAGCACAATCCTGAGCTTTGTCCAAGAATACAACGCGACCAACGCCGTCGAAAAACTGCTGGCGCGGGTGGAGATCAAAGCAACCGTATTGCGTGATGGAAAAACGGTGCAAGTCCCCACTGGTTCGATTGTTCCCGGTGACATCGTTCACCTATCATCTGGAAACCTCATTCCGGGCGATGGCGTAGTACTGCACACGAAAGATTGTTATGTCGATCAAGCTGCGCTAACCGGTGAAACCTTTCCGGTTGAAAAGAAACCGGGCATCATCCCGGAAACCGCCAGCATTGCTGAGCGCAGCAACTGCCTATTTATGGGTACGAGTGTACGCAGCGGTACTGCGTCGGTATTGATTGTCCACACTGGAACGCAAACCGCATTTGGCGAGATCGCCCAGCGCCTTACCCTGCGTCCACCAGAAACCGAATTCGAGCGAGGTATTCGTCATTTCGGCTATCTGCTCGTACAAATCATCCTGCTGCTGGTGCTGTCCGTCTTCGCCATTAATGTTTTTGCCGCCAAGCCGCCTATCGATTCACTGTTGTTTGCCATTGCGTTAGCGGTGGGCATCGCACCGGAAATGCTGCCCGTGATCGTAACGGTCACACTGTCGGCAGGCGCACAAAGCATGGCAGGCAATGGTGTCATTGTGCGACGGCTGAACGCGATTGAGAACTTCGGGAACATGGATGTGCTGTGTACCGATAAGACTGGCACACTCACCGAAGGAAGTATTCAGCTTAATAGTAGCTACGACGCACAAGGGCAGCCTTCCAGCGAAATCCTGCTGTATGCCTATCTCAACGCTTATTTGCAGGTTGGTATGCATAACGCCTTAGACGAAGCATTGATCGCCAGTGGGAAAACCCTCGCGGCACAGGCTGCACTTTATCATCTCATCGACGAAATCCCCTACGACTTCATGCGTAAACGACTGAGTGTGATTGTCGCAGCACCCGATGGGGAACGCCATATGTTGACCAAAGGCGCATACGAAAGCATCATCACCGTGTGTGACCGTGTGCTGCTAGAGGACGGGATTGCAATCCTTGATGATGCGCGCCATGAAGAACTGGATCAACGCTTTGCCGCATGGAGCGCACAGGGTTTCCGCGTGCTGGGATTGGCGACGGATACAGTTGGTCAACAAGAAACTTTTGAACCAGAAGACGAACGGGCATTGATATTTAGGGGCTTCTTATTGTTTTTCGACCCTCCGAAACTTGATGTCCGAGATACAATTACTGACTTGGCGACCTTGGGGGTGCAACTGAAGATCATCACAGGAGACAATCCACAGGTGGCACAGTATATCACGACTCAGGTGGGATTGACGGTGATGGGCACATTGACGGGCAAGCAGTTGAACGGGCTGCGTGATGAGGCGTTGTGGCAGATTGTCGAGCACACGAACTTATTTGTTGAGGTTGACCCGAACCAAAAAGAACGCATTATCCGCGCACTGCAAAAAACCGGACACGTCGTTGGCTATATGGGGGACGGCATTAACGATGCGCCAGCACTGCATGTTGCCGATGTTGGTATTTCCGTTGACCGAGCGGTGGATGTGGCGAAGGAAGCAGCCGATTTCGTGCTGTTGGAACACAGCTTAAGCGTGCTGCGCGATGGCATCATCATCGGGCGCAAAACATTTGCCAATACACTCAAATATATCTTTACAACGACCAGCGCCAACTTTGGGAATATGTTCAGCATGGCGGGATTGTCCTTATTCTTGCCATTTCTCCCATTACTCGCCAAACAGATTTTGTTGAACAACTTCCTTTCCGATCTTCCGGGTATGGCGATTGCCAGCGACAATGTAGATCAGGAATGGATCGACAAGCCGCATCGCTGGGATGTCAAGCTTATACGCAACTTCATGATCGTCTTCGGGTTGGTGAGTTCGGTATTCGATTTTTTGACATTTGGGGTGCTGTTGTGGCTAGTCAACGCTTCCCAAAAGGAATTCCGCACAGGTTGGTTTATCGAGTCGCTGCTGACCGAATTGGTAATCGCCCTAATTGTGCGTACACGCAAGCCATTCTTTCGCAGCAAGCCGGGGCGCTGGCTGTGGTGGTCTACCGTGGTTGTCGCTGGGTTGACGCTGCTGCTACCCTATCTGCCAATCAATACGCTGTTCGATTTTGTGCCACTGCCATTCACCACACTGCTGCTGCTCATCGCAATCACAGCGTTGTACATGATCGCAACAGAGATTGTCAAACATCGATTCTATCAGTGGATGATGCCAGCAGCATTTCGAGAGAGTTGAAACCCCTACCCCGGCGGATGTACTATAGAGGCGCAATCTCAACGTCAATAAGGAAACTTTCACACGATGACGAGTCAAGACCCTCACGTCAATAATACGTCGGATGCGACGGAAGAATCGGCCTCCCGTACCCACTTTATCCATGAAATCATCGCGGAGGATTTGAAAACAGGTAAGTTCGGCGGACGGGTACATACCCGCTTCCCACCTGAACCGAATGGCTACCTGCACATCGGTCATGCCAAGTCGATCTGCCTGAATTTTGGGTTAGCACAGACCTATGGCGGCAAATGTAATCTGCGCTTCGACGACACCAATCCTGTTAAAGAGGAACAGGAATACATCGATTCAATCATCAACGATGTCAAATGGTTGGGGTTCGATTGGGCAGACCGCCTGTTTTATGCCTCTGACTACTTCGATCAGCTTTATGCATGGGCTGTGCAGTTGATTAAGGCGGGCAAAGCCTATGTCGATGATCTGACCGCCGACCAAATCCGCGAATATCGTGGAACACTGACCGAACCGGGCAAGGACAGCCCATATCGCAATCGCTCGGTTGAGGAAAATCTTGATCTGTTTGAGCGCATGAAAAAGGGCGAATTCCCGGATGGCAGCCGCGTCCTGCGCGCCAAAATCGACATGACTTCGCCCAATTTGAACCTGCGCGACCCGGTGCTGTACCGCATTCTGCACGCCGAACATCACCGCACCGGGGATAAGTGGTGCATCTATCCGATGTACGATTATGCACATGGGCAGTCGGACTCCATCGAGGGCATCACGCATTCCATTTGTACGCTGGAGTTTGAAGATCACCGCCCGCTGTATGATTGGTGTTTGGATACATTGGGCGTTTATCATCCACAGCAGATTGAGTTCGCGCGGCTGAACCTGAATTACACCGTTTTGAGCAAACGCAAGCTCATCCGTCTGGTGCAGGAAAAGCATGTCAACGGCTGGGATGACCCACGTATGCCCTCGATTTCCGGTTTGCGGCGGCGGGGTTATACACCAGAAGCCATCCGCAATTTCTGTGACATGATCGGCGTCGCCAAAAACAACAGCATCGCTGACATTGGCATGTTGGAATACTGCGTCCGGCAGGATTTGAACAAGCGGGCGCAGCGCGTGATGGGCGTCATCAAGCCGCTGAAGGTGGTCATCACCAATTATCCCGAAGGCCAGAGCGAAGCATTTGACGCGGTGAATAACCCCGAAGACCTGACGGCAGGTACGCGCAAAGTTCCCTTCTCGCGGGTGTTGTATATCGAGCAGGATGACTTCATGGAAAATCCGCCGAATAAATTCTACCGACTGTCGCCGGGGCGGGAAGTCCGTTTGCGCTATGCTTACTTCATCAAATGCGAAGAAGTGGTCAAGGACGCGGCGGGCAATGTGATTGAAGTGCGCTGCACCTATGATCCGACTACGCGCGGCGGTGATGCTCAGGATGGTCGCAAAGTAAAAGCCACACTGCATTGGGTATCCGCTGAACATGCTGTCGAAGCTGAAGTGCGGCTTTATAACCAGTTATTTGACCGCGCTAACCCCAACGATGAGAGCGAAGGCAAGGATTTCACGGCCTATATCAACCCCAATTCGCTGGAAGTGCTGCCCAGGTGTTTCGTCGAACCCAGCCTGAAAGACGCCAAATCCGGCGGATATTATCAGTTCGAACGCATCGGCTACTTCTGCGTTGACCCGGACACCACCGCCGAAAAGCCAGTCTTTAACCGGACGGTCACGCTCAAGGACGAGTGGGCGAAACTCCAGAAAAATCAGGCGGGTTAAGCAATCTGCGATTTCTCGTAGGGGTATACACGTTATACCCCTACTTGTATCGCGCCGATATTCAAACCTTGCACAAACCACCTTCTCACCCGCCGACAATTGCCCCCAACCCTGACAATTCTTTACAATTGTAAAGGACTGTAAGCACTACTAAGGCATAACATGGCTGACCTACAAAATGCTCAGGTTGCGTTCATCACCGTTTTCGCCGTTGGATTCCTTTCTGCCATCTACAGCCTGATTATTTTAATTTCCGGTTTGCGACGCTTACGGGGCATCCGCCATCAACGCGCGCTGGAGGCCGCACCCGAATCAGAAGCCATGCTGCCCCCACCTACCGCTGAACTCATTCGGCAAACCAGTGAATTCGCACCCATCGCCCGTCCCAAACCGATTCCCGAACCCTTCCGCATTCCGATTCAGAAAGGCACACCCGAACAGGTTATCCTGTCGATTGAGCCGCTGGATGGGCCAAACACCGACCAGCGCAACGTGCAAAAGCTGATCGAATTCCTGAAGCAGGAAGTTATCCAGCAAGCCAGTTAATTCCCCTGCAAATTGGGGTCTGAATCGCCCAGCTTTGGGCTATTTTGATTCGTCGTCTTGATTATAATGAGGGTGAGGGAGATTGATTTTATGGGTAATACACCGCTGAACAAACAAACTTTATCGCGCGCCACCATCGTAGGGGTGGGATTAGCCGCGTTGGGCATTGTGCTATTTCTCGTCCTATGGGGCGTTTTTGGACAAATGGGGCTTACATCTCTGCCGCGTTTGATCGGCTCATTGTGCATCCCGCCGGCGGTGATTGCTGCCCTGATCGGCGCATACATTCTGTTTGTTCGTCCAGTGAATAAGTCATAAAGCAAACATCGCATCAATTGAGATAACGATTGCCCAAGCGAGAAACATCCTGAACCAACAATCGACGATCAACGCACCACCTCAAGAAAGCCTCCGCGCCTTGCAAACCGCAGTAGCAGCCCATTTTGACTGGCGGATCATGACTGGAAGCAAAAACGATCATCTCAACTTTGTGATCGAAAAGCGGGTTCGTTATGATCTGATTCGCGGTTGGCCGATGTACACTATGTACCAAATCATCGGGGGTTTTCACAAAAACCAAAGCGGTAAAACGACTTTGCAGTACGGCATTTCCGGGCAGGGTGCTGTACCCTTGTTTCACGCAGCAATTATTATCATCGTCCTGTTGGCGATAACGCTCCTCCTCGGCAGTTTCGTTTTCAGCCCAGCTACCAGCGCCAACTGGATTGCTGTTCTGCTGATGGGGATTCTGCTGCTAAGTGCTGTCCTGTATGGGGTGTTTGCTTACCGCAGCTATCAAGGCCACTTAAAGGAACTCGACCGCTTTATGCAAGAATTTGCTCAGGGCAATTTCTGAAATCGGTAGGCAATAATCACGGGTGTGCCTTCGCGCGCGCCATCATCCGCAAACCGCACCGTTTTATCCTGCCCCAGACGCGGCTCAATCACCGCATCCACCCGCAGCCCATCCGCCGCTTGATGATAATCGCTGTATAAATGGGCATAATGCTCAACAGCATAAACCTTGCCATCCGGCGCGGTGAACGTCCGGCGCTGCCCATTGAGAAAAATGAACGGGTGAAAATCGCTGATGAGCGCCCACCCGCCCGATTTCAGCACCCGCCCGATTTCGCGCATCGACGACTCTAACTGTGGCAGATGCCCCAACGCCAACCCACACAACACTACATCTACAGAGGCGTCCGGCAGCGGAATGGCTTCAGTTGTCGCTAATGCCTTCTCTGGCAGCGCATTGGCTTTCAACATCGGCGGGCTGTTGTCGAACGCGATCACCTGTTTCGCGCCCTGCCCCTGCGCGATCAAACCATAACGCCCTGTGCCGCAGGCTAAATCCAGCACAACTTGATCTTTCAAAGTGGGCATCAGCTTGTGCATCGCGGCTTCTTCGGCCTGCATCAGCGCATTATGGGCGTGGGGGGGATAATTCGCCGCCCAGTGTTCATAAGCATCGAGGCTGGAAAGCGTTTGGGGTGAAGAAGAAAATAAACGTTTCAGATAGGTAAAGATCATTTTAAGAAACACTAATCCCGATACATTTCAAAAGTGACACTAAATGCGCCTTGATTATCAGCATACATGTCGCGGGTATCATTCACGGCAAGATATAAAAACCCTTCTTCAAAACCATCTATGCGTTTGAATAGATGCTCCCCAACAAAAAAAGCTCCATTGGCAGCATATCGTCCTGTCCCAACCCAGCCGATCAATGAACCAATTACCCCCCGCTTCCCAACTTCCTCTTGAGGAAACCCGGATGCTGCATAAGCATCAGAGGTATGAACGAAAATCGGTTCACCTGTTTCAGGATGTGGATAAACGCCATTTGGAGACATCCACGTTTTACCTGAATCAACCGTCACTTTACCCGAAGCGGTGAGCGTAATCTTATCACCGGGCAGCAGCAACATCCCGGTATTCAAGTATTGCTCCGCTTTTGAAGGTTCAAACTGCGATGGAACATTGAGTGTAAAAGCTGTTCCGGGCAATGGTGAAGAACGATCCCAAAGGGGATGCAAATCCCGATCAACATCGTATGATCGATAAATGATGGCAGCGAATAGCTCTGTGATAGCATCAACTGTAATCCCGGTTGACATATCAACGATTTGATGATGATCGCCTATATATTTGGGGATTTGGGTTCGAGGACGTATTAAAACCGGGACAATTTGCTTTTGCAGGCGGATTGCCTCGGCAAGTTCGGCTCTACAGAAAAATGAGATGATCGAGTCTGGGGAGAGTAGATACAAAAAAATATCAGACTTGCGGATTTGCTTGATAATTTTATCCCACCAAACCTCACCGCCCCGCAGTTCTTCTGTATCCGTCCACACCCGTTCATAAGCCCTACGGAGTTTAGCAACCAGACGATCCTTAAATTCGATGTCCACCCGGCTATAGCTTACAAAAATCGAGATATGCGGTTTAGCGGTCGCCACAATCGGCCTCTCCAGTTAGCTACGTTGAAAATCCTCAAAACACAATCACATTGCGGAGCGCCTGCCCCTGCTCTAGCGAGGCAATGGCTTCGTTAATCTGTTCCAGCGGATAGCGGGCGGTAATCAATTCGTCCAGTTTCAGCCGCCCCGCCTCATACAGCGCCACAAAGCGCGGCACATCCACACTCAAGCGGCCTGACCCCATCCAACTGGCGAGGACGCGCTGTTCTGACCACACGAACGGCTGCACCGCCAGCGGCACTTCGCCCTTTCCCGGCAGCCCGACGATCACCACTGCCCCGCCCTTGCGCGGCAGGCTAAATCCCTGCTGCATGGCCTTTGCCGTGCCAACCGTCAGGAAAACATTATCCACGCCGCGCCCGTTGGTGAGTGCGCGAACCGCTTCTCGAAGATTCGGTTCAGCAGCCGCGTTGAGAGTATGCGTCGCGCCAAAACTGCGGGCGGTTTCCAGCTTATTTTCCAGCACATCAATGGCAATAATCGGGTATGCACCTGCCAGCGCCGCGCCTTGAATGGCGTTCAGCCCAACCCCGCCACAGCCGATCACAGCCACACCGGTAGCGGGTTTCACCTGCGCCGTGTTGATGACCGCGCCGATACCTGTAATCACCCCACAGCCCAACAATGCCGCTTTTTCCAACGGGAATTGATCCGAAATGGGCACCACCTGCGACTGATCGACAATGCAGTATTCGGCAAAAGCCGCCACGCGCGTTCCAATTGCAATAGGTTCGCCTCGTTGGGTACGCAAACGGCTGACTTTATCCAGCGGCCAACGGGCTTCGCAGTTATTCGGCGCGCCGGTTGTGCAATAAAAACAACGTCCGCATGACCGCAGCAGCGAAACGACTACCGCATCACCCGGTTTGGTCAGTGTAACACCCTCGCCCACCGCTTCGACAATACCCGCACCTTCATGCCCAGCCACAACCGGAACTTTCCCGCCGAATTCGCCTTTGATAACGTGAATATCCGAATGGCAGATGGCGGTTGCCGTCAGCCGAACTTTGACTTCCCCAACCTGCGGCGGATCAAGATAGACTTCTTCAATCACCAGCGGCTGACCAAATTCATAGCAAACCGCTGCTTTCATCAATGTGCTTTCCATGTTGTTTATGCCCACCAATCGCGTCCTAGCATATAACCCTCGTCAACCGTCTGCCGCATATCGTCCTCGTCTTCGCGAATTGTGCCCATAATCACAAAATCCGCCCACTGCAAAAACAGGAAATCACTGCTGTTATAAGTCAGCCGCATCCGTAGCGGTAGATGCAGCCACATATAGCCGATACGCCGCCGTTCATAGCGAGTCGTCCGTTCCAGCAGTTCGTGATACCACGCAGGCAGTTTTAGAAACAGAAAATGATAACGGGTGGCAACCGCATAATTATTGTAGGCAAATCCGGTGGCAATCATCATCATGACACCCATCAAAGTGATGGCAAATGACAAATTCGTAGATCGCCCGAGCCAGATTCCGGCGCTAAAAAACATCATCCCTGTCCAAGCCATCAACGGCAGCATCGGCAAATATGGTTTTTCCATCGGCCCATATTCACGAAATGCCTGCAAAATTGGCTCTTTAAAAAACCCGATCATCACCATCAAACTGCGGATGAAGAAGATGACCGAAGCAACCGTAACTGCAACCATCAGAACCATAATTTCACATCCTCATTAAAGACCGAGGCCCTTTATAGAGGGGGCAAACGCAGCGTTCACATTCCGGGCGTTCCCCGACCCGATAAGCCTTGCGAAGTGCCTGTGCGGTCGGCATATTGATGGCCTCCGCCAGCGACGCACGCTCATTATCACGCAGGGGATTCTGCCCATTAACCACTAATTTTCCGTAACTTGGTAAAAAATAACAGGGTTGCAGCATACCATCCACATGAATGACCGTCGAAACATGCGGCGAATTGCAGCGTGGGCGTGGGAAATCGGCCTCATGATTGATCGCGCCGAAATACTGCACCATCTTCCGCAATTTCTCCGGCGATTCGGAAATCAGCCCACTTTCAAAATCCGCCGCAAACCGCGACTCAACTTCATCCAGTACCTTTCCCAGTTCAACCACATCGTCGGGTGTCAGTGCAGTAGCCAGCGGCCCATGTCCCGGCATCCCGCCCGGCCCATTGCCTGCAATCAACGGAATCACTTCATTGGGCTGAAAGCCGAAAGCTGATTGCTGACCGCTGACCGCTGCTCCCTCAAACCGCGACCCAAACGCCAATTCATTGCTGACATCGACCGTCAAAAAACTGACGCGGTTCACGCCTATGGCTTTAGTGACTTCAATAATTTGTGGGATTTCGCGGTAATTGGCCCGCTGTACGGTGGTGCGTGTAGCAACCGGAACACCCCCTGCCCGCACAAGCTGGATACCTTCCATAATTAGATCGAAAGCATCCACGCCGCGAATGGCTTCATAGGTCGCCGCATTGCCGCCATCCAGACTGACGATCACCTCGTCCACACTGGCGATGACTTCCTCAGCCTGCTTACGCAGCAGCAAGCCGTTGGTGAGCATCATGACATAAGTACCTTCAGCGCGAAAACGGCGGGCAATTTCCGGCCACTGTGGATGCTGCATGGCCTCGCCACCACTGAGCAGCACCCAGCGCACCTGCAACTCGCGGAATGCCCCGGCGATTTCTTCCACCAGTTCCATCCGCATGTTGCGGCGCGGGTTGCGCCAGATGTCGCAGGTCACACAGCGGCTGTTGCAGCCATCCGTCAGGTACAGCACCACCAGCGGCAGGGTGTACAGGCGATCACTCACTAAATTTAGAAGATGTTTTGCTTGCATGATTTCGAGTATAGCATAAAGGTTTGACTTACCTATTCTACCCGCTATTCGATGTTATAATGGGCGGGAAAGGTTGACCAATCTTATGCCGAGCAGCCCGCACCATGCCAAACATTGATTTTATAAAATCTGAACCGGGGCCACGTCTGGCCTTTTTAGAAAAACCTGAACCACTGACGATAGCCGAAACACTGGTGGCCTTTGCCAACACGGAAGGCGGCACGATTGTCTTTGGGCTGCGTGAAGATGGCGAAATCGCCCCCAAAAAGATCGAAAGCAATGCACTGGAAAAGGCCATCAAAGACGCCGACGCCGCCTGCAATCCGCCCGTTGTGGTGGGCAACTGGGAAGAAGTCGAAACCGAAAAAGGCACCGTCTTCACCTTGCGCGTGCCCCGCAGCATCGAACTCCATGCCGTCACCGATGGGCGCGTCCTGATCCGCAGCGGCGTAAAAAACCGTCCGTTAGGCGGGCAGGAAATCCTCAAACTCGCCAGCGCCAAGAACACCGGGGATTATGAATCCGAAGTTGTTCCCGGCGCGACGATGGATGACTTCAGCAACAAGATCATCACCGAATATCTGGGCAAACGTGCCGAACGCACCAAGCGTCCCTACAACGGAAAAATCGCCGATCTGATGAAAGAAATCGGCGCGGTCAATGGCGAAGGCAAAGCCACCGTCAGCGGCATCCTGTTGTTCAGCGAATATCCACAGCACTGGATTCCGCAAAGCAGCGTGGTTTTCGCCAAGTTCGTCGGCAAAACCCCGCGCGGCGAAAACGGTTTGGCTGGATATACCCGTCGAGAAGAACTGACCGGCCCGCTCCCCCGTCTGATCGAGAACGCCTGGAATCTGATATGGAGCGAAATGGCCGTTAGCGCGGTTGTCAAAGGGCTGGAGCGCGAAGAAACCACCGAGTACCCACAATTTGCCGTCCGCGAAGCCATCGTGAACGCCATCTGCCACCGTGACTATCGCCTGAAGGGGCGGCGCATCGAAATCCGTATGTATTCCGACCGTCTGGAAGTCATTTCGCCGGGAGGGCTGCCGGGGTTCATCACCGTCGAAAATATCGTGGATGAACACTTCAGCCGTAATCCACGTCTGGTCAACGGTTTATTCCAATGGGGCTATATCGAGGAATTGGGTTTAGGTATCGACCGCATGATGGAAGTGATGCAGCAGGCCGGGCATAAACCGCCATACTTCGACGCCCGCCCGTACAGTTTCGCTGTTACACTCTACAACGAACGCGAAAAGCAGAAAGCGCCGGAATGGGCACGCAATACCAATCACCGACAGGCGCGCGCGTTACAATATATCCGCGATCATGGCTCGATCACCAACCGCGAATATCGCTCCTTGTGTCAGGGTGTTTCAGCAGAAACCCTGCGCCTCGATCTGGCTGATATGGTGGAGCAAGGCATATTGCTTAAAGTAGGATCAAAGAAGGGTACTTACTACATTTTAAAGTAGTCTCGCCGCGTCTATAAGAGGCCGTTTTTATGGATTCTTTACTCAGCGCCGTAATTCTTCTCAGCGTCGTTCTCCACACGGTATTGTTCGTCTACGTTCAGGCCAGAAGTCGGCAGGTGCGCGCTGGACGGTTGTGGCTGTCGCTGACCATTCTGTTCTCGCTGCTGGCGGCGTTGATGTTCTTCATCCCCGAAGGAATGCAAATCGCCGAAAAATCCGGGCGGGGTCTGGGACTGGCACTAACGCTGTCCGCCATGCTGGTTATGTTCGGCGCACTGCTGATTGCGGACGTCCGACGCAGTCCATCCGGGCGACTTCTACAGAGCTGGCTGGGGTTGGGCATCCTGTGGTTAGCGGCGCTGATTGGTGGCGCATTTGCCAGCGAGGCCATCCTGATTGGCGAAAGCGACTGGATTATCCGCGCCTTCACTACACCCAACCCGTTTAGCTGGGCGCTGATCGGCGGATTGACCGTCACCAGTCTGCTCCTGCTGGGAATCGCCTTTCAAGCCTTTTATGCCGCGCCGCTGCCAGAAGTCGCCAACCGTGCGCTGTACTGGGTAATCGTCATCGCCGTGATTTTGCTGGGCATTACGCTGATGGTCAGCGGTTCACCCACGCTGGTGTTGCTGGGCGTCGTCACATTGCTTATTGGCATCGTCGGCGCGCTCTACGCCCAGACATCCTATCGTGTCTTCGACATCCGCAGCAGCATGAATCTGGCGCTGAAAACAGCCCTGCTGGTGATTTTGACGGCCATAATCGTCTTTGGTGCACTGCAATTCATGACGGTGTACATCATTAATCGAGGTGCAGACCTCAGCGGCACAGAAGGCAATCTGATCGTGGCGCTGGTGGCGCTGATCGTAGCCGTGATCTACGTGCCGATTCGCCGCATTGCGGAAGCCATCATCAACCCGATTCTGAAGGGCCGTTTCACCGACCCTACCACCGCCACCCGCCGCTTCAGCCAGCAGGTTTCCAAAGCGGTCGAACTTGACCAACTCATCCGTATCGGCACGGAAACGCTCAACGATGTGCTGAAAGTGCGGCGTTCCGGTTTGCTGCTGGTGAGCGATACCAGCAGTGACGATGGCGCTGTCGAACTGCTGATTATGGGCGGTGGCGGCTTAAGCGATGCGCGCGAAAAACGCGGTCATCTCGCCAAAAGCAGCCCGATTTACCAACAGTTGGCCGCCGGACAAGCGCCGCTGTCGCAGTTTGATATGGAATTCAGCCCGAAGTACAAAAATGTCACACCGGAAGAACGCCAATTCTTCAACGGTCTGAACATGAGCGCCTTCGCCCCGGTCATCGTGGAAAACGCACTGATTGGCATCCTGACTTGTGGCGCAAAAGTCAACGATGCCCCCTTCTACCCACGCGATCTGGAACTGCTTTCGACACTGGCGAACCAGACTGGCGTAGCCCTGCGTAATGCCCGTCTCGTGGCTGACCTGCGCCACCTGAACAATTCGATGGGCAGGCTGAATGTGGGGCTGGAAGACGCCAATAAACAGATGGAAAAGCTCGACTCGGTAAAAACCGATTTCGTGACTATCGCCAGCCATGAACTCCGCACGCCGTTAGCACAGGTGCGCGGTTATACCGACATCATCGACGCCCTCAACGAACAGGGAATGCTCGATCAGGATCAGATCAAAGGCATGGTCGCCAACCTCCGCAAAGCCACCGAACGCATGGAAGAACTGATTTCCGCCATGCTGGACGTGAGCCAGTTGGACGTAAACGCGATGGACTTACGTTTCGCCCAAACCACGCCGGAAGCCGTCGTCCGCCTCGCCATCGAACCACTGACCGATGCTATCAAACAGCGCAAATTGACCCTTTCGGCGCGTGGCTTACGCGGTTTACCACCCATCGAAGCCGATATGCAGCGATTGGTACAGGCCTTCCGCAATGTCGTCGTCAACGCCATCAAATTCACCCCGGATGGCGGACGCATCGAAATCACCGCCAGCCTGCAAGCCGCCGATCAGCCCAACGAACGCGACCATATTCTGATCGCCATTTCAGATACAGGTGTCGGCATTGGCAAAGAAAACCTTGAACTGATCTTCGAGAAATTTTTCCGCGCCTACGACCCCGGCTTACACTCTACCGGAACCTACAAATTTATGGGCGCGGGGCCGGGCTTAGGACTGACCATCGCGCGTGGTGTGATCGAAGGGCACGGCGGCAAAATCTGGGCAGAGAGCAACGGTCACAGCATGGAATCCAATCCTGGCACGACCTTCTTCATTCTGCTGCCCGTCAGCCCGCCGGAAGATGCCAAGCGCGTTCTGCCCTTTGAAAGTGGTCAGGGCGAAAAGGTCGTCTAACCTTGCAGGATGATCATTTTCGACAGGATTTGGAAGCGCATCTTATCACTGACCAATATGATGCCCTGCTTGAACAGGGCATCACCACTTATACCAAGCTATTTGCCCTCATCCGCGACGAAACAGCCAACACGAAATTAAGAACAACAGCTTGTTTTGTGGTATCCCGGTTATCGTCTACGGTTGATAAACGCCGCGCCGTGCCGCCCTTGTTAGTTGCAATACATTCAGCCGATGAAGCACTAAAGCAGCAGGCAGTAATCGCACTCAGCCATCTAAACACCCGCCGGGGAACAGATGCATTGTTCGCCCTCGCTGCGGATCGAAACCAAACTGACAATTTTCGGGAAACAGTAATCCACAGTCTATGGAATGCGCCACTTACCCCGCATCAAATTGACGGTTTGCTCACATGGATGTTCGATCCGACCGAATCGCCCCATGTGCGCGCACAGGCCATAGAATCCTCAACCTATCAGCCGATCTTGAAACCAATCGAGGTTTACATCGCCTTGCTGAGTGACCCGCAACCAGACGCCCGTTTCTGGGCAGCGTATTGCCTCTCGCAGTCTTGTGATAATACTACGGCTGCACTGACCGCCCTCGATAAAGTTGTGGCTGACGATCATATCTTGCCCACGACATGGGGCTGGCACATAGACCGCGAAGCGATGCAGCCGTTGGAAACCATTTTTTACAACCTGATTCGCGGATCAGCAGTTGATGAGGATGGCAAAGAATATTTCCGGCGACCGGGAATGTATCTCATCAGCCCTGCCCCGGAATATGACTCCATACTACGAGAGTATCGTCATCAGGGACAAAACGGCCTCTATAGCACCGACCCGCTGCCCGAAATCCGGCTCAAAATTGATCCCGATTGGCTGGCAAACCAATTACGGATTCGCTGGCCGGAAACCCAGTTGAATATCCGCCAGCCGCACCCACAGGCTTATTTGCTCGACTGGCACTTACAGGTAGAAGATAAACATCTCATCGGTGCGCTGCATCGCGACCAATATGGGGTTGTTTTGAGTGGAGATGATGGGCTAATTTTTGCCTTCGCAGCGTGGTATCGGGGACTGTTCCCGGCGGAACAACATTTGTACATCTACCAATGGGCAGATGTAGCTATAGAAATCAAACTAGATATGACTGCTGCCGACATTGAATCCGCCAGCAATTCTCTCGATCAAAGATGAGACCTTGAGATTTGGCTAAGAAACGACCAGCGCCTTTCTAATCGTTGCAGCCGTTGCATCCCTGCCCCGGCGTTCGTTAACCGCCAGTTGTAAATCCAGCGGAGGCACTCGAATAGCATAACCGTGCCAGTGAATCGTTTCCAATCGTGACAGTGCAGCCGGGCCAAAATCGCTAATTCCATAAGCATCCGCGCTGTCGTTGATGCCGCCAACCCATTCGACGCAGGCACCCATAAAACTTCTCGCCCACCATTTGCCAATCCAACCGGTCGTTTCCTGAATCGGCTCAATCAAATAATCCAGCGCCAATTCACCT
>JAIOHM010000102.1 GCA_019912965.1 Anaerolineae bacterium
GTAGGGGCGCAACATGTTGCGCCCGCTGAACCCCAAAACGTGCGAAATCTGCACAAAATCCTTCGCCGCATTTGCCGTATTTGCAGAATCTTTCGCATCTTATCAACCTATACGTGTCGCCCAAACCCATCCCGCCGCAGCCACTTCCGCCTCAAAGATTCACAAATTGCACAAAATCCCTGTGCAGAATTTGAAGAAATTGCAGAAATTTGCGAATCTTCCCCGTATTTTCTGGAAACCAATCACTAATAACTAAAAACCAATGACCCCTATCCGACACCGACGACAATCCCCCCTTTGCGCGCAAACCCATTTTCGCAATCGCAATCGCCGCAATCGCCGCAATCGCTTTCCGTATTTTCTGGAAACTGATAACTGGCAACTGGTAACTGACAACGACGACATTGACGACATTTCCCCTCACCGATTGTCATTGGCACGACATGTGCGACATAAAAGGGACGCAAATACATCTGTATTGACTAAAGGCTGATGGCTAAAGGCTAAAGGCTTCTTGGCGGCCAAACCCATTTTCGCCACGCCGCCATCGCCGCCGCCGCCGCCACTCCCACCCTTTGCGCGCAATAATCCCCCTCTCCAGTTTGGTTCACTGGACGACACTTTTAATGCAAAGCCATTTTTCGAACCGGAATCACCGCGGTATGGACTCCCCTCCTCGCGTGCGGGGAGGGGCTGGGGGTGGGGTAAATACCATATTTCCACACCTACCCTTAAAACTGTCCTCCTCTCAACCAGTTTGGAGAGGGGCTGGGGGTGAGGTGATTTTCTGGTAACTGGAAACTGGAAACTGGAAACTGGAAGCTGCCCCGGAATCAAAAAAGGGCGACCAAAACTGGACGCCCCGAAAAAGCCTGTCGGGAAATTACTTGCTTTCCGTCCGCAAACGGCGCGTAACCACTATCACGCCCACCAGACCCACCGCCAGCAAAGCGATGAACCCGACGTTTCCGCCGCCCGCCGCCAGATCATCAAACAGACCTGTGTCCGGCAGCGCGGTTGGGATAACCCCACCCGGCGTGGTAAAGACCTCTTGTGTGGGAACTTCGCCGCCGCCTTGCCCCGGAGCCAGCAAACTCGCCAGTGCGGTCGCCGTCAGCGCCACACCACCGGCATCAATCGGCGCTTGTGTCGGCGTGAACAACAACGCTTCCGCCGTTTGTGTCCCAAAAACCGCCGTCTGCGTCAGTAGTGCGTTAGCCGCTTCCTGCGTCGGATCAAGCGTCGGCAGTGGCGGAGGGGTTTCGGTCGGGGGCAGCGTCGGTGTCAGGCTGGGCGTAGGCGTCGCCGTTGGCACACTGGCTGTTTGGGTTTGCGCAATGGCAACCTGTGTGCCGCCTTCCTGCGTCTGCACCAACTGCGCCTGCACCGTCGCGTTCGCAATGGCAATCGCCGTCCGGGTCACATCAATTTCCGTCGGCCCCCGGTTGCTGAGAGCCAGTATCAGCACCGCGCCCAACCCGAGGACGAACAGCAAAATCATCACGCCCGCCAGAATCACGAACGTCCGGTTAGTGCCTTGTCGTTCGCCACCCTGCTCATCTTCGTCGATGTCCGGCATGTCTTCGTCTTCAAAGCCGAATCCACCATTGCCCGCCTCGTCGTCGAGCGAGATGTCCGGGTCGTCGTCGAATTTAAAATCGTCGCCGCCCGCGCTGGTATTATCCGCCGGGTCGTCGTCGAAATTAAAATCATCGTCGAAATTAAAATCGTCGTCGTCGTTTTCCAGATCTCGTCTGTTGAAGCCCATGTTCTTCTCCTCGTGATGGAGGCGCTGAGTCGTGCGGCTCTATTATCGCCCAAAAACCTCTAAATTCGCCAGTGGCACGGTGACTTTTTCGCCCGTGACGGTTTCGACCTGGGCGCACGGCACTCGTAGTCCATTGTCTAACAGTTGTGGCGTTTTTGGCAAATGGATCACGCGCCCGGTCACACCCGAATTCGGCGGACGGGTCAGACGTACCGTAGTACCAATTTGTAAAGAAATATTCACGTTCGGGCGTGGGGGTCGTGCGCCTGCCCGCCCGGAGGGGTTAATAATCAGTTCAGGCCGCCGGGCTTCCCAACGGGTCGGCTGTACCGCGTCCAGAAGCGCCTGCCGTCCCGCCAGACTGGTCAGCAAATTAAAAACCGTGATGCTCATGCGAATCGAACCGAAGCCTTCGGTCAGCAAAATCGCGCCCGGAACAGCCTGCGCCCGTTCGATCAGATCAGCTTCCATGCTGGGGGCAATCACCC
Organism: Anaerolineae bacterium; assembly: GCA_019912965.1. GTDB lineage: Bacteria > Chloroflexota > Anaerolineae > Aggregatilineales > Phototrophicaceae > CFX2. Next base: position 2,257 of record JAIOHM010000102.1, read on the forward strand.
CACCAATACCCTGATCTTCCATAATCAGCAGTCCGGTTTCCCGTAATGGACGGCGCGTAACCACAATCGCGCCCCGAAACTGCATATCCAACTGGTCGCCATAAATGGTTTCCAGCCCGTCTTCCGGCTCAATTCGCAGCGACCCAATCACCCGGCGGCCATTGCCCCAAACGCCCTGTGCCAGACCGCCGAAGGTTTCGATGGTTACGCCGCGCGTCGGCTGTACCCCGACCACCTGCCCATCCAGCCCGGCTTCCAGATCAACTTCTTCCGGGGATACCTGCACGATGATGCGCCCCTCGCCAATATAGGCCACGATGCCTTTAGCCGGGGAAAGCAGGCGTTTGTTCCGCTGCTTGGGATGCTGTGCCAGCGGGGTTTTAATCTCGACCGTCTCGCCTGTTTCAACCATCACATAATCGGCTAGATCATCCGGGTTCTTCAGGCGGAAAAATTCGGCGGCCTCAACAATGTTGTACCACGACGGTAAACGCCCGCGCGCTACAATATCCCGCAGGTTGACGTTCGCCCCTTCGCGCACTTCCGCCCGACCCACCGCGTCTTCTGGCAGAAAGCGTTCACGGCGGATGGTGGTCATTTCCAGCAGATGGCGCTGGTCTGGATAGTAGAGCATCGTTATCAGTTCCCGGTTTTTAGTTCTCGGTTTTGGGTTCCTGATAGGGGCAACCGGCCCGGTCGCCCCCACCATCACAAATTTTACTCATGACCCGCAAATTCAAACGGTTTGTAAACCTGTTCACCCATTATTTGCGCCGCAGTTCATCCAGCGCACTCTGGAAATCCTCTTCTTCCGCTTCATCATCGGTGTTCAGGTCAATCACGGGCATACCATCTGCGTCGGGTTCAGCCGCTTTACCCCGCCCGAACAAACCACGCCGTCCGCCCGGTTGAGCAGGCGTTGTTTTCCGACGCCCCCGCCGACCTTTGGGCAGCACTTCCTCAGCCATATCGACCGCACCCGGTTCTTCTTCCGGCGAAGTCAGCCAGCTTTCCTCAATGGTAACCTGCGGATCGCCCGTCATTTCGGCAATCCACATGGGCAACTGCGCCGCCCGTCCGCGCACATCCACCGCCAGCGGTAAAGGTCGCCCACGTGCATCAAAGATCAATCCGGCAGAACCACCGTCAACATCCATCCGCACCCGGCTTTTCCCGCCAATAGTCAGGCCGCGCCCGACCACGCGCACATCCAACCGGACAGTCATACCGACCGAAAGCGGATACACCCACAAATGCCCACCCATCACATCCTGCTTGATGACCTCGCCATCCTCAGTGGTGATTTTCACCTTGAGCGCCGGACGGTTGGGCGCGGGCTGCCCGGAGATATTGACCACTGTGCCTAAACGTTCCAGACTGCCGCCTTCCAATACCTGAACAACCGCTTCCGGGTTCAGATGTGCCAGCGCACCCAACGCCGCAATTAATCCATAAGGGTCAGCCACCAATGTGGTTAAGCCCGTTGGCTGAAGCGAGTCCATCAACAGCATCGCACTGTAACCTGCGTTCCCGGTGCGTGTGAGCGCCGACCCCGCCCCAATGATGAGGTTGAACGCTGGCATGAGCGTTGGCGCAGTGCTGTTCAACCCTTTCGTCCACGAAGGCCGCGAAGCGCGTAAAAGTTCGGCAATTCCTTCGCGCAGCAGGGCGTGTTCGATATATAACCCTTTGAGCGTTTCGGGAATCGTGCCGGGACGTAACGATTTATTGAGCGCATAATGAACGATCTGGTTCGACGAGCTGACGAACGGCAGCCAGCGTTTAAGCGCAGTTTCGCCCGCCAGTGCCAGCAAACTCTGGGCACTATGCCCCAAGCCAACATCCGTGCGAATAGTGGTGTTGATCCGACCATTAACCGAAGCGGATAGGGTGCTGACCGCGCTGCCCACATCAACCGCCAGCACATTGCCCTCAAGCGATTTGCCGAGATAATCGGTAATCAGGTTATAACTCTGGGCGGTGGGTAAAACGCCTAACTTGCTCATGCTGCCCAGCGCGCCGAAGCCGCCTTTGCTGGCCTGCTGCTCATCGAAAGCCAGCCCCAACTGTAACTGTGCAGCTTCCAGTTCTTCTTTTTCCAGCGCCGGACGCACGTTAGGCGAAATGAATACTTTGGTGATGCCATCGAACAGGGCGCGAATCTGCGGGGCGATGACGCTGTTCCCGGCGTAAAGCACAACTGGTTTGCTGCCCAGCAGCCGGATCGCCAGCCGCGCCAACCGTGCCAGCTTCAGCACTGGTTCCTGTGCGCCGCCTTCCGTCCCGCCCGTGATGAAGATCAAATCCGGTCGGCTGATGACCAGTGAGTTGAGTTGATCTTCCTCTGAACGCATATCGTCCAGAGTCAGCGTTTCGACAATATCGACATAGGTTCCCGCTGCTGCCCGCAATCCGCTGGCGATACTCACTTCTGGCACAAGGCCAACCAGCGCGGTACGCAGTGAACGTCCGGTGCTGGCCGTTGCCAGAAAGGTATCGACGCCGGAACGGTCAGGCTGTTCCGGTGTGATGATCCGGCCTTTGTCGTCCAGCAGTTTGCGTCCGGTGATATTTGTGATCTGTTCGGCTACCCGCACCAGCGCATAACGGGCATCACCCACCGGGAAATCGCCTGTGCTGCGGGTTTCGCCGCGCGCCACCAGACGATACACCCCATCCACCAGATCAATCAGGATGACGCGGGTGAGCACATTGCCGAAATCGGCTGCCAGAATTGAACCGTCCGCCATAAAGTTAGCCTCCGGTGATGCGCGCCAGGATGTAGCTGATGCGTTCGGTGAAAATGGTCAGGCTGGTCAGAATCGCCCCGGCATACACCGCGCCGAGGGTGATGATGATGAAAACCTGCCCTAATCCGCCGACCGCCCGGACGAGCAAACCGCGCTGCACCCGACCATCAGGCCGCCGCCGCGCGAGATATTGAAAATAAACTAAAGTGCTGGAAACACCAATGAAAATCAAAAAGCCGTTCAGCACATCAATCCGCACGCTGCTCCCGGTTGATTGTGCCAGCGGAATCAGCGTGCCGGAAACCGCACCCACCAGCGCGACGGCTGTGCCGACGCCGATGATGAAGGCGATTGCCAGATTGCCCAAGCGCCCTAATCGCGGTGAGGTTTTCAGCAAAAGCAGCAGACCGAGAATGAACGGAATAATGCCGATGACCAGACCGCCTACACCCGCTGTAGAGGACAACAATGTGCCGCGTACCCAGGGCAGCAGCACCCCTTCCACCGTAACGATGGTCAGGTAGCCCGCCGCCAGACCGACGAACACATAAATCGCAATCCGGTATAAAAAGTTATCGCCCAGAATGTAGCTGAAAACCATCAGCGTAAAAACGAACCCGGCCCATAAACCGATCTGTTCACCGTTCACGCTTTCCCCCTCCCGAAGACCGCGCGCAAGATGTTGACGACTGCGCCGAGCGCGATGAGCACAATGATAACCATTAACCCCAGCGTCATGCCGTACCAGCGTTCCTGACGGGTATCCGGCGCGGATTGTGCCACTACCGAAACCGTCATGGGTTGGGCGATAATTTCGGCGGTTGCTTCCGGCGTGGTTTCCACCACCGCTTCAAGCGTAACTTCGGGCGTGGTTTCTGGCTGTTCCTGTAAAACTTGCCCCGCCCGTATCCGCGCCAATCCGACATCCTTTGAGTCTGGATTGCGGAATGCACCTTCCTGTGTGGGCGTGGGTTCAAGCTCCGGTTCTTCAATCAGCAGTAAGCCTGCCGAAATCCAGCCTTCGCGCCCATCATCCAGACGGATTTCAATCCACTCACCGGTTGCATCCCGTCCGATGACTTCCACAATCGTCCCCGGTTCGAGTGTATCAATTGGCGGGAAAGTGCGCCCTGCCCCTTCGCGTACATTCACGCCCTGTGATGAATTGACGACCGCGCGCACACCCGTTCCGGCTGTTGGGGTAACTGTTGGGGTGCTGGTTGGTGGGCGCGGCGTGGCGCTTGGCGGACGCGGTGTAGCAGTGGCAGGCAGTGAATCGGTTGGTGCAGCCGTTGTCGGTTGCAGCGTCGGCTCGTTGATTTCCGCCGTTGGGCTGGTTTCTGGTGGGATTTCTGTACCGGTTCCTTCCACTGGAACCACACTGAAGGATTCCTGAGTTGGAGGCGGTTCTGTAGTCGGTATGGCTGTCGGTGGGGGCGTTGTGGGCGTTGGAGATTCGGGAACACTCAACGGCGGACGCAGACCCATCGCCACATCCAGCATTTCGCGGTAAGTATAGGCATCGCGGAAGCCGACCAGCAGGCCGCCCACACCGTTGATGGCACTGGGCGAACCGGGAACAGCATAGGGTTCAACCAGTGGCGCGGCAGAAAAACCACTCGCCAGCAATAATGGCTGCCCGGCTAACGGTGCAACCTGCTCTGCCCATGCGCGGGCATCTTCACCCCGTTCAGCAATCACCGCCACCAGCGCGAAATCCCGCAGGGAAGCGACATTTAAATTCGTCGGCTGACCGTTTACATCGACCCCGACCAACGCCGATACATCCTGACTGAAAGCGCGCAAGCCGATCACTTCGCCCACCAGAAAACGAATGGTGTAGTAATCCTGATTGGCGACCAGTGGGCTGCCAGAACGATCAATAGCATTCAGGAACAACGGATCGGTCGTCAGATTTTCCATCACGTTACGGGCGTGCAGCAGACCTGCCGCGTTCCCGCTGACCAAAACAGGTTTTGCGCCGCGCATCAGAATATGACGCAGCAGGGCATCCAGCGTATCATCCAGTTCTGCCGCACCCGTTGGGCCGTATTCAGCCGCCACCAATGCCAGATCGCCGCGTCCCAGCGCATCCACCTGACTATAAGCGACCGCGCCCCGGCTGCCAGCAGCAAATTGCGCGGGTGGAAGCTCACCCAATCGCACACTACTGACGAAGAAGGGCAGGATTACCGCTGCTGTGACCAGCAAGGCAACCAGCAGGCGATCCAGTTTGGGGCGGAAGCGGGTACGGGCGGCAACCGGTGCTGGGACAGGTTCTTCAATTTCCAGACCGCCAATATCTGGTTCATCCAGCAGGTCATCCAGATTGGGAGAATCGAGCGTCAGATCAATAGCTGAAGGACGGGCGCGGGGCTTTTCGTCCTCGATGGCTACCAGATTTTTAAGCAGTTTGATTTTATCGAGCTGTGCTTCGGTGACAGATACTTGTACAGCCAACCCCGGCAAACCGGCTCTCACGGGCGACGAGGACAGCATTTGGTCAACACCCGGAAGCAGGGACTTAATCACCTCGGACTCGCCTGTATCCTGTGCTTCGCCCACATCCATTCCGGCTTCGTGGAGCGCGTACAGGCGGTCGGAAAGTTCGTCCAGCGATTTTTCTTTTTGCGCCCGTTTGCGGACGATAGCCGCTGCTGATAGTTCATCTACCGAACCGACTGACGCTCCAATTTCGGTCAGCCAGTCAGGGGCATCCGGCGATAACCCGGTGATGGGTACTTCGCCCCCGCGCCGTGCCCGGACGCGCTCGACTTCCCTATCGGAAAGCAAACGGTCAAGATCGCCTTCAGAAAGCGTACCGCTGACGGCAGTATCCGGCCCGGTATCGTGATAGGTTTCCAGCAGTTTGTCGATGTCTTCCAAACCACGCGCATTAAAATCGTCGAAGTCCGGGAAGGGGAGTTCGTCATCAGCCGCAGGCTCAGGCCGAAATTCTTGCAGAAAATCGTCATCAGCCATTGGCAAGTCGACAGCCGGGGCGGGTTCTTCCTCCGTATAATCGCCCAACTCCTGCAACCAGTTGGGTGATTCATCGGCTGCGGCAGGGGCTTCGTCCATTTCGGCGAACCAATCCTGTCGTTCGTCGGCAGGGGCTTCATCCAGAAAGTCGAAACCTGTCTCAACAGCGGGTAAACCCAACTGTGCGAAGATATCACCTTCCGGTTCAGCAGCCGGGGGCGCTGATTCCTGCACAGGGGCAGAACCGGGGGCAGCCGCTTTCAGCCAATCCGGTATATCATCCTCCGCCGCCTCGGATACATCGCTGATACCCAATGCCTCATCCAATCCACCAAATAAATCATCTTCCTCTGCGGCAGGGGCGGCATCTGCTAGCGCTTCCCCTAACCACAAAGGCATTTCGTCCAGCGGTTTCAGCGAGTCGGTGGTGGGCAGGTCAAAAGCAGGTTGTTCAGTGTCTTCCAGTTCTTCCGAGGGCGCATAAGCCTTCAGCCATGCGAGCTGTTCCGGCACTTCTTCTTCATCGTCCGGTTCGGGGCTGAACTGTGCTTCGGCAGCGCTGGTTTCCTGCTCGTCATCGAACGCCTGCATCCACGCCAGCGGATTTTCTTCGATTTCTGCGAAATCATCGAGATCAGGCGAAAGGGTTTCCTCACCTGTGGTCGGAGGCGCATCCAGTTCTTTCATCCACGCCAGCGGATCAACCTGAGTCGCTTCCGGCACAGGACGTTCATCATCCTCAAATATTGGTTCGTCGTCATCTGTTGGCGTCAGTTTTTCGGTCGGTTCGGAAGGCAGGGTTGGTTCGCTTGGCTCGGCCTGCATCCAATCCAGCACATCATCATCCGCGTTTGTGCTACCGGGTGCGCTCGACTCTACTTTCTTCCAGTCCAGTTCCCCGGTAAAACCGCCCGAAGGCGATGATGAACTGCTGCCTGATGACGGCGCGGATTGTTGCCAATCAAAAGAGTCATCATCGGCTTTGCCGAGCTGATCGTTGAAAGCCTGCTCGACATCCTTGCGCCAATCAAGCTGCCCGGTAAAACCCAGTTCCTCGCCCTGTTTACCCGGCTTCTTTTTGGAGTCGTCTGGCAGCCAGTCTAACGAATCATCATCTTCGTTATCATCATCCGGTGGCCGCAGCTTGTCGAAATCATCGTTCATACGCCATTTATCCTAAGGTAGGGCGAACGAGCCGTTCATCCCTACGTGATACGCTATTCCCGATACGACCGATCCTGGCCGATCAACACGCGCACCCCGGTGACAACCGTCGCCAGAGCGATACCGAGTAAAATGCCACGCGCTCCGGCGCTCACCGGAACCGCCAGCAGCCAATCACGCAGGGCAACTAAAGGTGTTAAAGCAGGTAATGGCAGCGCACCCGCCAGCAGCACCAGCAGCACCAGCGTGAAAAGCAGCATCCCGGCGCTGACCCGGCGGCGCATCAAACGTAAAGCGCCGTACACCAGCGCGAACAACACCAAACCCGCCAACGCTGATTCAATAGAGACTTGCACACTTTCCAGCAGCACCGCCGTTGGAGCAGGTCGCCCGGTGAGCACACCCGCCCGTTCCAGCACCGCCAGCAGCAGTACACCGAGCAGACTAATTAAAAGCACGAGGCTGTAGAGCCAGCCGCCTTTGCGTTGTATCAGCCGTAAGCCATGTACACCGATCAAATTGGCGATGCCGATCAACACCGCTACGGCTGCCGTAATGACGGTAAGCTGTAAGAAAACATTGGCTAAAGTGGTAAAAATCCCCGACCCCATCAGCAAACCGATGAGCGTCAACAGACCGATGCCAATGGCGATGGCCGAGGCGATAGCCGCCCCAAGTCGTGTCATGCTCAGCCTCCCCCAAAAATGCGGGCGATGGCCGCGCTGAAACGTCCGGCTAAAATAGCATCCCCGATTGCAATTGCGGTTGGGATGAAGATGACAATCAACAACGCCACCCGCAGCACATCCAGCGTGACGAGGCTGGCAACCTGTGATGGTGAACCACCCAGATACGCTCCAGCCGTGAAGACTTCTTCACCAATCAGCGGCGGGTCAGACATTACATAAGCTACAGCCTGCCCTTCCAGGTTATCGCTGGTAGCGATCACACTCTGGTCACGGCGGGCGGCGGCTTCGGCCACTAATGCCAGTTCCGGGCCAAAACTGCCCGCCAATAGATTGGTAGCCACATTATCATCAGCCAAAGTGGAGGTTAAAGCAGCGGCAAATGCCAGTGAACGTGAACCGCCCGGATACCAGCGAATACTGCCCCGGCGGTAACGGTCAAGCCGTCCACGTGCGGCATATGCCCGGCGTAAAGTATCCTGTCCTAAAGGGATAGCAGTTGGGTCGCTGACGGTCAAAATCGGAGGGATGCCGCCGATGACGGCGCGCCCCGCTGCCTGATAAAACAATTCGGCAGTCGCCAGCGCCAGCAGGGTGCTGCTGCCACCTAACCCGGCGCTGCCCAACGAAATATGCACCGGACGGTTAGCCTCAATCGCCTCGCCCACGCGCATGGGTAAAGCGGTGTAAGCCGGGATTTCGCGCAGAGCAAACAGGTCACGCCGCCGTCGGATGAACTGCGTCACAATTACGCTGACGACCATCGCCAGCAGCAAAATCAATACGGTCAAAACCTGGGTTATGCTGTCCACAGTCGGCAATCCTTTTTTGATTGCTGCCCGCTAGAACCGGATGTTACCGGAATTCCCCAAACATCGTTAAACTGTCATTCATGACTTTCCAGCATGTGCCGCAAACGTTCGACACCACCGGGAGCATCCAGTGCCTCGGCAAGTTCTCCCAATGTCGCCCTCGGAATCCACAAACCCAACACGGGCTGCGTCAACCATACCACCTGTGCCCCTAAAGGCCCCAGCGGTTCGAGCACATCCAGCGCCAGACCGAGCACGTTCCCTAAACCACGCGCTTTAGCCTGCGTAATCCATTCCGGCGGTTGGTCTTCGTTGAACGTCATGTTTGAGAGTATAGCACAGGGTGAAACTGCACGAAACTTGATGTAACGAGTACTTTTGGATAGAAGGAGGTAAAGATTGTGTTATAGCTAGGCGATACCCGTCAGGCGGAAGTATCCCCAGCACAGCGCGACGACCCAGATGAGGGCATCGGTACGGTCGAGAACACCGCCATGTCCGGGGATGATGTTGATGCCCGCGACGTGCGAATCCTTGACATCAAAGAAGCGTTTCATGCGCGACTCAAACAGATCGCCGAGGATGGCGACCGGCGGCCCCAGCACCAGCAGCGGGATAAAAACCGGACTCAGTTGGCCGCCGATCAACAGCGCCACCCCTGCCGCAACTGCCCCGCCGATGTAACCAACAATAGCACCTTCGACGGTTTTCTTGGGGGAGATGCGCGGGGCAAGTGGGGTTTTGCCCCAGAAGCGTCCGCCAAAATAAGCCAGTGTGTCCGTGCCCCATGTCAGCGAAAAAATCATGTAAACCCAGAGCATCCCGTTGGGCAGATTGCGGATATCTGCCAGAAATGCGGCTGGGAAACCCGCGTAAATTAATCCGGCCAGGGTGATACCGACACGGTACAGAGCGAAACGACCATCGCCCACGTGCCGGATGGCCTCGATAATCACAGCCCCCACTACTGCCAGACCGAGCATCGCCAATTCAAGCTCGTAACGCCCGGAGGTAAATGCCAGCACCATACCGATCACAATCGGCAGGCCGATGATGTAATTACCCTGCACATGCCGCCCATGACCCAATGCATAAAATTCCAGCAGTGCCAGCGCGGCAAACGCCAGACATGTCACCAAAAACAGTACACCACCCAGATAGGTCACCAGCAGCACCAACGGCGCGGCAACAACCGCCGTTGTGAAGCGCGCAATCAGATTAGAACGGTCGGTCTTGGGGGCGGTCTGCGGTGTGGAAGTCATAATTGTTGGCGAGCTGTTACCAAAACTCAGATTACATTAAGAACTTGCCTATTGTAGCCAAGATGATGAGTCAGGTGCAATTCAGATGGTCTGAATCAAAAGAGACTTGTCAATAATGGACAAGCCTCTGATGAAGAAAAAGACACGGCGGATTAATTGTATGAACGCCGTAGGGTGCGTTCGCGTTTTTCGTAGAAACTGTGGAAGTTATTGTTGCTTGTCCACAGGATGAAGTTATAGATCGGGCTTAGCGATTTGATGGCCTCGAAGGCTTCGGCCACCAGCGCATTGGGTTCCATCTCGGCGGTGTTGAACCACTTTCCAATTCGCAGCCAATCCTGACCATCGGCAAAGGTCGCCATCCACTCGTCCATCACCCGCCCCTTGAGGAGTTGGGCGGTGGTCAGATGCATGTCGCTCAGGTGTGTGCCGCTCCAGAAACCGAAACAGGTATCGCTGTCCAGTTCGCGCACCAGACCGCGGAAGGCACTCCGGTGATGGGGAAGTTCCAGTTTGCCGACGAAATTCTGCTGATCCCACCATGCATAGGGTGAAAGCACCAGTTCAACCGCGAAGGTTTCGGGGGTCAAGCGGAGTTCGATGACCGGGTGACGATGGGTTTCGACTTCGGTGCTGACCGCTACATTATCACGTCCCATCAGCTTTTCGACCTGCTGTGCCTGTTCCAGTGAACGGAAGTAGGTCAGCACCGGGGTATTGTCATGTTCGAGCGCGGCGGCGGATTGATTAGAAACAATTGTTGATTTTTGCCAGCGCGGGTGGAGATCAATATTATGGTTGCGAACGCGCGGGTGTAGTGCCGTGTGCAAATCCAGCAGCTGATGTTGAGCTGGTTGAAGATCGCTCGCAGTCTGTTCCCGAAAGAAGTAAGACATCTGGACACCCTCAATGAAAATTGATAAAGAATGAAGACTTGTTTATATGTTATGACAATTTTTAGGCGATTGCAATCGCCAATCGTGAAAAATTTACGAAAATTCGGAAACCTAAAGGGTACTATGAGTCAGTGGCTTTCAGGGGTCAATAGTTTCAACAAGCTGCCGTGCGGTTTCCAGCACAGCTTCGCGAAGTTCGTTCGGCTCAACAATTTGAACGTTTTGCGCCCCTAACCCAAAGACCAGCATCCTGGCTAAATCGGCAGATTCGACCCAAAAACGAACCGTCAGCCAGCCCTCATCACGCGGCTGGTCGATCACCTCATACCGCCCTGTCATCAGCCACTTTACAAAGTTCATTCGTTCGCCTTCGATTCGCAGCGTAAAACTGTATTCGGAAATGGCCGCCACGAAATCCTGAGCATGTTCCTTCCAATACAGCGCCAGATCAAAATCGGGCGGGCGCTGAAAATGCCTATCCAATATTGTCACCTGTTGCAACCGCGATACCCGGTAAGTACGGAGTTCGCCCTCGCGTTTGGCGATCAGATACCAATTGCTGGCTTTGGCAACCAGACTGTAGGGTTCGAGAATCCGTTCGGCTACTGCCCCGTTGAAGTTCTGGTAAATCACCTGAATTGGGCGGTCTTCATACACCGCTTGCTGAAGTTCTGCCCAAAAAGGCAGTGGTTCGGCATCCTGCCACCACCACAGCGGGTCGATATGAATGCGCTGGCGGATGTGATCAACCGAGGGGCGATGCAGCGCGGGCAGCGCCGCGAACAACTTCAGCAGGGTATTTTCGGCAGCTTCGCCCAATCCAATATCCTTGAGCAGTTGGTTGTTGCCGGAAATGAATAAGGAATGGACTTCGGTTTCTTTCAGTCCAGTGAGTGTCAGGCGGTAATTTTCGTCCAGCGCGATTCCGCCGCCGTGTCCCCCTTCGGCATAGACGGGGATACCCACAAATGATAAGGCGTCGATGTCCCGCAGGATGGTACGGCGGGAAACATCCAGTTCTTCCGCAAGAGCCTCCGCGGTCATTTTGCCGCGCGTTTGCAGCAGCATGGTAATCGCCAGTAAACGATCTGCGCGCATAAATTCCCTCTCAAACTTCGGTGACAATAGGTGTCATCCAATTCAGTTTACCCTATGAATAGTGCATAAAACGAAGGAAGGGAATAGGCTGATGCAGACAACCAACGGTTACATCGAAGTTGAGGGCGGCAAGCTGTATTACGAGATGGTAGGTGAAGGCGAAACACTGGTGCTGAACCACGCTGGATTTGTGGACAGCGGTATGTGGGATGCTCAATGGGAAGTCTTCGCGCAGCACTTCTGCGTCATCCGTTTCGATATGCGCGGCTTCGGGAAGTCGAGTTTGGTGCAATCACCGATTTCACGTCGAGCGGATCTAGGCGCGGCCTTGAAGCATCTCAAAGTGGAACGGGCGCATCTGGTCGGCTGTTCGACGGGCGGCGAGGTTATTATGGATTTCGCGTTGGAAAATCCGGCGATGGTGGCTTCGCTAACATTGGTTTCGGCTGTGCCGGGTGGGTTTGAATTGCAAGGTGAACCGCCACCCTATCTTATGGAAATGATGGGCGCGGTGCAGCAGGGTGATCTTGAAACGGCTTCGGATTTGCAAATCCGCATCTGGATTGACGGGCAATTCCGTCAGCCAGAACAGGTTAATCCACAGGTTCGGCAACAGGCCGCACGGATGAACCGAATCTTTCTGGCGAACGGGACGTGGGCGGCGGACATGAACCCACTGAATCCGCTGAATCCGCCAGCGGTTGGGCGGCTGAACGAAATTCATGTGCCAACGTTGATCGTGACCGGCACGCTGGATAACAGCGAAATTCTGCGGGCTGGTGATGTAATGGCGTCCCAAATTCCCAACGCCAAAAAGGTTGTGCTGCCGGATACTGCCCATATGCCGAGCATGGAGCAACCGGAATTGTTCAACCGAACGGTTCTGGGATTTTTGGGCAGCAGCTAATGGGGATATGAAGGATTTCTTTTGCTGCGGAAATACGTTAGCAAATAGGTAGAAATGCCCATCGAAACGGCTGGAATGTTGCACCATACTCTAAATCTGGATTACAATGTGTGTAACTTGTCGGGGTGATGATGGAACGGCTTGGAATGGACGAGAACAAAAATTTTGGCACACGGCCTTTACAGGAACGCCCTCCAGCACAGTATCAAACTGTTATCCTGACGCGCAACCGTATTCTGCAAAAACTGCTGGCCGTCAAGCCAGATGCCGAGGCCGATTCAGGCAGTGATCCTGCCCAGATCAACCTCGTTGTTCGCGGGATGAGCGAACAGATTACACTGGGGACGGGCAAGATTGCCATCATCGGGCGGGCGGATTTCCAAATGGGCGGTTTCCAGCCCGACGTGGATTTGACCCGTTACGGCGCACAGGAACGCGGCGTTTCGCGGGCACATGCCCGGTTACACGTCAGCAAAGAGACGCTGTATATCACCGATCTTTACAGTGCCAACGGTACCTATTTGCGCGGCGACAAGCTCGAACCGGAAAAACCCTACGCCTTGAGTAACGGCGACGAGTTCGTGGTGGGTTCGCTGGGTGTGAAGGTGGAGTTCGAGTAGACCCTGATCTGCAAAAGCGATGAATGTTCTGTAGGGGCGCAACATGTTGCGCCCCTACTCATTCCCCATAAAAATCCCTCTCAAGACTGAGCGCAAATTCATCAAAGCCTGTTAAGCTGGTTCTCAAACATCGAGCAAAGATGATGGGGATACAGCATGAATGATATGGTGATTATCGGGGGCGGCCCGGCGGGTGTGACGGCAGCTTTACGAGCGCGGGAGTTGGGCGCAAGCGTGGCATTGGTAGAACGGGGGCGTTTGGGCGGAACGTGTACCAATGACGGCTGTGCGCCGACGCGGGTGCTGGCAAAAGCCGCCCGGTTGATGCGGGACGCGGGGCAGTTTGAAACGTATGGACTGATATTGGATGCACAGCCGCGCGTGGATTTTGGGGCGGTAATCGCGCGGACGCAGCAGGTGATTTATCAGGTACAAGAGAAGAAACAACTGCTGGAACATCTGGCGGATGTGGGCGTGGAAACGTTCAGCCAAAGCGGGAACGCGCAGTTTGTGGACGCGCATACCATCCAAACGGCGAACGGGCAGATGATCAGCGGGGAACGATTTGTGCTGTGCGTGGGTGGTTCTCCACGACGGCTGAACCTGCCGGGAATTGAGCATACGCTGACGCACAGCGACATCTGGACGCTGAAACATCTGCCGGAGTCGGTGGTGATTGTGGGCAGCGGGGCGACGGGCTGCCAACTGGCTTCGATCTTTGAGGCGTTCGGGGCAAAGGTGACGGTGCTGGACATCGCGCCGCGTATCCTGATCGCAGAAGATGCGTTGGTTTCAGAAACGATGGCGCGGGAATTTGAGCAGAACGGCATTCAGCTCATCACAGGCATCCAAAAAATTACGCGGATTGAGGCGCAGGGCAAACTGAAATCCCTGTTTTATCAATATGATGGGGCGGAACAGGTCATCAATGCCGAGGCGGTAGTGATGGCGGTGGGCTGGCCGGGGAATGTGGATGCGCTCAATCTGCCAGCGGCGGGGGTAACGACTGAGCGTGGGTATATTCAGGTGAATGATTATTTGCAGACCCAAGCGCCCCATATCTTCGCGGCGGGGGACATCACCGGGCGGATGATGCTGGTGCAGAGCGCGAGTTATCAAGCCCGAATCGCGGTTGAAAATGCGCTGCTGGGTATGGAACGGAAGGCTGAACACCGGCTTGTACCTCACGGGGGATTCACCGACCCGGAATATGGCAGCGTGGGGATGACGGAAGCACAGGCGAAGGAACACGGCGGTTATGCGGCTGCGGTTGTGCCTTATGGGGATATGGACAGGGCGGTGATTGATGGGCGAACGGTGGGTTTTTGTAAGCTGATTGTGGATCGGGAACAGCATACGCTATTGGGCGCATATGTGGTGGGTGAGCAGGCGGTTGAGATTGTGCAGATGGTGGCGACGGGCATGGCTGGCGGCCTCACGGTTGAGCAATTAGCGGAAGTTGAGCTGGCTTATCCCACGTTCGCGGCGATTGTGGGTCTGGCAGCGCGGCAGTTGGCACGGGAGTTGGGGAGTGTTCCGGTTGCGCCGGCGTGGCGGGCATTGAAGCCGATTCGTGGGGCGGAGTGGGAACGGCGGGAGTAGGGAAGGAAGGGATGAGGTATGAGGGATGAGTAAAAAGAAGGGATGAGATATGAGGGATGAGTAAAAGGCGTCTCTGGGTTCCGTGTTTCCAATTCTGAGAAACCGTTTGGAAATTCATGTTGTATCGCTTCTGTAGGGGCGTAACATGTTACGCCCCTACGAGGAAAAATTCCGAATATTCAAATGGCTTCTGAGAAGAAAGGTATGAAGCACTAGGATTCAAATTGTGCAAAATTGCCGTAGGGGTTGTCGGCGGGAATGAGGGAGGCAGGCATGTCGCAAATGTCAATGTCGGCGGTTGGGACGGGGAGTGTATGACTTTTCTCATACATCTCCTTAAACTGCTTACCGACATCGTAACCGGGTAGTTCTCGTGATCGTTGAGCTTCGAGTTCAGCAATCAGTCACGATGTTAGGAACTTATTTTGGGAGCTATACTAGAAAACTCAT
>JAIOHM010000103.1 GCA_019912965.1 Anaerolineae bacterium
ACCGCTGCTTTCCATTAACCTCACTGCTTCCCGTTTGAATTCTTCCGTGTAGCTTCTTCGATCTATTGCCATTCTTCTCTGCTCCTCAATTCAGTGTACCTGTCTCTTCTTTTTTCCTCCACTGAATCGGGGCAAGTTCACGTCCTCTCAACCAATTTGGAGAGGGGAGCAAGACTTTTTGCGGCGATTGCCATTGCGGCGGAGTGCTTTTGTCGCAAATGATACTTGATTGAGGGGAGATGTCGTCAATGTCGTCGTTGTCGGAATGGGTTTGTCAGTTATCGGTTTTTAGTTATTGGTTATTGGTTTCCAGAAAATACGGGAAAGATTCGCAAAATTCGTCAGATTCGCACATGGATTTTGTGTGAATCTTGCGACTCTTTGATGGGGAGTATTATGGATTGGTAATGTGCGAAAAATGCGGCAAATTCTGCAAATGCGGCGAAGGGTTTTGTGCAGATTTCACATTGGGTGAAGCGGGCGCAATATATTGCGCCCCTACAGCATATCGTAGCACATAAGTTCGTATGCGTCAATTATAAAACGGTTTGAAAATGCGGGGAGATGTCGTCTAGGGCATGACGCCTACATTATCCCGACCTTCGGGCATTACGAACTCGCCGCCGAGGTTATTGATAGCTTAGCCGTCGCCGGATCAAGGTAAAACCCTGTTATAATTTGGTTATCTGTTGACCATCGAAATGAGGTAGCAACATGGTCGCCATCAAGTTATCCGCCATCGTCGGTGAAGACCGCCAATTAAACATCAAACTGCCGGATGATATTCCCGCTGGGCCAATCGAATTGGTGATTCGTTCAGCAGCAGTACCACCATCAGTTGACCCTACCTCAGAGCGTGAAGTTGTTCGCGCAAAGCTCATGGCGGCAGGCATCCTTGCCACGCCGGAAGAACTGGGTATCCCAGAAGATATTCAACCTGTTTCTGACAAAGAAATCGAACAACTCGGCAAAATGCCGCCGGGGGCGCGTCCATCAGAAGAACTGATTGATGAAGATCGGGGTTTATATTGACGACATTCTTTGTCGATACGAGTGCTCTAGCAAAGCGCTATCTTACAGAAACAGGTTCAACTTGGGTAAAAAGTTGGATATTACCTATATCGGGGCATGGAATTGTCATCTCCGAATTGGCTCAGATCGAATTTTTCTCTCTGCTAAAACGTAGGGAACGAGAAAAAACGCTTTCGTCTACTTCGGTAACAGGTTTGCAGAATGCCTTTCTTTCCCATTTGAAAACAGATTATTTGACCATAGATGTTGATAAACCGCTTCTCAGAAATGCTCGGAATTTGGTCACTCAATATCCACTTCGAACCTTAGATGCAATTCAACTGGCGTGTGCGCTCCAAGCCAGCCAATTCCTTAACCAATCAGTCACTTTCATAAGTGGGGATAACCATCTTTTAGCTGCTGCCGCTGCTGAAGGCTTACTGACTGATAATCCCAACAACCACCCATAAAAACTATGACACAACTAAATGCCTACATTGCTGGCCCATTGTTTAACGAAGGCGAACGCTGGTTTGATGAACAGTTGGAGCAAATCGCGCGCGAAGCAGGTATGACCACCTTCCTGCCGCACCGTGACGGCAAAGAAGGGCAGATGAAAAATGCCGATAATATTCCGCGCATTTTTGCTGAAGACTGCGACGCCATTGACCGCTGTGACATTATCATTGCCAACCTGAACGGCATCACCACCGACGACGGCACTGCATGGGAAATGGGTTATGCCTATGCCAAAGGTAAACATATCGTCGGCATCTATACTGATTGGCGGTTGCAATTCACCCACCAAACCATCAACCTGATGATCGAGTGTTCGCTCAATAAATTGGTGCGGTCGCTGGATGAACTGCGCGATTATTTAGCGGACTATGTGGCTCATGACTAAGTGGAAATTAGGTTGGTTCGCGGGGATGCTGGCGATTTTTAGTGTCATCCTGCCGACAGTCGCGCAGTCATCAGTAACACCCTCTTATCGCTTTATGTATTCGACTCAGCCGGTAAGTGGACGGCGACTTTATACACTGCATTGGGTTGATCCTACGAACCCCGATATGCCGGAAAAAAGGCTTACCTTAGACGATTATTTAAATCCCTGCCATGAAACCAGCCCAGATGGGCGCTGGCTACCCTTGTGTTATTACGATCCAAGTGGGAATGGCATCGTTTATACGCGTGGCCTCATGCTGCTGGATTTGGTGGATACCAGTATTCATTCGATTGCGTCGATTATGGTGGATGGCGATGACATATCCCACCTGAATGAACCTGCATGGTCGCCGGACAGCCGCTACTTCGTCTTTGCCGATTACACTTTTTACGGTTACAACAGTTACGTCTATGATGTGAAAAAGGCGGCGGGAACGCTGATTACCGTCCCTTACTTTACGGACGATCCTGATATTTGGGGTGACAGACCGATTTTTCGCCTGTGGTCAGCCGACAGCCAGCATATCCTCACCAGCCGCTGTCTGGATGCCCAATGCATAAACACACAGCTTGAAGTACTGCGTGTGGGTGATATGCGTGTGGTGGTATCTAAAACATTTGAGACCGACGGCTTTGAACTCTGCGATTTCAACTGGTCGCCGGATAACCGCTACATCAGTCTGATGACGTACTGCTTATCAGGTGGTTTGCCCCCGCCGTTCCGGGAAATTTTTATCTGGGATACGAAGCTCGATGCCTTTGAGCAGCTCACCCATTTCACTAATCCTCCGCCGGAAGAATGGGCAGAGTATCCACCCGAACGGCACGCGAACTACTCAACGCTGTGGTACGATGCGCAAACGCTGCTGTTGGGCGCACAAGCTTATACCATCATCTATGGAGTCGGCGCAGATAACGAGAACTTCGTCACACAATCGCTGCTGTACCAGTTCCCCAGCGCTGCATCCGTTACTTTAAATGATACTTACGCCCGCGAATGGAGTCTCAACCCAGTTACGGGAGATATAGCCTTCCTCAGCCAAACGCTGACCGTGAAAACCTATGATAGTGGTGAACAGAGTATGGAAGTGACTCAGGCTTCCGTTCAGGCTGCATCCGTCGAAAATGGCAACCTGCAAACCTTTATCAGCGCACCCGCAGGCTATGATTTACGCTGGTCGCCGGATGGAGAAATGCTGGGCTATACCAGCACAAATAATCCTGATTACTACCGCGAACCAAACGATCTCTATTTTCTGCACATGGGGAGCCGCAAAGTAGAGCATTTTACGCTGCCCAGCAGAGACAGCGTGTATGTTGAAGTGTTGGGATGGGGTTTAGCACCGGAAAATGGGCAGTCAAATGTGCCGTATTTCGTAGATGGAACGCCAACACCGATTCCGATGTTCAGCGGCGCGGGATAATTTCTAAGCGTTCTGAGACAAGCCTCTTGAGCAGTTAAGCATAGATACAACCAAGGGATAATTCGTGTGAAGTGGATCGTTTTGGCAGTATGTCTATTTTGTACGGTGCTGCCGACAGCCGCACAACCTGTGATATCGCCATCCTACCGATTTCTCTATGCTACGGTGGAGAGATCCACATCCCAATCCTTCTACGACTCTATTTACACACTCCACTGGATTGACCCGACGAACCCCGATGCGTCAGAACAAACCCTCACACTCAGCAATTATCTTCGCCCATGCCACGAAACCAGCCCAGATGGACATTGGCTGCTGCTCTGCTATACCGATCCTGACGGGGGTAGTGTGGTTTACACAGTCGGGTTAATGCTAATGGACTTGCTGGATAGCAGCATTCGTTCCATTACGCCCATTTTAGCTGATAGTGATGATGTTTCCGGCATTAGCCAACCACAGTGGTCACCAGACAGTCGCTACATTACGTTTGTGGATTACACCCGTGAAGGAATGAACAGCTACCTCTATGATGTGGAACATTCGCATATAAAGCCGATCACAGTCCCCAACTTCACGGAAATTCCTGATGCCTTCCCCGATAGACCTATTTTCCGTCTGTGGTCAGCTGATAGCAAACAATTCATAACCAGCCGCTGTTTGGATGCTCATTGCAATCGAACGCAGCTTGATGTACTGCATGTTTCTGATATGAGCCTGATTACTACCAAGATTATAGAAACAGATAGTTATGGGGTTTGCAATTTCAACTGGTCGCCGGATAAACGCTATATCAGCTTTCAGACCTACTGCTACTTATCCGGTATATTCCCGTTCAATGAGATTTTTATTTGGGATACCCATCTTGATACACTGGAGCAAATCACGCATTTCACCAACCCACCGCCGGAACAGTTAACAGAGTATCCGCCGGAACGATACGCAGGCTATTCAGCCCTGTGGTACGACGAACAGAACCTTCTACTCAGTGTACAGGCAGACACAACCATTATGCGTGTGGGTGTCGATCCAGACAGCCTCATCACACAAACACTACGGTATCAATTTCCGGGTGGAGAAGCGGTTTTAGTAAATGATAACCACATTACAGAATGGGCACTCAACCCGCACACACAAGACATCGCCTTTGCCAGCCAAACCTTTACGTTCAACCCTAATGGTTATTTTGACAAAACGCCATCAGCAGTTCGTATCGCCACAATGAACGATGGAGATTTGCAACCCTTCCTCAGTTTGCCGTCTGGAAATGACTTCATGTGGTCGCCGGATGGGACAATGTTGGCTTATCGTGATCCTTATCTCGCTCAACCGTCTGAATTTTATTTTTTGCAGTTGGATAACCGTAATCTTAAACATTTTGTAGTGCCAAACATTGAGGGTCTTAACACCGCTATGTTGGGGTGGACTCTCGCACCGGAAAATCGTCAGCTATCCACGCCCTATTTCATAGGAGGAACCCCTACGCCAATTCCAACGCAGGGGCCAATGGGGTAAATAAGCATGAACTTCTTAGATCAACTCATCGCCCCGCTGTATACCATGCCATTAGGCGAAGTTGCCTTTTGGATCACGCTGGAAAATATCGCTATTTTCGCGGCGACTCTGGTGATTGGGCATGTGCTGGTGAAGCTGTTTGCCGATAACCGCAATGCCGAACCACCCCCGCCCATTATACGGCTGGAAGTGATTCTGGCGGCTTCCTGTGTGCTGCTCAATTCGCTGATTACCTTCATCGGCGCGGTGCTGTGGCGGGCAGATATAATCCGTTTACGACCGGAAAGCAGTCTTTTAGGCGTGCTGGTCGATTTTGTGATTCTGTTCATGGCGATGGACTTTGCCATGTATGTGTTCCACCGCGTTGCCCATCATCCCCTGCTGTATCCCATCATCCACGACACCCACCACCGCTTTGAAAATCCGCGCCCGCTGACCCTATTCGTGCTGAATCCGTTCGAGACATTGGGTTTTGGCGCATTGTGGCTGTTGGTGATTGCCATCTATTCGGCTTCGTTCACAGGCATGATTTTGTATCTCACCATGAACGTCGCTTTTGGACTGGTGGGCCATCTCGGCGTTGAGCCTGCCCCGCGCCGCTGGCTGAATTTGCCCATCATCCGCTACATCTCCACCAGCACTTTCCATGCTGAACACCACGCCGACCGTTACCACAATTTCGGCTTTTACACCGTGATTTGGGATCGGTTGTTCGGCACACTCTCGCCGGATTACGACACCGACTTTACGACGGCAGCTTCGGGGTAAATCCCGGTTTGGTATAGTCCGCATCCACAATAATCGAAATGCCGCCGCGCACACTGAACGCCCCGTTGACGTGGCAGTAATTCGGCTCTAACAGCGTGACCAGATCATCCAAAATGATATTGGTCACATGCTCATGAAAATGCCCCTCGTTGCGGAATGACCACAGATACAGCTTGAGCGATTTGGATTCCACAATTTTCTGGTCAGGAATATATCGGATGGTGATGGTGGCAAAATCCGGCTGTCCGGTCATGGGGCAAACACAGGTGAATTCCGGGCACACCAGCGTCACCGTGTACGGGCGTCCGGGGTTCATATTGGGGAAGGCTTCCAATTGCTTATTGGGCTGGTTTTGTTCCTGCCCAAGCAGGGTTAAGCCTTCGGTGGGATTGATTTCACTCATGGTATTCCTCTTGAAGAGATTGGCTTGAGCGAGTCATTATAGTGCCGGAAGCCATCCAATTTGTAGATGACTCCTCAGAATGGAGGACATGATGACGCTGATTTATGTTGCTGGCCCGTTGTTCAACAGCCATGAACGCTGGTTCATCGAACAGATTGCCGCCGCGCTGGAAAAAGAGGGTTATAAGACTTTCGTGCCGCACCGGGATGCAGGTGTTCTGACCGATTTTCACGAAGGGATGCGGCAGCACATTTTCCGCACCGATATGGAGTCGCTTTCCACCTGTGATGCCTGTGTAGCCCTGCTCACTGGCCCAGACCACGACTCCGGCACATGCGCCGAAATCGGCTATCTATACGCCAAAGGCATTCCCGTGATCGGCATCACCGACGACATCCGCTGGCTGAATAATTTCATCTGGGGCGTCTGCAACGAAGGCAAACACCTCGTCAAACGGATTGAAGATGCGCTCCCCCTGCTGAAGCAAAGCCTTTCCCCTAAGCCATAATTTCCGCCATTTGGCCTATTGAAAAATAGATGGTGTGGCTTATAATCTAAATTGTCACGGCAGATGGTGTGTGATGCGCCCCATTTCCCGGACTATCGTTGACACAGAGTAAGGCATTCGGATGACCACTGACAGCGCCAAGTAACCGTATAAACGGATTATCCTTGTTTGCTGTCGCATTTTGTACATTCGATTCGCCTCCCAAAGGCTTGTTATGCGCCACTCAGGATAATCTC
This sequence comes from Anaerolineae bacterium, assembly GCA_019912965.1. Lineage (GTDB taxonomy): Bacteria > Chloroflexota > Anaerolineae > Aggregatilineales > Phototrophicaceae > CFX2. The sequence goes on from JAIOHM010000103.1 coordinate 6,808, forward strand.
CGGGTGGCGTTTTGATTCCGCCACAACGCTCTTTCAGACACGACTCACTGAAATGACCTCGCAGCAAGCGGGGCGGAAAGGGCTGCTTTATGATGGCGTTGATTGCCAAAGACATCTCAAAAACCTATGGACTCCACAATGTACTCAACGGCGTTTCGCTTGTCCTCAATATGGGCGAACGCATCGGTCTGGTTGGCGCGAACGGCGTCGGTAAATCGACCCTGCTCAAGATCATCACGGGCGAATTGGAAGCCGATGGCGGCAGCATTTTGCTCTCGCCGGACATGCACCTCGGCTATCTGGCGCAGGTGCTCACCGGAGTCGATGACCAGACAATTGCCGATATGATCGGTCTCGCCATGCAAAAAATCCGCCGTTTGGAAACCCGGATGCGCGAGTTGGAAGCGCAGATGACGCAGCAGACCGGGGAAACGCTGGATGCTGTGATGCAGGAATACGGCGAAGTGGGCGAATTGTTCGAGCGTTACGGCGGCTATGAAATGGACTATCAGGCCGACACGGTGCTGAACGGGTTAGGCGTCGGGCATCTCCCGCGTGACCGCAAAATGGGCACGCTTTCCGGCGGCGAAAAAACGCGCGTCGGATTAGCTATGCTGCTGCTCGGTACGCCTGACATTCTGTTGCTGGACGAGCCAACGAATCATCTGGATTTTGCCAGCTTGAATTGGCTAGAAGGGTATCTTTCGGCTTATCGTGGCGCGGTGCTGATCGTTTCGCATGATCGTGCCTTCCTGAACGGAACGGTGAACGCGATTGTCGAAATTGATGAACACACACGGACGGCTAAACGTTATGCGGGCAACTATGATGTGTATCAGGCCGCCAAACAAACCGAACGCCGCAAATGGGAACAGGACTACGAACGGCAGCAAGAAGAAATCAAAGCGCTGACGTTAGAGGCGAAAGAAACCGCCCGCCGCAATACCTTCCGACCGACGAGCGATAATGACAAGTTCGTCAAGAACATCAAGATTGCGACTCATGCCAACACGATTTCCAAGAAGGTACGGGCTGCCGAGGAAAAACTCTCGCGCATTATGGCGAATCCAATTCCGCAACCGCCAATGCCGATGCGTTTCGATCCGCGCTTTGACCCGAACAGCTTGCGTGGGCATCTGCCAATGGTGGCTTCCAATATCAGCAAAGCGTTTGGCAGTCGTCAGATTCTGGAGTCGATCAGCTTCACGGTCAGCCCCAAAGCGCGGATTTTGCTGGCTGGGCCAAACGGCGCGGGCAAATCGACTCTGTTGAAAATTCTGGCGGGCGACGAAAAAGCCGATGATGGCGAAGTCTACATCAATCCGGCTGTGCGGTTGGGCTATCTCGATCAGGAAAGCATGAACTTCGACCCCGGCAAAACCCTGTTTGAAGCCTATAAGGAAGGTATGGAAGGCAGCAACCAGCAGATGAAAACTGCCCTCATCAAATCCGGTATGTTCCGCTACGAGGATTTTGAAAAACCCGTCAGCGGACTCAGCAGCGGTCAGCGGCGCAAACTGCAAATCGCCCGCTTGATCGGGGCGCGCTGCAATCTGCTCCTGTTGGACGAGCCGACTAACTTTGTCAGCTTCGATGTTCTGGAAGCGATGGAAGTGGCTTTGCGCGATTTTCCCGGCCCGGTCATCGCGGCCTCGCATGACCGCCGTTTTATGCAGGTCTTCGGCGGCGAAATCTGGGCGGTGGAAAACGGGCGGTTAATCCAACACTTGGATGGTTACGAAGGCTATATGGCCTCGATGATGGCCTATGCCTGAGCGGTGGAGAGGTGTTATAGTGAGGTGGATGGTCGCTGACCGTCCACTTCTTTATTATCCGCACAAACTGGATTTCAAAAGATGCTACCGACTTCCATACTTTATGTAGGCACATATACGCTCCCCGGTTTTGACAGCCCGGATACTGCCGAGGGCATTTACCGCTATAAGTTTGATGGTTCAACCGGGGAACTGGAATATGTGGGCGTCACAACCGGGATTGATAACCCCTCGTATCTCGCTCCCGGCGCAGGCGGCGCATACCTATATGCCGTCAGCGAATTGATGCAGGACAGCCAAGTCCATGCTTACCGCGTTGAACCGGAAACGGGCGCATTAACCCATCTGAATCAGCAGCCCACGCACGGTGCAGCTTGTTGTTATGTGGCGGTTAGCCCAACCGGACAATATGTATTGGTCAGTAATTACCTCGACGGCAGCGCCGCCATTTTCACCGTACAGCCGGACGGCAGTCTCTCACCAGCCAATAACGTGGTGCGGCATCAAGGATCGGGCATAAAGAAGGAACGACAGGCTGGGCCGCACGCCCACTGCGTCGTGCCGATGGGCAACCGTGCGTATATTTCCGATCTCGGCATCGACAAAATCATGATTTACAACCTAGCGGATGGCAAGCTCACGCCCAACGCGATTCCTTTCGCCCCTGTAGATACAGGTGCAGGGCCGCGCCATCTGGATTTTCACCCCAATGAACGCTTTGTCTACAGCGTCCACGAATTGAATTCCACCGTGACCGTCTTCGCCCACGACTCGGCTACAGGTGGATTGACGCCGCTTCAGACCTTATCAACCCTGCCGGAAGGTTGGACAGGCACAAATTATCCGGCAGATATTCACGCTGCGGCATCAGGGAAATTCCTGTATCTATCCAACCGAGGACATGACAGCATCGCCATTTATGCGGTCGATTCCCAAACCGGACTGCTGACTTTCCTCGGAACACAGGCGTTACCCGGCAAATGGCCGCGCAATTTCGTGATCGATTTCACCGGACGCTGGCTGCTGGTCGCCCATCAAAACAGCAACAGCATCGCCGTTTTCAGCATCAATCAGGATACTGGACTGCTGACCTATACCGGGAAATTGACCGACGTCAAAGCGCCTGTGTGTTTAAAGCTGATATAAATAAAAACTCCCTCGCTCCAAGACGGAAGTGAGGGAGTAAGACTGACCTAGAGGCTTATTCCTCTGGGATTTCCTGAATGGTGATTACCGCCAGCAGTTGGTTGACATTCGTTGGGTCGGCTGTAATGGTCATAAAGCCTGACCAATTGCCTTCCTGTTCGTCAGTGAGCGTCCATCCGCTGTAGGAAAAGCTTTCGCCCGCTTCGGATTTCGTCAGCACCCAACCCGCCGCTTCCAGTTGGGCATTGTAGTCCGCAGCAATTTCGGCTATCGGACGTTCAGTTTCCAGCATGGCGGAGTTGCTTGCCGAACGATACCCCGGCGCACCACCTCCACCACCGCCACCGCCAAACTGTGGTACGAGTTCCGCACCTTCCGGTGTTTTCAATTGCGGCAGCAGGTTGTAAGGCACCATGCCGTACATTTCCCCAGCCGCCTCGCTGCACATATACGGATCAGTGGTCGTGAAGATATGCAGGTTGATTTCCGTCAGGCCGGATTCAAGCTGCTGCGCGACCACACTGACCGCCGCTTCGTCTTCGTTGTAGCAGAACTGCTCAGTAACATTTTCAAACGCGACAAAACCTGACGGGCCGACGGGCATATTGGTTTGTTGTTCCCAATCCGCGCCCAAATCTTCAACAATCGCGTTCATGGCATCGGCTGGCGCGAGTTCGGTTTCAAGAATGATCTGAGACGGTGAAGGAGCAGGACGGTCAATCATACCGACGATTCGTGCGTCTTGCAGAATCGGGAAATCAACGGAGATTTCATCCGGGATTTCACCCACATAAATCGTGATGATGTCGCCCGGAAAGGGGCTTGTCCCTAGCGTCCGGGAGATGAAATCGCGCAGTGCGGCATCATCCCCGCCAACAACCTCAGTATCTTGAGCGGCGACCGGTAATGCAGTCAGCATCACCACGACTAAAAGTAGATAGAGCTTGTGTCGCAAGTTACATCCTTTCGGTTGTAAATGTAATCCGGCATGTAATCTCTATGCCGACGCAGCATTCTACCCCGACTTTTTGGATGCCAATCGACGCCAAGCCTACGCCATCCCTACGCTGCCCTATTCCTGCCAGAGCCGGGGCAGTCCCTCAATCTGCCCCCAACCTGTCCCTTCCTCCACCCGTTCGACGCTCAAATCGGTGAAATACGTGTCCAAGACAGCCTCACGTTCCATCGCTAACGGTGGGCGGCAGTAATCTTCTTCTTCCCAAACCAACCAACCTTCGCTTTCGATTCGGGCATTCCGCAGCGAATAATCCAGTGCCATGCCAAACGGACGCATCTTTTGGATTTCGCCGCTGGTCAACCGCTGGCGGAGCGCCTTCAAATCATCTTTGGCTTTCGCGCGGACGAGGTAATAAGCCATAACACCTCCTTACTTCCGGTGATTATCGATCTTGTCAAAAGTTGTCCCATAAACATAACGGTTGCCATCCAAAAAGCCGTGCGGGAATCCCAGATCAATTTTGCTCAGATCATCCAACCGCTTCCACTGCTCATCGCTCAACTGCCATTCGATGCAGGCCATGTTATCTTTAAGCTGTTCAACAGTCCGCGCGCCGAGGATCGGAATCATCTGCGAACCGGGGCGCTGGCGTACCCAATTGATGGCAACCTGCGCCATTGAACGCCCGGTTTCCCCGGCGATTTTCTGCACCTCGCGCACCACCGCTGTTGATTTTTCGCTGAGTTTCACATTGTCCGGGTTAAGGCGCGTGGCGGTTTCCGGTTTATCCAGAAATTTCCCGGTCAGGATTCCAGCTTCCAACAACCCCCACGGCAGCACGGCCATATCCCAATGCCGCGCCATTGGCAGCAGGTCGCGCTCTACCGCCCGGTCAAGCAGCGAGTACGGAATTTGTAAGCCGAGGAAGGGCGACCAACCCCGCAGCGCCGCCATCGTGTTGGCCTCCGCTACAATGTAAGCAGGTGTATCTGAGAACGCTACATAATTGATCTTGCCCGCCCGCACCAAATCATCCAACCCGCGCACCACTTCCTCAACCGGGGTCATGTAATCCCACATGTGCAGGTAGTACAGGTCAATGTGATCGGTTTGCAAACGCTTCAAACTGCGCTCGACCGATTTCATCATATTTTTCCGGCTGTTACCGCCGGAGTTCGGATCGGTGGAGTCCGGCTTCGTCAACGTATATTTGGTGGCAATCACAAAATGATCGCGGTCAGCTTTCAAAAAATCGCCCAAAAAAGTTTCGCTCGTGCCATCGGTATAATTGATCGAGGTATCAATGAAGTTCCCCCCGGCCTCCGCGAACAGATCAAACTGTTTTTGGCTTTCTTCTTTGGAAGCGCCCCAACCCCACGTCTCGCCAAAGGTCATCGTACCCAAACACAATTCGGAAACTCGCAAACCGCTGCGCCCCAACAGCTTGTAACGCATCACCCGCTCCTTTATGCACTTAAATCGCTCATCAGAATAATACGAAAATTACCAATGGCTGTGTTATGTCAAAAGGTCAGTCGGCATTCTGTACAAAAGTATGACCCTTTGTATTGCATTATGACAGCGCACGGCGGGAAAATCATCAATTGTATGCTATCATGATGCTTGACGTGCGGCGTATAGAAGGCAGATTATGGCGGAAAAGTCGAACATCACCCAATCAAAATCGGTTCAGGATTTTCTGAAGGCGGTTTATAGTCTACAGCAGCAGAACCCGCGCGTTTCGACCAATGCACTGGCTGAAGGGCTGGATGTACAAGCGCCTTCGATTACCGATATGGCACAGCGGCTGGTCGCTGCCGGATTGGTGGACTATGAACGCTATAAAGGCGTCCGGCTGACAGCACCGGGCGAGGCGTTGGCGCTCAAAATTATCCGCCGTCATCGTTTGATTGAACTCTACCTGATGGAAGAACTCGGTTATGCACTTCAGGATGTGCATGAAGAAGCCGAAAATCTGGAACATGCCGTCTCAGATCGCTTCATCGAGGCGCTGGCTTCCAAGCTGGGTAACCCCGATCTGGACCCACACGGCGACCCGATTCCGGCTGCCGATGGGACGATTGTCTCCCGCGATCTGTACCCGCTGACCGAATGGCCTTTAGGCACCCCAGCCTCGGTTTCGCAAATCAAATCCGAAAGTCAGGAAATGCTTCAGCATATTCTGGAACGCGGTTTCAAGCTCCAGACTGAAGTGGAAGTATTGGCGCGTGACCCCTTCGACGGCCCGGTGACGACACTGGTGGATGGTGAACAGCGCGTGGTGGGGCATCAGGTCGCCGCCTGCATCCTGGTGGAAGGACGCGGCGAGTAAGTCTCATGACACAAATTAATCATCGTGTGCGAGCATTGTTGTTGACTCCGCGCCATACACTCATGATGATGAAGCGTGTCCGTGACGGCGTTTCCCCGTATTATGTCGCGCCGGGGGGCGGAGTCGAACCGATTGATGCCAGCCTTGAAGCCGCATTGCACCGGGAAATCGCGGAAGAATTGGGTGGCACAGTAACCATCGTGCGCGAAGTTTTCCGCACCGAGCACCCCGGCGAAACCGATTTGATCGGCTGGACGGTGCAACATCATTACTTCATCTGCCACCTATTAGGCTACGACCTCAGCCAGCGCAACGGCCCGGAGTTCAGCAATCCCGCCAAAGGCCAATACATCCCCGAAGAATTTCCCCTCATCCGCGACTCGTTCATTGACCTCAACATCCTGCCCGCCGAACTCGGTCACTTTCTGGCGTCTAATGTAGAACTGCTCCAAGAGGCGTTCTGACTAACATGCACCAATACGATGTGCTGATTATCGGCGCGGGGGCAGCGGGATTAGCGGCAGGGCGCAAACTCCACGATGCCGGACGCGATGTGCTGATTTTGGAAGCGCGGGGGCGCGTCGGCGGGCGCGTTTGGACGGATACGACATCAGCCGATTTTCCCCTCGAACTCGGCGCGGAATTTATTCATGGCGAAAATGCCGCCACCCATGAACTCATCAAAACCGCTGGCCTCAACACCATCCCGGTGGTGCGGATGGGCAATTTACGCTGGTCGGAAAAAGCCAAAGCCGTTCCGCGTGAGCAGCTTTCAGAAGAAACCCGCCGCGTCATCGACGGCTTATTGGCGAATTATGCCCTGTTAGGAACTCCTCACCCCCCAACCCCCTCTCCATACAATAGAGAGGGGGAGAAAACTGTTGATAAATTGTTTGAGAACGATCTTTCACTGGCGGATTATCTGCGTGGGCGCGGATGGGATTCCAATGCGCTGGGGATAGCCGACATACTGCTGGCTCAAACCTGCTGCGCTAGCATCGAAACCTTAAGCTGTGCTGATCTGGTGCGGGAGATGCGCGTTGCCCGTGCCGGAAAAGACGAATTTCGGGTACGAGAAGGCTACGGTACGTTGTTCGACCACTACAGCCGAGGATTAAATATTCAGCTCAATACCCCTGTGAGCCGCATTGTATGGGGCAAAGAAGGCGTCCGCGCCACCGCTGGGGAGCAGATTTTTACCGCCTGCAAATGCATCATCACTCTGCCTGTCAGCCTGCTGAAAGCCAAAACCATTATTTTTGACCCGCCTTTGAGCGATGAAAAACAGGAGGCGATTGAAGCCTTCCGCATGGAAGCCGCCACCAAGCTGATCTATCAATTCCGCCAACCATTCTGGGATGCTGATCTAACCTATATGGCGGATCGCGGTTTAGCCGCCCGTTGGTGGACTCCCGGTTATGGACGGGACAATGCAGCTGTGATTTGCGCCTATATCACTGCGGGGCGGGCACGGATGTGTGACCAGATGGACGAAAGCAGGGCGCTTTCTGTGGGACTGGTTGAATTGGGTTCACTCCTGGGTATTTCGGCGGAAAATTTGGCGGGCGCGCGCATCAGTCAAAAGCGGGTTATGTGGGCAACTGATCCGTATGCCCTCGGCGGTTATGCCCATGTACCGCCGGGATACGCGCACATCCGTCCAACCTTAGCCCAGCCAGAAGGCGATGTCCTGTTCTTTGCGGGTGAGGCGACTGCATATGACAGCAATCCCCAAACCGTACACGGCGCATTGGAAAGCGGTTGGCGGGCAGCCGACGAAATCAGTCATTCGTTTTGAGTATTGGGAGGGGACGACTAGCCATCGCCCCCTTTTTGATTCCTTTAGCCTGTCGCGGTTGGGGTAAAGGTGGGTGTGGCCTGTACCGGGCGCGAGGTACGGGTTGGTTGGGCTGTGGCGCGGGGTGTAGGGGTAGCCAACGGTTGATTGGATGTCTGTGTTACGGTTGGGGTCAGTGAGGCGCTGATGGTGGCGGTTGGCCGCAGCGTTACATCCTGCACACAGCGGAAGCCAATCCATGCCAGCGTTGACGAGGGATCAGCACTCTGGCGATGCACCGAACGGGCGAAGAACGGCTTTGAATCCCACGAACCGCCGCGCACGACACGCTGTTCGCCCGCTGTTGGGCCAGTCGGATTTGCAACTGTCTGACGCTGGTTATACAAATCGATGTAGTAGGTCGGGTTGTACCAGTCTGCCACCCATTCGGCGACATTACCCGCCATATCATATAGCCCAAAGCCAGCAGATAAATAGCTGGCGACTGGACGCGGGCCGACTTCATCGGTTGCCGGGATGCTGGTGCGGGCGAGATCAGGATTCCAGACGCTGCCCCACGGGTAGATTCCGCCTATTTCACCCCGCGCGGCGAATTCCCATTCAGCTTCGGTGGGGAGTCTGCGCCCAAGCGAACGGCAGTAAGCATCCGCGCCATTCCACGTCACGAAGGTGACCGGATAACCTGCCAATCCATCAAATATGGAATAGGCTGAGCCATCGAAACGGATGTTGGAAAGCTCATTTTCATCGAGCGTGACGGCGCAGGGCAGGAAGTTGCAGGCATCACGGTGACGATCTGGCCCCAGCGCGTTCAGAAAAGCGATGAACTGAGCATAAGTGACTTCGGTGGCTTCGATCTGGAAAGCGGAGAGGGTAACCGGGTGTTCCGGCACGGAGTCTTCGCCCATTGCCAGTTCACAAGCGCCGCCTTCGACCACCGTACATTGTTCGACTGCGACGGCGACTTCCGGCGGGGTTGTGCCCATCTGGAAGGTGGCCGCAGGAATGGCGCGCAGGGGAGAGGCGATTTGAATAAGCTGGGTTTGAAGCTGACCGGGTTCAGCCGTCAGGCGGGTGATGTCAGTCTGTGTGGGGACAAGCCCGGTTGATTCGGCCTGAGCAGTAGCCGTGAGCGCGGCCTGAAATTGGGCTTCGATGGTGAGCGCCATTGTGCCGTAAGCCTGTGCCTGCGCGGTGGCGGTGAACAACTGCTGTACCCCGGCATCGAGGGTGGGCTGTACATCCTGCGCGGCGATTTGTGCCGAGAATGTGCCGGTGACGATGAGCAGTCCTAACATGAGCAGTCGCTTTTTCATGCGCGTTGCCTCCTGTGTTTCGGTTCTACCACGCCGGATTATAGAGGGCTGGCGCGGCAGGGCGTGGGGAGCGGAGGGTTGGCGTAGGGCGAGCGTAGGGGGAGTTCAAAGTACGAAGAAAGATTACAATGTGTTACGGTGATGGCGGCGGTGGCGGCGGCGATGTCATTGGCGAAGGTGGGTTTCGCCGCCAACAAGCTATCAGCCTTTAGCCATCAGCCATCAGCAAAATACAGGCAGGGGTTTGCACACACTGCGTCATTTGTGTCACTTTTATGTCGCAAATGTCGTGCAAATGACAATTACTGAGG
>JAIOHM010000104.1 GCA_019912965.1 Anaerolineae bacterium
GTGCCGGACCAATCATTTAGATATTTGTCCACCACTTATGCTCCTCTCTGTTTTGGAAACGGCGCAGCCCAGCTTTCAAACACGGGTCACAGCGGCTCGACGCGGACCACCAGGATCGCCGACCGCCCCCGACGCACCATATCCACGCAACGAGCGATGGCAGCGGGGAGCTCGGCTGGATCCGCCACGCATTCGCCATAGGCGCCGGCCGCCTCGCCCACTTTCTCGTAATGCTGGTCGGCGCCAAGCCCCGCCTGATAGGCGGATATCGCTTTCGCTGCGCCGTCCGGATATACCCGCAGCGTGGCGCCCTTGACTGCACCCCACCCGGTGTTGTCCAGCACCACCGTGAAGATTGGCAGGCCATACTGTTTCGCTACCATGTAGACCGACGTAGGCGTGGAAAAGCAGAAGCTGCCGTCACCGGTGACATGAAACACCGTGCGGTCCGGCCGGGCGAGTTTCGCGCCCAGAGCCACACCGCCGCCGAAGCCCAGGCCGCCGCCGCCATTGCCGAGCACCGTACCCGGTCGGTTGCGCCGGATATGGCTCAGTACCGGCACCACATTGGTGATGGCCTCGTGGACTAATATGTCGTCCTCGGCCATCACTTTGCTTAGCTCGGTGGCAACATAGGTCGCTGAAATGCATCCGGAAGTATCGGGGGCGACGGTGCTGCGCGCGGCCTCGCGTCGCCGCGCCCATTCGGCCGTACGCGCCGCGGCAGCCCGGCGATAGCCGTCTCCTACTTTATCCTTCAGCACCTCGAGCAGTCGCTTAAGAACCCGGTGGCTGTCGGCCTGGACGCGCAGGTGGCTCGGGAACCCCCACATGGGGAAATCCTTCTTGATGACGTCGATATCGATGTGCACCCAGTAGGTGGCATGATTTTCTTGCGCCAGCTTGGGAACCCAAGGCACATCCACATCCACAAGCAATCCAAAGTCTGCCTCGCCGATGTGCGGGGCCGCCAGGAAGCCGGCGAAGCAGGGCGAGTCGTGGGGGATGTTGAGATACGTGGCGTTCGACTCGTATACCCGCATGCCGACAAACCGCGCCAGTTCATCAATGAGAATTGCGCATGCGGGATTGCGGCCGGCATAGGCAGTGATGAGCACCGGGTTGTTGGCGGCGAGCAGCCGCTCAACGATGGCGTCGATGGTTGCCTCGTCGACGCCTCCCGCCGCGACCGGGCCGTAGCGCTCCACGGGAAAGGAGGACGGCGGTTCGGCAGGACACGGCGCAGCCAGCGTTTCGCGGGCGGCGGTGAGGTAAGCCGGCCCGGGCGGGTCGCTGTGCATGACCGAATGAGCGCGGCGCAGCACCTCCTTGATCACGATGGGTGACGGCAGGTCGTAGCTCCACTTGACGTAAGGACGGACCAGCCCGGCCATGTCGTAGGGTTCCTGCAAAAAATTTACGAAGGTGTCGCGCGTTCCTGGGAGTTCGCCTCGTAGGGTGAATGGCGCCTTGCCGGCGAAAAGCAGCACCGGCACGCGCGTGCGAAACATGTTGTGCAGGGCCATGACGGCGTTGCCCGTTCCGGCGTCCACGTGCACCAGCACCGCCTGGCCGCGCCCTGTGCACATCGCGTAGCCGCATGCCATGTGCATTGCTACATTCTCGTGCGGGCACAGGATGACCTGGGGCGCCTTGCGCCCCTGCTGCTGCCAGCGCGCCAGTTCCTCGATGATCGGAACATGATCGGTGCCGAGATTGCAGAACAGGTACTCGACGCCGATTTCCTGCAGACCCTCGAGAAAATGGTGGGCAGCCGAGCGCATACCGGTCTCCGAACGCTCGGCATCTGGCATTCTTTCCTGACTCATCGCGTACTCCTCGATCAAGAATCCGGTCAGTGCGTCGATCTTTGTCGGCGTACCGCGTCCGATGACCTGAGCCATGGAACTCGGATGCTCTTGCATGTGAACTTTGCCGGCTCGAACATTCACGGCAAGTTGTATCAGCCAACGGTCTCGTAATAGACGTGCTTTGTCTGCAGGAAGTCGTTCAGACCCTCAACACCATGCAGGCGGCCGAAGCCGCTTTCCCGATAGCCGCCGGTTTCAGCCTCTGGGAACAGTCGGTTGTAGCTGTTGATCCACACTGTTCC
>JAIOHM010000105.1 GCA_019912965.1 Anaerolineae bacterium
TTGGTGATTAATGATGTGTCTATAGTTGTCCGACAAACCCATTCCGACAACGACACCGACGACATCACCCCTCAAACCTTGTCATTTGCGACAAAACCAGTGCTCCGCAATCGCAATCGCCGCAAATCTCGCAAACGCTGCTCCCCTTTCCAAACTGGTTCACTGGACGACACTTTTAATGCAAAGCCATTTTTCGAGCCGGAATCAGCAGGGTATGGACTCCCCTCCTCGCGTGCGGGGATGGGCTGGGGGTGAGGTGCATTTTTCTGGAAACTGACAACTGTGAACCGATAACTAACTACTCAAAGATTCACAAAATGCACAAAAAACCTGTGACGAATTTGCAGAATTTGCAGAATCTTTCGCACGTTGCGAATCAACTAATAGCCTGATGGCGGCGAAACTCATTTCCGCCATCGCCGCCGCCGCCGCCAATAAAAACCCCTCTCCAATTTGGAGAGGGGCTGGGGTGAGGTTCTAACAATCCCTCTGTGTCCTCTGTGTTCTCTGTGGTTAAATCTCTTCTCTTCTCTTTTCTTCTTTATTCCTCTTCTTCAAACAGATGCTCACCGCGTGCCAACCGCTGCGCGATTTGATACGTCTGTCCCTGTGCCCGTGAGGTGGGCGAATGCGCTGCCAGATACCGCGCCGCTGCCACCAACACATGCGTCCCTTCCGGCGTCCCGCGCAAAAGCTGATACTGCTGATACGCCGCCTCGACACACTGAATCGTATGGAAATCCCGGTCTTCCCGCAGCAGTAACCGCCCCAAAGTCGCCAGCAAAGCATCCGGATCGCCCCCGCTGTACAGATATTTTCCAGCCAATCCGCCCGCTTCATTCACCTGCTGCTGACGGTTCAGCAAATCGCTCAAATCATCCAGTGCCGTTGTCGGTGTGCTCCCGTTCGGCTGTGGCAGTTTCGCCGCCGGGATGTTCAGGAAGCGATCCAGATACACGCTCATCGCCGCATCAAACACACCGCGCAGCAAACCTTCTGAATTCACCCGTCGTAACCCTTGATGCACTGCGTTAGCGAACGTGAAGGTATGCAGTGCCGTATCCCAATCGCCAAATTCGTTGCTGGTGTGGAAGCGCGCCACCCGTAACGCCGCCGCGTAAGCCACTGCCCCGGCAATCTGCTCCGGCGTCGCTCCATCCCGCAGCGCATCCAGCAAAGCGTCAACTGTCGCCTGTGGATTATCGCCCAACACCGTATTCACCAATCCATCCCGATCATTCCATACCGGACGGCGGTTGCGGGCATATTCCAAAACTTGCGGCAGGTTTTCAAATGTCGCTTCAAGGATTTCCACCAGATCAATCGGATTGCGCCATGCGTTGGATTCTTCCTGTCGGTCAGCATTCGCATATGCCATCACCAAACTGGTCAGCACTTGCTCGGCATAATCCCACCCGGCGATGTCCAACGCTTCCAACGCCTTATTGGTGAAGTCCAGCACATGCCCGATCTGGATATAACGATGATCGGTTGCCGCGCTGAACAACATATCCGCCATCTGCTGATGATTTGCTCCCGCTCGAATCGCCGAAATGATGCACCGTTCCGCCCCTTCCGCATCGCGCACCTCGATGAACTGCCGGAACCACTGCTTCAGCGTCGCCAAATCTGTAACCTGATTGGGCAGCGGTGTTACTACAAAGCGCGGTGGGGAATCGGCTGTATTGTTAGCAACCGAAGACAGTCCATGATACAACGCGCGCGGTCGTTCTTCCGGCTCTAAAGCAGGCAGCAGGTTCATCATACAGGCCAGAATCGTCAAGCCCTGCCCCCATCCGGCCTGCCGATACGTCGTCCCAAAATCCAACCCGATGCGGAACGGTTCTGCCGGGTCTTCCCCATATTGAAGCAACCCAATCACCGACTTGGCAATCACCAATGATAGGTTGCGTTCCAATCCATCCTGTAAACGACGATGCAAATAGTCCCGAACATCGTGTTGAGCCGCTAGATCAACCCAGATTGCGCCCTCGCGGATATCTACTGGGAATGCCTTTACATCATCTGCCCACAAATCAAATGTGCCCCCGCTGGCAAGATCAAACCGGGCGTGATGCCAATGACAGGTCAGAATACCATCGCGCACCGTCCCCCGATCCAGCGGAAACCCCATATGCGGGCAGCGGTTATCCACCGCATAAACTTTCCCGCCGTAATCGAACAGCACCAGCGTATGCCCCTCAACCTGTACCGCCAGCGCCCCCTTGCCCTTCAAATCCTCTAACCGTGCCGCATAAACATAACTATCAATCTTCATAACCATCTTTCTTTCCCTCCCTCATTTTTGGCTTCTGTCTCTGTGCTCTCAGTGTTCTCTGTGGTTCATAATCTTGCTTGCACCAGATCGTAATCGTAAGTCGTCACCTCGAATGGATGCCCCCATGGATCATTGAAGTAGATCGAATACGACAAACCATGATCGGATACATCGACTGGCTTCACCTGTTGCCCACGCGCATCATAAACCGGATGGGCATCCAATCGGCTTAGGAATTCGAGGAAACCTTCACCACTCACCCGGAACGCCACCCGCCTATACCCAATCGTCCCGCGCTGTCCCGGCGGTTCACCCTTGAACAGTGCCAGCATCGTTCCGCCCCCGTTGCTGGAGATCATCAACGGCCCGCCGTTCGCCCAATGCTCATAATCCTTCAGGATTTCCAAACCAAAAATATCCTGATACCACCGTGCAGCCTCATACTGGTCAGGCACAAACAACTCAACATGATCAATTTGCTGAACGTGGAAAGCCATACCTGTCCCCCTGAATAATCTTCACCCACTCATCATGACAGAGCGCCGCACATAAAACATCAGGCGTCCGGTCAATCGAATCAGTCCTTGTGACCAGAAACGCCCTCTGTACAGAAGTCCAGTCCGTCCAAAGTCGCATCAGAAGTTACGCGTAAAAGCGGATATACAGGATTTGAGGATGTCGTATGCTCCATATCAATTATGGATACACTCTGAGGAACACATCATGACTTCGGCACATCGTTTGATCGCCATTATCATTATCTGGGCTGCGTCAGCTTGGGCGCTGTTTTTTGCGTTAGGACAAAGCCTGTTTATGCCGCCCACATCGGTTGTTGCAGCCGTCGCGTTTATCGCGGTATCGGCCTTTGGTGCAACCTTCTTTGTGGCTCGCGCGCTGCCACCTAAGTAAGTTTCACCAAACCGCGCTGCACCGCAATCGTCACTGCTTCGGTACGGTTGCCCGCGCCCAACTTGCTCAGGATTGAGCTGACGTAAAACTTCACCGTGCGTTCGGTGATGTGTAACTCAGCCGCGATTTCCTTGTTTTGCAAGCCCTGTGCCAACAGTTTGAGGACATGTTGTTCGCGGGGTGTGAGTGCGTCCGGGTCATTATGGCTGTTTTCGCCTGTCACCTGTCGCAGCAACTTGGATGCCACAACAGGCTGAAGCAGTGACCCGCCCGCGTAAACCACCCGCACCGCGTTAAAGATTTCTTCGCGCGGCGCACCTTTCAGCAAATAGCCCTGCGCTCCAGCCTGCACCGCACCAACAATGCGTTCATCAGTATCAAAAGCCGTGAATACAATCGTGCGAACGGGCGCATGTTTTTCGCGGAGTTGTTGCAGGGTTTCTACCCCATCCATCTCCGGCATTTCTAGATCGAGCAGCAGCAAATCCGGCTGATGAGCTTCGATTTGTTGCAGGGCTTCTTTACCATTGCTGGCTTTGCCCACAACATCAAAATCCGGCTGTGTGCTGAGGATAGCAATCAATCCATCGCGGACAATCGGGTGGTCATCCGCCACAATAATGCGGATTGGGGTATTCATATAGTCGTCTCCAATGGAATAAAAATTTCCAACTGGGTGCCTTCGCCCGGTGCGCTGCACACTTCCAAACTGCCGGAAAGCAGATTGGCGCGCTCGTTCATGCCAATAAGTCCAAAGTGTTCACCTTGCACCAACGAAGGATCAAAGCCGCGTCCATCATCCTCAATCCGCAGCCGAATTTGGTCAGGCATCACTGTAAGCTGGACGAGTACATCATGAGCGTAAGCGTGGCGACCAATGTTGGTGAGTGCCTCTTGCAACATACGATACAAACCTGTCTGAATTCGTAGGGGCAGCGGACGCGGACTGCCGACCATCTCAAAGTGCGCCTGAATCTTACGCCGTGCCGCCCATTCTTCCACCAATACTTTGAGCGCCTCATCCAGTGGGCGGCCTTCCAGCGGTGCGGCGCGTAAATCCATCACCGAACGGCGGGCCTCGTCTAGATTCGCACGGGTTAATCCCAGCGTTTGAGCGATGAGCTGCCGTACACGATCAGGCGGTGAACCGTTTTCCAATAAAGCGTCAGCCGTTTCTAGCTGCAAGATGATAGCGGTCAAACCCTGCGCTAGAGTATCGTGAATCTCCCGTGCTAAACGGTTGCGTTCCTCAATTGCACCCAACTCGGCGCTGCGATTAAACAAACGGGCGCGCTCAATAGCTATGCCCAGCAAGTCCCCAACCAGATACAACAGTTGTAGATCATCGGCGCTCAAATCGTCCCAATCGCTGCTGGCAACGTTCAGAACCCCCAACGGTTTCCCATGAGCATCGATTGGAATGCTGGCATGCTGGCGCAGACCCGCTGTTCCCACAACTAGATTTTCTAGTCGGCTGCATGTGATATTGCAGGGGTCATTCAATTCATCATGCTCAAAATCCCATAAACAATCACAGTTACCCCCCATCCGGCGCGGATGGTCAGCTAAAGCAGGTGGTAAATCCTGCGCCGCCGCGACATAGGCTTTACCCGCATCGTTGTACAGGAATATCCAGCTCGTTTTTAGGTTGAACAACTCGGCCACATGTTTAAGCGCAGTGTTCAGTGCGCGCGTCAAATCCACTTCCTGATTCACCGCTTGGGCGATGGTATTCAGGATGGAAAGTTCACGGTTGCGCCGCCCCAGCTTTTCCGCGTCCGTTTCGGTTTTCACGCGCGTGGACATGTCTCGACCTTCAATTAAATCATCTGGGTTGATTATAACCCAAGCGTGCTTGCAGAGAGAACTGGTCACTGGTACACTGTACTTTAGCTTGGAACAAATATTCTGGCGAGGTGCTATGACAACTACACAGACAGGATTTGTCGAAATTAATGGGGCGAATTTTTATTATGAAGTCGCCGGGGAAGGCCACCCATTTGTGATGCTCCACGCCGGAATAGCCGACAGCCGCATGTGGGATAACCAGTTCGCTTTCTTCGCACAGCATTATAAAGTTATTCGTTTTGACCAGCGTGGTTATGGGAAAACCGAACCCGCAGCCGGGGAATTCCGACGTTATGAAGATTCACATGCCCTGCTGAAACATTTGGGGATCGAACGGGCCTACCTGATGGGCTGCTCGATGGGCGGTGGAGTCTGCATGAACTTTGCATTGGAACACCCGGAAATGGCTGCTGCCTTGATTATGGTCTGTTCCGGCCCACCCAGTTTTAAGTTTGAAACGCCCCCACCCAGACAATGGGACGAAGCGGTTGCGGCATTTGATAACAACCAACTCGAAAAAGTATCTGAGCTTGAAGTGCAAATTTGGGTTGATGGCAAAAGCCGCACACCGGAACAGGTTGACCCGGCTGTTCGCCAAAAAGTCTTTGATATGAACCTGATTGCGCTTCAGTACGAAAAGCGTGAATTGGGCAAAGAACTTCCTCTACAACTACCCACAGCCGAACGGTTAGCTGAACTCAAACTGCCAACACTGGTGATTGTGGGTGATCTGGACACCGATTACATTCAGGCTGCTGCCGATCATATGGTTGCCCATATTGCCGGAGCGCGTAAGGTGATAATTTCGCCCGCTGCCCATCTGCCTAATATGGAACACCCAATCGCATTTAACCAACACCTGTCCGACTTTCTGAAAGGATTAGATTAATTGGCCGAAGGCTCTCGTGGGCATATAATGGAGAAAATCTGGATTCACAACTGAGAGCCGATCATGCAACCAACCCCCAACACCCCGGCCAGCAGCGGTGGTAATGTCTATGAAATGCAGTGGGACTGTAAGTTCTGTGGCACGAAAAAGCTGCTTGGCAAAACCCATCGTTTTTGTCCCAATTGTGGCGGGCAGCAAGACCCATCGTGGCGCTACTTTCCATCTGATTCCGAGAAAGTGGCAGTTAAAGATCATGTTTATGTGGGAGCGGACAAAATCTGCTCTGCCTGCCAAAGTGTGAGCGCCGCTTCAGCCGAATTCTGCGGGAATTGTGGTGCGCCGCTGGATAGGGCCAAGCAAGCCGCTCAGGGTGCGGAACGCGATAAAGCCGAAGGCGAAGCATTTGAAACTGAGGATGTGCAGGAACGCAGGAAACAAAAGGATGCAGGTGTACAGACTGCTCCAGCACCCAAGCCACAGGCCGCGACCAATAATCGTGGGTGTCTGGTCATTGGTCTTATTCTCATTGCTTTGGTTGCGGGCGCAGTTTTCCTGTTTACCCGTACCAGCAGTGCTTCAGCCTATGTAACCAATTTCCGCTGGGAGCGTCAAATTGCGGTTGAGTCCCTTCAGGCTTTACCTGCCAGCGGAAGTTGTGACAGTGTACCTGTTGATGCTTACGGCAACACCCGAAGATACGAACAGGTTGGGTCGGAGCGTGTACCGGATGGCGAAACCTGTCGCAATGTACAGGTTGATCAGGGTGATGGAACTTTCCGCGAGGAACGCCGCTGCGAAACAAAATACCGCAGCGAGCCAGTTTATGGCTATGTCTGTTATTACACCATCAATCGCTGGGCTTCTTCGCGTGTCTCGGAAGCCGAGGGCGACCGAACCAGCGAACTCGCTTGGCCGAACCCTAATCTGCGTACTGGAACCTGTCTGGGTTGCGAACGCGAGTCTGGACGAACAGAAGCCTATTATCTGGTACTCAAAGGTGATGACCGCGAATTTGAATGTCCTGTGCCCTTCGACCAGTGGCAGAATACCCGTCTGGAACAGGGTTTCACAGTAGAAATCGGCACAGTCTTACAGAATGTGCGGTGTGAGACGCTAAAACCTGTAAGCTGAGATGAAATGGGGCAGGCACTAATTCACCTGCCCCTGATTTTATCCCTCTAATATCAGAGCAGTGCCGCATTCCAGATTTTGGAGATGCAGCGCACCCATTTGGGTATCGTAAGCAATCCCACTGAGTTTATCGGTCAGGTGTATATCATCGGCAATCCCGGCATGGCGCACAGGAATGACAACCTCAGCCAGTGTTTCCGGCCCGCGATAGCCAACCACCAGTAAACGCTGTTCAGGCGACTGGCGCAGATAAACCAGCAGTCCACCAGATGCATACACCATCTGGAAACCGCCGCGTCGTAGGGCAGGTGATTCTTTCCGCAAAGCGATAAGCCGCTGATAGTGAGCGCGTAAATCCGTGTCCCAGCTAGTTGTATCCCAGCGCATACAACGTCGGTTATCTGGGTCAGTGCCACCTTCCATACCGATTTCATCGCCATAATACACACAAGGTACACCGGGGAAGGTCATCAACAGCGTTACGCCTAAACGAAGTAGCGCCTTATCATTATTCAGGATGGTCAGGATGCGCGGCGTATCATGACTACCCAACTGGTTAAACTGCTGGCGGGTTATCACCCACGGAATAGCTGCCCTGAATTTTGTCCACTGTTCAGCGAGGGCTTCGGCAGATAACGGGGCACGATCAATCCATGGCATCTCTTGAATAAATTGTTCGGGCAGTTCGCGCCCCGGTAGCCACTCCCAAAGAGGTATGGTAAACCCCTGATAATTCATGATGGCATCCAATTCATTGCCCTGTAAATGTAGGGTGCCATCATAAAAATTTTCGCCAAATAGATAAACCTGCGGATTATCGGCCTTAACTGCTTTACGCATCCCGCGCCAAACTTTATGGGCTAACTGCACGCTGCCCTGTCGCGCGGTCATATTGGCAACATCCAAACGCCAGCCGTTAATTCGGTAGGGTTCATGCAGCCAGCGGCGCATCACCGAATCCGGCGCACGGTACATGGCATCTCGAAGACCTTCACTGCGATAATTCAGCTTCACCAGCGATTTATGACCGAGCCAGGTCTCATAATCATTGGGATGATGATGGAAGGTGAAGTAGTCGGCAGTTGGCGCATTTAGGTCACTTTGCGCGGCGGTAAACCAGATGTTGCGTGATCCACAGTGGTTAGGGGTGACATCCAGAATCAGGCGCATTCCGCGCTTATCCAGTTCACGGCGCAGTTCAGCTAATGCTTCATTTCCACCTAACGAAGGGTCTACTTCGTGGTAGTCGGCAATATCGTAACGATGATTGCTGTAGGCTTTAAAAATCGGGTTTAGGAATATGGCATTTATGCCTAGATCAGTCAGATACTCCAGCTTGTGGATGATTCCCTGTAAGTCCCCACCGTAAAAATCCAGACTTCCGCCTTCGTGCCACGATAATGGAGGTGCACCCCATTCGCGCTGCTGTGTCTGGAAACCACCGCGTTCCCATGCACCGGGCGGAACATCATTTGATGGATCACCATTGTGGAAACGATCAGGGAAAATCTGATAAAAGACCGCATCTTCCACCCAGTTCGGGGCGGTGAAATCCGCTATCAGTTTGAAATCGTAAAAATCTGGACTGTCAGCGTGGCTGCTGCCTAATGCATTTAACCAATATCCTCCCTCGCTCGACATAATTTTGAAGCGGTAAGACGTGACCGGCATGGTGATGCGTACTTCGCCCGCCCACCATGCAGAAACCCCATCCTCACCTTCACGGCGCATGGCTTCCATATGGCCTTCGCCATCCGGGGCAGTTCGCAAAAATATCGCGTGGATGGATACATGCTGCGGAACGCGCAGTTTAATCGTTACCGTTTCGCCCATCACCGGGGTTGGATTGGATACATACATTACCGAGCCATCGTGATGCAGTCCGGCTGTCCAATGAAGGGATGTCATTCCAGCACTCCTGAATACATACAAAAGGGGCGAACGTTCGCCCCTTGAATTTTATGTCATCTTTTTCTGTGTTATGAACCGTTCTGCTGCGGCCAGCGGGCATACAATCGGGTGAGGTAAGCCAGCCGTTCATGGGCATGATGGTTCAGCCAGTCAGCAGTAAAACGCCATCCCCAATTGCCAGATTCTTTTCCCGGCGTATTCATACGCGTATCTTCCCCAAAGCCCAACACATCTTGCATCGGGACGACAAAAGTATGCGCCACCGACATCATTCCCAAACGGATTAAATCCCAGTTGATTTCGGTTACGCTGTGTCCCAAATACTCCGGCAGAAAGCGTCGGATATCGCCACTAGCTTCGTCGCCTAGCCACCAGCCAACAGTGGTGTTGTTATCGTGTGTGCCCGTATAAACTACACAGTTGGGTATGTAATTGTGTGGCAGGAAGGAGTTTTCTCCACCTGCTCCGCCAAACGCAAATTGCAGAATTTTCATACCCGGCAGTCCAAAACCATCACGGATTTCGACGACTCCTGGCGTTATCAGCCCCAAGTCTTCCGCGATGATTGGCAGATTGCCCATTTTATCCAGCACGACCCGGAAGAAATCCATACCCGGCCCCGGTATCCATTCACCCTTAACCGCGGTGGGTTCGCTGGCGGGCACTTCCCAATAAGCCTCGAAGCCCCGGAAGTGGTCAATCCGCACGATGTCTACCAGACTGAGTACAGCCTGAATACGTTTAATCCACCAATCGTAATCGTCGCTTTTGAGTACATCCCAACGGTAGAGTGGGTTACCCCAACGCTGACCGGTAGGGCTGAAATAATCCGGCGGTACGCCTGCAATAACGGTTGGATTCCCTGCCGCGTCCAGATAGAAATATTGTGGATTTGCCCAGACATCAGCACTGTCGTGTGCCACAAAAATCGGAATATCCCCTATCAGTCTGACGCCTTTACTGTTGGCATAGGATTTCAGTTCTATCCACTGTCTGGAGAACAACCACTGGCGGAATTTACGTTCAGTCACGGCGCTGGCGTGGATTTTACGGGCGGCTTCCAGCGCGGCAGGTTGGCGTAGAGCCTCGCCTTCCGGCCATTCTACCCAGGGCTTGCCCCCATTAAAATCTTTGAGCGCGCTGAACAAGGCGAAATCATCCAGCCAACTGGCCTGCTGTTTGCACCAGTTTTCAAAAGCCGCTCTTTGATCGGGACGGGCGTTGGCTTCAAAATGGGCATAGGCTAAGGATAGTTTTTTGTCGTGATAGGGGATGACGTTGCCAAAATCGGTTTGATGTAAAGGGAAATCGGGTATATCGCTCAATTCGCCGGGTTTCAGCCATCCTTCACTGACCAGTTTATCCAAACTGATGAGCAGCGGATTGCCCGCAAAAGCCGAAAGCGATTGGTAAGGGGAATCGCCGTAGCTGGTCGGGCCTAGCGGTAACACCTGCCAAATGCTCTGGCCAGCGGATTCGAGCCAATCAACGAAACGGTAAGCCCATTCACCGAGATCACCGATGCCATAACGTCCGGGTAAAGAAGTGGGATGCAGCAGTACGCCACTGGAACGCGGGAAAATTTTTTTGTTGACGGTCATTATTTTGTTCCGATACGATTACATCGCTCTAATAATGAATATATTGTAACTGATGAGTCTTGCTTTGAAATGTCTGATTATTGGCTCAAAAGATAGCGGGTTTTCAGCAGTGTTTCTTCGGCTGCTGCGTCAACCTTTTCCACCATATAGCCTTTGGCAGTCGGGCGTGAACTGACGACTGTTTTTAGCTTCCCATCAATGAAATGTCCGGCTGCACCATCGTCAAACGCATAGGTTGCGGTGACTTGCCCACTGCGGGTGGCCTGATGCAATGAAGGACGACGCTCGGCTTCTCCGTCATAATGTGGGGTGCAGCCTCCAGCCAGATAGCCGAGGCAGGGCAGCACGGTCAGCGCCCCCGGAATTGAATCCGTCATACCATACTCGAACCAGCAAATCGCCCCAGCACTGATGCCTGCCAGCACTGTTCCGTTATTTCCCGCTTCCAGCAAAATGTGGTCAAGCGACCACTCGCGCCACAAGGCCAACATCGACTTGGTGTTCCCCCCGCCCACATAGATGATATGCTGCTCCATCAAAAATCCAGCGAGATCATTGGTGTGCGGCTGAAACAGGGATAGATGAGATGGACAGCAGTCCAACTCGGTGAAGGCTTTGTAAAAGTTGATGATGTAATCGCGGGCTTCTCCGCTGGCCTGTGATAAAAAGCAGACTTTCGGGCGATCAACACCTGTCTGTTCAATGACATACTGGTCAAGGGCGAGGTTATCTGGCTCCATCGAGAAGCCGCCCCCACCCATAGCGATGATCTGCTGCATAGATTACCCCCTAAGCATGTGCCAACATCTGCTCAACGGTAAAACGCTGTTTAAAGGTGAAGGCCAACGGCGTTGGGCCATGTTGTTCCAGTATTGCCAGTTTTTCCTGCGCTTCGGCAACGGTTGGAATATGGCCTTGCGGTATCCACCATAAGGCTAAAATGGGCGTGCCTAATTTGGAAAACCACTCGGTACGGCGCCGGAAAAACTCAACATGGGCGCTGTAGTAGGCATACTGGTGCAGCGCCTCGATGGTTTCCCAAACGGACATATTGACGATGATACGTTCGTCCTCGTAAGGGCGCAGGGAAGTCGCATCATTACCATCGCCTTTTAGCCGCCAGACGAAACCGGTTGTTGTTTCGGCAAGGGCGTTGATCTGGTCAAGGTTGTTTACAAAGTCAGCCATTACATCGCTGTCGATGGGCGCGACCATCCGGGCGATGTTGATCTGGGCGATATGGTAATTCATGGGCGATCTCCTATGAACCTAACAATTCGCGGATTTTTCCGGCTGCATCAGCCTGCTTGACGACGACTTCCGTTCCGTCTGTTAATCGTTTGAGCTTCACGACACCATCTACAATTTCCTCCGGCCCCAATACGGCGACCAGCGGAATGCCTTTTTTGTTGGCGTAGTCGAATTGTTTACCGAGGTTTTTCTCCTGCATGTAGAGTTCCGTCCGCACACCGCCTGAACGGAGTACAGCCGTTAATCGGGTGGACTGCGAACGGGTTTCAGGACTAAAGGCTGTCACCAACACTTCGACCACTGTTCCGACAATATCCGGCGGATAGAGGTTCAAGATTTCCATCACGTCGATAATGCGTTCAATGCCGAAAGCCATCCCGACAGTGGGCAGGCTGTCCTTACGGAACAAGCCGATTAGATCGTCGTAGCGTCCGCCACCGTTGACACTACCCAAATTCGGTTCACTGATGATGGTTTCAAAGATCGGCCCGGTGTAGTATCCCAGCCCGCGTACCATCGTGAAGTCAAATTCGTAGTTTCTAGTAGGGACATCCGCATCGTTCAGATAGGCAGCCAGTTCGCGCAGTTCACGTATACCTTCAGCCGCAGCCGGAATACTGCCCATGATGTCTTCCAGAAAGTCAAGATTTTCCAGTCCGGGCTGGCGCGCAGTGATGAGTTCGATCATGCGGGCAACCACATCGGCTGCGATACCGCGTTCAACCAGTTCCTTCTGCACACCTTCCGCACCAATTTTGTCGAACTTATCAACACTGCGGTATAGGTCTCCAAGCTGGACATCTGGCACACCAGAATACTGCCCCATCCCCGTGAGCAGTTTGCGATTGTTGATCTTGACATTGAACTGTGGGAAACCGAGACGGCGCATTACAGCGACAATCAAGCTGATGATTTCGGCATCGGCTTGCATTCCGGCGATGCCCACAATATCGGCGTCACACTGATAAAACTCGCGGTAGCGCCCGCGCTGGGGCCGTTCCGCGCGCCAAACAGGGGATAATTGGTAACGCTTAAAGGGCATGGTGAGCTGGTTTTCGTGCTGCCCGACGACGCGCGCTAAAGGCACCGTCAGGTCATAGCGCAGGGCAACTTCTTCTTTACCGCCGGGGTGTTGGGCATGGTAGATCAGCTTTTCGGCATCTTCACCATACTTACCCATCAGGGTTTCTTTGAGTTCCAGCACCGGGGTTTGTAGCGGCTCAAAGCCATACAGGTGAAACACCTCGCGCACGACGCCGAATACATAATCCCGTTTGAGCATGTCAGCAGGTAGAAAATCGCGCATCCCTTTCGGCAGGCGGGGAACAATTTTTACGGGCGGCATACGAATATCCCTTCGCACACAAATAAAAAAGCGCAGACCCAACGCCTGCGCTATCCAAGTCGAAACTCAGCCGTTGGTCAACAACCGCTTAGAAGATGATTGGGGTGGTGGCTGAAAAAGATTTCCATAGAAATCTAGTATAGATGACCCACGTCCTATTTGCAACCGAGTGGAATCCCTCAAAGAATAAGAATAGGCCTGTAAGGGCTTGAGAAATTAATGCTGCAATGTCGAAACAGATTTTGTGAGGAATGCATGGCGAATTTGTCCGAGGTACAGTCTGCCCTTAAGCAGGGGGATAGACAAAAAGCGGCTCAAATTTTAAAGACACTGCTAAAAGAACGTCCCAGCGCCGATGCTTGGGTAATGGCCGCCCGAATGACCAACAACCCGGATACTGCTCGGCAGCATCTTCAACGAGCGCTGGCGCTCGAACCCAAACACGTCAAAGCCCGCGATATGCTGCGTGATTTGGGCGGACAGCAGAAAAGTGTTTCCGGCAACCTGATGGAAGAAGTTGTCATCGGGCTGGAAGATTTCGGTAAAGATACGCGAATCCTGAGCAAGTTTGCGCCCAAACAGCGTATGATGATCGCCATCGGTTTATTCGGCATGATTTTTCTGGCGATGATCGTGCTGGTGGTGAATCTGCTCCGACCAGTCGAAACGCCACCACCCCCAGTAATGGGAACCCCTGTTCCCTCATTCACCGTCGCTGGCGATGCACTGATTAGTCATCTGACTGCCAGCGGCTTGAGCCTCGAAAGCATTCAAAAAGTTGAGCCTGAAGCAAACCTGCCGATCAGCGAACAAATCGCACTCACGGTGCTAGATGCAGCAGGTTCCCGTAATGCAACGATCTACCTCTATGCAGATTTGGATGGTCTTTTTAATGACCGTGAACGACTCGCAGATCTTACCAAGAATGGCAGTAACGTCATCATTTATCAAACTGCCGCTCTGGTTTATCCGGCTGACTTGGAAAGCAGCGCAGCAACCGCTTTGGAGACGGCTTTCAACTCAGCCCCCGTTAGTTAACATCCAATTATAAAGGGGAGTTTTTATCATGCAGGAAGATATTCAGCAAGGGCAGGTGAAACGACGGCTTGAGCAAGGTCAAGGATTGATGGAGTATGCACTGCTGCTCTCATTAGTCGCGCTGGTTTGTCTGGCGATTCTGACTGTGTTGGGACGCAGCGTTGGCGAAGTTTTCACCAAGATTAATTGCAGCCTCAACAGTTCAGTTGTTGGGTGCGAATGCATCAACGAGCAGCTTACGGTGACGGGAACTTGCGTTGGCGTGACTCTGGTTGGAAATGTGTCATCAAGCTGCGATGGCGCAATGATTGATATTGAAGGGTACGGAAATGTACCCGCAAGCGGGAACGTCAACTGGTCGGGCGCACCGATTTGTACGGGGGGCGCAACTTCAATGACGATCTGGTCTCTGCACCCGGACGGCGGCTACAAACAATACTCGGCTTCGCCAAGTTAAGGGCAAAGCTCCGTATTCAAAACTCAATAATCAAAATACAGACAGGGGATTGATGTCCCTGTCTGTTGTGTTTTGCCTAGTTTCCAGTGCTGACAGGTTCGACTCGCGGGGCTTCCTGCGTGACAGCGGCTGAACGTGCCTGCCGCGCGGCTTCGCGCAGTTGGTCATGATGACCGACTTCGTGCTTGAGGCCATATAGGAAGCCTGCAACCGCATTCATGTTCCCCTGCTTTTCGATGAAACGCTCTGAAAGTCCACGAAAGACATCCAGATAAGGGTCGTCCGGCCATGCATCCAGATAGGCTAGGCGAATACGGCGGCTTTCCTCTAAACGCTGGATAACCTGTGCCTGTGTTTTTACAGTGTGCCAGTTGGTTTCGTAGCGCAGACGTGGCTCGGCGGGATAAGGAAGGCCGCGCGCGAGGATGGAGCTATAGCCAGCCCATTCTTCGCTGCTGGCAGTGGCATGTACGACGATATGCGCGGTACTCCAGCCGATGTGCTCTTCGCCAGCGACGGCGTAGGGATCGTTGGCTTCCGGGTCGTGGGGCAGGAAGGTAATCTGTTCGTCGTTCAAGTCTTTTACGATGTTCAGCATGGTATCAATCGAAGCATTGGTAGCAGCCTTCAGGTCGGCAAGGCTGAACTGCTTCGAGAATTCCAGTAATTTAATTTCACCGTTATTGACGGCGGAAAAGTCGATCAGCATGAAAAACAGACTCCTCATTGTGGGTTTTTGAAGATAACAATATCTAACAGACCACATCAGCCCGCATAGGCTTACGCCTTCAGCCTTGAAACTCATCAAAAATTTACGCAAGGCCGTGCAGTTGGCCTTTTACAAGGCGGATGGTAAACTACGGCTCTAACTAAATTGACGTTTGATTTCTTACAAGGACAGCATCATGCTCACTGGCGTCGAAAAAATGTTGTTTACCCTGCTGGCGCTGCTGGCGGTTGGGGCGACCTATGCGAGCCTCCGCGAGATGTACCTGATTATCAACCGGGGCGACGGAAAACTGTATTTGGATAACCTGCCCCGGCGGGCGTGGCGGGCGCTGGTTGTTTATCTGGGGCAGCCGACGACGCTCAAAACCCGGCGGGTTTCCAGCCTGTTCCATCTGGGGATTGTATGGGGATTCACGTATTTTTTCCTCGTGAATCTGCTGGACGGTTTGCGTGGGTTCTTCCCGGAATTTGAGGGGACACTCAAAAGCCTCGGCATTATTTATGATGTGTACCGCCTCGGCGCGGATGTGTTGAGCGTGGCGGTGCTGGTAGGCGTGGCGTATTTCCTGCTGCGGCGGTTCGTGCTGCCAAACAAAGCGGAACTTGAATACCACGATAATGTACTGCTGCATCCGAAGGTAAAAAACGGGGGCGTGAAGGTCGATTCGGTGATTGTGGGCGGATTTATCCTGCTGCACATCGGCGCGCGCTTCCTCGGTGAATCAGTGTATGTAGCCGCTAATGGAACAGATTTGTTTTCGCCGTTTGCTACGCTGGTTTCGCCTGTATGGGGTGGGGCTACGGAAGACGGATTGAAGGTGCTGGAGCATATCTTCTGGTGGGTGGCACTGGGCGGGATTCTGCTGTTTACGCCGTATTTTGCCCAGAGTAAACATGCCCATCTGTTTATGGCTCCGATCAACTTTTTGACCAAGCCGAAACGGACTTCGTTGGGCGAGATGACGGCGCTTGATCTGGAAAACGCAGATATTGAGCAGTTCGGTGTGAACACCCTGACGCAACTGCCCAAGACGAATATTCTGGATGGGTTCGCCTGCATTATGTGTAATCGATGCCAGGACGTATGCCCGGCGTACACCACAGGCAAGGAGCTTTCGCCTTCGGCACTGGAAGTCAACAAGCGGTATTTGATGCGCGATAACATGAGTGGATTGGCCGCAGGCGAGGATGGCCCATCGCTGATTGGGATGGCGATCAGCGCGTCGGCGGTGTGGGCGTGTACCTCGTGTGGGGCGTGCGTGGATATTTGCCCGGTGGGAAATGAGCCAATGCTGGACATTCTCAATATCCGGCGGGACGCGGTACTGATGCAGTCGGAATTTCCGGCGGAACTTCAGGGTGCATTTAAGGGTATGGAACGGGCGGGTAATCCCTGGCAAGCCCCGCGTGAAGATCGCTTTAAATGGGCGAAGGGGCTGGAATTCCCCGTGCCGACGGTTGATGAGAACCCGGATTTCGACATTCTGTACTGGACGGGCTGCGCGGTGAATTATGATCCACGCGCACAACTGACGGCGCGGGCGCTGGTGAAGGTGCTGAACACAGCGGGCGTAAACTTCGCGGTACTCGGTGAGCAAGAGAACTGCACAGGCGATGTGGCACGTCGGGCGGGTAAAGAAGACCTGTATTACGAACTGGCGACGGGCAACGTCGAACTGCTGAATGAGGTTAAGCCGAAGCGGATTGTGGTCACATGCCCGCACTGCTTCCATAACATCGGGAAAGAATATCATCAGTTTGGTGGGCATTACGAAGTGGTTCACCATACGGAATTGATCGAAGAATTGATTGGCGCGGGGAAAGTCCCGACGAATGCGCATCCGAAGAAGCTGGCTAACGTGACGTTCCATGATCCGTGCTATCTGGGACGACATAATGATGTGGTGGATGCACCACGCACGGTGCTGAACACGGTGGTGGACGGTTTGATCGAGATGCCGCGCACGAAGAAAAATTCGTTCTGCTGTGGCGCGGGCGGGGCACAGTTCTGGAAAGAAGAAGAACACGGCACGAAAGCGGTTAACGTCGAACGATATGAAGAGGCCAAAGCGACGGGAGCTGAAGTCCTGGCAGTGGGATGCCCATTTTGCGCGCAGATGTTTGAGAGCGCGAAAGCCTTGGGGACGGATGGGCCAGTCATCAAGGATGTAGTGGAACTGATCGCGGAACGGTTGTAGTACATAGAAGTGAAGTGACCGATCCATGTATATAGCTTGTCCAAAATGTGATTGGCGACCGCAGGCACATGATCGCTGGTACTGTACCTGCGGGCATAAGTGGAATACGTTTGAGACACATGGGGTTTGCCCAGCGTGTGGGAAAGCTTGGAAAGTTACGGATTGTCTGGCATGTCACAAGTGGTCAGATCATGAAGACTGGTATCACGAGGATGATGATTTGACGGTGGAAGCATATTTGAAGCAGTGGCAGCGTGAGCCAGTGGCAGGTTTGCGGCGAAAAGTATAGGCGATTGAGGGGGCACAGCATTGTTATGCCCCCTACGAAAAAGGCTAAACTTACTTACTCGATTGGGAACACTCGGCTGCCAAGTCTTCTACATCCGGGTTTTCCTCGTCCAATTCCAGAATAGTGTCAATATCATTCTGGGCTGATTCGCAGTCATCGAGGCCAATATAGGCTTTGGCACGCTGGGTCAGCACATAGACATCATCCGGGATGATGTCCAGCGCCGCGTCAAAGTCCTCTACGGCACTGTCATATTCTTCCAATGCCAGATAGACCTCACCCCGCACCATCAGCCCGAAGAAACTTTCGGGAAAAATCTCCAGCGCCGCATTTAAATCATCGAGCGCCGCATCGTATTCACCTTGCTGGAAATAGACATCGCCACGCGACCGAAGGGCATAGTCTCTTTCCGGGTCAATCTCAAGGGCTGCATTGAGATCATCAAGGGCGAGTTCATATTCGCCCATTGAGCGATAGAGTTCTCCACGACGCTCCAGCGCAAACGATCTTTCGGGATCGAGTTCCAATGCGGCGTTGAGATCATCAAAGGCTTTTTCATCTTCACCCAAGTTGAGGTAAATATCGCCGCGCGTCTCCAGCCCATAGGCACTTTCTGGATCGAGTTCCAGCGCAGCGTTCACATTGAGCAAGGCTTCGTCATATTCTTCCAATTGACGATAGACTTCCGCCCGTCCACGCAGCGCAAAAGCATATTCAGGACTGAGTTCCAGCGCCGCATCGAAGTCACTCAGGGCTTGTTCGAGGTCTCCTGTAGACAGATAGACATCGCCGCGCGTCGCCAGCGCAAATGCGCTTTCCGGTTCGAGTTCCAGCGCCGCGTTGAGGTCATCCAGCGCGAGTTCAGCTTCATCCAGGAGACGGTAGAGATCGCCACGCACACGGAGGGCGAAGGGATACTCCGGTTCCATATTAATGGCGGTATTCAGGTCGTCAAGGGCTTTATCAAACTCATCCAATGCGACGTAAACATCGCCGCGAGAAGCGAGGGCAAAAGCTGTTTCTTCCAATTCAAGCGAGGCATTCAAATCGTCCAGCGCGAGTTCGTATTCGCCGATGTCACGATAAATTTCGCCGCGCGTGGAAAGCACATAGGCGTTATCGGTATCGAGCGCGAGGGCTTCTTCCAACATTTCGAGCGCGCCGTCCAGATCACCATCCAGATACACATCATAAGCGTCGTCAGCCATTGTCTGAGCATCGTCCTGTGCGAGTGCAGGTGAGGCAACCAGAGCCAGCAGTAAAGCAGTCAGCACAAAAAGCCATGCTAATTTTTTGTTTGCCATTTGGAACTCCGTGTAAATATGGGTCTGTAAATCATTATAATGAATAAGCTGCGACAGATTTCCTTAACTCTAAATTTATATTATTTATGAAACCCGGATCGCAGAATAGCTATCTGGTGGCGGCGGCGAAACTTTTTTCGCCGCCAATAGGGTTATTGGTTATTGGTAAAAGACATTGCGGAGTTTGCGGCGATTGCGGAATGGGTTTGCGCGCAAATGATTCGCAAATTTCGCAAGATTCTTCAAATTCGTCAGATTCGCACGGGTGTTTTGTGAATCTTGCGAATCTTTGGGCGGGATTGTCGTCGTCGTCTTTGTCGGGATGGGATCGGGCGACACCTATAGATTGATAAGATGCGAAAAATGCGGCAAATGCGGCAAATGCAACACAGAATTTTGTGCATATTTCGCACATTGATCGGCGAAATGGGGGTAACAGGTTACGCAGCAGGACAATCCATACTCATCGTAGAACAAATATTCAATATGTCAAGTTGTGGACGATTCAGAAGCCGTTAGGGATTGGTTAGGGATTGTGATTCGCATTGATATGCCCCAGAAGTTCAATAGTTTCCATGCGATTATCCTGCGCTTATTCAACGACTGCCCGAATTGCAGCACAAAGGTTATGGCCTACGGGGTATCATAGAGAAAACATCGCCTGACCAACGCCGAAATCCTACTATGATTCGCATCTATTTGAGACTCGCTATTCCCCTCCTCGCAATCTTCATCGCCCTGAACATCGCCGCCCGCGCATTCGGCAGCACACAAGCGCCCAATCCTGTTTTGCGCGGCTTCACCGAAGGCTGCGAAGGCAAACCTCAGCCCTGTTGGTATGGCATTGTGCCGGGAGTGACAAGCCTAGCAGAGGCTGACAGAATCATTCGACAACAGAACTTCATAAAGCGTCAAAATACTATTGTTGTTATTTACGACACATTTTCCAATTCACCAATATCTTCTCTTACAATCGGTATATCCGCATCTCAACCAGATAAAGTGCAGGGCTTAGCATTAGATTTAACAGAAAACATTCGTTTGGGTGATCTTCTAATTCAATTCGATGAACCTGATTGGATCGATATTCATGACAATTTCAGACTAACAGACCTAATCTATGCATCTGAAAATGGAACTATAAGTTTAAGAACTGGCATCCAATCCAGATTTTACCCTTTTCAGCAAAACTTTGAGGCAATCGGTTTACTTCCAGTGAAACCTATTTACGAAAATTATTCATATAATTGGTATGGTTTCATGCCAAGTTGGCGATACTGTCAACGAAGACCCCTTGCAGCCTTCTGCAATTAATCAACAAAAAGGCGCAGACCTTTGCAGTTCGCGCCTTTCACTTTAGTGGCAACTGGTGACTCGTGAACGATGTGGGCAGACATGCGCTGCGCTTAGTCTGCCCCTACGAAAATCGTCGTGCTGACACCTCATCCCCCAGCCCCTCTCCGTAGTAACAGAGAGGGGAGCATGAGGTGTCAGAAATAGGATAACTGGTGATTACGACCAGCGACTACAGATTGATGAAATGTCCCTCAAGGCCGTGCGCGGCTTCCTTCAGGGCTTCGCTGAGGGTTGGATGCGCGTGCACATTGCGGGCGATTTCGTTAGGCGTCAGTTCGGCAAAACGTGCCAGTGTCAGTTCCGGCAGCAACTCGGTGACTTCCGGGCCGATCATGTGTGCGCCCAATATTTCGCCATATTTCTTGTCGCTAATCAGCTTGACGAAGCCGCTGGAATCGCCTAAGCCGTGCGCCTTCGCGTTGGCCTGAAACGGAAACTTGGCGACGTTGACATCATAGCCTTTTTCGCGCGCCTGCTTTTCGGTATAGCCAAAGCTGGCAATCTGCGGCTGGCAGTAGGTGGCGCGCGGCATCATGTCGAATTCCAGTTCGATGGTTTCCACGCCCGCGATATTTTCCGCTGCAATTATGCCCATTGCCTCGGCAACGTGCGCCAGCATCAGTTTGGCGGTTACATCGCCAATCGCGTAAATATGCGGGACGTTGGTTTGCAGCTTGTTGTTGATGGCAATCGCGCCGCGTTCGGTCAGCTTGACGCCCGTTTTTTCCAATCCATAACCCTGTGTGCGCGGCTTGAACCCGATGGCCTGCAAAACCTTGTCGGCTTCCAATGTGACGGGTTTGCCATCCGGCGGTGTGACGGTGACACGGACGTTCTTGCCCGTATCCTCGATCTTATCGACGCGGGTTTTTGCCATCACCTTGATGCCCGCGCGGGTGTACTGCTTGTACAGTTCGGCGGAAACCTCTTCATCTTCATTCGGCATAATCCGGTCGAGGAATTCGACAATGGTCACATCCACGCCGTAGTTATGCATCACATAGGCGAATTCGACGCCAATCGCGCCGCCGCCCGCGATGATGATGCTCTTGGGCAATGTGTCCTGCATAATCTGTTCTTCATAGGTGACGACTCGTTCGCTCACCTGCGTACCGGGAATGAGCGCCGTTGTCGCGCCTGCGGCGATAATGCAGTGCTTAAACTTGAGCGTTTCATTGCCGCCGTCATTCAGTTTTACATCCATCGTGTGGGCATCGGTGAAGGTCGCCCAACCCTGAACCTCGTCAATCTTGTTGTTCCGCATCAGGTAGTGAACGCCTTTGACGCGCCCATCAGCCACGCGGCGGCTGCGTTTGAAGGCCTCGCCGTAATCAAACTCGACCTTGCCTTCAACCTTGATGCCAAATGTCTTGGCTTCGTGCTTGAAAATATGCGCCAATTCCGCATTCCGCAGCAGCGCCTTTGATGGGATGCAGCCCACATTCAGACACACCCCGCCCCAATACTGCTTTTCCACCACTGCTGTTTTAAAACCCAACTGTGCCGCGCGGATGGCCGCTACATAACCCCCCGGCCCCGCGCCCAGCACAATCACATCATATTCTTTTGCCATGAAGCAGCTCCTTATAGCCGTCAGCATTCAGCTTTCGGCGTAGAATCGAAACTCAATTGCGAAAACACAGAAGATAATAAATAGACGCGCCTGTAGATGCAATTGCTTACAAGAACCAATCGCCTTACCCTTTCGCTTCCGAGCCAATCACTTTCATGACTTCCCGAAAGTCACCGCGCCGCCACGCAGCAATAGCGGCTGCTTCGGCCTGCGTCAAATCCGTCCCGATGGGGGAAGCCGGATTATCCGTTAGTCCGAGGAGATAATCGGTACTGACGCCGAAAAAAGTAGCCATCCGCGCCAAAACATCACCGGTTGCATCGTTTTTGCCGATTTCGTAGCGGACGATTTGCGACTCCGCAATATCGACTTTTTCTGCAAATTCGCGGCGGCTAAAACCGTAGGCTTCCCTTAATTCACGCAATCGCTTACCGTCGATCATAGACACCAACCAGCAATATTAAACAGATGCTTGACAAACTTTGCTACATATGACAAAATGAGATTGTCACAAGTAAGCAAATTTCACTGTTTGCTACACAACAAACTCAAAACTCAATTTTACCATGAGGTGAGCGATGAAAACGGTTTTCAGATCGCTGTTGTTCGGTGCGCTTATTGGATTGGTGCTGGGCATCATCCTTTCGGAGCAGCGTCAAAAGCGGGAAGCAAAAGCCCGCGAAGATGCTTTCGTTAATGACCCCGAAATTAAAGCCCATATCGCTGAGATGAAAGCCCACGATGTCATGGAACATTTGATTAATCAGCTTTGAGTTGAGTGCAAAAATGAGCAATTGGTATTTAGACACCACTTTACAAGGGCTGCGAAATTTTTTACGCATGGAACGGGACAGCAGCAAGCGTGCTTATCTTGAAACGCTTATTGATAAACTAAGAAAAGGCATCCGTCATGCTGAGGAAAAGGAACGGGACGCCAAAATGATCGGCGTCCGTAATCCATCCTTCGATGGCGATATGGTGGGTTATCCTGAAGACGATTTTGATGATTAGCCTTTAATCGCCATCAGAATCGCTGTCGTCGCTTCCACCGCTGTCATTGCTGCCACCATTGGAATCGTCGTTATCGTCGCTATGTTCGGCATCATCGCCGCTTCCTCCATCGTCGTTATCATCGTCAGATGGGGATGCCTGATCGTCACCTGAATCGTCGGGTGGCGGCTGTTCATCATCTTCCGGTTCGTCGCAGAAAGGTCGATCTTCGCCCAACGGCAGCGCAGGATCGCCGGGACGTGGCGCGAACACACAATCGCGATCATCAAAAATCGACGGATCGAATTCCTCACAATCCGGCAGTGGGCCAAAACCACACAACGGTTCATCCAGATCACGCCGCGTCTGAATCAATTCCCACAGGATTTGTACATCGGCTTCCGACAGCGGCGGTGCAACTTCAATATCGCGCTCCAACAGGTTAAACGGCAGTACATCAATCAGACCACGCCGCCCCTCATATGACAGCGGCAAACCGGGTCTGCCTGCGGGCTTGATGAAGACCAATTCCTCAATATCGGGCGGGGCAATCTGAATTTCGTTGCCGGGGGCAGGTGCGGCAGCGGCGGGTGCTTCGGCAGAAACTTCGGCCTCTTCCTCCTCGCCAAACTCCATTGGAATGCTCACCCATGTACCGGGGATAATCACTTGGGTTTCTTCTTCAGCCGAGACATAAGCCGAACCTTCCAGCGTGCTGATGGTCATGCCATCGTCACCGCCGACCTGAAAAAATACGGTTGAACCCATGCTGACATCCACGCCGTTGACGTTAAAGCTCACATGCCCCACGCCTTCCGGAGTTTGCACCAACATGCCGCTTTCCGGCGCTTCGGTGCAGTTCGAATCACCTACACCTGTTTTCAGGTAAAACGCCTGCATCGGCTTTAAATCCGACGAGCCATCGGTGGGGACAGCATTCGCCAGTTCGACATCGCCAAACAGCAGAAACGTTACGTTCTGACCGGGGAGGGTATCCGGAAGATTGGCTTGCAGCTTCATCACCGCCACGCCCCATTTGCCAGCCGCTTCGTCCATTGGGCTGAGCCGCATGGTTTGGATGGTTGAGACATCCACAATATCGCCTGTTTGCTGGAACTGGAAATCGCTCACACCTGCTTGGGGTTGGGCGGTTAAATCAACATTGCCGTAACAGGCCTGATTGCGTCCCAAATCCTTGCAAAATTCGTCCGCCGAATCCAGCGCGGTTTGCACAATCGCTGGACAATCCGACTGTGCCAACACTAACATCGGAGCAAGACACAGAAGTAAACTATAAACCAACCATTTCAGACGCATAAAATCCTCTTATGATTTGCTGTGATCGCGGATGCCAATCACCCGTTCCAGATCAACCACCAATAAGATACCGTTGTTGGGTTCACGCAAATTCCCCAGAATAGCCTCCGTCTGCTGGATGACTGCATCCACCACCGCATCATTTTCGACAGCCGAAAGCATGATGATGCTGGTTTCGTTGTTCTGGCGCATAATGTCCAGCAGCGACATCATCCCCGGTAAAATTTCAGCACCTTTGGCGGCCTTTTGCAACCGCCGTATTCCATGCGCTTCCAGGACGGTCACGCCGGGGACACCCGCCGCTAACCATGCCTCGCCAATCCGGGATGACTCGTCAATCCGGGCGGTGATGAAAATAATCAATTTTGCCATGTTATGCGCTCTCCGCATTGCTTGTGGGTTGGAAGTAACGCCGTACCAGCGGCGGCGTCAAAACGGTCGTCAGCAAAATGACCAGAAACAGCGTGATAAATAAGGGCTTACCGGCTGGCAGCAAGCCGCTGCTTAAACCCAGTGTGGCGATAATCAAACCCACTTCGCCGCGTGAAATCATGCATATTCCTAATTGCAACGATTCGCGTCGGTCAAATTTGCCTAAGCGCGCACCCCATCCACAACCGAGGACTTTGGAAATGATGGCAGCCGCCAGCAGTGCCCCGGCAAAGGGTACAGCGTCCAACGGGAAACTGCGTAAGTCGATTTGCAGTCCGACGCTGACAAAGAAAATCGGCACCAGAAAAGCATAAGCAATATATCCCACAGCTTCATCAATCTGATGTTTGGCTGTGCCTTTTACACGGCTTAGACCCACACCAGCGATGAACGCTCCAGTGATAGCCGCAACGCCGCCGAGCAGTTGGGCTGACCATCCAAATAGCAGTGCCATAACGAGGGCAACCGCCGGGATGCCATAAGAATGACGTGGGCCGGGTTGGGTGTATAACCAATTGATGAGGCGGGGGAGTATGAACCAGGCTATCAAAAATGCAAAAACAATGTAGACGGTCATACGCGCGATAATGCCCAGCAGCGCCCCGGCATCGACGATACCCACAGGCCGCGTGATGGCAATCGTCAAGGAAACCAGCAAGATTGCCAGTACATCATCTACCAGCGCGGTTGCCAGCAGCGCATTGCCGACTTTGGTGCGTAAAACACCAATTTCCAGCAGCACTTGAGCCGAAATGCTCACCGATGTTGCAGCCATCGTCACCCCCGCGAACAGCGCCGGCTGCCATGCATAGCCAAAAATCATCACCAATGGCAGTATCATCATCACGGGCAGCAGTGCGCCAATGCTCCCAGCAAGTCCGGCCACCAAACCAACCTTCGCCAGCTCATCCAGATGGACATCCAACCCGATTTTAAACATCAACAGCAGCACACCCATTTCCGCCAATTCGACGATGGTTTCTTGAAGGTGTACGATGTCTGTGCCAAGTGTGGCAGAGTTCAAAATATCCAGCACCGTTGGGCCAAGGATGATTCCAATCAGCAGTTCGCCCAGCACACGCGGCTGGTCAAAACGCCGCGCCACTTCCCCGGCCACACGCGATGCTAAAATGATGATGCCCAGCACCAGAAAAAGCGTTACGACCGGGGTGTTATCCATCAAACCTCACTATTGGGGGACGCGCAGGGTTACTTCCATCGCGGTGTCCGTGACCACGATTGACTCTAAATCCTGTTCTTCACCAACGCGCTGTTTCAAAATGGCATCCAGCGACTCGACCATCATGAAGAAAAAATCGCCTGTCACCACTTCCACATAGGCTTCTGGCGGTTCGGGGGCGTTGACCGTGATTTCACCGAGGCTGATGGTTGCAAAATCCCCGGTCAGAATGATCGAGACGAACACGCGCCCGGTGATGAAGGCTTCGCCGCCGGATGCCGTTAGCTCAACGTTGATTCCACCCGGCACAAAATCCACAATGGCCCGGTCAATCGTCGGATAATTTGGCAAGCGCAAACTGACTTCTTCCTGAAACTGTCCCTGCGTAATGGTCACATCAGCCAACTGCGCGGGCGTCCCACCTAAAGGCCCGGTTGATCCCGGCGGGGCGGGCGTGAAGGTCGAAAAAATCGGCGCTTCGATCACGGCGGCGGTCGCGCTGGCGTTGGCTGCTATAGTCGGCTCAATGGTCGCAATCGCCGTCCGGGTCGGACGTGGTGTAAAGCTCGGCGGCGGCGTATTGGTCGCGGTTGGTGTCAGGCTCGGAATTGATGTTTCGGTTGGGATAGGCGTATCCTCTGGTGTTTCCGTCAAGGTTGGTTCGGCGCTGGCTTCGGCGCTCGGTTCCAAACTGGGCAGCACTGCCAGCGTGGGCAGTTCGCCTTGCGGTGCAGCGGGTTGGCAGGCTGCGAGGATAATCAGCAGTACAAATGGGATAAACAGTCGCATCAAACGATCCTTTGGGATTGAATAAAACCACACCCCTTAGACCGTTCTTAGCGTAGCACAGGTTACGGCCTGCTGGAAGCGGCTAATCATTTTGCCAGCGGCGGATGGCGTTATCACTCGTCAGAGTATAGAAAACTCCCTCGGAAGCAGGCACAATCCACCAAAATCCAGCCCCTACAGACGGAAGGGTTTGCAACCGTTTTCCAAATGAAGGGGAATCCAGCTTAAAATCAAATAAGTGAAGCTGATCTGCTTGATCTTCAATGGCTAACAACCCATCGGCTATGTAACTGAGCATACCTGTAGGCACAATATTCAATTCGACAACCTGAACATCCTCCAATTCCAAACGCTGCTCGCCCTCCCGGATTGACCAGATACGCGCCGTTTGATCCTGTGAGACGGTGAGGAAGTGATTGTTATCCATCAAATCGGAATAAACGACTCTATCGGTGTGTCCGTCCAGCAGCAGTTGATCTTCGGGTTTTTCCGAAAGCAATCCCATCTCATCCACCCGAACCAGCACAATGCCATATGGAGACGCTTCTGCAAAGCGACCTTCAAAACGTTCGCTGGTGGGTGATGCGGCATAAAACGCTGATAAATATTCACCCAAATAGCCATGCACACAGCCTAAATAGTGTTTTAATGGCTCAATGTTAAACTGTTCTTCTAAATACGTTACGTTAACACGGATTTGGCAGTGCATCTCGCCCACTGGAAAATCAATATGCAGCACATCATCCCAAACCGCTAAATCGTTAATGTCATCCAAGAATATTTGGGCAAGCTGTCGCGGCGGGTCAGCAGGGTGAGCAGTATCTACAAGGGAAATATTCCCAATTCCGTATTCGAGGTAGCGGGCTTGATAACGACCTGTTTGGGACGTCATCAAAGCAGCGGGTGTCAAGTAGCCACGTGTTTCCTGATTCATGGCTTTTAAGATGGTAATCAGGGTGTTGGGATAGGTGGTGGGGTTCGCATAAATTTCAGCGCCTTGGATTGTGATGACTGCCGGGATAGTTGTATCAAACACAAGATAGTCACTCCCTGTATTCAGTTCTGCCGCCACAAAATGACTATCGACTGTCCATGTTAACTCCCACGCTGATCTATCGCTGTGCGATACTGCATCTACCTGCCAGCGTGGATTTTCGGCGGATTCCACAAACAGCAAAATTTCATCTGCTGGAGAATCCGTCACGAGCGCAGCTAAATAAGCGTTATCGGGCGAAAAAACTAATGATTCGAGTATGCCATCGGTTTCGATAAAAGACGTATGCAAGGTGGCGCGGGAAGCAATATCAATCAGGCTGATTTTATATCCGATGGAATCAGCAACTTGGGCAATAGCAATGATCTCGCTATTATCAGCAGCAGTGCGAACAAGGGTTAACTCAAGCGTATATACAGCTTCACTGGAGGGAGATGTCAAATCATAAAAGCTGAGGCTTCTTGAATCGACTGTGAAAAATATGGTTTCATCTGTATTGAAGCCACCATGAATAAAGCGCCCGCCGAATGTACCTGTAAGCCGATAGTTGAGCGTGTTCTGCGCCAATGCTGCGCCGGAAAATAAAATGCTGACGCTGAATACAAGTAGTAATCGTTGAATAGGTTTCATCAGGCTGCCCCGTTATGGTCACTGCTGTTTTCATGATAGCAGGAGATGGGGATTGCATTGTGGATTATAAGGCAACGATTGGGCAACGGCTGATAGACTGACAAATCAAAAGGGCGCAGTCTCCCGCGCCCTCGAAAAGCTCATGACAATTTGATTATTTCCACGATTCCAGCGCGTCTTTGAAGGTTGTCATAAAAGCGTCGCCCACTGCGCCATCAGCTACGCGATG
Source organism: Anaerolineae bacterium (assembly GCA_019912965.1). Classification (GTDB taxonomy): domain Bacteria; phylum Chloroflexota; class Anaerolineae; order Aggregatilineales; family Phototrophicaceae; genus CFX2. The sequence goes on from JAIOHM010000105.1 coordinate 28,669, forward strand.
GTCAAAGGTGAGCGTGGCATAGATGCAGGGGCGGATGGCAATCGCGTCGTTGATGACTTTCACCCGTTTTTCCAGCGCACCTAAACCGAGGATGCCAACCTGCGGCTGATTGATGATCGGGGTCGCCAGCAGGCTGCCGCTGACGCCATGATTGGTGATGGTGAAGGTTCCGCCCGCTGTTTCACCGGGTTTCAACTGCTTCGCACGTGCGCGGGTCGCCACATCATTCACCGCCCGCGCCAAGCCGAGCAGATTAAAATCGTGAGCATTCTTGATGACCGGAACGATCAGCCCTTCATCGAGAGCAACGGCGATGCCCAGATGCACGGCATTGTGCAGATAGATTCCGTCGTCCGTCCACTGCGCGTTCAGGTAGCGATTATTTTGTAAGGCCGTGACCGTTGCTGATGCGAAATAGGCGGTCAGGGTCAGGTTGACGCCCTGCTTGGCGAAGGAGTCTTTATGGGCTTGGCGGTGGGCAAGGACGTTACCCAAGTCGATTTCAAAGACAGTGGTCACATGCGGCGCGGTGTGCAGTTTGCTCCGCACCATATGTTCGGCAATTGACTTCCGCATGGCATTCAGCGGTACGAGTTCGCCCGTTGAACCCTGTGGAATCGGTTCTACCGGATGCAACCGCGCCGCATGACTCCCCTCGCTTTGAGGGAGAGGGGGTGGGGGTGAGGGTTTTGTAACCGGACTAGATGTTGTAGGTTGTTCGCCATATTCCACCGTCGGCTTGAACAGATCACCGCTGCCGGGACGTTCCCACGGGGGAAGTTCTTTTTCCGGTGCGGTAGCCATGTAGGCTTCGACATCTTTTTTGGTCACGCGACCATCGCGGCCTGTGCCCTGAATTTGTGCCAGATCAAGACCATGTTCGGCAGCCATCCGCGCCACAACCGGAGTCATATGTCCGGTATAGCCGCCCCCATTTGATATGGATGCCGCGTGTGCAGGCACTGGTGTGGACGCAACATGTTGCGTCCCTACAGATGAGGAAGGTTCGCTACTATCGCTCACCTGCTCACCGGGACTGCCGATCAACGCCAGCAGAACGCCGCGCTCAACAGTTTGTCCGGCTTGCACGTAAATTTTTAGGACTGTACCGCCCGCTGGGGACGGAATTTCGCTGTCTACTTTATCCGTGCTGACTTCCAGCAGCGGTTCATATTCCTGAACGCTGTCGCCCTCTTGCTTCAACCAGCGGCTGACCGTACCTTCGACCACACTCTCGCCAAGCTGGGGCATAATCACTTTCGTCGGCATTCAAATTCCTCCAAAAGGACATCAAAGTTTACAAAGGCTCTGTGAAAACTCTGTGTCTCTGTGGTTATAGCTTAGTATTTTACCAAGTCGCGGATGGCATCAGCGATTTTATCCGGGTTGGGCATAAATAACTCCTGCATGGTGTGGCTGTAGGGCATGGCGGGCACATCCGGCCCAGCCAACCGCTTCACTGGGCCATCCAGATGTTCAAAACCCTCGTCGGCGATGATGGCTGCCACTTCCGCGCCATAACCCATCGTGAAGTTATCTTCATGGACGATCAGCGCCTTACCCGTCTTTTTCACTGATTGCAGAATCGCGGTCTTATCAACAGGCAGCAGCGTTCGCAGGTCAACCACTTCGGCATCAATGCCTTCTTCGCGCGCCAGCTTTTCCGCCGCCAGTGTGGTGTAATGCGCCATCATGCCATACGCGTACACCGAAATATCGCGGCCTTCGCGGGCGATACGAGCCGGACCAATCGGCACAGTGTATTCCGTCTCTGGAACATCACCCTTAATCGCACGGTAGCCCTTCTTCGGCTCGAAGAACAGCACGGGATTTGGGTCACGCACGGCACTTTTGAGCAAACCTTTGGCATCATAGGGTGTCGAAGGGATAACCACTTTCAACCCCGGCACATGGGTGAAGAAGGCTTCCACGCTCTGGCTGTGATACAGCGCCCCACTGACGCCGCCACCATAGGGCGCGCGGATGGTCAGCGGCACATTCCACTGTCCGCCGGAACGATAATAAAACTTGGCGGCTTCGTTGACAATCTGGTTAAACGCGGGATGGATAAAATCCGCGAATTGAATCTCACAGATCGGGCGCAGATCAGCCAGCGCCGCGCCGATGCCAATTGCCACAATCGACAGTTCCGCCAACGGCGAATCGACAATCCGGTCGCTGCCATATTTGGCGTGCAAACCCTGTGTCGCCCGGAACACACCGCCGCGCTGTCCCACATCCTCACCTGTTAGGAATACACGCGGGTCACGCGCCAGTTCTTCATCCATTGCCATGCGGATGGCGTCAATCAGGGTGATAACCGTCATGAAACCACCTCGGCATAGACATCGCTCATCAAATCGTCTGTTTCAGCGTCCGGCGCAGCTTCCGCCGCAGCCTGCGCCTGGTCAACCTCAGCGCGGGCGCGTTCTTCATATTCCGCCACTTTCACCGGATTCAAAATAGTTTCTTCGGTCAAATATTGTTGGAAGCGCAAAATCGGGTCTTTGCGTTTCCATTCTTCAACTTCCTCGCGCGTCCGGTAGCTGCGGTCATCATCATCCGATGAATGGGGCACGAGACGATAAGTTTTAGCTTCCACCAATGTCGGCCCGTCGCCATTGTAGGCACGTTCCGCAGCTTCTTTCAGCACGTTATAACTGGCGAGAATATCGTTACCATCGACGACTACGCCTTTGAGACCGTAAGCCGCCGCCCGGTCAGCCACATTGCTGACAGCCATCTGTTCATCCACCGGAACGGAAATCGCGTACAGATTATTTTCCACCAGACATATAAACGGGAGTTTATGTACACCCGCCCAATTCATCCCTTCGTGCCATTCCCCCTGACTGGTCGAACCTTCGCCTAAACAGGCCAGTGCCAGTCGTGGATGTTTCGGGTCGAGTGGATCAACCAGCCCCATCTGCTGTTTGTATTTGATGCCGAACGCCAGCCCTGCCGCCTGTGGCACTTGCGTCGCCACCGGGGACGACCCACTGACGATATTCAGCGGCTTGTAACCGAAGTGACTTGGCATCTGGCGGGCTTTACTGCTTTTTTCGCCAGCCTTGCCATACAAGCTCATCATGAAATCGGTGGCGGTAATCCCAATCGCCATCACCAGCGCCAGATCACGATAGTAGGGATGCACAAAATCCACACCCCGGTTGATGGCAAAAGCCGTTCCAACCTGTATCCCCTCGTGTCCCATACCGCTGATATGAAAGGCGATTTTGCCCTGACGGTGCAGCACCCAGGCGCGTTCGTCCAACCGGCGGCTGAGCAGCATCGTCCAGAACATCTCTAACAGCGCGTCCTGACTCAAATAGTCTGAGGGCCGCGCATGTGTTTGAATAGCCATTGGCTCTCCTAAAAAAATCGTATAGAAGGCATCATAAAAATGTGCTTTGAACCCATCTTTACCCTATCGTAGGGTCAAAAACCCTACAAAACCCTTAAAGTATACGATGTTTTTGGATACCATGCCCTAACAAATATGGTGCTTTTGCACAATTTTTACAAATCTGGAAGGACTAAAAAAAGGCGCCCCGCTGGACGCCCTTCCCAATGAATACGAACTCAAACGAGGGATTATCTCACCCCCCAAACCCGATCACCGGATTCTCTTCCGCTGGTTTTGGCTTCGATTTTTCCATCGCCAGTTCAACCGTTGGCCCTGCCAGAATTGCCAACCGATCAACCACCAGAATTTGCAACAGGGCTAGAACGATCCAAAACAGCACACCGAATGCCCCGATGAAGACCAGTGCGGCTGCCACAATCGTCGGAAAATCAGTCGAGAACTGACCGGTAACCATCATAAGCTGCGGCGCGAATGTCAGCAGTTCACGGTCATTGGTTGCAATCAACGGCCAGAATAAAGCTTGTGTGCTGGCGAAACTCAACACCGCACCTACCAGCAGGAATACAGGCAGCGAAGGCAGCAGCACCGCGTTCAGGAAAGCATCCGAAGCGTTTTGCCCCGTCCGCCGCACCGACTGATAATGTTCATAAGCGCCGTCAAAAAACATCTTGAAAGCCAGCAGACTGAGCAGATTGACCAGAAAACCAACTCCCAACGCCAGTGATGTATTCACCGCTTCCGCCGCCGCCAGACTAAGAAACCACTGAACACCTAAAAGTTCTGGCGGGATGATCGCCATAATCAGGAAGATCAGAAACAGAATATCCGAACCCATCCGCCCCAGCGGTCGCACGAATCCCAGTGATAAACCCAGTAAATAGGTCAACGGCAGTTGAACCACCCAAATTGCGATCCAGGGTGCGGACATGGTATTAGCGATGGCGCGCGGCACACTCAAGGTGCGATCCAGTTCCGCGAAGCCGCCGTTAGATACGGCCAACCATACCCCCCACAGCACCAAACCCACGATGGGCAGGCCGAGGATAATAACCAGTGGCAAGCTCAAAATCCCATACAAGCCTGCGCCCTCAGCTCGTTCCGGTGGTGGCGTAAAGCTCAACCGCAGCCGGAAAACTGTCACCACCAGCCAGATCAACACCGCAATCAAAATCAGAAATGGCAGCACGGTCACAATCTCTGCTGCTGCATATCCCAGCCGAAACATTTGAAAACTGTCGCGGTACAGCTTAAGGCCAAATGTCATCGTTGCATTCGCCGGCCCACCGCCCGTAACCAGCAGTGCCAGATCGAGCGTTTGAGGGAAACTCGCCGCCGCCAGCAAAATACCCAGCAGCCACACACCAATCCCCGCCCGTCCGGTGGAATAACTCACCCGCCGACCGCGCATCACGGCAATAAAAGCCGCACCGCCCACGGCTAAGGCAATTCCCACCGTAATCAGCATATCCAACTGAATCAATGTTTGTGGCGCAGCCGTGCGCGAAGCCAGCGGCGGTTCAGCAAATTCCAGTGGCGAAGCCTGCCGCCCCCAGACAGGTGCAAGAAACGCCCGGTACAGCACCGCCAGCGCAATGGGCGAAGCCAGTACAGCAATCAGCGTCATCAATAAACGATTAACGCTGCGTCCGCCAAATCCCTGCCCACCAACCAGTAATCCCACCACCAGCGGCACAATCGCTACCACCACCACCCGAACCACCACCATCGCAACCGTATAGGTAATGGCTTCCACCAGTGCTCGATCTTCCACAAGGCGCTCAAAATTCGCCATCCCAACGAATTCACCCGGTCGCCCCGGAAAATTCACATCGGTATAGCTGGCCGAAATAGTGTTGAACAGCGGCACCAGTTGCACACTAATGTACAGCAGCAGTGCCGGAACCAGCAGCACCAGCCCACCGATCAACCGCCCCGCGTCCAAACCGCCGGACTGGTCATCCTTTGTCACAACCAAATTAGAGTCTTGCATCGGCTATATCCCCCTTAAGGTGATTTCAGCACCTAATTGAGGATTATAGGCGGCTTATGGGATTGGGGAAATCAGCCTTGTGGCGGAACACTGTCCCCGACTAAAGCGTTATGGAACATCCACCACAAAACTATCAGTTGCACTCCACAGGCTAACCCGATTATCAGCTTTCGCCCGCACACGCCAGTAATAAACCCCATCCGCCAGATGTGTCGTCGGTGCAGAAGCGTCCGGAGCGGTTGCTGTATAGCTGTCGGGATCGCTAAAGGCACTGCTGCTGTCCACCTGAATTTCGTACTCACGCGCCCAGCTAACCCGCCCCCATGTCAATGTAGGGGTAGCGGTGGTGAAATAATTCCGAAGCATCGTATTTCCGTGAATGACAGGTGGTGTAATCTTGAACGGTTCATCCGTCGCCGCGAAATACAGCCATGCGGTTGGGGCGATACCATGCCACGGCGAAAGCCAGATAATGTAGCCCGAAAAAGTATCCGGCGAATTCGGAATGCCGCCATCCTCTGCCGCTTGGTCAAGCATATCCTGAAGGTAAATCGTACTGTTTTCGCCGCCCTGATCAATATATTGCAGCGTTCCCTCGTTCCAAACGCTGAACGGCCCTGCCCCGTCAAATCCACAAAGGCTGCCATCGCTGGATGTCGTCACCAGCGTCCCGTGTGCATAGCTCAACGCCTTCCGCGCATCACCAGCCAGCCCATTCGCCCGCAAAAATGCCGCCCCCCATGTCTGTGCATCCAGAAAAATCCGGTGATGCACAGTTGATGACTTAAACCGTCCCATCCCGGAGTCCCACACCTGACCAAGCAGATAATCCCGCAAACGGTCAGCCTGAACCTGATAGCCTGTGGACTGAAACGCCCACCATGCGCTCAAATTCCATTCGGTTATCGGCTCTTGCAAAGTTCCATTTTGCACAATGCGTACACTGCCATCCGAACGCTGCTGCGCCGCAATCCATGCCGCCCCTTGCGCTGCATCTGTATAAGCCAGTTGTGCCTTATCGCCGTCCGGTTCCAGCGCGTAATAACGCATCAGCCCAAGCACTATCCATGCAATCGGCCCGATATCCCGTTTTGCAGAAATCACCGGCGTATTCGTCCCATAATCATAATTGTGATACCACGACCCATCCGCATTTTGTAACTGGCGCAGCCGCTCAACCAGCAGCCGTGCTTTTGGGAGGTCAGTGTTGGCAAGCACAATTAACGCCACCCCCTGATCATAGGTATACGCAAAATTGAAAGATTCTTCCTGCCACGATTTCAGCAAACCACCCGGCTGCTGACGTGCAGCAATCCAGCCTGCTGCCGCATTCCGAACCGCTGGACTGATGCTCACGGTTTCAAAGTTGGAGGGTATACTGCGCGAAGCCAGATTCACCAATTGCAGTTGGTCAATCAGGAAATCCCCTTCCTCAATTCCGAGTTTTTGGAAATCACTTTCCGGGGTCGAACCTACCACCGAAACGAAAATAGCCTTAACCTGGGCAAAATCCGGGAAAGGCTGTCCATCTTGCTTGAGATCCTTCAAATCCCATGTAGCATACGACCACCACGAACCGCCCGTCGATTCGTTCCACGAACTGCCGAAATAAATTTCGTCGATCAGGTCAGGATCGTTGTCATCCGGCGCGACCAGCCCGATTTCGATAGTATTGCGGTTGCTCCCCCGATGCAGGAAACGCAGATGGTCGCCGGTTGTCAGATTCAGTGGTGGATTAAAATCCCGGCGAAATTGCACCCAGGGAATCGGCGTTTGTCCGGGGGTAATGACAGTAGGACGCGGGCCAAAATCATAATGCAGTTGCAGCGCCTGCCCACTGTATCCGGCAGCACTCGTCAGTGTGCCGCCCACCGCATTATTACCGGAACGAATCTGCCAGTCGCCGACTGCTTCCATTGCGTCAATTGTTGTTCCGGTCAATGAGCCGCAGGGCGGGGTTGGGGGCAGCAGGATTACAGCCGCGCGGCTATCAGCTTGCGTGATGGAGGAGGTTAAGAACAAAAATAGAGCAACAAGCAGGAATTTACCCATATATAAACCTTTCGGGTATATTCCAGAATGTGTTTTTCTATTGTGACAATAAAATGGCTTTTTGTCGAATAGATAGAAATGCCTGCTAAACCCTCTCCAGCCGCTTTAGTCTGAGTAAGATAGGTCAGATGGCCTATTCGAGGACAGTTCCGCTGTCTCATGGACATTGACTTTGGTTTTTATACCATAGAGAGAATCATCAGGAGATTTATACATGGCAGCAGTTTTAGTCGAACAAGTAACCAGCCCCGTTCAGACTCCCCCAAATCACACGCGCTATGAAACCATCCATAAGCAGCGTAACCGTATTCTCGCGCAAGCGGTTATTCAAACATCACGATTCCTGGTAAAAAACTGTGCCAGCGAGTTAGAAACCACTGCACATTCGACTCCCAACCATCAAACCATTATTGAAACACTCGAAAGCTGTCTGGATGAAACCCATCTTCCCAAAACAGATCAGCAGCTTATTATCATGCTCGGCATAGGCATACTTTGTGAATCAGACCACACAGCGGATCAAAATTCGATAAGGCTTTACCAGAAAGATGGCCGGGACATTGACCCAGGTATGATTTTGCGGCTCGGTCGTTCATTGCATCGCGAACCTGACAAAAAACCCCTGCTCTGGCGTTTTATCCACCAGAGAGCAATTTCCGCTACCCAACACACTCCACTGATCGAAGCCTACATTGAGGCGCTGCTGGATGAAGTATCCATAAGTCATATCGACGAAGCCATGAACAAGACTTTCGTCAACGCATAACTCCACAGCAGGTATTTCTATCGCTCATTACACCCATGCTTGCCTGAACAAACAAACGCTTAACCGAATCACCCCAAATTCTTCACACAAACCAGTACTTTTCTACTAGTCCAGCTTACCCCACTTAGCCGTACAGTTAAAAAAGGATAAATACATCAGGGGGAGCTGATGAAAGTTATATCGTTTCGCGTCCTATTCATGGCATTTGCGGTAATGCTCATTTGTCTGCCGGGGACGGCCTTTGCCGATGGTGAAACGCCAACGGAAACACCGATTCCACCCACCGAAACACCCATTCCCCCGACGGAAACGCCTGTTCCCCCAACCGAAACACCCGTTCCGCCGACGGAAACACCCATTCCACCTACCGAAACGCCTGTTCCGCCGACCGAGACACCTGTTCCCCCGACGGAAACGCCAATTCCACCCACCGAAACACCTCTTCCGCCAACGGCTACGCCCATTGTGCTAATTGCCGACGCTAAATACACTATTGCACTCTTTAGCGGCCCCGGCAATATCTACTGCTATGCTAATATTGACACATTGCCTGTAGACGAAGATGTTGTACTTTTAGGCCGTGCCCAAAGTGTCTGCACAGCCACAACAGTCGACTGGCATTATCTGGTGCGCCGTTCGAATGGAAGCGAAGGCTGGGCCAGAGGCAGTACCTTAAATCTGCCGCCCGGTGTCGAAACACTTCCCGTTTTAACGCCACCTGCAACCGTGACGCCGACTATTCCACCTACAGCATCATCGACCAAGACACCGACCAAAACACCGACTATCACCAAAACGCCGACCGCCACTGTGACTCCGACGAACACATCAACTCCGTCATCAACCCCAACAGCATCCCCGACCCCCGCCAATGGGACGGGTACAGGTCTGATGGGTGAATATTTTGATAATGCTGATTTCACAGGTTTCACCTTAGCCCGTGTTGATCCAACCATCAGCTTCAACTGGAGTCAGGGATCACCCAGCCCTCTCATCGATAACAACACCTTCTCGGTGCGCTGGACGGGGCAAGTGCAACCGCTTTATACCGAAACCTACACCTTCACTACCCAGAGTGATGATGGTGTGCGTCTGTGGGTCAACAACCAGTTGATTATTGACGATTGGCAGGTACAGGGCACAACCATCAACACCGGGACAATCACCCTCAATGCCAATCAGTTTTACGACATACGCATGGAATATTTCGAGGATGCGGGTTATGCCGATGCCCAGTTGAGTTGGGGCAGCCCCAGCCAGACTGGCGAAATCATACCGGCCAGCCAGCTTTATCCCGCCCAATCGACCGAACCGACTGTGACACCCAGCATCACCCCAACGGTTTACGTCTCGCCAACCAGCACCCCCACCAATGGGAACGGCACAGGTTTACTGGGCGAATATTTCGATAATGCCACGCTAACCAAGTTGCGCGTTGTTCGCACCGATCCTGCTATAAACTTCAACTGGGGGTACGGTTCGCCCAGCCCGTTGGTTGGCCCGGACACCTTCTCGGTACGCTGGACGGGTCAGATCCAGCCGCGCTATTCCGAAACCTACACATTCCTTGTGACGAGTGACGATGGTGTGCGCCTGTGGATCAATAATCAGTTGATCATTGATGACTGGCAGACTCAGGGCAACACCGTCAACATAGGCTCAATCACCCTTGATGCGAACACCTTGTACGCCATTCGCATCGAATTTTTCGAGCAGACCGGCAGTGCACGCATGGAGATGAGCTGGTCAAGCGCCAGTCAGCTTGCGGAGATTATCCCGGCCAGTCAGCTTTATCCGGCAGTGCCAACCCAACCAACCGTGACCTTTACACCGACGCCAACGCCTTCGCGGACGCCAACCCCTGGCCCATCACCAACTCGGCCACCGACCCGTACACCGGCGCCGACCTACACGCCAAGCATAACAATGACTAAGACGCCGACCAAAACACCGACGCCGACCATGAGCGCGACGTACACGCCGCTGCCGCCAACCGCGACTTCAACATCGACGAATACGCCGACGCCCACCGAAACGGCTACCTATACGCCATCGCCGACGGAAACGCCAACCAACACACCAACCTTTACGTCATCTCCTACGGAAACACCAACCAACACACCGACAATTACGCCAACTGCCTCGCCGACTCCCCTCACCGCAATCACCGCCTCGACAGGTGGCATGTTCAGCGGCCCCGGTAACATCTATTGCTATAACTATATTGGCGGTGTAGCTGAAGCTGAAACCGTTGTCCTGTTGGGACGTGCGGAAAATCAGTGCGGCCCGTATTATGTTGAGTGGTTCTATCTAGTGCGTCGTTCGACGGGTGAAGAAGGTTGGGTCATGGAGCATGTCCTAGACCTCCCAACGGGATACGAAACCCTGCCTGTATTGATGCCCCCAGCGACTCATACCCCCACAACAACGCCAACGGTAACGGCTACCTTTACGCCATCGCCAACTGCTACGTTGACACCAACCAACACGCCCACATCAACGCCAACCGATACGGCTACCTATACACCAACACCGACGGAGACATCAACCTTCACACCGTCGCCGACCGCTACCCTAACGCCGACGAATACGCCGACCAATACCTTTACACCAACCAACACACCCACCAATACAGCTACTTTTACGCCATCGCCGACCAACACAGCTACCTATACACCATCGCCGACGGATACACCGACCAATACGCCAACGGCTACGCCGGAACCATTAACCGCCACCACCATCTACACGGCTGGCTTGTTTAACGGCCCCGGCAATATTTACTGCTATAACCATATCGGTGGTCTGAGCAAAAACGAAACCGTTATCCTGCTGGGACGTGCGGAAAATCAGTGCGGCCCGTATTATGTTGAGTGGTTCTATCTGGTGCGCCGTTCGAATGGGGAAGAAGGCTGGGTGATGGAACATATCTTAACCCTCCCGACTGGTATTGAAACCCTGCCTGTATTGACGCCACCCGCGACCAATACACCGAATCCCGCCTTTACGGCCACCTCTACGCCGTCGCCAACCAGCACAGCCACCGCGACTTTTACGCCAACGATAACCTATACACCCTCGCCAACCTTCACGCCCTATCCCACTTCCACACCCGACACGCGCAGTGGAGCTTGCCGCGCGTTGGATGGCTGGGCTGAATACACGGACACCTTCGATCAAGGTTGGGCGTTGTCGTCCGGTTTCTATGCGGGTGAGGTTATCACCATAACCACCACCCTGGAATCCGGCACATCCTCCAGCTTTACAGTCACATCGCCGTATAATGTGGTAGTCCTTACCGGAACAGCCCCCGGAACCTTCAGCTATACCGTTGCCACCACCGGGATATATGACTGGTACTTCATGAATGATGGGCCGGGTGCTATGTTCGTCACCGTGGAATGCGCTTCCCCTGAATAAACACAAATGGGGACGGCTAACCACCGTCCCCATGTTTTTATCAACTTGTTTTCCAGCATCGCCACCGAATCAGATGAAGTCTATTATTCCGCAGCACTAATCTGCTGAAGCATTGCCATGAAGACAGGAATCGCTGCTTCCCCTGTCTCACGGTCACCCGCTGTCAGGCTGTAAAACATCCAGCTATCATCAGTCGGCGTCATGGAAACCACATACACGTAACCATTTACATCCATCCCGCTGACGCCAAAACCAACCGTGTCACCGATCAGAAATTCCCCTTCTATGCTGGTATCTTCCAGTATCCCTGTCACATTTTCAGCCGCCTCCCGTGCCGATAAATCAGCCAATTCAGTGGTGCTGGCTGTGAGCACCTGAAACGCAGCCGCCCCGGTCGTTCCATCCGCGTTCCAAACCGCGATGTCAGCAGCATCAGCGAAGAAACCTACCCCGGTGAATGGATCAACCGTCAATTCCTCAACCGTCCAATCCAGCGGATAAGGCACACTCAGATCACCGACCACAACCGGTTCTTCACCAAGTTCAATGGGATCATCAGCAAACTGTTTCATCGTCGCCGCAACTGCCACATACAATTCCATGAATGCATCCGTGATTTCGGCTTCGGGTGTGCCCATACCCAATATCAGATAAGTCCCGTCCATCTCCCACACCGACCCGACGCCCCACCGTCCGCTGGCATTCACGCCCGTAAAACTGACCGCCCGCCGCGCCATAATCGGTAAATCAAATTGGACATCAACCTCAACACTGCTGGTTGCAACGGCCACAACCTCGTCTAATGTCGGATCATCATTGGAAAGTGCATCGGTAAAAACGCTTTTTGGCGCACTGCTAAAAGTAAGCGTGTAACCGGATGGCTGCGTAGCGGTGTCATCATCGATCATCGCCGCCAGATCATCTTCATTTTCCGCCACCGAGACGCGCTGACCAATATCATGCACCCACCCGTTCGGATACGCAAAAGTGAAATCAAGCGTCGATACCACTACCGTTTGATCCAGTTCATACCCGGTTGTGCTGCTGTCCTGTGCCAGTGTAAAGCCGGAAATTGCCATTCCAATCAAGGCAATTACCAATAAACGTTTCTTCATTACTAAACCTCAATATTAGATAATCAGATGAAAAAGTTTTAGCCCATAAAGATTACATGTAAAATAACATTTCAATCAATCTGCAATGCTTTTGCCGCGCAAAATCCCCCAACTGACCTGTAAAAATATCACCTTACAGATGGACGTACATTTAGTCTTGAGCCTGTATCATGAGTTTGTTGTACTACTCTCCCCATGAGGAGTTTGAAGATGTTTGAGTCGATCAATAAGCATCTCAGGTTGCGGGCGGTCTTGATTGCAGGAATAGCCGCCGGAACCGCTTTTTTGGTGTTCAATGTTCTGTTCATGCCGCTGGTTTTACAAGTATCGCCTGTCGTTATTTTGCGCTACATGGGATCACTGATATTAGGCAGTCAGGTTGTAATCCAGACTGACGTTTCCCCCGTTGTGGTCGGCTTGGTGGTACATTACCTCATCTCGCTTCTGCTCACCCTGCTGATCGCCATTGTCGTTCACCGTTGGGGATTAGTGGTTGGCGTCATCGGCGGCGCTATTCTGGGTTTATCCCTGTACGCCATTAACCTCTACACCTTCACCCTGTTCTTTCAGTGGTTTTTCGCCATCAACAACTGGGTCTTGCTCCTCAGCCATGTGGTCTTCGGCGCTGTTGCGGGCGGTGTATACGAGGTGTTCGATGACTACGATTTACCCCTTAACCGGAGGACAAACACATGATGAGACGACGCAGCAGTGGCTTGAGTGGGCGCTTGATCATTGGTCTGGTCATCGTCGTCATTTCCCTGATTTCATATTTCGGATCGAAAGAATTCAATCCAATTACGGGCGAAGATCAATACCTGAGCCTGACCCCTGAACAGGAAATCGCCTTAGGGCTGCAATCCGCGCCGCAGATGATTCAGGAATTTGGCGGCCTGTATCCTGATGAAGAAGTCCAGCAGCAGATAAAGGACATCGGCAATCAGTTGGTGAATAACAGTGTCGCACAGGATACCCCGTGGCAGTTTGACTTCCATGTTTTGGATGATCCCGATATGGTGAATGCTTTCGCCCTTCCCGGTGGACAGATATTCATCACAACCGGATTGTTATCTGAACTGGATACGGAAGATTTGGTTGCGGGTGTGTTGGCGCATGAAATTGTACATGTGCTGGCACGGCACAGCGCCCAGCAAATCGCCAAAAGTGAGTTGACCAATGGTTTGGTTGGCGCGGTTGGGGTAGCTTCTGGCGACGCCAACGCTGCCCAAACTGCTGCTATGGTCGGACAGTTAATCAATATGCGCTACGGACGGCAGGACGAATTACAATCGGATGGATTGGGCGTTTGCCTGATGATAAGCGCCAATTATGATCCCGAAGCCATGATCGAAGTCATGCAAATATTGGCAGCAGCCGGCGGCGGGCAAGCCCAGCCAGAATTTTTCAGCACCCATCCGAACCCCGAAAACCGTATCGAGGAGATTGAGCAGGCCATCGCCAACGCGGCGCAGGAATGTCCCCAATAATTCCCTCTCTATGCCCTTTTAAGGGGTGGCGCTTTTGAACGCTGCCCCCAATTTGTCGTAGTGGCTAAATGCCCCTGATTACCTTGTTCCTCCCCCTCGTTGCCCACCGCTTAATGCAGCCCTCCGCCGTTTGAAAACCCGAACTTGACCGAATATTTGTTCTGATTTACAATGGAACTGTCGGCAAATAATTTCGTTCTGAGTTGGGGATGTGAACATGGAAAAACGCGGTCAACTAAAAGTGGCAGTCCCCATCTTGCTTACGCGGGACATCAACAAGGCCGCCGATTTCTACACTCAAAAACTTGGTTTCACCGTTTCCAGCATCTACCCCAACTACCTCATCATCAAACGCGATGAAACAGCACTGCATTTTTCTTTAGCCCAAGACCTCGACCCTAAAACCAACAGTTGCATGACCTACGTCTACGTCAGCAATATCGACAGCCTCTATGCCGAATGCCAAGAGCAGAACATCATCCATCCCAACGGCGCGCTGCAAGCAAAAGACTATGGCATGAAAGACTTCGCCGTCATCGACCCCGACGGCAACCTGCTCACCTTTGGCGAATCCACAGCCTGATTGTCATTTATGTCAACTTGAACTGACAATTGACATTGACGACATTGACGACATTACCTCTCTTCCGCAATTTATGTAGAATTCAATGGGTAAAGTCGTGATGGATAGGGCAATACTCCGAAAAGAAGGATTATGAGGTCACTCTACGTCAATGAAACCGGAATGCCCGGAGCACCCAGCATTGTCTTTTTGCACGGTATTGGTGCAAGCGGTTGGATGTGGGAAAAGCAAATTGCCGCCCTTGCCGATTTCCACTGCCTGAACGTAGACCTGCCCGGTCATGGCAAGAGTAATCAGGTGCCATGGGTATCGCTGGCAGACACTGCTGATCACATCGCAGCGCTCATTCAATCCCGCGCTACAAACGGATGGGCACATGTCGTCGGGCTGTCGCTCGGTGGGCATATCGCGCTGGTTCTGCTGGAACGCCATGCCAACGTGGTGGATCGCGCTGTCATCAGCGGCGTCACGGATGCACCTATGCCTAATCGGGCACTGTTAAAACCGCAGCTGTGGCTAATGTCCTTCTTGCTGAAAAGGCGTTGGTTTGTGAATATGCAGGCAAGATCACTGCCCCTTTCATCCGACATGCAATCGGCTTTCACCGAAAATCTGCTGGCGATGTCGCTGCAAGCCTACCGCCGCATCTGGGAAGAAGCGGTCGATTTTTATGTGCCGCCCACTCTCAAGCTCGTGAATAACCCCACGCTCATCACAGCAGGTGGTAGCGAAACGAACATTATTACGCGAACCGTTGATACGATCCCAAAACTCATGCCCAACGCGCAAGGACGACTCGCACCCGGACGTGGTCACGGTTGGAACATTGAAGCGCCAGACCTTTTCACCGCGATGGTACGCGCATGGATCACTGGCACACCGCTGCCAGCAGGGTTGCAAGCGGCGCACAGCGTGGCATAGGAACTCCACATCATGTGCGGAAGGGCCGCATTTCCCCTCACGGATAGCCGCTTGCGATAAAACCAACCCGGCAAATTATGTAATCATAATTGTCACCAACACCCTTCCCGACAAAGACGACGACGACGACAATCCCAAAGTGGCGGCGAAACCCTTTTTCGCCACGTCGCCATCGCCGCCATCGCCGCCATTTCCCCTCAACCAATGGTCATGTGTGACAAAACATGCCGCCAATCGCCAACAACCTAAGAGTCGCAAGATTCAAAAAATCCGGTTTTGAAATTGCAGAATTTGAAGAAATTTGCGAATTTTCCCCGTATTTCTCTGAAAACCAATAACCAGGAACCAACCACCAATAAACCGACTATCGACCTCAACAAGCATCCACCCCATGCTGAAGAAATTGATGATAGCAGTACCAGATCGGGGATTGGAAACCCTGCCAGTCCACTATAAAGGAATCCAGAATGCGGGTGTTGGTTCGAAATTCAAATCCTTCCACGAAACTGTAGAGGGAAAAGGGCGGGGAATCCAAAATGATGCGCGCGCCATCCGCATAAAATAAAGTTAATGAACTCGGATCCGCCAACACCGAATCCGGCAGACCGAATAAACTGGCTAAATCTCCAAAACGGATGCCCGCGCAGTTCTGAAAACGCAGCCGTTGAACCGCCCCAGTTGAATCCGCATAATGGGCTTGCAGGTCACAGTTGATGACCGGTTTAAATACCCCATAACCGATGATTCCGTAGCTGCTCCGGTGCGAAGGGCTGTAACCCGTTTCGGTCAACAGGCGCTGAGCTTCTGCAACCGTTGTTCTGCCCAACACAATGCCGTACCAGCAGGGATGCGGCTCATCCATACAGGGATCGCTCAGGCTGTGCAGGGCGGGGTTCAGGGGTTGTCGCAGGCCGATTTCACGGGCAGCGATGCTCAAAATCGTAAGGCTGATGAAAAGCGCGGCTGTAATGAATTTCATTCCGCACAACCTTCGTAGTCCGGCTCAAGCTGGCAGTAGCGCCACTGCGGGAGAAAGCCATGCCACGGTTTAGCGCGCCGGGTATACCCCTCGTCATCTAGCACTAAACGCATATGGTCAACGGCTGCATTCGGGACGCGCCACCAGCCCGGTTTTAAGCGAATCGTCAAATTGCCATAAATCCAGTCTTCGCCCAACGGCCCATAATCGACTCGACCCTCTGGCTGTCCCAACACAGTCATCAATTCGCCAATTGTGATTTCCATGCACCACAGGATGATAGTCTTTACACCGATCACTTGATAGCCGAAGTAAACATCCGCGCAGCCGGGGACGTTTTCCAAACTGCGATAGGGCATCAGACGGTCAGAGAGTTCCGTTCCGGCTAGTTCGCGGTGATAGCCGAGGGTTTCGAGGATTTTGCGGGCATCTTGAATCGCGGTGATGCCGGGGATAATCCCGTACCAGCAGGGGCTAATTTGCTGTTCACAATCTGTAGTGAAACCTGTGAGGGCTGGAGATGGCGTTTGTATGCCGCCGAACGCCCGTGCGACCAAGCCACTCAGCAGGAAGAAGCCGATCAACAACGGGGCAGCATGAAACAGGGTGCGCGTTATCATGCTGCCCATTGTGCCTCAAGGCGTGGAAAATGAGCAAAAACTACGTCGTGCAGCGGTTCATCAACTGCTGTGGGACAACACCCAATCCGCTGTATCTGCCATCGGCTGGGGGTCAATCGGGCGGAAGCTGTCGTCAATTATGGTTTCGGCTGCGCCGAGAGAGTGCCCTAAACCGGGGTATAAATTGAGCGTGACATCCGCATTTCCAGCCTCGGTTAAGGCGTCATAGAGAACCTGTGCGCCTCGCGCCGTGGTATTCGCATCATTTTCGCCCTGCAAAATCAGCACCGGGAATACCAGTTTATCAGCCTGTGCAGTTGGGATAGGGATACCCGTTTCTGCATACATCGAGAAAAATCCCTCAGGTGCAAAGGCAGCATCCAAAAGCGAATCAACCGCAGGCAGAAATTCGTCATCCAAGGAAATGACTTCATCGCCATTAGTGTCAATCTCAGGATTTACGATGAACTGCCCAAGCTGTGCCTGTGCCTGATCGACGAAATAAAACAGATTGCCCTTGGCGACCAGCCCACCGTCACCGAATAATGCCTGCTGGATGACTGGAATATTTACCAGCCCATCAGCAGCAAAGGTTCGCAGGTAAGGTACGGTTACATCCGTGATCTGGGCATTGAAGGTTTCGCGGAAAGACAGCCCAACAGCACCCTGCAAAATCAGCCCTGCCACATCGTCTACACGATCAACGGCAAGCTGTGACCCCACTACACTGCCTTCACTCCAACCATAGATGAAGAGATGTTCAGTATCCACCAGCGGGTTTTCCAGAGCCGAATCCAGCACCTTACCGGCATCTGCAACCAACTGTGGCAGGGTGATGGTGGCATAGTTTTCGGCGTCCACCTGATTAAACCCGCTAACGTAGTGTTTGTTATAGCGTATAACCGCGATACCCCGTGTTGGCAGATATTCGGCGATGTCTTTAAAAATGGACGAGACAATCGTTCCATCGAAGCCCATCACACTGAAGTCCATATCGGCAGGTGTCGAACCATGAATCAATATGACGGTTGGGAATGGTTGGTCACCTTCGGCTGGATAAGTGATCTGCGCATTGGTCACAAAATCGCCAAAATCGACGGCGAAATCCTGCGCGCGAAACGCAAGTGGCAACTCTGGTGTGGCTTCCTGTGCGGCAGCCGGATAGAAAATAAGCAGCATGAAAATGAGGGTAAGCAGTTTGCGTACCATATTGATTACTCCTGTTTGGTTAAACTGATATTGAAAGATTATGTCCGCTGTAAGTCTTCGTCGGTGGGTCGGAAAATTTCCTCAATCGACAGGACGAACAACCGTGACAGTTTAAAAGCCAACGGCAGGCTGGGGTCATATTTCCCGGTTTCGATGGCGTTGATGGTCTGGCGGGAAACACCCAAGCGATCGGCTAAATCCGCCTGCGACCAATCCCGTTCGGCGCGCAGCACTTTGAGCCGGTTATTCATCGATAGCGCCGTTCTGCTATCGCCAGCCCGATCCCCCAGAAAGCGATTATCATGGGCAGCACCCATGTCAGACTGAGCTGCGGAACACCTTCGTTTTCCAGCAGGCCGAGGGTAAAGGTGATGATTCCGGTACAGCCTAGGCTGAAGGCAAAGGCTTCGAAATGAATACGGCGTTGCATCTCGTCGATCTGGCGCACAAAGGTCATGAACGCCCACATGCCGAATATGGTTGGAATGAGGGGCAGGATGGCAACTAAAGCACGCAAGGGGCTTTCACCTATATTGCGGAGCAGCCAACCACTCCCCAGCACAACCGCCGTATAAGCAATCATCGAAATGATAAAGCGGCGTCTGTAAATCCTGTTCGGGTTGTTCATGATAAACCTAGCGGGAACGCTTGGCCGAGTCCAGCGCGAAGCCGATGACGCAGCCGATTGCAATACCGAGCGGCATCCACAAACTGTTATCTGTGCTGCTGCTCAAAGCAGCACCAATGCCTGCTCCAAGTGAGAGACATAATCCAACGATATTTCCAGCTTTATAATTGGGTTTGGATTGCATCACACAACCTCCACGACACTCATTGGTCAATGAAATGTAGTGTATGTGATGTTTGTCTTTATGTCAAGCGTATTTTACAAATTGACGTGCAAACTTGATATTTAAAAGCAGACAACTCGTTCGGGATAGAGCCGGTCGTAACGCCATAAGGGGAGAAATCCACGCCACGGCAAGAGTGTTGAATTAGCCTGATTTTCCATCTGATTCAAGATCATCTCGGTGGCGAGTGCTCCAGTGCCTGTTGGGGGCTGGGTGACGCTGATGAACAGGAGTTCGCTGTGCGGTGAAAGCTGGCTGCTGCACATTTCCGAGCGCATCACAATGACCACTTGATTATTTTCATAAGTGAGCAGGGAAATCATGGGAATCATGGATTCCGGTTCGCCCAGCATATCAATGATGTGGCCGAGCGATGTGCCTTTACAGACTTGTAATGTAAGCTCGGTGACTTTGGCATTGATCGAACGCGGCGCGCCCATACCCACCTGACAAATACTGTTCGGTTGGCTGGTGACGTAATTCATCACGTTTGGTATTGCCGTACCTTCCCCTTGCAGCGGTTCATAACCGAGTTCTGTTAGACGGCTAATAGCGTCGCCTAAGCGGGTTTCTCCGGGGCGGATACCGTTCCAGCAGGGCAAACGGCAGTTTTCAACCTGTACGAAACCACTGGGTGGACTACCCCATGCTTTCCCAATGGCAATCGAAACCAGCATCAGGGTTATCAGGGGAACCGTTATCAGACCGGGTAGGAGTAAAACGCGCTTCATGAGTGCCGCCTCGCCTCAAATAGAATGACTCCGGCTGCCACTGCTGCGTTCAACGATTCGGTGTCGGCTGCCATCGGGATGGTGATGCGTGCCTGCGCTAACTGTCGGGCTTGGTCGCCCGCGCCATGTGCCTCGCTGCCAATAATCAGCGCCCAACGCCCTGACCAATCTGCTTGGTTATAGGGCTGACTGCCGCTGCTGTCAGCGATGTAGATGTGCATATTATAACTGGTTTCCGTTATCTGCTCCCACGACATCGCCACAACCGGAACACGAAAATGCGCGCCCATGCCACCGCGTAAAACCTTCGGGTTGTAGGGGTCGGCACAGGTGGGTGAAAGCAGGACTGCATCAACGCCTGCTGCGCCAGCGGTTCGCAGAATTGTGCCGAGATTGCCGGGGTCGCGGATGGAGTCGAGGATCAGCAATCGGTTTGGCTGTTTGGTCAGTATAGGGTGGGGCATGGGAAATACACCGAGTATGCCTTGTGGCTGCTGAGTATCACTCATGTGACGCATGACTTCATCGGATACTTCTAGTGGTTGGATGCTCCGTGTCCGCAGCCAACCGAGCAGATCAGCATCTACATCGGGGCTGGTGAAAATGAAGTCGGGTTGATGCCCTGCTTGCACCGCATCACGAACCAGACGCACCCCTTCAAGCGCGATTTTGCCTTCTTTACGCCGGGATTTCGAGGTGGTTTGTAGGGCTTTTGCCAGTTTGACTTTTTCGTTGTGGATGCTGGTAATCATGGAGTCGCTAGTCTTTAGTCGCTAATCTTTAGTCAGAGATTATAGCAGTGTGTCAGTTTGGGGATAGCCAATTATGGTGCTAACATCGGGCATAGAATTGAGAATTGAGACAGGCTATGTGGGACAAACAGCAACTATGTGCAGTGAAAAAGGCATCAGGGCGGGCACGCTGGCTGCGGGAGATGATCGGTATTGATGAGCAAAACTTGAAAGCGATGCCTGTTGATGGTGATTGGCACGATCTGGCAAAAAACGGCTCATATGAAGATTTTTATTGGGCAATCCGGCAAACGCGTAAGTGGCGGAAAACACTGCCAGAGGGCGACGGGACAGGATCGAAAAATGTGCTGTTAGTGGCTTTGGAGGCTGCATGTACCGATTTTCAAGTCAGCGCCGATCTTGTGCCAGAATCCGAATGGGAAATCCGCCCGGTTTGTGGGGTGTGGACGCTCAAAGAGGTTGTTGGGCATCTGGCGGATTGGGATAATCTGTTTATGACATGGCTGAAAATTGGTTTAGGGGAGGATGTGCCAAGTTTCGCTTTTGATGCAGATGGGGATGTCCAAAATGCGCGGATGGCCGAGGCGCGGAAAGACAAGACATGGCTAGAGAATTGGACAGACTGCCAAAATACGCGGCAGGCACTCATTGACCGATTGCAGGCAAAAGATGAGTCGGACATCAATCGGCGTTATTCTGGCAAGCGCCGGACATTTCCAACAGTGTATCATTGTGCGTGGTCGGCATTGGAACACTACCTCGACCATGCAGCCATTTTGCGTCGTGAATTGGGCGTTCCGATACCCAAATTCTTACTCACCTTTAAAGGGCCATACACCTAAAACGGTTTATCATCAGCAAAATTTTACTCAACACGCGCTACTCAAATATGGAGCAAATCATGACAACCGCAAAAAAATGGCACGTGGCGGATTGGTCGCCGTTGGGCTGGCTGGAAACGGGCATCAAACTGGCCGGATTGGTCGCCGCGATTGTCGCGCTGATTCAGGCACTTTCAGGCGGGACTTCAGCTTCGCCAGAGGGGGCGCGTTTGGTGCAGGTGATTATACAGGTGATCTTATCGCTGCTGTTGATTGGCGCGATTTTTGACCGCTACATGGAGCGCGAGATTATCGCCATGATTTTTGTGGTCATCAACAATATCGGGCATTGGGGCATGGCCTATGCGCTGCTGACTCAGCCGGGGCCGGGGATTTTATTAGTAATTTTTGCGGGATTATTTCTGGTGGGTGATCTGGTCAAAATTCGTTGGATTGTCGCCAATCAGATTTCGATGCGTGGATATCCGCCGCGTGTGCTAGTGGGGCTGACAAGCATCTTTGTGATTGGGTATGCAGTGATTCTGTTGCTGGCATTGACAGGCGCATAAATGGAAAAGGGGCATTTTAAGCCCCTTCTTCGATTTCTATGGATTGAACCGTTATTCTTCCGGTTCGCGCCCGCCAACCAGATGGTCGGTATAGGCTTTGAAGCCTTCCAAGTCGCCATCCACAAGGAACTGCGCCTGCTTCGGCCAACTATTGGTCTGACCAGCAACGATGTTCACGCCGCCTTCTTCCTTGACGATGCGGAAGAGATCATCCGGCGAAGCGGCTGCAATCTGTGCATAGGTGGTAACGCCTGCTTTGTGGAGGGCTTCGGCGCTTTTCGGGCCGAGTCCTTCAATCTTGGTCAGATTATCACCTTCGGCCTTAGCCGCTTTGCTCGCCTTCGGCTTGGGTTCAGCCTTGGCTGGTGCGGGGGCTTCGGCGCGGACGGCAGCAGCACGTACCGGGGCGGCAACAGGTTCACTACCCGTCGGGGCTGGATGCTGCATACTGATGGCAACCAACTTGGTAAATGTCGCCGGATCACGCACAGCCACATCGGCCAGCATTTTGCGGTCAATGATGACATTGGCCTGCTTCAGGCCATAAACCAGCTTGCTATAGCTGAGGCCATTCAAGCGGGCAGCCGCGTTGACACGGATAATCCACAGACGGCGCATATCCCGCTTCCGTGCGCGACGGTCGCGGTAAGCGTACCACAGGCTCTTAATCAGGGCTTCGTTGGAACGCCGGTGCAGACTGCCGCGCGTCCCCCACTGACCTTTGACTTTCTTAATTAGCTTTTTATGCCACCGGCGGCGTACAAAACCGGTTTTCGTTCTCGACATGATGCGAACTCCTGGACAATAAATACCCGGAGAGACTCCGGGCAGATCAATGCGTCAATCCTGAAGCCAGCCCCTAGCTGCCGGGGTTCTGACGATACTTGGTGAGATAGGGGGCCAGCCGCTTGATCTTCTTGGCAATTGTCGAGTTGCCCACGCCGATCAGTTTATCAAGCTGGCGGTTGTGACGACCGGAACGGCGGCGACGGAAATGGCTCTTGCCACCCTTCGTCCGCACGACTTTACCAGTGCCAGTTACACGGAAGCGCTTGGATGTCGCTTTATGTGTCTTCAGTTTGTACTTTTTACCCACGATTTTGCTCCGAAGTTACTTTTTCTTGTCGGCTGCGGGTGCCAGCACCATTAACATCGTATTACCTTCCATCGTCGGCTGCTGCTCGACGAAGGCGACATCTTTCAACTCTGCCGCGATTTCCAACATGCGCTGCAAGGCAATATCTGGATAATCTCGTTCGCGTCCGCGGAAGCGTGCCCGCACACGCACTTTCATCCCCTGCCGAATCCAGTCACGAGCATTTTGAACCTTAAAACCCAGATGATGCTGGTCGGTTTTGGGGCGAAGCTGGATTTCTTTGATTTCGATGACCTTCTGCTGCTTTTTAGCTTCACGTTCCCGGCGGCGTTTCTCATATTGAAACTTGCCGAAGTCCATGATGCGGCAGACAGGTGGTTCAGCATTGGGCGAAACCTCAACCAGATCGAGGTTTTTTGCCTCGGCCATCTCCAACGCCGTCCGCAGCGAAACAACGCCGATATTTTCGTTGTTATCGTTAATGAGCCGGACTTCGCGGGCGCGTATCTGATCGTTGACGCGATAATTTGCAGCGCTTATGGCCTTACACCCTTCTATATTGAGATCATGCTTAGAGTGGAAAAGTCTAGCATACCCATTAAGGGAAGTCAATATGCGTATCTTGCCTCAGATACGCGATGTGGAAAGAGCTGTTATGGCGGTTTACAGGGGTTCTGCGTTTTTAGTGCTGCGGACGATGCCCAAAGAACCGTGCTGGTTGGCAAAGGCGCGCACATCTTCCAGTGCCTGATCGTAAAGTTCGATCAATTCATCGTCTTCGCCTTTGTGACGGCGCAATGTCTGGATAGCACAGGCGGCGCAGCCTTTCATGGCACGGTAGCTATCGGTTTCGCAGGCCATACAGCCGTTGAGCCGAATCATCATGAGCATGAAGGCTAAAGTTTCTTCATGGGTTTCCGGCAGCGCCATAACACGCTCTACTAATCCGCGCCATTGTGTACCACGTAGTTTTCGCAGGGCGGGAATGACATGATGTGGGAAGAGCAGTTCGTTATTGGTATACATATATTTTCCTGGCTGCCGGATGCTGTGACACAACCTGTCGCACATAAGCATACGGTTGAATGCTATGGTAGCACAAGTAGGACTCCCGTACCATACAACAAAACGTTTGCGCGGTGGGACTAAATCCTTTAAGCTAGGCGGGCAATCGAGCAGCTATGGCGAGGGTCTCAGACCCTGCCAGCGGATGCGGATTTAGGAAACACTGAGCATGTCACGTTTATTTTTACTGTGCTTGTTTTTACTGGCTGGATGCAGTGGCGGGGCGGTGGTTTTTGCACCGACCCAGCCTCCGCCAGATTTATCTCCGCTGCGTTATAGCCATCCCGGTGGGGCATTCACTGTGGTGCTGCCCCGTAACTGGTCAGTATATGAGCAGCATACGACGGTGCTGGCTTCGGCGGCTTTTGCTGAACCGGGAACGGATGAACCTATGCTGCGGTTGGGCGTTATCAATCTGGGACGCCCGGTAGATTCATCCTTTCTGGCGGAACTTCTGGATCGTTATCAGACAGTGATCCGTTCAGACGCCGGACGGTATACCGAGGTTGATCGTCAGGCGATGGGTGACGGCAGTTGGCGGCTTTCCGGGCTGCGTCAGACCTTGGGTGGTTTTACTGAGCAGGTGAATACCTTCATCCAGAGAGCCGGAAATTTTATCGGGGTGGCGGAAGTGATTATCCCAAATGATCCGTTACGACTGGTGAATTTACAGCAGATTGTCAACAGTTTTACCATTAATACCGATTCGGTACTGCAAGCCACTGAGCCGGAAACGTTGGCGCAGTTGGGCGCGGGCGGTTTAGAGGTAATTCATCTTTCAACCTGGACGACCCCGGCGGGTGTGTTTTTCATCACAGGTGAGGTGGCTAATCTGGGCAATACACTGGTGACGGATGTTCCGTTACGCGCAGTTTTGCGAACGCCAGAGGGTTTGCCTGTCGCAGAGGCGGTGGATGTGGCGATGGGATACGGTATTCCGCCGGGCGGATTCGCGCCTTTCAGTTTGCGATTTGGGCAGGGACAACCCGCACTTACAGCGACATTTGAACTGGAACTGGGCGGGGTGGACTGGACACCAGAGATTGAGCGCACGATTTATGGAGCAGAACGCCTTACATGGACAGATGCATCGCAAGTTGAAGGTGACGGATCACTGGTGGTTACGGGCGGCGCGACCAACATTGGGGCGGAAGTAGCACGCGATCTACGGGCAGTTGTGACAGTTTTTGACACAACCGGGAACGTAATTGCAGCCGGGTTTAACGATTTCGCACCTGTGCTTAATCCCAACGAGTCCGCACCTTTCCGGTTGGCTATCCCGGAAATGGGGGGGCAACCCGCTAATTACATCCTTACCGTACAGGGTTTACCATGAGCATCACCCATATCCTGTTTGATCTGCATGGGACACTGGTGGAGAGTGATCATCGGCTGCCTGCGTGTTATGCGACTGAATTAGGCAAGTATATGGCAGGGCGGTTCGGCGGTCTGGTGGAACAGTGGAGCGAGGCGAACCGCCGCGTTGTGGCAGATTGGGACAGCTATTATGCCGATTTGGATTTTACAGGTGATCGCGGTTTGGATGATATGTGGGAAGGGATGATTCGGACAACGCGGGCGCTGTTTCGCCTGACGGGAACAGCTGAACCGGATTTAGCGACGATAACCACCCTTTCCCGCGAACTGCCTTACCATGCAACCCGATACTGTGATGCTTTCCATGTGGATGCCCGTCCAACACTGGAACGACTGCGGGCGGCAGGGTACAGCATTGGGGTTGCTTCGCACACGACGGTTGCCCAAGCAAAAGGCACATTAGAAGGTGGGCGATTGGAGCATTTATTTGATGGGCCGCTGGTTTGCTCTGATGTAGCGGGCTGTTTTGGGAAAAGCGCAAAATTTTATCGTTCGTCTGGTCTTCTACCGGAAAGCTGTTTGGTCGTCGATGACCAAGCGGAAGGTATCAACGGGGCGAAGGCCGCCGGGATGCGGGCAGTGCAGATTTTGCGGAAGGCGGTGCGTGTTCATCCCCAGGCCGACCATGTTTTGCACGGCGACCTGGGGGGATTGTTGAACTATTTGGGGTTATAACCTACTGCGATGGCGCACCGACAGCCGTTAATAATGCGAACAACTGCGAAAGTTCTGGTGGAATCAGACCATCGTCGGCTTTGATGGTTTTGCTGGAACCAGCGCGGTCAACAGTGAGTTCATAGTGATAGACTTCGGCACTGCGTCCCGGCGCTTCAAACACACCTTCGATGCCGAAGAAGTTAATTAAATCAATCTGGTCATCAAGCAGTTTAACCTGATCAGCAGTGATGGCGGTGACTACTCCATCGCGCGTGACCGTTCCGTTTTGCAAAATTTCAACCGTTATAGGAACACCAGCTACCCCGCCTGTACGGGTGAATAGAATGATGTCAAAGAGCAGCGCGGCTTCCGGGTCTTCGGTAGCGATATTCACCAATGTGCCGGGAATGGGCAGCGGTGCTTCCCCGGTGGCGAATTCACGCTGCGCGGGTGTTACCGTGATGGCAGGCGCAAGGTTCGGGTCAGTGGTGCTGTCTGCTGGCGGATTTGATGTGTCCACCTGTGGGGCAGCAGTCGGTTGATCGCCCGCACCACCACAGGCGGCCAGAACGATCAAACAGATGAGGCATAAAAGCGCATTACGTCGCATTGAAAATTTCTCCCGTGAACGCAATCTCTTTGTAAGTGTGGATGACCTTTTGCTCTGAGGCAAGTGTACTTTGGGCATCTTTCCTTAATGGTAAACCCATTTGAACCTGTGAAGCGCTCTGATTTTATTATAATGGTGTTCGCGTTTGTCAGGAGGGCATATTGATTTCCTATTCGACCGTGGAAATTGCCCGCTGGGCGCTGGCGATGCTTAAACGATGGGTGGCTGAACGGTTTACATGGTGATTGCGAGTATTCAACCACTGGATATGGTGCGGTACAAGCGGGCTATTCGGTATTACACAGACGAATAGGCATAAGCAAAAATTTAAACTACAGGGGTTTTTATGGCAGCAATGACAGTAAGCTCTGCCGCCGCCATGTTCGCCATAAAATCGCTATTCGCTGAGGGCGTTGGCGTCTTTGAACTGAGAGTTTGTATTTATACAGCGGGTTTTGGTGGATAGGGAAGCGATCATCACCTGTGCCTCTGGCTACTATCTTCAATGTAGAACAAAAGTTCAGTTTGTCAAGTGCGTGGGCGATTGGGAAGTGGTTAGGGTTTGGTTTTGCTGGCGGCGCTGGAACAGATTGATAAGGCTCATAAGGCCGATGCCTGCCAGCAGCGTGACGATTGGAATCAGGGGCAAATAGTAACGCTGCCACGGGAGGGGGTTGATGAGCAGGCTGGCAATGGTGACTGCCAACCAGACCATCAAGCCAATCCGCCAACTTCGCCAGTTCCGCATGGTTGCGATAATCCCAATACCCGCAAACAGAGTAAGCAATCCGCCGAGCAACGTTCCGAATTGAAGACCGCTTAATGGGGAGTTCATGTAGCGGCGGATTTCTTCAGCAATGGTTGGGATGCCTACCCAGAATGCGACCTCAAACTGCTGTGGCGTGGTCATGAAAGGCTGGGTGATGATGGCTTCGATGCGCTGTAAGAGTGTGGTTGGGTTTCCGCCGGCGACGGCGACCTGAATATCCAGCAGCATTTGGCGTTGGACGACCAGATCACCCAAGCGGGCGATGGGGTCGTTCCAGAGGGCGGGCGACAGGGCAATGAACAGGGCAAGGGTGAGCAGGGCGGAAAGTGTGAGTTTAAGGATGAATATTGACCTCACCCCCCAATCCCTTCTCCAACTCGGAGAGGGGGAGGAAGATGCGGGGGCAGCAGGCCGCATTTCTACAGGGGTTTTGAAGATGTCGAGAATCAATGTGAATAAAATCCACCCGAATGCACCTGCAACAAAGACGGCGGCGCTGTGCTTGCTGGCGAGGGCGAGGCCGCTGGATAAACCGAGGAGAATGAACCCTAACCAACCGCGTCGTCCCCGGCTGATGTGTACTGCAATCAATATCGCCAGCAGGCCGAAAAACAGCAGTGAACCTTCCATCATGGCGCGGCGTCCATTGAGCAAAATCACCGGATTCAGGGTGTAGAGGGCGCTCACCAAATAAGCCAAAGGACGCCCACCGAACTGTTCACCCAAAGCGAACATCACAACTGCGCTGGCGGCGAGAAATAAGGTTGATGAGATGCGTCCGGCGGCTAAAAGGGCTTCCGAGGGGCGATGCCCGGTTTGCACATTGCTGTCGTAATCCAACCCCCAATCCCAACCGGGGCGGGGCGGGAGCATTCCGGTGTTCAGTCCGGCTAACTGCCAGCTCAGGCCGATGGCATAACGATTGATTGAGCCGTTCAAAATCCGCAGCCAGGGGTCTTCGTCAATGTTATAGGGCGGGGTGACTATCAGACGGGCCGGGTCACGCTCGATAAAGGCGGTGGCGTAATCGTGGCTCATGTAAATCTGCATGGCTTCGTCGCCATGAAAAGCGGCCTGCATCATTCCGGCCAGTATGTAGATTGACAGGAGCATAAGCCAGAGTGCATCAAGGGCGCGGGGAAAGCGTAGGCGGTTCAATCTGGATAGTCACCTTGAAACCTGATTACAATAGGCTGCTGATTGTAGCATGAAGGATTGGAATTCCTGCGTGACGATTTCCCTACGCGCTTTACGCCCGCACCTGATGGTTTATTTGTCGTATCTCGCTATCACGGTCTATCTGACATGGCCGCTGGTGACGGTGTTCAGCACGCATCTGGCGGGGCACACGTTCGCGGATTCGTATGAATATGCACGGCATATCTGGTGGTTCAAGTATGCACTGCAAACGGGCGCGCCATTATTCTTTCAGTCGATGCTGGCGTATCCCGATGGGTTGCCGTCGGTGTGGCTGTGGAGCATTCCGCTGCAATCGTTTCCGGCATGGCTGTTGGCATTCGTGATGCCGCTACCTGCCGCATTCAATCTATCGCTGCTGCTGACACTAGCGTTAAATGGCTGGGCGGCTTATGTTCTGGCGCTGCATCTGACCAAAAATCGTCCAGCGGCATGGCTGGCGGGTCTGGTGTTTATGGTGTATCCGACGTTTGCCGGGCAGATGGCAGCGGGACACAGCGGGTTATTGGCGTTGTGGGGTGTGCCGCTGTTTACGCTGGCATTATTCAAACTGCGGGTGGGGGCATCGCGGCGGTGGTTGGCGCTTGGAATACTCTTTTTCGTAAGCAGTTTGCTGGGCAGTACGCTGGTGCTGATT
Source organism: Anaerolineae bacterium (assembly GCA_019912965.1). GTDB lineage: Bacteria > Chloroflexota > Anaerolineae > Aggregatilineales > Phototrophicaceae > CFX2. Next base: position 58,310 of record JAIOHM010000105.1, read on the forward strand.
TATATGCTGTTCCCCATCCTTACCGTTTTTGGATTGATGCTGATCGTTAAACGCGAATGGGCGGCACTGCGGCGGGTGGCGCTGATGGTGCTGGGCGGTGGATTGCTGTCGCTGATTTTTATCCTTCCGGGTGCAGTGGAATCGGCTGGTTTGCCCCCGGAAGGCGGCGATATTTTATACAGCGCGGATTTGCTGGCGGTAGTTACACCTTCGTTTCAGAACAGCCTGTTTCGGGGTTTGGAATATCCGCGCCGGGTGCTGGGTGTTGATCCGTTTGAGAAAATGGCTTATGTGGGAATAGCTGCCGGGGTTTTAGGGATGGTCGCAATATGGCGACAATCAGCCGCGCGGTGGTGGTTATTGTTGGGGATAGTGGCATGGGTGTTTTCGCTCGGCCCAATGTTGAAGATTTTTGATGTTCCCGTGCGGGTGGACTTCGGCGGTTATGATACAGCGATTACACTGCCGTGGCTCTGGGCGCAGTTTGTGCCATTGCTGAACATCAGCCGCACTCCGGCACGGTTCAATTTTACACTGGCGCTGGCGGTGGCGATGCTGGCAGGATATGGGTTTTTAGTTCTCAGTTCTCGGTTATCAGTTCTCGGTTATCAGTTTCCAGTTAAAGGCGATCAATCGTCAGCAATCGGTGTTCGGGCGAAAGGAAGAAATCTCATTACTCGTTACTCCTTGCTTGTGATTATTGCTGTCTTTGTGCTGTATGAGTATCCATTTTTCTGGTATCCCGATGGGAGTTTGCCAAAGCTGCCGGTGATTTCCGGCGTTGTGCCTGCCCCTGTGGAGGCGCTGGCGGAACGGGATGATATTCGGGCGGTGCTGGATATTCCCTGGCAGCATCCGCTGACAGATAAGGCGGCGATGTATTTGCAAACCGGGCATCATCAGCCATTGATTGCAGGACATGTGGTGCGGGAAACCCCGGTTGATCCGGCTAAATTATGGATTTTGCAGAGTACCCTCGATCCAGCGCTGCTGAATGCGGCAGGGGCAGATGTGGTGATTCTGCATAAGGAATTCGATGATTCGGATGGGGCGACGGAAACCTTCATGCGAGGGCAGTTGGGCGAGGCGGTATATGAGGACGAGACGATTGCGATGTTCCAATCGCCAGAGACGACCGATGAACCTGTGTTCACAACGATTGTTACTTCGTTGACTGAAGTCACGGATCGGGCAGACTCGTATCTGTATGCGCCGGAAAGCGGTTGGGTGCGTTTCGCGGGCAAGCTGGATGGCGCGGGACGAGATGTGGTGCTGTATGTGAATGATGTGCGGATGCATGGTTGGCGGGTGGAATCGGGGATGGGTTTCGATGTGCCGCTGTATTTGCCAGCAGTGGGTTATTACACAATTTCGCTGGTCGTTGAACCCGCGTGTCCAACGAATTTTAATCCGACCCTGGAATGCCGCACGGTGGGGCTGGCTGATGTGGCATTCGGAGAATTTCAGCCCTCGGCTGGTGAAGCGGTGATATTTGAGTATCAGATTACGCTGTTAGCAACGCAAACGCGGGTTGAAAATGATGCACTGCTGGCAGATTTATCATGGGAATTTGAGCGGGCGCTGACGGAAAATGATGTGCGGTTTGTGCATGTGCAGGCAGCAGACGGACAGGTAGTGGCACAGGAAGATATTCCATTAGGGATACAACCAGAAGGTGGTTGGTCGGAAACGGTTGCAATTGCGCTGCCGGGTGATCTGCCATCGGGTGAATACAAAGTGTATACGGGGTGGTATGCCTACCCAGATACCGTGCCATTTCCAATTTTGTCCGATGTTCTAGATGCAGCAGGAGGACGACTGCTGATTGGGACGTTCACGATTGAGTGATGCTGTAAGTGGTTAAATCTACGTTTTAATTTCCACCTGATGAGCATGGCGGATAAATTCCAGCTGCTGAAGCTCGGCCAGTACCGCAGGTGGTAAAGGGTGGTCAAGCGAGAGCACAGTCAGTGTATGCCCGCCCGGTTCGGATCGTCCGGTTTGCCAACTGGCGATATTGACATTGTTGGTCGCCATGAGCGTACCGACGCGACCGATCACCCCCGGTTGGTCGAAACTGCCGAGCAGCAGCATATGGCCTTCCGGCACAAAGTTCATGCGGTACTGGTTGATCTGGACGATGTGGGGTTCTTTGCGGTCGAGCAGCGTTCCACCCATAACAATTTCTTCGCCGTCTTCCAGGGTTACCTGACACGACACCAGATTGGCATAATCTCCGGTTTTTAGTCCCTTCGCCTGTGTCACCTGAATACCCCGTTCGGCGGCGATAATAGGCGCGTTGATGTAATTTACCTTGTCACCCAACATAGGTTGAAGTAAGCCTTTTAAGATGGCAACGGCCAGCGGCTTAAGGAGTCCGCTGACTTCCTCACCTCGATATTCCATTGCTACACGGCGTACCGGATGCCGCGCCAGTGTGTACAGCATTTTGCCGATACATTCCGCCAGCCACATGTAGGGGCGGGTGGTTTCAAAATCGAGGCCGGGCATAAAGGGCATGTTGACAACATTGCGATAGTCTTTTCCCCGTAAAGCATCCAATACCTGATGCACAATCTGGAGTGATAAATCCTGCGTGGCTTCGAAGGTATTATCGCCAATGTGGGGGGTATGAATTACATTATCCAGCCCGACCAGTGGGCTGTTATAGGGTGGTTCTTCGTTGTAGACATCGACCGCTACCCCCGACAGATGCCCATCTTTGAGGGCGGCGGCGACTGCGTTTTCGTCCAATACGCTGCCATGCGCGGTGTTGATGAGTCGTGCGCCGGGTTTCATCTGCGCCAGTGCTGCTGCGTTTATCAAGCCGCTGGTTTCGTGGGTGGCGGCTACATGGATGCTGACGAAATCGCTGCGTCCGAGCAGTTCTTTTAATCCAACCAGCAGAATACGTTCATCGCTGATCTGTTCTTCACTGAGGTAAGGATCGTAGGCCAGCACGGTCATCCCAAAGGCCAGACAACGCTGGGCCACAATGCGTCCGACACGACCTAATCCGATCAGGCCGAGCGTTTTGCCGTAAAGCTGTGTGCCGACTTGACGTTTGCGGTCGAGCAGCCACCAGCCTTCTTTCAGGCTGTCATGGGCGACGACCAGACGGCGGCTGAGGGCCAACATCAGGGCGATGGTGTGTTCTCCGGCGGCGATGGCATTGGTGCCGGGGGTGTTCATGACGATGATGCCGCGCCCGGTAGCGGCTTCCATGTCGATGCCATTTAGCCCCGCGCCAACATGACCAACCACCTGTAACTGCGGCGCGCCATCCAGCAGCACACGGTCAACCGCTATGCCATCACGGGCGATCAACGCATGGGCAGACTGGAGTCCATCACGGACGGCTGTCAGCGTAGGGGTGACGGTATTCACCTGCACATCGTCTGCCTGTCGCAGAATGCTCAGGCTGCTTTCGGCTAAATCAGTGGCAACCAAAATGTTGAATTTGGTCAAGGCTTTCCCTCAGTTTTGGGGCTTAACCCCTTATCTAAAAAGGGAGGGTTTTAGACCCTCCCCTGCGAATATTCGTTATGCCCCGCGTACCATATGGCCTTGCCGCAGGCGAATGTCAATGTAGAAACTGCTCACCATGTAGAAAATCGGGTAAATCAGGCTGATGATGACGAGGCTAGGATTGGGTTGTTCCTGTGTCAGCAAATACAGAATCAGAAATCCCCAAGCTGTCCCGAAAATCCAGTTGGTTTTGCCGAGAATAGGGTTTCGGCTGGGGTAGAGATAACGGGTGGGGATAAAGGACAGAATGCCGGGGATGACGATCATCAATATAGCGATGGTGGGTTCGGGCTTCAGCCAAAAGAGATAAAGCGCGATACCGTTCCAGTAGCTGGGGAAGCCGAGGAAAAAGGCATCGTCGGTCTTCATGTTGACCTGTCCGTAGGCGTACAGCGCGGCAATCACCGGAACAGCCAGCCAACCAATGTGAGGCAACAGATTTTGTGAACCCATAATGAACACGGGAACCCAAACGTAAGTCAGCACATCGATTACATTATCGACCATCGAGCCGTCAAAATTGGGTAAAACACGCCGTACATCGACTTTGCGTGCCAGAATGCCGTCGGTGGCGTCGATCAGCATGGCGATAAACAGCAGAAAGAATGCCTGCCGGATTTGCCCCTGCGCCGCCGCGAACAGCGCGAACATGCCCATCACGCCGCCAGACATGGTGTACAGGTGAACCAGCCAGGCCTTTACTTTTCGGGCTATCATGCCGATCCCTCACATCCAAGATTTAGTTTTGTTTTAACTGCACCAGTGCTTCGTGGAGGCTTTCAAATACATTGTCGGTGATGCCCAAAAAGGCTTCCGGCCCCGAATGGGAAGGATCAGGCACAGCATAGCAGGTCATACCCGCCGCTACTGCTGCCCTTGCGCCATTAGGGCTGTCTTCCAATGCAAGACAATGTTCCGGCGAAATACCCAGCACATCAGCTGCTTTCAGGTAGACATCCGGGGCAGGTTTGCCACGTGCGACAGTTTGCGCCGAGCAGCGTACAGGCAGTAAGTCTGCCCATCCCTGACTTTTGACGACGGCTTCGATGATGAGCGATGGTGAACTGGATGCAATCGCCGCCGGAAAACCACTGTTGGCGACATAGTGCAACATTTCTGCCGCACCCGGTTGCGGCCTGACGCGCGTCGGAATCAGTGCCAGCATCCGTTCCAGCACATCATCATACAGGGCTTCGGCACTGGCCTGAATGCCATAGATTGCCCGCATTTTGTCCAGAAATTCGTCCATGCGGAGGCCGATAAGCTGCTGACGACCATCCGGGGTATGGGTTTTGCCATAGGAAGCCAGCACACTGTTTTCGGCTTCTTCCCACACGGGTTCGGAATCAACCAGCAGGCCGTCCATATCGAAGATGATGGCTTTAAACGTCATGGGATTTGCTCAAACGCTTTCTTGAATGCTGTACTCAATTCGTCTCCCTTGATGGTTGTCGCGGTGCTTTGGGCCAGCGCCAATCCCTTGTCAAATACTGTCTGGTGCGGTGTGCCTAAAACCCGCGCATAACCCGCCGGGCCTACTGCCAGCGGCAAAACAGGCGCAAGCGAATTCTGGTGAATGAACACATCCGCCCCATTCATGACTTTTTCGCGGGCGACTACACCGCCAAAACCGATGAACAAATCAACCACCGAACGGGCTGCCAGATCGCTGGCACCATCACCAATCATCAAACGTCGCCCGTGTTTATCCCCGGCTAAGGACTGGATGATAGCAGGTTTGCCGCTGGAAACGGTCAATGGGCCTTCATTGTAATCCAGATAAGTCTGACGCTGACGAGTCTCTGGTTGATAATATCGCCACCAATCGCCGGAAAGCTCATTATATTCCAATTCGACAGCGCGGATATTTTCCGGAGGGACGCCCAATCGCTTGCCGAAACCGCGCACTGGCTCGGCCAGACCGCCGCTGACAATGAATACCTGTTTGCCCAGGAATCGTAAAGCCGCGATGACCGCTTCGGCATCCGGCACAATGGTTTCCCAGTAACGTTGTTCAATCGCTTTGAGTTGGCCTCGCGTGGGGCGAATGGCTTGCAGGCGCTTGCCATAGACTTCGCTCAAGTCGAGGTCGCCGTTCATGGCTTTTTCGGTCAGCACACCGACTCGCCATTCCTTGCCCTTGAAGCGGGCAAGTTCATCAATGCCTTCTATGGCGGAGAGGGTGCTGTCGCAGTCGAAGAAAATCAGGTCGAAGCTCGTCCAGCGCGTTTCATCCATGAGTGTGAAGTTGGAATCCTCCCAATTTGTGAGGATGCAAATTTTACCGCGCGCACGGGCATTTGTGAATACTGCACAGTTTAAGGGTGTGGTAAATTTTCAGACACCACTGTCATCTGCGTTTAGTCAGGCGGCTTTTTCTACCAGACATACTGATGTGTATTGGGTCACATCCGGGTACAGCTTATGCCAGGCCAATAATTCGGGTTTGAAGAGTTCCGGGCGGGTTTGGCAAAGCGGTGTGTATGACTGATCCTGGGTCATATTTTGAACCTGATGCACGCTGCCACACAACGGACAGCACCGCATCCAATGGACGACGCCCATCTGTTCAACAGTGGCCTCTGGTAAATCGCTCTTGTAGGTCAGTTTGAAGGCCTTCTGCAAGTGCGGTACGAATGTCGCCATAGTGATTTCGCTCCTTAATAACCGCTGTATTCTTTGTCGACTCCATCAAATCGTTCACGCCGGACTCTGCCGGATTCCTGCTGGAGCTGACGAAGTAACTCGGTTAACGGTTCGTCTTGCAATTTCGCTTTCCGCATAACTTCCAAGAGTTCTTTAGTCAATCGTTCTATTTCGTGGACATGTTTATCGGTAACCGTATCTAAATTCATGTTCTGCTCGCTTTCTAAATCCGCATCTTGGGAAGCGTGTAAGAAAAATTGGATGATGAAAGTGAGAACAGTGCAGGAAAAATCCTGCACTGTTTTGGTTACGAACTCAGGCGACTTCGATTAGAAGCGCTTGTTGCGTCCAAAATTGCTGCTTGAACGTTCTTCGCGGGGGCGGGCTTCGCTTACGGTCAGCGCGCGGTTATCCAGCGAATGACCATTAAAGCGGCGAATTGCTTCGTTGGCCGCATTGTCTTCCACCATCTGGACAAAGGCGAATCCCTTTGACTTACCGGTGTCGCGATCCATAATTACGCTGACTTCGGTGATTTCGCCCAGAGGGGCAAACAATTCGCGAATTTGGGCTTCTGTGACATCGTAGGACAGATTACCGACATATAGCTTTTTAGCCATGACATACTCCTGTATGTGTAATAGATTTCTTGATAGAGCAGGTAAGCAGTCGTGGCGAAAAGTGCAGGAGTGGTCGGATTCGGAAGAGAAGTAGGAGCACACGGTGCAAAATCGGCCAGGGTGTTTTTCATACCCTACCAATAGTCATTATCGCATACTTTTTACATATCGTAAATAGCCAATTGAAAAATTGTAAAGTTGCTAGAAATATTCAGAGATGGGTAACACCCTTCTCAACAGCAGCGGCCTTTGTTAGACTTTCCTGCCCTCACAACCGAAACAGGAGTCTTTCCATGCCTGAAAAGACCATTGGCGAAAAGAGCTATGAACAATTTGCTGACCGCTACGCACAGCAAACACCAACCAAGCCGCATAATGCCTATTATAACCGCCCCGGCGTGTTGGCGCTGCTGCCAGATGTAACCAATAAACGGGCACTGGATGCGGGCTGCGGGCCGGGGACATTTACCGAATGGTTGCTCGATCATGGGGCACAGGTAACGGCTTTTGATGTGACACCGCGCATGGTGGAATTGGTGACGGCGAAGGTGGGTACACGCGCCGAGCGTATTTTCCAACATGACCTGAACCAACCGTTAGACTTCGCGGAAAGCGAGTCGCTTGACCTGGTGGTGTGTTCGCTGGTGCTGGATTATATCGAAGACTGGCGGCCTGTATTCAGGGAGTTTGCGCGGGTGCTGAAGCCGGGTGGTGCAGTTGTAGCTTCTTTCAGCAGTCCAGCGGATGATTACTGCATTGACCGGATGACGAATTATCATCAGACCGAGTTGATCGGCGGGTTGTGGCGCGGGTTTGGTGATCCTCCGCCTTATGTGGAGCTTTACCGCCGTCCACTTTCGGCAGTGTTTAACCCGATTATCGAATCCGGCTTGCGACTTGACCGATTACTAGAGCCGCTGCCGTCGCCAGAAATGCAAGCGATTGACCCGGAAACCTATCAAGAATTGATGACCGAACCTGCTTTCCTGTTTATCCGTGCGGTGAAACCATGAGCTTTCCTCGTGTTGAGCAAGTGCAGCAGTTGCCCGTTTCCTATCGGCAGATGATTCCGCCGGAATATCTGGACACAATGGAGCATATGAACGTCCGCTGGTACATGGCGTTATTTGATACAGCGTCGTGGAAATTTTTCGAGTCGTTCGGAATGGATGCGGATTATTATGGGCAGGGTTTTGGCGGTTTCGCCCTCAAGCACTACATCCACTATCTGGCGGAAGTGCGGGTAGGTGAGACGGTCGCTATCCATAACCGGGTGGTCGGGCGCAGCAGCAAGCGGGTGCATTTTATGCTGTTCATGGTGAATGAGACGACCGGAAAGCTGGCGGCAACATTAGAAGCTTTGGGGTCGAATGCGGATATGAAGGTGCGGCGAACAGCCCCCTATCCAGACGATTTAGCAGCACGAATTGATGCCATGCTTGTGGAGCATCAGCGGTTGGAGTGGGTCGCACCCATAAGCGGGGTTATTCAGGCTTAAGAGCATGAATTGCTAAGATAAATAAGGGAGGGCTTCAAACCCTCCCTACAAAAAGTTATACAATCGCGTTGATGCCAGTCAGTTCGCGCCCGACGAGCAGCATGTTAATTTCGTTCGTGCCCTCATAGGTATAGATGATTTCGGCGTCGGTCATCAGGCGGGCGATGTGGTTTTCGATCAGGATGCCATTGCCGCCCAACGTCTCACGTGCAAGTTGCGTCACATAACGGGCTTTGCGGGCGTTGTTGTACTTCGCCATTGAGGCAATCGCGTCGGTTAGCTGATTCGCCGCGACCAACTGTGCCATCTGGAAGCAGATCAACTGCATGGCAGTGACTTCGGTTGCCATTTCCACCAATTTTTGCTGGATCAACTGACGGGCAGCCAGCGGTTTGCCAAACTGTTCACGTTCTTTGGCATACTTCAGCGCCATTTCAAATGCGCCCGCCGCGCAGCCCGCTGCCTCCCATGCGACACCATAACGTCCCAAGACCAGCACCTTGCCAACATCTTTGAAAGAACGCGGTTTGGCGAGACGGTTTTCCTCTGGAATGCGGACATTATTTAGCCGGATGTCGGCATTCAACACGGCGCGTTTGCCGATCTTGCCTTCAATGACTTCGATTTCGACGCCTTCAACGTTTTGCGGGTCTTCGATGACGAAACCGCCAAACTTTCCGTCTTCGTCGCGTGCCCAAATAATGAGGATGCCCGCGATGGAGGCGTTGCCAATCCAGCGTTTCGCACCGTTCAACACCCATTGACCATTTTCCAGACGGGCAGTGGTTTGCACATTCACGGCATCCGAGCCTTGAGTCGGTTCAGTCAGGGCGAAAGCGCCGATTTTTTCCAGATGGGACATGGCGGGCAGCCAGCGTTCGCGCTGTTCATCCGAACCGAGCAGACCGATTGAACCCATCGCCAGACCGGAATGCACACCGAAGAACGTGTTGATCGATCCATCACCCTTCGCCAGTTCGTATTTCACCAAACCCATTTCCATCGGGTCTAATCCGGCACTGCCATAGCCGCGAATCATCCCGCCGATGATACCCAGATCACGCAGACCCATCGCAATATCGCGCGGGAATTCGGCGTTTTCCCAATACGGGTTGATGTTGGGCAGAACGGTGGTTTGCACATATTCCTGCACACGGTTGCGTAGGTCGCGCTGTTTGTCGGTTAAAAAATTATCCAGCTTAAAAAAATCCAGACCACTGTAGGCTGTTTTTTCGTCGAACATGAACACCCCATCGAATTAATCTAATGCCGATTAGATTAATTCTACACAATGTGAGCAAAATTTTGATGAGTAATTGTGAAATTCAGGTTGTTTTTAGTTTGGGGAGCAAGCGCACGAGACCGTTCATCCCGATGGCAGCGAGCGTGATGGCGATGGGCAGTGCCAGTGCTGCACGTTGTAAATCCGGTGCATTTGCCAGCTGATCGACCACTAATACGGACGGAATCAGGCTGACAACCAAGGCAATAATGAACAGCCAATCGGTAGTATGCGAACGGCTTTCGAGACGCATCGCCCACAACAGACAGCCAACTACAAAAGCAGCGGCCAACGCGGGAGCGAATACCGGACGATTGGGGAGGCCGTGTTGGATATTCGGATCGCCCGCGAGGTTGAACATTAACAGCGACCGGGACAGCCCTTCAACAAACAGCGTGGTTGTGCTCAATCCCGTTGTGTAAGGGCGTTCGGCAGGTGGTGGAATAATGGGGCGTGGGGCGATAGCGAAAGGCAAGACAACGCAACCGGCTATGACCAGCCCAATGATGAAATTGATGAGCAGTCTGCGAAGGGGCTTATGCTCAATCTGCCATTCCAGCAAAACAGCAATAGGAATCAGCAGCCCCATAACAATGAACAGTGGCGAGATCAGCCAGCCGAAGCCCAGCGTAAATCCTGACCACCCATAGCCCACACCATTTCGCATAGCCCGCAGCAATGTGAACAAAAATACTGCGCCGCAAACCGCCAGCGCCGGATAAACCCCTCCCGATTGACCGAGGGCTAATGTCCATTCGGCAATGGCGACCAGCAGGGCGGCCAAAATCCCGATTATTTTGATACCAATGGTTTGTGCCAACAAGTAGGCTGAAGGGATGAGCAGGAGGGCAAAAGCTGTACTGAGATTTCGCGGGTCGCTGACATCGTGGGTGAACAAGGCTATCAGATAATGATAGAGTGCCCCAGCGTCGTCATTGTAGGTCAACGGTAATGTGCTACTTGAGACGGCTTCCAAAGACAGGGGTATAAAAGGCGAGGGAATGCGCCCATATGCCCAAGCGGTGATTACCATGAGGCCGATTACCCCGACGATTTCGAGGCGGTGGGTTCGCAGCCATTTTGTGATGTTAGAAAGTGAAGGGCGTTTGAGCAGTCCAATACTATTCATGACCAGCGCAATGTTCATCAGCCACGCAAAAATCAGCAGCGGCGAGAGCATTCCGGTTTGCGATAAAGCGATGTTCAGAAGAGTGAAGAACCCGATGCCCATGACATATAAGCGGCGATTGGTTCTGGAAAGGCTGTCAGAAGCACTTGAGGTATCGGGTAGGGGTGCAACTACATCTTTTGCCCATTCATGTCGCCAGTAGATCAACAGGGGAATCAGAAGAGGCAGACCGACTGTGTACAGCGCCAGCGGGGTCAGCGGCCAAGCTGATCGCAGCATAAAATTCTGGGCGGCGATCAAACAAGCTAACCCGCCAGCAGCAGAAATCAGCACCATGATTGGGGGCAGCGAAAGGGTTGGTTCAGCAGTTGTTTCGATAATGGACGCGGTTCGAAGGGGTGCTTCGGCAGTGACGGTTTCCGGCAGGGGGATTTCAACCGGGCGACGGCGCAAGCGCAGGTAGATCGCCCCGGTCGCAGCGGCAGCAACCCCGGCAGTGAGCGCGAAAATGGAACGTTTCTGGAAAAAGCGCATAAGCTGAAGGCTTGAAGGCTAATGGCTAAAAGTTCATCGCTACTATACGGCTTTTTCGCCCTCGGCACAACTTGACAACCATCCTGCGATATTCGATAATCGAACCAAGATTAGATTCTTTTGGGATTAGGAAAAGACTTTTGGCGCGTAAACCTGCTGACCAGTCCGTAAGCCGAGAAGACATTATTCTGGCGGCAGCCGATGTCCTTCAGCGCAAGGGCTATGAAGCCACGACTATGAAGGATATTGCCGCTGCGGTTAACCTGACGGCGGCCAGTCTGTACCACCACTTCCGCAACAAAGACTCGCTACTGCTGGCTGTAATGGAAGCGGGTTTAGAACTCATCCTCGGTCGGATCAGGCCGATTGTCTATGATGATCTCCCCAGCGACCATAAACTTCAACAGATGATTTGTGCCCATGTAATTGGGGTGACACAAAATACAGCCGTTGGTGCGGCGATGGTTTTTGAAATCCGGTCACTGCTGGATGTCAAATCCCCGCCTGCAACCGCCAGCACTGCCGACCATCAATCCTATGCCGAATTTCTGGAACGGCGTGCGGCTTTCTTTACTGCCCGTGATGAATTTGAATACCTTTTTCGGCAGGTCATCCGCGAAGGGGTGCAGAACGGAACTTTTCGTCCGGTGGATGACGGCATTTTTACCAATACGCTGCTGGGAGCCCATAACTGGGTTGGGATTTGGTACAAGCCAAGCGGACGGCTGTCTGGTGATGAGATCGCGGCGATGATGGCCGAGTTCTTCCTGCGTGGATTGAAGGCATGATTTAAGTTAAACAAATAAAAGGAGTTTATTGTGCAGCTTTTAGAAAATAAAACCGCGATTGTAACGGGCAGTGGGCGTGGGATTGGCGCGGCGACTGCCAAACTGCTGGCCTTCCATGGTGCGAACGTGGTGGTTACCGATATTGATGCGGCTCCGGCAGAAGAAACCGTTGCAGCGATTCGAGCAGCGGGCGGCTCGGCATTGGCAGTTCCGGCGGACGTAACCGACGCAGGCGGCATCGAAGAACTGCTTGGCGAAACCGTTAATGTTTTTGGCGGCATCGACATTCTGGTGAATAACGCCGGGTATACGTGGGATGGCATGATGCACAAAATGACCGATCAGCAGTGGGAAGCGATGCTGGCGATCCACCTGACCGCGCCGTTTCGCATTATCCGCGCCGCCGTGCCGTATATGCGCGACGCGGCCAAGAAGGAAAAAGAAGAACTCGGTGCGGCCAAAGCACGCAAGATCGTCAATATCAGCAGCACAACCGGCACACGCGGCAATGTTGGGCAGGCCAATTATGCGGCGGGCAAGGCCGGAATCATCGGTTTGACCAAGACACTTTCCAAAGAATGGGGTCCATTTAATATTCAAGTCAACGCGGTGGCCTTTGGCTTTATTGAAACGCGGCTGACACAGGCCGACGAAAAGGGCGACTTCACCGAACGCGAGGGCAATAAAATTAAGCTCGGCATTCCCGACCAGATGCGACAGATGGCATTTATGATGATCCCGGCGGGTCGTCCGGGCACACCGGAAGAAGCTGCTGGGCCAGTGCTGTTTTTCGCCAGCGAACTTTCCAATTATGTTTCCGGGCAGGTGATGGAAGTTACGGGCGGTTTGTAGGGATTAACGACATCCCTGCGGAGAAAATATTATGGATAAAAAGGTTATTTTTCAGGCTGCTGCGCTGGCTGCCGTTGTTGCATTCATCGCCGTTATTTTTCAGGCCATAGCAGGTACATCGCTCCCGGACGGAATCGTGGCACAACCGGGTATCCCGGTTCCAGTAGAGGAGTTTGTTCGCGCCAGCAATGAGTACCCCGATACGACATTGGGTTTCTTCGGCGCGGATTCGCTGTTTGTCCTGAGCTACCTGTTGGTGTTCATCGGATTGTACAGTCTGATTGGAGAAACCGCGCGCCCGTTCGCGGTAATTGGGTTGAGCGCAGGTGTGCTGACGGCCATTCTGGACGCCACCGAGAATGCCTTTTTTATCACCTATGCACTAGGGGCGAAGGCGGGACTGCCGCTGACTAACCCGGATTTACCTATCCTCTACATTATTACTAACCTGAAATGGATGGCAGCTTTTGCCACGCTGTATACCTTTGGTGTCGTGTTCCCCCGACGGAACTGGCTGGACTGGATGTTGATCGGGTTAATGCTGCTGTTCCCGTTGGTGGGGGTGCTGGGTGTTGCTAATCCGGGATTGATCCTGGTGCGTGGGTTGTTTTTCCTGATCGGGATGCCGTTGTTTGCCTTCTACTTCTGGCGATGCGCACGCGGTGTTCGATAGTTGTAAAATAGGGTGTGAGGCTACCTGGTGATGTTGGAGGAATTAGCTCATGCCTGATGTATTCATCTCGTATTCACGTCGAGATAAACCGTTCGTCGAGCAGTTGGTCAAAAAGCTGGAAGATGAAGGCCGTGATGTATGGGTCGATTTTGAGGACATCCCGTTCGCATCCGAATGGTGGGAAGAAATCTGCGAAGGTATTGATGGTTCGCAGGCCACCGTGTTCGTCATTAGTCCGGAATCACTGGACTCGAAGGTGTGTGGTTTGGAAGTGAATTACACCACCAAAAATAAGAAGCGCCTGATCCCGATTCTGTATCGTCATCCGGGCACTGAAGTGACGATTTCGCAGGATATTTCGCACTTGAACTGGATTTATTTCAACACCCCTGAGATTTTTGATGAGTCGTTCCGCAAGCTGCTGGAGACAATGGATACTGATCTGGCGGTGCAGCGGCGGCGTACACGGCTGTTGATGAAAGCTAAAGATTGGGAGAAAAAGGGACACAGCAACAGTCTGCTACTGCGTGGCGACGAACTGGAAGAATTGCATCCGATGTTGAAAGAGGTGGATATCACCGATCTTCAGCGTGATTTCTTGAGTCGCAGCCTGAAGCGCGAACGCCGGGTGAAGATGTTCCAGCAGTTTGGATGGGGTTTCCTTGGTGGATTTTTGGGTATCGGTTTCTGGGCATTTTCGGTGTTCCCCACCGAGAGTGGCATCCTGATTACGCCGCTTCGGTTGATTTATACGATTGCACTGGGCGAAGTGTTTGGCCTATTCATCGGCATGTTGTCGATTTTAGCGGAAGATACACTGACGTATACACGGCGCATTTTGCCAGAAAAGCTCATTGTGCCCTTCCGTATTATCGGCACACTGGTCATCAGTTTTGCGGCCTGGGCAGTGTTCGGCTGGTTCTATACGCAGAATCCAGTTCTCGGTCAATCGGACATCAACTCGATTTTGTTTGGCGGGGTGGGTTTGGCAGGGGGATTCCTGCTGCGAATTCTGTTCAGGATGCCCGGATGGCTTTCATCTGTGCTGACGGCTGTGCTGACCTACATTCCGGTTTACGTCACATTTAAGGATTATTGGGATGGCGGCAGCACCTTCCAACCGCTGATTTATGTGTCCTATGACGCGCCAGACCAGATTTACACCATTGGCATTCCCATTGTGATTTTAATCGCTTTAGGCGCAAATGCCCGCCGCCTGCTGCAAGAAGCCCAAAAACTCTATAAGCGGCTGGTTTCAGAGCGCAATAAAAATGTTTCGACCCCGCAGGCAGCGGACGCCGCCAGCGGTAGTGTGTAGTAGAGGAAAAGAATTACATGGTATCGTTTACGCCCACTGAAGATCAACAACTGCTGATTGATACGATCAATCGTTATTCATCAAAGGACATCCGCAAGATTGCCCATGACGCCGACGAAGCCAGCGAACCGGCGTTGGATGTCATAAAAACGGGCTGGCAAATCGGTCTTGTGCCTTCGGCTATTCCGGGTGAACTGGGCGGATTTGGCGAAATGAGCGCCATGACGGGCGTGCTGGCTGCGGAAGAATTGGCCTTTGGCGATCTTTCGGTCGCCATGCATGTCCTGACTCCAGCCTTGTTCGCCTACCCAGTGGTGTTATTCGGTACGGCAGAACAGCGCGAACAATGGCTTCCCCTGTTTTTAGAAGAACAATTTGCACCCGCAACCGCCGCCCTGCTGGAGCCGGGTGTATTCTTCGATCCGCGCGATCTGAAAACGACGGTGACGGCTGACGGCAGCAAAGTCCGGCTGAATGGCACGAAGGCTTATGTGCCACTGGCTGCCGATGCAAAAGTCATGCTGGTTTACGCCCGCAACACCGAAACCGGACAGATTGACGGCTACATTGTCGAAAAAGATACGGCGGGAGTTCAAGTAGAGAAGCGCGAAAAATTGATGGGTTTACGCGCACTGCCGACCTATCGGGTGAATCTCACCGATGTGACCGTTGATGCTTCTGCCCGTTTGGGCGGCGGGGTGGGCTGTGATTACAACATGCTGTTGAACCGGAGCAATGTCGCACTGGCGGCGCTGGCGGTCGGTGTGGGTCGGGCAGGATTTGAATACGCGCGGGATTATGCCAAGGAACGCGTCCAGTTCGGCAAGCCGATTGCCCAAAATCAGGCGATTGCTTTCATGCTGGCGGAAATGGCAATTGAGGTAGACAGTGTGCGTTTGTTGGCATGGGAGGCGGCGGATAAGCTCGACCGGGGCGAGGATGCCACCCGCGAAGCGTATCTGGCGCGGCAGTATGCCAATGAGATGTCCATGAAGGTGACCGATAACGGCGTGCAGATTTTGGGCGGCTATGGATTTATCCGTGAGTATCCATCCGAACGCTGGCTGCGCAATGGGCGCGGTTTCCCAACCTTCGATGGGTTGGCGATTGTGTAGTCATCAGGTTTCAGTCGTCGGTTTTCAGTTTTCTTTCTGGTAACTGACAACTCAGTTCGTAATTTGTGAGTTGAAAGCGTAAATAATGGCGATCAGTTTTGAAATTCCTGAACATATCATCCAGCAGTCACAGTTGGTCAAGTGGATTGCTGAAAGCACCATGCGCCCCTATGCGCGCCAATTGGATGAGAACGAACATGAGCGCCCAACCGCGTTTGTGGAACAGATGTGGCCGATTCTGCGCGACCAGCAGAAAGCAAATCTTGATAAGCTGAAGCAGACCGATAATGGCGGCGGAGAAAAGAAAGCCAAACGCACCAGTACCCGTATGTTGGGTCTGCTGTTTCAGGTAGAAATGCTGGCATGGGGCGACGCAGGTATTTATCTGTGCCTGCCGAGTCCGGCGCTGGGCGGCGCGGCTATCGAAGCGGTTGGTACGACCGAGCAAAAACTGCGCTTGCTTACGCGCTTTGCTGAGGGCGATAAACCCGTTTGGGGCGCGATGGCGATCACCGAACCGGGTGCAGGCTCGGATAACTCAGCCATGTCCACAACGGCAGTATTCGATGAAGAAACCAATGAATGGGTGCTGAACGGCGAAAAAATCTTCATCACCAGCGGCAAACTGGCATTGGAAGAATCCAACGGTCTGGTGATCGTCTGGGCAACGGTCAATAAACAGGCTGGACGTGCAGGCATCAAATCGTTTGTGGTTGAGGCCGGAACGCCGGGTGTGAGTATTGGCAAGGTAGAGATCAAGCACGGTATCCGCACCAGCGATACAGCAGTGGTGGTGCTGAATAATGCGCGTATTCCAGCAGATAATATTCTGGGCAGCGCCGAAGTACAAGCCAGCAAAGATAGCAAAGGCTTTCAGGGTGCGATGGCAACCTTTGATGCTAGTCGTCCACTGGTAGCGGCGTCGGCGTTGGGGGTCGGACGCGCTGCGCTGGAATTCCTGAAAGACAAACTGGCGGAAAATGGTGTCGAAATTCCTTATGACCAGCCCTACCACAAACTGACCGCTATTCAGCGCGATGTACTGGAAATGGAACGGCGTTGGCGGGCGGCTTACCTGCTGACGCTGCGTTCGGTCGCCATGATGGATGAAGGTCAACAGAACAGCCTGGAAGCCTCGATGGCGAAATTGCAGGCGGGACGGGCATCCAATTTCGTTGCACAAAAAGCGGTTGAAATTTTGGGAACGATGGGCTACAGCCGCGAATGGCTGACCGAGAAGTGGATGCGTGACAGTAAAATTGCTCAGATTTATGAGGGTACAGATCAGATTAACACGCTGATTATCGCCCGCCGCATTCTGGATTACACGCGCCGCGAATTGGCTTAATTGTTCGACGTGCGTAATGCTTGTAATGTATGTTAATGTGCTGGGATGGGAAATTTTCCATCCCTCAGAACGATAATATACATAAGAGGTAACAAGAGTTATGAGCGTTCAGGCCGATTGGTTTGACCCGGAGCAGAAAAATATCATCCGCTATGAATTTGTCGGCAGTTGGACGTGGGATGATTTATATGCTGCCATGAATCAGGTGAATACATTGATGGCAAGCGTTGACCACACTGTATATATCATCATTGATTTTCGGCAGGGTCGGGGCGTTCCCGGTGGCGCGCTAACCCATATGCGAAGCAGCACCATGCGCGCGGCAGACAATTGGGGTGGCGGCGTGTTTTTAGGGATAAACACTTTCCTTCAGGCGCTTGTGAGCACCTTCATTAAGGTATATCCACGTCTGGGTGATCGTTACCATACGGCGAAAACGCTGGAAGAAGCATTGACGATTATTGACGTATGGCAGTCAAAAGCGCTCACCCAAACGCCATAGATTGATTGCATTCAAACTTATCCAGATTATGGAAAGGTATGTTTAAAAATGGGGTATTCAATCCGTAAGGCAGTGGTCATCGGTTCCGGCACAATGGGCGGTGGCATCGCCACTCTGCTGGCTGGAGTCGGCGTTGATACCACGCTGCTCGATATTCCGGCCAAGGGGACGCAGCCGGGTGATAAACCCGCCAAGCGTAATGCTCTCGTAACCGATAATCTGAAAAAGCTGGCGAGTTCACGTCCGCCACAGGTGTTTGCTGCCGCAGACATCGAACGCATCAGGGTTGGCAATCTGGATGATAATCTGGATGTGGTGAGCGATGCTGACTGGGTGATTGAGGTGGTGGTGGAACGGCTGGACATCAAACAAAGCCTGATGGCAAAACTGGCTGAGGTTGTCCGCCCGGATACGATCATTACTACCAACACTTCTGGCATACCGATTAAGGCAATTGCTGAACATCTGGATCACAGTTTCACCCGCCGCTTTTTGGGTACACATTTCTTCAATCCGCCGCGCCATCTGCGTTTGCTGGAAGTTATTCCGCACGCGGATACCGACCCGGAAGTCGTCAAGTTCATGGTCGAATTTGGCACACGGGCTTTAGGCAAGAGTGTAGTTATCTGCAAAGACCGACCTAACTTCATCGGCAATCGTTTCATGTCGATCACCGGAACTCAGGTGGTGAATTATGCAATTGATAATGGTTTCACAGTCGAAGAAGTTGACTCGCTGACTGGCCCCCTGATCGGACATCCAAAAACCGCAACCTTCCGCCTGACCGATCTGGTCGGTCTGGATATTCATATGGGCGTCGCCCGCAATTTGTACGAAGCAATTCCTGAAGACCCGGCGCGTGAAGTTCTGCATCACGAGCAGGCCGACGCGATTATGGATCGCATGATGGCGAATGGCTGGCTGGGCAACAAATCCGGGCAGGGCTTTTATAAAACGATGAAAGGCGCTGGCGGCGAAAAAGAATTTTGGATATTGAACACGGATACCTTTGAATACGAGCCACCAAAAAATCCACGTTTCGAGAGTGTGAGCAAGCACCGCAAGGTCGAACCGGTTGGTGAACGCATCCGACTATTGATGAACGAAGAAGACCGCGCTGGGAAATTCCTGTGGAATCTGCACGCCTTCTATCTGGCTTATGCCTCAAACCGTGTGCCGGAAATCACCGATACCATCGTCAACGTCGATAATGCTATCAAGGGCGGCTTCAGCCATGAACTAGGCCCGTTTGAAATCTGGGATGCGATTGGTGTAGCCGAAACTGTCGAAAAATTTGAGGCAGCGGGTTATCCGGTGGCGGATTGGGTACAGCATATGGTCAGCAAGGGGAACAAGACGTTCTACCTCTACGATCAGGATGGCATGAAAACCCATTACTACAGTCCGCAGGATAACGATTATGTGCCGATGGAGATTGACCCACGCGCGATTACTGTGAAGGCGCTGCGGGCACGCAAAGTCCCGGTCGCTATCAGTGCCGGGGCGGGTATCCCGGAAACCGTCACAACGGCTTGGAAAGAGACTTCGCAAGGCGTGGTCGCCAGCAATGGTAGCGCCAGTGTACTGGATATGGGCGATGGCGTAGGGCTGTTGGAATTTCATAGTCAAGCGTTAGCAATTGATGCTGATCTGGTGGAGATGGGCTTCAAGGCGCTGGATTTGCTCCAGAGCGATTTTGACGCGCTGGTGGTGGGGCATGATGGCGAACGCTTCTGTATCGGTGCGAATGTATTCATGGTAGTTATGGCTGTGCAAAGCGGCCTGATGGATCAACTGGATAACTCCATTCACCAGCTTCAAAATCTGACACAAGCGATGCGTTATGCGCCTAAACCAGTTGTGACTGCACCATTCAATATGGCTTTAGGTGGTGGCGCAGAATTTTTCATGTCCGGCGCGAAAACAGTTGCTCATGCCGAACTATATACAGGTTTAGTCGAAGTCGGCGTTGGCTTAATTCCGGCGGGCGGCGGTTGTAAGGAATTGCTGCGCCGTGTGGTCAATCCGGTGATGGCATCTAGTCCGAATGGCGACGCGCTGCCGCACCTGCAAAAGGTGTTCGAGGCGATTGCAACCGCGAAAGTCAGCACCAGCGCCAAAGAAGCGCGGGAAATGGGTTTCCTGAGTGCTGATGACAAAATTGTGTTCAATCGTTCGCATCTGTTGGGCGAAGCCAAACGCACGGCACTCGAACTGGCCGATGGTTATATTGCCCGTCAGCCGGGGCAAATCTGGGCTGTTGGACGCGACGCCTATTCTGCACTGCTGCTGGGCATCGAGGGTTTCCGTGAAAGCGGTTTTGCCAGCGAACATGACGCGCTCATCAGCCAGAAATTAGCGTATGTGTTGACGGGTGGGGCGCTCTCCGAACCCGGCTGGGTCAGTGAACAGTACATTCTGGATTTGGAGCGTGATGCTTTCCTGAGTCTGGTCACTGAGCCGAAGACGATGGAACGTATCAGCCATATGCTGCAATTCAACAAGCCGCTGCGGAACTAGACGTCAGCCTTCAGCGGTTAGCTTTTATAATGAAAGTTGACCGGTGAATTGGAGAACGCCAAATGGAAATCATCCAGAGCATTAACCTGATTGCCATCAATCCCAAAGTGCGTAATGGCCGCGCCTATATCGTGGGCACAACAGTAACTGTTCATGATGTTGCCATCGCTAAGATTTATCATGGTCAGGATGTGGATGGTATCGCTGATTGGTATGGCTTAACGCTATCTCAGGTTCATGCGGCGCTGGCACATTACTACGATCACAAGCCGGAAATAGATGAGCAAATCCATCAACAAATCCGGCATACTGAAGAACTTTGGGAGAAGCGACCGGGTAATGAAAATTCGCTTCTACCTCGATGAAAATGTCCAGCTTGCAATTGCTGAACAGCTTATCCGGCGTGGTATTGATGTTGTCACGGTTCGGGATTTGGGGTTGCTGGGGGATGAAGACATTAATCATTTGGCGCGGGCGACCAGACTCGAATGGGTTCTGTGTACCCATGATGTTGATTATATTGAATTGGCGTCGTCTGGTGTACAACATGCGGGTATCGTCATTGGGAAACAATACAAACATAGTATTGGCGATTGGGTGAGTTTCTTGGAGCTAGTGCATGGCGTTTATGAATCAGACGAAATGCAAAATGTGATTGAGTATGTGAAATGATCGAATCTCTCCAAATGGTTGCCCAATATATTGCAGACGACTACAGCGGCTTGCCAGAAGTGCAGGCAGTGGCGCTGGCGGGTTCTGTGATGGGTATGGGCGCAGATGCAGGTTCAGATATCGACCTTTACGTTTATGCTGAACCTGCTTTGAGTGTGGATGCCCGCCTGTCGATTGCCACCCGCCGTGCGACCCGCTACGCAGTAGATAACCAGTTCTGGGAAGCAGGCGACGAATGGCAGGAAACAGTTTCGGGTGTGGCGGTTGATGTGACGTTTCGTAGTCCCGCATGGATTGAAGATCAGCTAGATCGTGTGCTGGCGCGGTACGAGGCTTCAACGGGTTATTCGACCTGTTTCTGGTACAACATCCTGAATGCACAAATCCTGTTTGACCGAAATAGATGGTTAAGTCAGCTTCAGGAACGGGCTAAACAGCCTTATCCTGATGCATTACGGTTGGCGATTATCGCTAAGAATCATCCGTTGCTGCGGGATTTGTTGTTCTCTGCTTACTCGCATCAGATTGAGAAAGCCGTGAAACGCAATGATCTGGTCAGCGTGAATCATCGGATAGCCGCATTTCTAGCCAGCTATTTCGATATTCTGTTTGCAGTGAATCGGCAGCTACATCCCGGCGAAAAGAAACTGATTGCTTTTGCTGAACAGCGCTGTCCAAATCTGCCACAGGGTTTTCGACCGCAAATTGAGGCGCTGCTTCAAGCGGCAGCACAACCTGATGAACGAATGGGTCAAATTGTAAATGCACTTGTAGATGATCTGGATGCACTGCTGGTTCTTGAAGGCTTTCAGATCAATGAACAGTTTCATAAAACAAGTTAAGGAGTTTAGTGTCATGCGTGAAGCAGTGATTGTAGCCGCATCCCGTACCGCCATCGGCAAGGCCAAGCGCGGCCTGAGCAAAAACGTGCGCTCTGACGATATGGCGGCGGTGGTGATGAATGAATTGATGCGTCAGACCGAGGGCAAGCTCGACCCAATGGAAATTGACGATGTGATTATCGGTTGTGCCATGCCGGAAGGCGCACAGGGTTTGAATTTTGCCCGTGTGATTTCGCTGCGCGCTGGACTGCCTGTTGAAGTGCCGGGGCAAACGGTGAATCGTTTCTGTTCCAGCGGTTTGCAGACAATTGCGATGGCCGCCGAACGCATCATTGCTAACGGTGCAGATGTGATTATCGCAGGTGGGGCAGAAACCATGTCACTGGTTCCAATGAGCGGCTTCCGCATTAGCCCCAACCGCTACATGGCCGAAAACGCGCCCGAAGTCTACATGAGCATGGGACACACGGCGGAACATGTGGCCGACGAATTCAATGTCACCCGTGAAGATATGGATCAATTCGCTTACGAGAGCCATATGAAAGCGGGACTGGCGACTGACGCAGGCAAATTCAAAGAAGAAATCATCCCGTTCATGGTGGAAGATACCATTGTGGGCGAAGATGGCAGACCGCAGACTGTGACCTTTATGTTGGATGAAGATGAACATTTGCGCCGTGAAACAACTGTCGAAGGCTTGGCAAAACTCAAACCCGTTTTTCGACAGGGTGGGCGCGTGACAGCGGGCAACAGTAGCCCGTTGAGCGATGGCGCGGCAGGCGTTATCGTCATGGAAGCCGGTAAGGCGGCGCAGTTGGGCTTGAAGCCGCTGGCGCGTTTCGTCGGATTTAATGTGGCGGGTGTGCGTCCGGAAATTATGGGCGTTGGGCCGATCAATTCCGTGCCGCGTTTGCTCAAACGGGTTGGTATGAGCATGGATGACATTGATCTCGTAGAGTTGAATGAAGCCTTTGCCGCGCAGGCCCTCCCGGTCATCCGCAATCTGGAAATGAACCCGGAAAAAGTCAATGTTAATGGTGGCGCGATTGCTTTGGGACATCCGTTGGGCTGCACTGGGGCAAAACTGACCGTGCAGATTATCCACGAGATGAAGCGCCGTAACAGCAAATATGGCATGGTGACTATGTGTGTCGGCGGCGGTCAGGGCGCAGCAGGCATTTTCGAGAATGTGAATTAACGACTAAAAATAGAGATTTGAACTTTAGAAAGGGCGGCTGAACAGTCGCCCCTTTTATATCCCCTCAAGAATTATTTGGTCGTTTCCCCGTCTACAATGCGCCAGATGCCTAATGGATTGGCGTTTTGGAGTGCGGGGGGCATCAGGGCGTCCGGCATATTCTGGAATGCCACTGGACGCAGGAAACGCTGGATTGCGGTCATACCGACCGAGGTTGTCGCCGGGGCGGTCGTCGCTGGATATGGGCCGCCGTGCTGCATACTGTAAACCACCTCAACGCCCGTCGGGAATCCGTTCCACAGCAAACGCCCGACTTTTTCTCGCAGCAGATTGAAGATTTTTCCGGCGGTTTCCAGTTCGTTGTTTTCGGCATGGATGGTCGCTGTCAGATTGCCATGTAACGCCTGCACCGCCGCTTCCAGATCAGCCGTCGAATCGCACATCACAAACAATGTCACGGGGCCAAAATGCTCGGTTTGCAGCGCCGAATCCGCGATGAACGCCGCGCTGGTGGTTTGCAAAACGGTATTGGTGTAGCGGCAGCCTTCGCCGCTTGCCACTTCACCCCCGGTCAGTTTTTCCACCCTGCCACGTCCCAATGTCGCGCTGACCGCTTTTTCTAGCCCACTGCCAATCTGTTCATTCAGCAGCACCCCCGGTTCGCGCGCCGCCATTTTGTCGCGCACCAAACCGATAAAGGCTTCGGTTTCAGCGCTTTTGAGCATCAAAATCAGGCCGGGATTGGTGCAGAACTGCCCAGCGCCGAGTGTCACTGAACCGACTAAACCTTCCGCCAGCGACTCAGCCCGCGCGCTAACTGCCCCCGGCAAAATCACCACCGGATTGATGCTGCCCATCTCGGCATAAACCGGAATCGGGCGTTCGCGTTTAGCGGCGGTGTCATAAATTGCCCGTCCCGCGCGTAATGAACCTGTAAAGCCGACCGCATCTAGTTTCGGATGCCGCACCAATGTTTGCCCGACTTCGACTGTATTACCTTGTATCAGTGAGAACCAGCCCGTAGGGAAGCCGCATTTTTCAATTGCTTTATGAACCGCACCCGCGAATAGTTCGGAAGTTGCTGGATGACCGGGGTGCCCTTTCACGACTACCGGACAGCCTGCCGCCCATGCTGACGCAGTATCGCCGCCGCAGACTGCAAAGGCGAATGGAAAATTGCTGGCAGAAAAGACACCTACTACCCCAATCGGCAACAGCATCCGGCGGATGTCTGGGCGCGGCGCAGGCTGGCGGTCGGGTAGGGCAGTGTCAATAATCGCACCTACATATGACCCCTCGCGTAATAAATTGGCGAAAGCTCTTAGTTGCCCTGTTGTGCGTCCACGTTCTCCGGTCAGGCGTGGCAGACCAAGTGCCGTTTCCCAATCGGCTGTTTGTAGCAATTCGTCTCCCAATGCTTCGATCTCGGTGGCGACAGCATCCAGAAAATCTGCCCGTTTAGCAGTCGAATAATCCCGCGTGATCTCGAAGGCTTCAGCCGCTGCCGTAACCGCGCGGTCGATTTCTTCGGCAGTCGCGTTGTGGAACTGCACATCACCTGCTGTTCTGGTACGCGGGTTGAAACTGGCGAAAGTGGTGCTGCCCTGTGCGCTGGACGTTCCGGCGATGAAGTTGAATCCTGTCAGGTTGGTCATAGTGTTTTCCCGGTTGATGGTTCGTGTTTGCTTTCGGTTATGCTGGATATAATAACGCGAATGTGTGGCTTGAAATAGTTCCTCATTTTTCAGGAGTCCAAAATATGCTTTCGGGAAAAGTAGCATTGGTCACAGGTGGGGCGGGCGACTTGGGCAATGAGATGGCGCTGCATCTGGCGCAGGCGGGCGCTTCGGTTGCTATCTGGGATGTGAAACCGGAGTCCGATGCACTGGAACGGATTCGGCGTGTTAATCTGGTGGGAGGGCGTGTGTTGTACCAGCAGGTCGATATTCGTGATCGTAGGCCAGTCGAAGCAGCCTATGACCAGCTTATCGCCGAATTGGGTGGCTTGGATATTGTCTGTGCCAACGCCGGCATTGTGGAGGCCGCGCCATTTCTGGAAATTACGCCGGAAAACTGGCAGCGCCATCTGGATATTAATCTGACGGGTTCGTTTCACGTTGGGCAGGCGGCGGCAAAACGCATGGTCAAGGCTGGCACGAAAGGCCGTATCATCTTTACGTCAAGCTGGGTTGCAGAAATCCCGTGGCCGGAAATTGCGGCTTATACTGCTAGTAAAGCCGGCGTGAACATGCTCATGAAACAGATGGCGCGCGAATTGGCGGTTTATGGTATTCGTGTGAATGCGATTGCGCCCGGAATCGTCAAAGCCGGTTTAGCTGGGCGGCAGTTGGCCGACGAACCACAATATGCCGCGCGAGTAGCGAAGGTGATTCCGTTGGGCGATCCCGGCACTCCCGTTGAAATCGCGCAGGCTGTGGTTTATTTAGCCGGGCCACATGCTGAGTATATGACCGGTTCGATACTGCTGCTGGATGGGGGATGTTCGCTGTTCCAGTTTGACTCGTGAATTTCCGGTTTGAGTCTTGCTTTTACCAATAACCAACGCAAAGGCACATCAATATGACATCCCAACTCCGTATTGGCCTCATCGGCTGCGGCGCGATTGCACAGATTATGCATATTCCCTATCTGCTTGATGACAACGAAAAATTTGACTTGGTTGCGCTTTCTGATCTGCATCAACCAACATTGGAAGCGGTGGCTAATCAATACAGTATCGCCGGACGATACACTGATTGGCGCAGACTGATTGCCCGTGACGATATTGATGCAGTCGTGATCTGCCACAATGGTTCGCATAAGGACAGCATCCTCGCCGCGTTGGATTCTGATAAGCATATTTTTGTCGAAAAGCCCATGACATGGAATTGGCGGGAAGCTGAAGAAGTTGCCATTCGCGCCGCGCAATCCAGCAAGATTGTGCAGGTCGGTTATCACAAACTGTATGACCCCGGCTTCCGTTATGCCAAGCAGGAACTCAACAAAATGCACGATGTGGGTTATGCCCGCATCACCGTGCTGCATCCGGCTAATGAATTGGGGCTTTCGCCGTATCGCATCCGGCGCGGAAACGGCATTATCAGTGAAGGTCATGTTGATCCCGGCGCATGGGAAGGGCAGGTACAAGGGCAGTTAGTAGGTTTTTCGGGCGGTGATCTGGAACCATTAGTTGATGAGGTTTTGGGGGCGCACAAAGATAACCCAACCCTGCGGCTGGGCTTGGGCATCATCACCGTTAGCCTGATTCATCAGATTTATACGCTGTGGGGTTTCCTCGGTGCGCCGGAACGGGTTGTACATACCAGTTTTTGGCGCGAGGGCATGTCGATTCATGCCGAAGTTGAATATTCCGATTCGCTCCACTGCACCCTTGATTGGCATTTCTTGAGCCATCTAAAGGACTACCGCGAAGAATATGCCTTTTATGGCAATCATGAACGGGTGATTATGCAGCTTCCTAGCCCATATTTCCGCAACTTCCCCAGTCCGGTTATCGTGCAGGGGGGCGAGGGTGAATTGGCTTGGGAAAAGCGTGTGACCGTGAATTATGAAGAAGCCTTCCGTGATGAGTTGCGAGCATTTTATGATAATGTGCAGCAGAATCGTCAGCCGGAATATGGCAGTGTGACTGATGCTGTACAGCATATGCGCTTTATGCAGCAGTTAATTGATGCAGCAGTGCGGTAATCATTCAAGTTAAATTATTGGGGGTGTTATGACGATTCGGATTGGCATGATCGGCACAAGTTGGTGGGCAGATTCCATGTATCTGCCCGCATTGAAGAACCATCCACATGGGCAAGTTACAGCTATTTGTGGACGTAACCGCGATACGGCGCAGAAAGTAGCCGATGAGTGGGGAATCCCGCAGGTTTATACCGATTACAATGCGTTGATCGACAGCGGCGATGTGCAGGCGATCATTATTTCAACGCCCAACGACACCCATTATCCAATTGCCATCCGCGCATTAGAAGCCGGGTTGCATGTCCTCTGCGAAAAACCGCTGGGTTTGACCTACGCCGAAGCCCGCCACATGGCCGAATTAGCCGAAGCCAAAGGTGTTAAACATTTGACGCCGTTCACTTACAGCCACATGCCCACTAACCGCTATGTCAAAGACTTGATTGATGGCGGCTACATCGGCAAACCCTACCATCTGAATTTACGCTATTATGCTGGCTATGGACGCAGCGGCGAATACTTTTGGCGTTTCGATGTAGGCAAGGCTGGCGCGGGTGCGGTTGGCGATATTGGTTCACATTTTCTGTATCTGGCAAGCTGGTATTATGGCAAAATTGCCAGCGTCTCCTGCCAGTTATCCTATAATGTCCCGCGACCACCTGTTGACGCATCCGGTCAGTCTTATACGGTTGGTGACGACGCAGCCATCATCACGCTGCAATTCGAGAATGGCGCGCAGGGTGTGGTGCATGTAACCACGGCCGCGCATGAACCAACCCCTTTTGGGCAGACGCACCATATGGAATTTCACGGCTCAGAAGGCACACTTTATAACTTCTGTGACTGGAACACGGTGCAGCGGGTTTCCGGCGCGCGGCAGGGCGAAAAGATGCAGGAACATATCATTCCTGAAATTTATTGGGGCAGTGCCCGCCGCGATACTGTGCCGAACACCTACCAAGATGTGTTCCGCACACAGGATTTCATGGCGCGCGAATTCGTCACGGCGATTGCCGAAAATCTGCCGCTGAAACCCGATTTTCATGATGGTGCATACATCCAGCGCGTGATTGAAGCGGCTGTGCAGAGTCATCATCAATGCTGTTGGGTCGATGTGGAGAGCGTCGGAGCATGACGACCGAATCGGCGGAAGCTATCAAAGATTGGCTGCTTAAAGCCACAGAGCGAGATGGTAATCGGCTCGCATTGCGGTCTGCCTATATTGTGACCGTTCGTGGACGCAAAGTGATTGCCACCGCTTCAGGGTATACAGCCCATTTTTCGTGGCGTCTTCCATCCACTCTGATCGAGAAAGCACAAGAGGTCAATAACATTCGGATTGTTGATCTAGGTTTGGGGCTAAATTTGAAGGCTGTTCGTGATTGGCCCACTGCTGAAAGTGCCTTTGCCTTTCTTGTAGAGACATTTGATTTTGTGACGCCCATCCGCGTAAAAACGACTGATTTTCTGCATGTGATCGAACATATTCACAAAATGGGCAAGCGTCCTTCTAGTATAGAGACTGCGGTTGCTAAACTGGAATTTCAGGAGATGCGGCTTTGTGTTTCCTGCAAGGAGCCATCAATTGCCCAGCCGATACTCACTGAATTTGATCTCATGCCCAAGCCTTTTACGATGCATGTGCAATCTGGGTATTTATTGGATGCGGCTTCGATCTTTCGCCCAGAGCGTTGGCTTAATCTGCATATCAAGTCCGATCCAAATATGCTGGCGATGGGAACGACAGGTGATAAACTCGCCGTGATAATGGGTATGCGTGTGGATGAAGACGAGGAGCAAAAAGATGCGGTTAGGTGGTAAAGTCGCCATTATCACAGGTGCGGCGCGTGGCATCGGCAGGGGAATCGCGCTGCGCTTTGCCAAAGAAGGCGCGAAAGTCGGCATTGTTGATCTGGATGTAGCGCAGTGTCAGACCGTTGTTGACGATATTAAATCAGCAGGTGGTGATGCGCTGGCGTTGGGCGCGGACATTGCCGATGAAGCACAGGTTGAACGCACTGTAACGAAAATGCGCGAACAGTTTGGTGTTGTTAATGTGCTGGTCAATAATGCTGCTGTGATGCCTGCTGGCCCATTGCACCTCACCACTCCAGCCGATTTTGACCGCTGTATTGCCGTTAATTTGCGTGGCACTTATCTGATGTGTCGCGCAGTGATTCCGGGTATGCTAGAAATCGGGAAGGGCAGTATCATCCACATGTCGAGCGTGACCGGAATTTTGGGTTTGCCGGGGTTAGCGGCTTATTCCGCCACTAAAGCTGGTTTATCTGGATTGGCGCGCGCCATGTCCACTGATTACGCGTGGCAGGGCATCCGTGTGAATGCGGTTGCACCGGGCACAATTGACTCGCCCATGCTGCATGATTTTCTGGCAGCGCAGCAGAATCCCGAACCGTTACGCCAGCAGTTCGACGCTATGCATCCCATTGGGCGCGTCGGGCAGATTGATGAGGTTGCCAGTGTATTTGTGTTTCTGGCCTCCGATGAATCCAGTTTTGTCACCGGGGCAACCTACACTGTCGATGGCGGTTTGAGCGTAAAAGGCGAACAACCGCAGGATTAGTTTTTGTGCATCATTACGATCCATTTATAGGAGCAATAAAATGATTATGCTTGTTCGCTTTTTTCACCCCGAACATGGCAATCGCACAGGGGTGCGTTTGGATGAAACTGTTTACGATGTGACCGAACATCTGCCGACCATAGCGGCTTTCTTGCGTCACAGCGTTGGTCATGTTGCCGAGGCGATTGAAGGCTTGGAAACCCTTGCCAAAGATGCCGCCCTCAGTTTTCCCGCATCGCTGTTTGATTCGTCCCCGCTCTCGATTTTGGCACATTGGCTGCCCCCGGTGGATGAACAGGAAGTCTGGGCGTCCGGTGTCACCTATGAACGCAGTCGGGCAGCGCGGCAGGAAGAAGCTGTTGATGGCGGTGATATTTATGCTCGCGTGTATGCCGCCGAGCGTCCCGAATTATTCTTCAAGGCGCGCGGCTCAAAAGTCGTTGGCCCATTTGCGGGTGTGGGCATTCGCTCAGATGCAACCTGGTCAGTGCCCGAACCCGAACTGGCTGTTGTCATCAATCCGGCGATGGAAGTGGTCGGGTTCACCGTCGGCAACGATATGAGCAGCCGTGATATCGAAGGCGCAAATCCGTTGTATCTGCCACAGGCGAAGGTTTACACTGCTTCCTGTGCTTTAGGGCCGGGGATTGTCCTCAATCCGGCGAAAGAATGGCCGCAAGCCACCATCCGCGTCGTCATTCGTCGTTCGGAATCCCCACAAAACGAGGGCGTACAAACCGATTCATATCCCGTTATCTTTGAAGGTGAAGTGCATACGCAGCGTATTAAACGCCGTTTGGACGAACTGGTGTCGTATTTGGGACGCAGCAACGAATACCCTGAGGGTGTGGTTCTGCTGACCGGAACGGGCGTTGTACCACCTGCCGATTTCACACTGCAAGCGGGCGATGTGGTCGAAATTACCATTGACGGCATTGGTCAACTGACCAATATGGTGAAGGTGGTGTAATGGCAACCAAACCCGTTAAAACCCTGCAAATCGAGCGATTGCCCGTTCGCATTTATGCCACCAATACCGAGATGGGGGCTTCGGCGGCTTTGGATGCCCGTGCCATTATTCAGAACGCTATTGCGGAGCGCGGCGAAGCCAACATCATCTTGGCGACCGGGAATTCGCAGTTGAGCTTTTTGCATACGCTGCGGGTGTTGGAAGGGATTGATTGGTCGGTCGTGACCATCTTCCATATGGATGAGTACATCGGCATCGACCCGGAACATCGTGCCAGTTTTCCGCTGTTTCTGCGCGAAAATCTGATTAACTTTATTCAACCGCGCGCCTTCTATCCGGTTCCGGGCAATGCTGAGGATGTCGAGGCGGCCTGTCAGGAATATGAAGATTTGCTGCGTACACATCCGGCTGATCTGGTCATGTTGGGCATTGGGGAAAACGGGCATCTGGCATTTAATGACCCGCCCTACGCCGATTTTGACGATCCGTTATGGGTAAAAGTCATCGAACTGGCAGAGATGAGCCGTCAGCAGCAGGTGGGCGAAGGCCATTTCGACTCGCTAGACGAAGTGCCAACCCATGCGATCACCCTGACGATTCCTGCCTTACTGGCCGCGCGTAGTATGCTCTGTCTTGTGCCGGAGACGCGCAAAGCCCGAATCGTCCGCGCCTGCCTGCGTGACCCCATTAGCCCCGACCGTCCCGCCTCGATCTTGCGCCGTGCGCCTCATGCCGCGCTGTATCTCGATATGGATTCTGCTGCCTTGCTGGAAACATCTGTGGAGGAACGTGTGACAACTTTACCCGTTCGTGAAATGGTGCTGTATAAACACGGTGTCGGCTTTTTTGTGCGCGAGGGCGCAGTCGCGGGCGAAAATGTTGCGCTCACTTTCCGTCAGGACGAAATCAACGATGTGCTCAAAAGCCTCGCTGTTTTTGATAAAGCAGGTGGGCAGGTGTTGGGCATTCATTACCAGACACCAATGGATAAAGATGCCCGCCTCGCCAGCAGTTCGATTCGTCTGTCGAAAACAGCCAGCCTGCGTGACCTGATTGCGGATTTGCGCGGACGCCGGGTAACAATGGATTTTGAAAGTGCCGCTGGCATATTAGAAGTCGTCAGCGGGCGGGTCATCGGTTTGGACGAATCAAATACGCTGGCCGTTGATACCGTTTCTGAACAACTGGTAACACTTTTAGCCGATGATGGCGCAGTGCGGGTTTTCCGCTTGGGAGCGTTACGCAGTCTGCATGTCGATGATCCACAGGCAGGACATGATCTGACCTATTTTCTGGATACCAGCCTGAGCGAAGATGCCCGCCGCACAGTCAATGTGCGTCTCAGTGCGGGTGAACATCAGCTCGCCGTATTTTATGTCGCACCATCCCCAACTTGGCGTGTGAGTTATCGGTTGGTAGCCGAATCCGAAGTCGGCACAGAATCCGGCAAGGCATTATTGCAGGGATGGGGTCTGTTCGATAACCGTCTGGAAGAAGATTTGGAAGATGTGCGCGTGACGCTGGTCGCTGGACAGCCGATTTCGTTCATTTATGAACTTTATGCCTCGCGCATTCCCGTTCGCCCGACTGTGCAGGACGAAACCCGTGTTGCGCCGGGGCCGATAGAATTCGGTGGGGCGGATATGTTGGAGAAAGCTGAACTCGACGACTCGCCACGATTCATGCGCGCACAGTCGAAAGCTTTAGGTGCTGCCGCTCCTCGCTCTGCCGCACCAATGCGAGATATGCTGCGTGCTGAAGCGATGCAAGCGGCTCCGCCTGCTGCACAGGCCAAAGATGTGGGTGAATTTTTCCAGTATGTTGTTACTGCGGCTGTCTCGGTCAAACGCGGTGAGTCGGCGCTGGTACCGATTATTGGTTCGGAAATCAACTACCAGCGTGAACTGCTGTATAACGGCGCGAAACTGCCGGATCACCCGGTTGTTGCCCTGCGTTTCGACAACAGCACTGGGCTAACTTTGGAACGCGGCCCGGTCACTATAGTCGAAGATGGTGATTACAAAGGCGAGGCAGTTGTCGCCTTCACCAAAGATGGCAATCAGGTCTATTTGCCCTATGCTGTTGAACTTGGCGTCCGTATCACCGAGCATAAAGAGTCTGCTGCCCATGATACTGGCCTGACCATCAAGGACGCTTATTTCGTTTATGAGCAGTTTGTGGTCGCTATCACCAAATACACCATCGAAAACACGACTTCTAAAGCCCAGACCGTGACCATCGAAGCGCCCATTCAGGTTGGCTGGGAACTGGCCGACATGCGCGCGCCGGATGTCGTCACCGCGACCGAACACCGCTGGCGTGTGAATATTCCTGCCCGTTCCAAAACTGATTTTGTGCGCCGTTTCCGTCACCGTTCGTTCCGCCGCGAAGAAGTCCGCCAGTTGAGTTACCAGAAGTTGCAGGAAATTGGCAAGCACACATGGCTGGACGAAGCCATTCAGGGGAAATTGGCCGAAATGTTAGCCGAACTCGGACGCATCCAGCAGGCTAATGCGCGTCAGACCAAGCTGGCTGCCGAACGTGAGACACTCTACAAGCAGCAGGAGCAGTTACGTGCCAACTTGACGACCCTGCAAGCCGCTGGACAGGAAGCCGCTCTACGTACCCGAATGCTGGGACAGTTGGAAACCAGCCAGAATCGTCTGGAAGCCATCGAGCATGAAGTTGCCCAACTCACGCAGCAGGTTCTCGAAAGTGAACAGAAAATCACCCAGATCATCGCCGGGTTGGGGTAGAATATGGCTTCAATGAAAGTACGGGAAGCCATTGCCATTCTTGAAAATGATGGCTGGTATCTGGCACGTGTCAAAGGCAGTCATCGTCAATATAAACACCCATCCAAGAAAGGCGTAGTGACTGTTCCCGGAAATTTGTCTAAAACTTTACATCCCAAAACGCTTGGCAGCATACTTAAGCAAGCGGGATTAGAGAAAGAATAGCCACATGCGTTACGCGGTCATTATTGAAGGTGAACAGGGAGATTATTCGGCTTATGTGCCGGATTTGCCGGGATGTGTGAGCGTAGGGGATACCCTCGAAGAAATTAAGCACGAGATTCATGAAGCCATTCAGTTCCATATTGAAGGATTGCACGAGGATGGTCTGCCTATTCCTGAACCATCCACAGTTGTGGACTACATTGAAGTTGAAGGCGTCCTATGAAAATTACTGCAATCGAATCCCTTCAGTGGGCTGAATATCCGCGCCTGATGGTCGTCCGTGTCCATACCGATTCGGGCATCATCGGCTTGGGCGAAACCGTCGATAAAATTCCCGGCTCGAAAGGTGCTTTACATGGCACAATTGCCCCGTTGATATTGGGGCAGGACGCGCTGGACATCGAAGGGCTGTGGCGCTTCGTGATGGATAACATCATGTATCACGGTTATGCAGGCGCGGAGACTCGTGCCCTTTCTGCGCTGGAAGTCGCCTTGTGGGACATCCTCGGCAAACACTACAATGCGCCGTTGTATCATCTTTTAGGCGGTAAAACCCGCGAACGCATTCCGACGTATAACACCTGCATCGGTTTTGGCGATGTGCAGGATTATCAGTGGTGGCATACCGATGCGGGTGCATTAGCCCAAAGCCTGCTGAATGATGGGGTACGAGCCATGAAAATCTGGCCGTTTGATCCCTACAGCGAAAGTTCGTTCGGGCAGTACATCAGCCTCGCGGATGTCGAGAAGGGATTAACGCCGGTTCGCCAGATTCGGGATGCAGTGGGCGACGCCATGGAAATTGGCATCGAATGTCACTTCCGCTGGAATCGTGCCAGCATGGAACGCATCGCCCGCGCCCTCGAACCCTACAACATCCTGTTTTTGGAAGATGTTTTACCCGCTGTTTATCCCGACGAAATCAAGACACTTTCCAGCCGGACGACGATTCCCATAATCGGCTCAGAACTGCTGATGACCCGCTGGCAGTTGCGGGATTGGCTGACGAAAGGCGTCTCGCAAATTGTGATGACCGACCCGGTATGGAACGGCGGCATTGCTGAAACGCGCAAAATCGCCAATATGGCCGAAGCATTTGGTGTACCGATTGTTCTTCACAATGTCGCTGGCCCAATCTGCCATGCGGTTTGTATGCACCTCGGCGCGCACCTGCCAAATCTGTATTATGTCGAATCCGTCCGCGCTTTTTACAAAACTTATTTCCCGGTCATCAGTGAATTTGCCCCGACTGTAAACGATGGTCATCTGAGCATCCCCGATGGGCCGGGTTTAGGCATAACCCTGCGACCGGAAATGCTTGAGCGCGCTGATTTAACCCGCGAAATCAGTGACGGAGAAGGGTTAGCCAAAGGCCGCCGCGCGATGGGCGACCATTGGGCAGTCGAAGAAATTCGCTAATACCTTAAATCGTCCTGAGCATACAACCCCTGCATATACGCCGTGATCTGTGCATCCATCGCTGCCGGATACTCATAACCGAGTCGTTCGGCGGTTTCGGTTGCTAGATGCCGAAATAATGGTAGCATCGCCAGCAGTGCCCGCCAGCTATCTGCCGGGTCGAACTGCGCCCAGATGTTGTGCAGTGCCTTCCATGTGTCGCGGTCAACCCATTCGGAAAGTTGCTTGCCAATATGCGGCGGATTTTTATCGTTCATAACCTGTGCATGCCATTCCATCATCTGGAGCAGATCGCTTTTCATCGTCCAGTCGCGGAATTTGACCACCCACAAATCGCGCCCAAAAATATACTGTGCGACATGCAGCGCCTCGAACCAGAATTCTTTGATGATGAATGTGAAAGCCTCTTGTGTGGGTGGCAGCTTTGGCGGTGTGCTGAATGTTGGTGGTGGAAGTTGCGCCACCAGACCATCTTTATCCAGCGCCGCATAATAACCCCGCTGGTACATCGTATTGAGTTCACCCGCCTGTATCATCTGGTGCAAGCTCTCCACAGGCAGCAGTGCAAAATCCACTTTCTTGCCGCCTGCGAACCATACCAGTCGTGTTGGATAACCTTCCTCGTTGGAGAGGCGGAAGCACAGCCACACATCCCCGATATTGGCGACCCACTCATCGTTCACTGCGTAAGTGCTGGTGTCAGTACAAAAAAGCTGGATGTCCAAATCTGACCAGCGGTTGCGGGTATCGGCTAGCCGTGCCATCGAACCCACCACAATCACCGCGCGAATGTTGGGCTGTGTCGCTGCCCATTCCACAATCCGTTCTTCAAAGTCTTTCAAATCAATCTCCTTTTTCGCGCCGCTACTCTACCATTACGATCTGTATGAAGCGATGGCCTCATTGGTCTACAGACTTTGTACGCTTGCTGTGCCAATATTTGAAACAACCAGAACATCCCAAAAGGAATATCTCTATGACCACTGATGTGCTTCAGGATCAGATTGCTTATTACCGCGCCCGTGCAGGTGAATACGACGAGTGGTTTTACCGCAAAGGGCGTTATGATCGCGGCGCGGAGATCAATCAGCAGTGGTTTGATGAAGTCGCTTTGGTTATGCGTGAGGTTGAAGCACTAGGACGGGTGGGGCATGTACTGGAACTGGCAGCAGGCACCGGTATCTGGACAGTTGAACTCGCCAAAATCGCTTCACATATTACCGCGGTCGATGCTTCAGCGGAAGTGATCGCCATCAACCGTGAAAAACTCAGCTCCCCAATCGTCAATTATATACAGGCTGATTTGTTCGCTTGGGAGCCGGATAAACAGTACGACTTGGTGTTCTTTGCCTTCTGGTTATCGCACGTCCCACCCGAACAGTTAGACGGTTTTCTGGATAAAGTGCGCCGTGCGACCAAACCCGGCGGACGCATCTTCGCCATCGACTCGCTGCCAGACAATACCTCAAGTGCAGCTAATCATGAGGCCTACCGCCCCGACGACATTTACCATACTCGCAAGTTAAATGACGGGCGTGAATTCAAAATCGTCAAAATCTTCTACGACCCCGCCGATTTGGCGCGCAAACTTGCTGAACATGGCTTCAATGCACAGGTCAAAACCAGCGGTCGCTACTTCTGGTATACGAGCGTTTTTAGAACTCCGTGATAGTCCGTTTAGCTTGCCATGATCACTTCGGAGGTGTTATGGAATGGGATTTTTGCTCCCTTCCCTCGCGTGCGGGGGAAGGGTTGGGGTTAGGGGTAAATGATTTATGGATTTGGTATCACCCCATCTGAGCCTTAAAGAATGCCAGCGTCCGTTCCCACGCATCCTGTGAAGCGGCGGGATCATGGTTTCCGCCCTGATCGTTGAAGAACGAATGCTTTGCGCCCGGATAAATCTTGATGTCGTGCGGGATGTGGTGCTTGCTCAATTCTTGATCCAGCCTTTCCGCCGACCCTTTGGTGATGTCCTTTTCTGGGTACGAACCAACCACTGGGCATGAACGCTCCACTGCCGAAAGCGGACTTGGATTAAAGGCATAAAACGGCGCGACGACATTTAAGCGTGGGTCGGTGCTGGCCCATGCAATAGCAAATCCGCCGCCCATACAAAAGCCTACCGCGCCCAACTTGCCGCTGTCTACCTCAGGCTGCACTTCCAGCCAGTTCAACGTCGCCTTCAAACTGCGAATGGCTTCGTTATCCAGTGAACTGAAGAACAGCCCACCGAAGAACCGGAACATACAGATCATCTGATTGCGTCCTGCGAACAAATCCACCGCCAGAGTCGCATAACCCGCGTCGGCAAACCGACGCGTAATATCCTTGATATTCTCGTTCAGCCCGAATGCCTCATGAATAACCACCACACCCGGCACTTTATCCGCAGTTTGTGGACGCGCAAAGTACGCGCTCAGGTTTTGCACAGGCGCATTTGGAATATTCACCGTCTCAGTGCTGATGTCCATAACACTAAACTCACAGTTCTGTTT
Organism: Anaerolineae bacterium; assembly: GCA_019912965.1. Classification (GTDB taxonomy): domain Bacteria; phylum Chloroflexota; class Anaerolineae; order Aggregatilineales; family Phototrophicaceae; genus CFX2. The sequence goes on from JAIOHM010000105.1 coordinate 95,511, forward strand.
AATCCATGCCCCAATGACTCAACGTGCAGCGTTGTTAATCGCGTTTTAGGCTGCCAATCCGCAGTCCTAGTTCATCTACCAGATGCGTCAGCGCGTCCAGTGCTTGTAGATCAGGGCGCACGGTTGGGCGGCGTACAGTTGTATGCGCAATAATGCCTGCCCGTTTTAGCAGATGTTTGCGTGCATGTAATGAAAATTCGTGCCCATGTGCTGAAACAGCATCGACCAGTGGTGCGACTCGACTTAGAATCACGTCTACCCGTTCCAGATCGTCTGCTTCCCATCCTGCCCACACATCGAGGAATAATTCGTTGAAGCCCGCACCCGGCAGCAAACCCGCCGCACCTGCTTCCAGTTCTTCGCGCAGCATCAATCCGCCTACACCGCCGAACAGGGCAATGCTGTTGTTATCTACCCGTTCGCTCAATGCGCGGATGCGACGTGCTGACCCCGGCCCCTCGATTTTGAAGTAGCGTACATTGGGCGCATGGCGGGCTATCTGCGCCAGACTTTCCGTCGAGAGTTGGCAGTGGGCATAACCCTGAATCTGTGGTGACTGCTGCACCATAATCGGCACTTCGGCAGTATTCCCCAACGCCATATAATGCTCCACCAGCGCAGCCTCATCCAGATTCATGGTATTAGGCGGCAGTGTCATCAATGCAGCCGGTTTCAGATTGGCATAAATATGAGCCTGTTCAATCGCGGCCTCGGTGCTGCCGGGTGCGATTCCAATAATAAGCGGAACTTGCCCATCCACTTCTGCCGCCACCACTTCGGCGCACCGGATGCGTTCCTGGTCAGTCAGTTTATAGGCTTCGCTGGCGAACCCACCCACGCCGATTCCATGTGCGCCGCCGTCCAGCTCGAAACGGGCGACCCGACGCAAACCATCTTCATCCACCCGTCCCTCACTGTCGAAGGGTGTAACCAGAATTGGGATAATGCCGCGCAGTTCATTCATGCCAACGTCGCCTTTCTGCTCGGTTTAAAAATCGTAGGTCTAGTTTACCCCGTTTGTGGGCAGCGTCACTAAATTGCTTGTATCAGCCGGAGCGTTGGTCAATCGGAGGGCGAAAATCAGCCAAATTGCAACCAATGAAATGTGTTTTGCGTCTATCTTGCACTATCCTTTGCTGGATGAATACTCAGTTTGGAGGGTTCTGAATGCAACGCAAATGGATTTTGATACCCGTTATTCTCGTGTTGGCATTAAGCATCTCGATAACTACTGCTTCCCCGACATGGCAGGCGCGTTATGCAGCGTTGGAATCGTTGGCGCCTTATTTCCCGGCGGATGCGGTGGCTTATGCGGCTGTCCGTACAGATGGCGCATATGTTGAAGTGATCGATTCTTTAGTGAACCGCTTCCTGTCTAATGTGCGCGAACTGAACATGATCGACTTTTCAGAAATCGGGATGGATTCAGTTCAGGATGTTTTAGATGCTGCCGCTGACCAATTTGTTGGCAGAAATTTTGATACAGGGGTGCGCCCTTGGTTGGGGGATGCTGCCGCCATGGGCCTTGTGCCCTATCAGGATAATTTTCAGGTGATCATCGCCCTTTCGATTACGGATCAGGTCAAAGCCACCAGCGCCATCACCCCTTGGTTGACGCGAAATAATTGGGTTTCCACCAATGGAACAGGCTACACCCTGTTTACGCAGGATAACGAATTTGACGCCACCACGATTGCCGTATTTCCAGAGGCGTTGCTGATCAGCAGCCGCAGACTGCCCACCATCGAAACCAAAGGCAAATTTGTGCCTGATCTCACCGCTAATTTTTATTACAACAGCGCCCTCGCCTTGCTGCCGGAAGATAACTACGACCTGATCGGCTGGGTTGACACGCCGCTGGTGTTGGCGAATGCGGTTGGCGCGGATAATTTCCGTCAGACTGAAGATAAACTACTGCTGGCCGCGCTTATTCGCCTGTTTGGGCCAACTGCTTTTGGCGGAACCATCACGGGCGATAATGTCATTGCGCTGGATATGGCGCAGGCTTTTGGTAATAAAGTCGGTTTGGAATCCTTGGGCATCACATTACCCGAAACCGATACCCCGCTTGATCCAGCCTTCCTCTCTAATATCCCCAGCGATTCGGTATTTGTGGCTCATGGCACGGATTTGGACGGCAAGATCGGCTTCATGACCCAGATTGTGGATTCTATCGCTCAGAATTTCGCACCCTTTATCACACCTGCTTTGTATGGTTATGGTGGCAGTTCAGCCCTCACTGCTTTATTCAGCATGAACAGCAGCCTGCCCGATATCGCGCTGGCGAACATTATGGGCCTGAGCTATGAACGTGATTTGCGTCCGTGGCTGACCAGCGATTACGCGATTTTTGGCGGTTTTAACCCAGGTTTTGAACCCGGCACAACCCTGCACTCACCCATAGGATTCGGTGCTGCTTTTAAATCCAGTGACCCGGCAGCGGCTGCCAATTTTGTTCGTATTTTGGGGCGTGAATTACCCATTACGCTCGGCGCATTGGGTTCAAAGGGCAGTTTCCGTGTGATGCCGGAAACCCTCGCCAGCGGAACGACTGCTTTAAGCATCACCCTGATCGAGTATGATTACACGGGTCAGCTTTTGGATACAGGCCGTCCTATATTTGAATACTTGATTGGCGCGAATGAATCGTTAGTAGTGTTTGGCACGCGCGACGCAGTGCAATCGGTATTAAGCGGCGATGTAGGCGGCTTCCAACCCATCCAGACCAACGCTTTGCCAAACACAGGCGCGGCAGTCTATGCCAATTTCATGCCCATCCTCGATATATTGCAGCAAATTAATCCAACCGATATAGGCGAAGCTACCTACCGGGATTTGCGCCGTCTGGCTTCATTGGTGGATGGCCTGACCCTCACTGCGGCTGGCTCTGCCAATGACGATCTTTTCGCCCGTTTGACCGTGACTTTGCGATAAGCACACATCTGAACATTCAATAATCATAACTTCAGTAGGGGCGCAGCATAATGCGCCCTTTGCATTCCACAGAATGGTATCGGCAGGCTTGCGTGACGTTTGTTATAGTATGGGGAAACATTTGCTTCTGGAGTACCCTTTCATGAAAGCCTTAACTTTAAATGCTGATTTTGCCCCCAAACCCGACTATAAATTGTCTGACCGTGAACGCGATACCCACCGCATCCACAGCGGTTCACAGGTCTGGAAGAATCCCCGCATCAGCATCGGTCAGAAAGACGACCCGACCCCTAAAGATGACGAAGTAATTATCGAGGTTGGCGCGGTAGGCATTTGTGGCTCGGATATGCACATGTATGAAGCCAGCGCGGATGGCTATATGCTCTATCCCGGTCTGACCCGCTTCCCCAATACCCTCGGTCACGAATTTTCCGGCAGGGTAGCCGAAGTCGGTAAAAACGTCCGCGATCTGAAAGTGGGTGATCTGGTCACGGCTGAAGAAATCCAGTGGTGTGGGGAATGTGTCTCCTGCCGCCGTGGTTACGTCAATCACTGTGATAATCTCGAAGAACTCGGCTTCACCACCCCCGGCGCGATGGCACAGTATATCCCCGTTCGCGCCCGTTACTGTTGGAATATCCGCGAAATTGCCGACCGTGTAGGTGACGAACACGAAGCATTGGTGATGGGTGCGATGGTTGAACCAACCGGAGTCAGCTATCATGCCATGTTCAACCGCATCCACACATGGCAGCCCGGCGTGTATGTCGTCGTCTTTGGGGCAGGGCCAATCGGTTTAGCCGCCGAAGCCTTGGCTCTCGCGGCAGGTGCATCGCAGGTTATCGTGTTCGATACTTCCCCGGCTCGCCGCGCGACTGCCGAAAAACTCGGTGCGACCAAAGTGCTTGACCCGGTAGGCATCGACATCAACGAAGCTATTCTCGAACTGACTTATGGCCGAGGCGTCGATTTTGTGGTCGAAGCGGCTGGTGCGCCTAGCCACACGCTTGCGCCTCTCACCAGCGGTTTAGCGGTCAATGCTACTGTATGTCACATCGGACGTTCGGAGAAGCCGACTCCGCTGGCGCTGGAATATTATCAGGTCAAAGGTGTGCAGTTGGCGGGTTCTTTAGGTCACGCTGGACATGGCACATTCCAGAATGTCATCCGCATGATGGCTTCCGGCAAGTTGGATATGCGCCCGATGGTCAGCGCCCGCATGAATTTGGATAACGCGCTGGATGCCTTCAAACGCCTTGAAAGCCGCCAGGACGCCAAAATCATTTTGTTGCCAAACTAGAGCCGCCTATCTATAAATTGCTTCGCTTGTAATCGAGAAAGTTTGTGGTGTAAAGAATCACTGTTTTGCTCCCTTCCCTCGCGTGCGGGGGAAGGTCTGGGGATAGAGGTAAATTGATTTACGGATAGATAGGTAAGGCTCAGATTGTGACTCGTTACTTGTTATTTATTCTAGGGAGACAATGAAACTACTTATCTTCATCAGCTTCTGTATCCTGCTGGTTGTTCCCGTTTCTGCCCAAGATCAGGCGGGACAACTGTTGTTTGTCGGTCGGGTGGAAAGTGATCTGGAAGCCGAAATTTTTGTGCTTGATCTGGCAACCAACCAAGTCCACAACCTGACCAACAGCCCCGGCAGCGATTATGCTCCAGACCCCTCGCCAGATGCTTCACAGATTGTTTTCGTTTCAGAACGGGACGATACCGACGATCTCTATTTTGACTATGCTATCTATGTGATGGATGCTGATGGCGCGAATGTGCGTCTTTTGGTCAATAATGTTCCCTATAAAACAACGCCAGTTTGGTCACCGGATGGTGCATGGATTGCCTATACAACTGATGAAGATGAATCGCATGGACGCGCTGAAGCTATTTGTGTGGTCTACATCATCCGCCCGGATGGTTCTGACCAGCGCGAACTGGCGACGGCTGGACGCTGTGAGGAAGCCAGCCTGAATTGGTCGCCGGATAGCCAATCCCTCGTTTTTGTGGGTGACGCCGATATTCACACGGTATCTGTCGAAACCCCCATTGCCATAAACCTCACACCGGATGATGGCGAAGATTATGCACCCGAATGGTCACCGGATGGAACACAGATTGTTTTCGTCTCTAATCGTGACGACGACTACGAAATCTATGTGATGAACGCCGATGGTACTGAACCATTCCGGCTGACCAACCAACCGGGAAGTGACTTTGGCCCAAGCTGGATACCCAATGGTCAGAGGATTGTTTATGTGACGGACGTAGAGCATGCAGGCAATATTATGGTTGTCGATGTTGATGGAGATAATCAGCGGGCATTAACAGATGACGATGTGGTCAAGTATAGTTGGCGAGTCTCACCAGATGGTTCGCGTATTGCTTTTATGGGTTTCGAAGATGCTGATGGGGGTATAGATACCCTCTATCTCGTCAGTATCGAAGGAGATTATCTAGGGCAGCCCATCAATCTCGAAGAAGTAATTAGTTTTGCCGAGCTTGATTGGTGGTCGGGTTGGTGAAAGAAAGAGCAGGTTATGGCTGTTTTGTCTGAAGCTTTCCAGCAGTTTGAAAACCGCCTGCAAGCATGGGGGAATGAACGCGAAGATGTGCGTGCCATAATCATCATCGGTTCGCGGGCGCGGACGGAACGCCCTGCCGATGAATGGTCGGATATGGACGTGTTACTGTTCGTCAACGACCCGGCAGTTTATGCGCAGCAGGCCGATTGGTTAAATGCGCTGGGCGAAGTCTGGCTCACCTTTTTGGAACCCACAGCGACAGGCGACCAAATGGAACGGCGGGCTTTGTTTTCGGGTGGCATAGATGTTGATTTTGTTCCCCTCCCGGCGGCTTTTATGCAGGTCGAGGGTTGGCCTCCCGATGCTTTCACAGTTTTTCAGCGTGGCTATCGTTTCTTGGTGGATAAAGAAAGTTTAGCGGATACGCTCCCTTCATTTATGCCGCCGTCTGCTGCTCCCACGTCCTCACCCCCTGATTTATCCAATACGGTTGCAGATTTTTGGTATCACACCGTTTGGATTGCCAAAAAGCTGCGGCGGGGCGAACTCGCAACTGCGTTGGGTTGCCTCAATAGTTACATGATGGGGCGCTGTTTGCTGCCCCTTATCGAATCCCATGCCCGGAAAGTGTATAGCGCGGAACACAATGTTTGGTTCAACGGGCGCTTTCTGGAAAAATGGGCAGACCCGCGCACAGTCGAACTCATGCATGGTGTATTTAGCCAGTATGATGCCGCTGATGCATGGCGGGCATTGGGCGCGCAGATGGATATGGTTGCATGGCTGACAAATGAGTTGGGTATTGAAAGTGCTTCCGCGGCGCAAATCCGCGCCTATGTTGCTCAACTACAGGCTGAAGAGGGCAGCGCATCATGACTCTCACCTTCCGCCCGACCACGCTGGATGATGCCTATACCTTATTTGAGATTTTCCGTGCCTCTGTCACAGATTTAGGGGAGCGTATTGGAGCAATAGCCATCACCGGTGGGAACGACCCCGCCTTTTTAACAGGTCTTTGGGAGCGCCGCCGTCCACTGGTCGAGCATCTACAGAATACCGCTGAACAGTCATGGTTGGCTGAAAACGATGGAAAGATTATCGGCTATGCCCGTTCAATCTTGCGGGATGGTGTGCGCCAGTTGACCGAGTTTTTTGTCGATCCAACTCAGCAGTCGGCGGGTGTCGGACGCGGATTGCTCTCCCGGGCTTTCCCATCTGAAGGAGCGAATCGCCGTTTCATCATCGCCAGCATTGACCGTCGGGCGCAGGCGCTGTACATGAAATCTGGTGTCTACCCACGTTTCCCCATCGGCTATCTGTCGCGCCCTGCTGAAGCTGTAGCAATTTCCACCGATCTCATCCCCGAACCCATCACCGATCAGCCAGAAATCTTGTCCACATTGGCTGAGTTGGATACTGCTGTTTTAAGCTATCGACGCGATGCCGAACACCGTTGGCTGATGGCGCAGCGTCAGGGCTACCTCTACCGCCGGAATGGACAAGCTGTGGCTTATGGCTACGTTGGGCGCAGTAGCGGCCCATTCGCCGTCCTCGACCCGCGTGATTATCCGGCAGTATTGGCGCTGGCGGAAAACGAAGCTGCTAGACAGGGACACGAATTCGGCGTCGAAGTCCCTTTGATGAACCGTTTTGCCGTTGACCACATGCTGTCGCGCGGCGCTCAATTGGATTCTTTCTTTGAATTTTTCATGAGCGATGTACCCTTTGGGCAGTTTGAGCAGTATATTTTTACTAGCCCACCTTTCTTTGTTTAAGGAGCTTCTATGACCGTCGATTTTGGCCTCGCGTTAGTCGAAAAACATCCCAAAAGTGCCTTAAGCCAATGGATGGATGACCTCGATTTGGTTGTCCCCAAACTGGAAGGTCACTTCAAAAGCCTGTGGATGACCGATCATCTGTTTTGGAGCGATCAGTACGCCTATGAAGTCTGGACAACGCTATCATTTATCGCCGCCAAATGGCCGAAATTTGATGTTGGCCCGATGGTCATGGGGCAGAATTACCGCAATCCCGCGCTGCTGGCGAAGATGGCAGCTACCCTTCAGGTATTCAGCGGCGGACGTTTCATCATGGGCATCGGCGCGGGTTGGAAAGAAGATGAATACCGCGCTTATGGGTATGACTATCCCTCGGCAGGCGTCCGTCTCGAACAGCTTGAAGACTCGCTGGAAATTATGAAGCGCCTGTGGACGCAGCCGGGGCAGATCACCTATCACGGCAAACACTACCGAGTCGAAAATGCTTACCTCGAACCCAAGCCTGTTCCCGTGCCGCCCATTTGCATCGGCGTGAAGGGCGATAAATCCCTCCGTATCGCCGCCCAATATGCCGATTGGTGGAACATTTCCGATGCTTCTCTTGCCTTTTATCAGGATCGCATGAGTGTGCTTGACCGCTACTGTGAAGAACAAGGCCATGATCCCAAATCCATCCGCCGCACATGGTTCGGACGCTTGGTCACAGGCCGCAACGATGCCGAAGTCAATGCCCGCGCTAATTCGCGTCCCGGCATCGTGTATTCCACCAATAATGCTTTCGTGGGGACTCCTTCGCAGGTCGTCGAACAACTGCAAGCCTTTGTTGCGGCGGGCAACACCTACTTCATGCTCGATATTGTTGGCCTACCTAACCCGGATATTGTCAGCATCATTCTGGAAGAAATCATCCCTAACGTACATTGAGTAACTTTTGTAGGGGATGTTTTTTATAGATGATCGAAATAGAATGCGCCTGAGATAGGGGCGGACTAAGCGCAGCGCATGTCCGCCCATGACAAAGCAATATTTGTTTTCGTTTATCCATTAGAACCTCCCTCAATTTCAGTAAAAGACTTCGAGTGAAGGCTAAAAATGGTAATCTCACAAACCATCTTCAGTTGGCGCACGATTTTCCGCCTGAGTGTCATAGCCCTTCTGCTCTGCATTCTGCTGATTTTCGGCGCGGTGGTTGTCGCGCGGGCGGCCTCAACATCCGGCGGTGATGTTGTCTTTCTGACCAACCGCGACGGCAACGAAGAAATTTATGTGCTGGATGTTTATCTGAGCCTTGCCCATAATCTGACGCGCAATACGGCTTGGGATGGTGCGCCTGCCCGTTCGCCGGATAATACCCGTATTGCTTTTACCTCACAGCGCGGCGGCAATCCGGAAATTTATGTGATGAATACGCGCGGCGGGGAACTCCGCCAATTGACCGATAACCCCGCCCGTGATCTTGACCCCGCATGGTCACCGGATGGAAGCCAAATCGCTTTTACCAGCGACCGCCTCGGCAATTGGGATATTTTTGTGATGAACGCCGATGGCACAAACCTGCGCCAGTTGACCGATCATGATGCAGATGATACCGAACCCGTTTGGTCGCCGGGTGGAACGCAAATTGCCTTTGCATCCTACCGTTTCAAAAATTGGGCGATTTATGTGATGGACTCGGACGGGGGCAATGTGCATGTGTTGACCGATGTGGGCAGACGTCACATTGAACCCGCGTGGTCGCCGGATGGCCTGTTAATTTTGCTGTCCTCCGACCGTCGTGGACGGAATTTTGAAATCTACCGAATGAATACCGATGGTACGGATTTACAGCGCTTAACGCGGAATATCGCTTGGGATGGCAAACCGGTTTGGACAGCCAATGGTCAGCATATCATTTTCGAGTCATGGCGCGATGGCAACCGCGAACTCTACATGATGAACGCTGACGGCACGGACATTCGCCGCCTGACCTTCAACCTTGCCAGCGACCGTGATCCATCGTGACGGTTCTATACATCTCTACCAATACCCGGTAATCTATTGGTAGAGGCGGACGGCCTGTTCGCCCTATGAACCCTCTTTGGATTGAACAATGGCTAAACTTTACGACTCCATCACGGATGAATTGCAGGATTTCATTCGCGCTCAGCACATGTTTTTTGTGGCTACTGCACCCCTTTCTGCCGAAGGTCACGTCAACCTTTCGCCCAAAGGACTCGACTCCTTTCGCATTCTCTCGCCGCATCGTGTGGCCTACTTGGATATGACGGGCAGCGGGAACGAAACCTCCGCCCATATCCACGAGAATGGACGTATCACGTTTATGTTTTGTGCCTTTCAAGGCGCGCCGAAAATCTTGCGGTTGTATGGGCAGGGGCGCACCATTTTGCCGGATACGCCTGAATGGGATGCCATGATTGGGTTGTTTACCGTTCCGCTTGGCGCGCGCCAGATCATCTCGGCAGAAATTACCCGTGTGCAAACCGCCTGTGGTTATGCCGTTCCCCTGTACGATTTCGTGGACGACCGTGATACACTCATCCGCTGGTCAGAAGCCAAAGGCGAAGATGGCCTGAAAAATTACCACGCCGAGAAAAACTTCCAAAGTGTAGATGCACTCGTTACGCCGCTGGCACTCGCCTGCGAATCCGAATAAAACCTATCATAAACCCCTTCCCCATAATTGGGTGGAACTTGCAATCCCAAAGGATTGTATTTTGCTCCCTTCCCTCGCGTGCGGGGGAAGGGCTGGGGATAGGGGTAAATCGATTTATAGTTAGATATATCAATCAGAAAGCACCATCTTGTCCACTGCCGCCATCAACTTTGTCCGCGACCGTTTCACGTGGCTCGGTTACATCACCCTCGGTTACTACTCCTACATGCAGGCATCGCTTGGCCCGCTGATTGTGTTTGTTCGTGACGAACTCAATCTGGATTACACGCAGGGCGGTTTGCATCTGAGCGCCTTTGCCCTCGGCATGATTACTGCTGGCATATTTGCGGATCGTTTCGCGCGGCGTTTTGGGCGTCGGCTGACTTTTTGGGGCGGTGGAACCGGATTAGCATTAGGCGGTATTTTGCTGACGTTGGGGCAAACGCCCATCGTAACCATTGCAGGGGCGCTGGTGATGGGTGTCATTGGGTCATTTACGCTGGTGATGGTGCAGGCCACGCTCTCGGATCATCACGGCGCACGGCGGGCATTCGCGCTCACTGAAGCCAATGTTCTCGCCAGCATGACAGCGGCGCTTGCGCCCATCGCGGTGGGTTTTGGCGAATCCTCCGGCATTGGGTGGCGGTTGGCGCTTTATATCGGAACAGTTTGCTGGTTGCTGATGTTCTTCACATCGTACCGCATACCATTGCCCGCCTCTCCCCAATCCACCCCGCACTACGAAGGGGGGAAGGGTGAGGTTTCTTCGCGCCAAAAACTCCCGTTTGCTTTCTGGGCATACTGGCTGGTGGTTTTTCTATCCGTATCGGTCGAATGGTGCATGATCTTTTGGGCAGCCGATTTTCTGGAAAAAGTAGCTGGTTTGAGCAAAGATGCTGCTGCCAGCACCGTCAGCCTGTTTTTCATCGCAGCCGTCATTGGTCGCGCGGTTGGTAGCCGCTTGACCCGCACGGCTGATAGCGGACGTTTGCTGCTCATCGCGGGGGGCATTGTGTTGATTGGCTTCCCGCTGTTTTGGCTTTCCCGGACGCCGATTTTGAACGTTGCCGGATTGTTTATCTGCGGCCTCGGCATCGCTAATCTGTTCCCATTAACGCTTTCGGCAGCTTCCAATGTCGCCGCGGAACAGGCCAACACCGCCAGCGCGAGAATTGCTTTGGCAGCGGGGACAGCTATTCTCATCACACCGCAGTTGTTAGGCACAATCGCCGATTCTTACGGCATCCAATCTGCCTATGCCATCACTGCCCCAATTATCATAGCTGTTCTCGTCGTCACCTATTTCGCTAACCGCCTTGCGCGGAGGGCTTGAACCACGCAAACAGGGTATATGCCTTCTGCGTCCGATAGCCTAATTTCTGCGCCAGTTTTACCGAAGGTATATTTGCGCTGTTGCAGTTCCAGTAGGTTTGATACCCCATCTGCTCACACGCCTGTATCAGATGGGCGCAGGTGAATGTCGCATAGCCCCGCCCGCGATATACCTCTTGTGTCCCCACGCCGATTTCAAACATGCCTCGTATTGCTGGCCCGCCGAACGTCTCGCACACAATTTCATCCCCGCGCAGCAGAAAGAATCCCATCCCTTTTTCCAGCGCCTTTTCTTTGCTGCCATACATTGTTATATTCATATCCCGGTCGCTGCTGCGTTCAAATAATTCAGCGTCTACCCGCTGGATGGTGCAGCCTTCAGGTATTTTTTCCAGCAGTGCGTCCAATCCCTCTCCAATTGGATGGTCAATAAAATCATAGACCGTTCCCTCGTAATCGCGCTGTTTGGGCAGCAGTTGAATGTTGGGATCATCCGGCCAGAATCCGGCCAATACCTCATCACCCAACTTGCGAAAATCGTTGATAAACTGGGCAATCTGCTCGGCACTCACTGTTCCGCCTAAATAAAACGTCCCGTAAGTTGATTCGCGGACGACGCCCCATGTCGGATTGTCGGGATTATCCGTAAAAATTTGCCCGCTGGTCATGCCTTCCATCACTGTAAAAGCGCGAAGACCTGCTGGCGCGCCGAAATCAAACAGCGCCTTGAACTTATCCGTAACCTGTTCTGTGTTGATTTGAATCATTTCCCGCTTCCCTCGTTATAATGATGATGCTTCTCTTGTTATTTATGGAATAAAACCTTTTAGGAGTTTCAAAATGTCCCTTTTGAAAGTCGGTCTGATTGGCTGCGGTAACGTTGTCAGTTATGGGCATCGCCCCGCTTTAACCACGCTTCAGGATGTAGAGTTAGTCGCTTTGGCCGATGTCACCCCGGAACGCCGTCAGATCGGGCAGGAATGGTTCGGCCTTTCGGATGATAACCTGTATGCCGATTACCGCGATGTGCTGGCGCGGGAAGATGTTGAAGCCGTTTGCATCACCGTGCCGCAGCAGTTCCGCCGTGAAATTGTCTTGGCCGCTTTCCGCGCGGGCAAGCACGTTCTGAGTGAAAAACCAATTGCCGATTCACCCGTTATTGCCGCCGAACTTATCGCCGCTGCCGATGCGGCTGACCGCGTTTTTGGTATGGTGCACAATTATCACTTCCTGCCGGAATACCGCCAGATGAAAGCCTTGCTCGATGCCGGAACAATTGGCGATTTGCGTGTGCTAACTATGCATTATCTCGGCGTGATCGACTACCCCGGCGCAGCAGCCTATAAACCCGACTGGCGGCACACGATGGCTTCCGGTGGCGGTGTTTTGACCGACATGATTCACGGGGTTTATCTGGCGGAATGGCTGTTCGGCGCACCTGCCCAACAGGTGATGGCCTTTATCGATGCCCCCACCTATGCCCATCGCAATCCTGTAATCGAAGATTTGGCATTGGTGCAGGTGGCTTTTCCAACCGGATATGCCACCATTCACATGGCTTGGGGGCAGGGCGTCGGCGGTGTGGATGCCAGCGGCAGCGCCGGACATTTGCGGATGCGTTATAACCAGTATCAGACCAGCGGTTTTAACCAGCCCGCCGAACTCTATACCGTCCGTGATTGGGAACGGGCCGACCATGCCCTCGATAACCTCCCAACCCATATGGAGAACATCGCCCGTTCCTTTACCCAGATTTGGGCGGATTTTCGCGATGCCATCTGGAACAACCGCCCGACCATTGCCCCCGCCCGCGCTGGTCAACGCGCCCTCGAACTTGTCCTCGCCGCTTATTTATCGGGTGTGACCGGGCAGATTGTCATGCTGCCTTTGCCAACCGATAGCCCCGTTTATCACAAAGGCATCGCCGGAATTGCCGAAGTCCAACCCTGGGCGAACAGCCGCACCAAAGCCGCCGGGTTATATGGCCTGCACGGATAAAATTCGTTTGTGAACTATAACTTGACCACGCGGTAAATTTGTTCTATGATGAAGTCGTGTAGGGCGCAGTACGCTGCGCCCGCTCAACTGGCAAGATTCACAAAATCAGTGTGCGAATCTGACGAATCTTGCGAAATTTGCGAATCACTCCCGCTTAGGATTGTCGCTGAAACCCATTTTGACAACGACGACATTGACGACATCTCCCCTCAACCAATGGTCATTTGCGACAAAACCAGTCCGCCGCAATGGCAATCGCCGCAAACCATCGCTTATGAATTCGCTGAAAGCTGATGGCTAAAGTGGCGACCAAACCCTTTTCGCCACGCCGCCATCGCCGCCGCCGCCGCCACTTCCGTAATATTTTGTAATCTTTTACTCATACCTCAGTACTTATTGCTCAGTACTTTCTCTACTTGTTCCCGTCCCGGAATCCCTTTCCGTCCGCCCGGTTGAGTGGCCTTCAAAGCAGCCGTCACGCTGGCGAACCGAATGCGTTCAGAAGCGGGAAATCCCCATGTCAGCGTCGCCGCATATGCTCCATGAAATACGTCCCCACATCCCGTTGTATCCACTACTTCCACCGGAAACGCGCCCTGATGATGCGGAATATCATCTTGATGAGTGATGTACCAACAGCCCTTCGCCCCACCCGTCACCGCCACCAGCGCCCGATCATCACGCCATAATGCGCTCATCGCCTCGGCAGGAGTGGATGTTCCGGTAAACGCGGTAGCAAACCGTTCGGAGAGAATCAGATGATCGACCAGATCGAGTAAACGCGGTAAATCCGGTGTATGAACCCGCTCGAAGTCCCCCACCACTGCCACGCCCGCCTCACGCGCAATTGTCGCTGCCCGGATGCCACCCGGAATGCCGAAATCATCTACGAACAACACCCGTGTTGACCGAATAATCTCAGCCTCCGGTAGACTTTCATCCGCGCCGATGTGTCCTTTAACACTGTAGAGAATGGTACGGGTGTGGTGTTCTTGCTCCACGATAATCGTCGCGTGGATCGGCTGGGCATCATCACGGTGAACCACCTGCGAAACGTCGATGCCCTCCTGCACCAGATCACTTTCCACCCATTGGGAAATCGGATCATGCCCCAGCAGTCCCGCATAACCCACTTTTGCGCCCAACCGTGCCGCCGCGACCATCGCGGTAGCCGTTAGCCCACCGCCCTGCCGTTCGGTACGCAGCACCGGATTTTTAGTGTCCGGTTGAGGATACGCCGCCAGATACAAAAAATCATCGACCGTCGCGCTCCCCACGCCCAGCACATCCCATCGGAAAGTTGTCATTTTGTATTTCCTCACAGGGTGCGCGGTCTCAAGGGTGGTTATTGGCTTTGCTTTTGAGGGTCAATCCATGTTAGGCATTAAGGTTTTTCAGTGCCTCCTGTGCTGTTTTCCCTTCGTGGATAACAGCTTTATAGGCACGAACCGCCCCACCAATATTACCGTCGCCCCAGATATTCCGTCCCACTGTTCCACCGCGCACACCAACGCGAACGGCATCAGCCATCAAGCCCAGCGCATCTTCCAGTGTCGGCGTTTTTGGCCCGCCCGCCGCTACCAATGGCACAGGGCAGTCAGCCACAATTTGTGCATGAGCTTCCCCATCGCCGCAGTACGGTACTTTCACCACATCCGCGCCGACTTCCACAATGCAGTGAACCGCCCACGCAATATCGTCCGGCGTGTAAATGATGTTCAGCTTTTCGTCGCGCGGGTAAACATGGCAGATGACGGGCATCTCCCATTTTGCCCCTTCGCGTACACAGTCTGCCACCGCCCGTAAATACTGTGCCTCGCTTTTACCGCGCACAAAAGCCACCACCGCGAAAGCATCCGCCCCCAACCGCACGGCATCCTCAATAGTCGCATATTGTTCGATAGCCGAATCATCCGGTCGCACGCCGCTGCTTTGAAGGATAAACGCCGTTTTCCCGGCATACTGCCCCCAGAGCGAAGTAGCAATGCCCTTATGCATCGTCACCGCGTCCGGTTGCGCCCCCATTACCGCGTCCAATGTTGTTTTCATATGGCGCAAACCCGGTGGCAGACCGAGGTTGTAAACCATGAAATGATCGATAGCAATCGAACACAGGCGACCAGAAGGATGCGAAAAAACACGGTTCAGGCGAATTTGTTTCCCAAGTCCCATTTTTAAGTTCTCGTGTTGAGGTGTAAATTCCCCTCTCCACGCTGGAAAGGGGACTAAGAGGTGAGCTAATTAAGTCCCGAACGATGCCTGCGCCGCATCCAGAATCGGGAATACCTGCCGTGCCATCGGGTTCAGCGGATCGCCCGCCGTGCTGGAAAACTGCGGGACGGAAACCCGGATGAACACGACATCGCGCACAAAAATTGCGTCCGAGCCGTATGTCCCACCGCCGAAAGCATTTGGTGTCGGGAATTGATCGCGCTGCTCGGAGCGTTCCAGTGTCCGCAGTGTGGTACGGACGTTTTCATAGTACGCGGTAGCTTGGTCAGCCGTCTGGAAAACGCCAAAAGTCATTTCCATCAAGCCGCCGCCCGATGCTCCATAACTAACGCGCCCGGTGACGCCGCCTTCCCGGTCAACATAATTGATTGGCACGTTATTGTCACGTCGCCAGCTAATCGTCCCGGCATTAATATCACCCGGCAGATTTTCCAGAATATGTTCCAGTAAAGCGCGTTCCTGCGAAACAGCCTCGGCGGTTGCGGTTGCTTCCGGCGTAGCCTCAGCCACCACGTCGCCCACCGCCGGAACATTTACCTGCGCCCCGTCCTGTAAAACCTGTGCCAGATTAACCCGCTGTAAATCAGCGTTTTCAGACGCGCCGCCTGCTGCGTCAATTGCATCTTGTACCCGGCTGCCCAACGGCAGTTCAACCGTCTTGCCCGTCTCGATCACTGCCCCGATCACATATACGGTGATGTTCGGGATAGCCGTCGGGACAGCCGTTGGGGTAATGTCCAGATTATCCGGCGCGCAGGCGGTCAGCCCGATGACCAGTAGTAAAGCAATTTTCCAAAGGCTGCGAAAAGCCATAATAAATCTACTCCCCACAATTTGTTGCGCCGGAACACCCCGGCTGATCTCAAAAGCGCCTACCAGACGCATATTCTACCGCAAACAAGATTGCCTGTTTAAAAGGTCGTATGAGCAAGAAAGCATTTTACGCATGACTCATACATCATTACTTCAGCTAATCATCGCCGCCGTTTTCTGGCACCAACCGCAGGCGTTCCGGCACTTCCCCGGTCATCACCATATGCGCCACTTCCATCTCGTTGACATCATCCTTGCGGAAGTCGCCCACTTTCTGGCCGTGACTGATGATGGTGAAACGGTCGGCAACCTTGTGAACGTGACCGATGTTGTGGCTGATGAAAATCACTGACATGCCGCGCTCTTTAGCCGTCCGCGTATATTCCAGCACTTTAGCCGTTTCACCCACCGAAAGGGCGGAGGTAGGCTCGTCCAGAATCAGCAGCTTCTTGCCGAAGTACACTGCCCGTCCAATAGCGATAGATTGGCGTTCACCGCCGGAAAGTGACCCAACTGGCTCATCAGCATTACGGATGTGAATGCCGATGTCGCGTAGTGCGGCACGGGTGCGTTCGGCCATCGCTTCTTTGTCCATGACCTCTAAAGGGCCAAAACGCCGGGTGATTTCCTGCCCCAGCCAGAAGTTGCGCGAAATGCTCATTAACGGCACCAGCGCAAGGTCTTGATAAACGGTTTCGATGCCGAGTTCGCGGGCATCATGGGGCGAATTGATTTCGACTCGATTGCCCTCAAAGAAAATATCACCTGCTGATGGTGTATGAACCCCGGTGAGGATTTTAATCAGGGTTGATTTGCCCGCGCCGTTATCGCCCAGTAAACCAATAATCTCTTGTCGGTTTACCTGAAAATCAACGCCCCGCAAAACGTGAACCGTGCCAAATGTTTTGTGGATGCTGGACATTTTGACCAGTGGGGTATTCTCAGCCATCACTTAGTCCTCCGGGAAATCGATTCGTTAATCACCACGGCCACGATCAGGATGACGCCGATCACGCCATTGAAGACACGCGGGTTGATGCTGTTCAGCACCAGGATGGTTTGCAGAATGCCGAAGATGAATACTCCCAACAGTGCCCCAAACACCGCCCCATACCCACCCGTCAGCAGTGCCCCACCAATGACCGATGCCGCGATCACTTCTAGCTCAAGACCTGACCCTCGCAGCGCATCAACGCTCTGGACGCGGGAAACATCGAAGATCGCCGCGATGCCTACCAGCATTGCCAGCAGTACGAAGTTGGTGACTTTAATGCGGTTGACATTGATACCTTGTGCCCGCGCCGCACCTGCGTTACCCCCGACGGCAAACGTCGAGTTGCCGTAGCGTGTCTGCGTCAGAATGAACTGGAATAAGATTACCAGTGCGAACCACCAGAACACACCCATACGCATGTTGACTTCCAGTGGCAACGCTCCAATGAATGGCATCGATTGGATGCGCCCATTCATCAGATCGAAGAAACTCACAATCAGGGTTGAGTCTTCTCTGTTCAGCAAATCGGCCATCACGCTCACCAGAAGATACAGCACCATTAACAGGGCGATGGAGGTGAACAGAAAAACCACTGCGTTCCATACCACCGACAGATCGCGGAACGGGTTAGGGTCAGTGCGATAGGTTCTGATGCGTTCCCACAACGACCGCCACTGATTGGGGAGGAGTGCCCGCCCCATCAACACCATAAAGGCGGCTATAACCACCACTACCACGAGTGCCAGAAAACGGTTGACCTCGATATTTGGCGGTGTGCTGAAGTAATCCGCATACCGCAAAATTCGCCCATCGGAAACCAGCAGCAGTGGGATCGCGCGGAAGGCCAGCAGGGTTCCTAATGTGACAATGAACGACGGGATTCCGGTGCGAATGAGAATAATGCCATTCAGAAATCCCATCGACATTGTGAAAATGAGCGCCAGAATGGCCGCCAGCACGGGTGGTTGAGGCGGTAAATACTGAGGCAGGTTGCCCGTGAGCGCCTGAAAAAGAATCCAGGCACAGGCTGCCAGCAGACCAATGCCCGCTATCATGCTGATGATCGAAAAAAGCGACCGTTGCCCACGCCGTATATTGTTCCATCCGGTGATGCCTGCCGCCCCGCCAATGAGCAGGGTAGCGATGAAAATAAAGGTCATCGGAAGCTGCCCGGTAATCAAGCCTAGAAACGTCAGGCCGCTGACGCCCAGCATCGAACCGACCGAAAGATCAAACTCGCCGGAAATCATCAACATGGTTACGCCGATAGCAACCACGCCGTTGATGGTGTTGGTGGTCAACCAACTCGCTTGGGCGGCAGGCGTCAGAAAGTTTTCCGATGCTGGAGAAACCGAGGCAATGGTGAAGATAGCAATAAAGGCGATGATTGCCCCTGCGCCGGGGGATTTGGACAACCGATTGCGGATGGCCTGAATAGCCGGATAGGTATCGCGGCTGGTTTCGCGGGCACGTGCACGGTCTTCTAATGTGCCTGTAACGGCCTTCTGACGGTTGAACCGGGTGTCCAGTTCCGCTGCCAGATAGCGATAAGCCACCAGTGAAGATAGAAACAGGAGCATACCCGGCGCGGTTAATGCTTGTAGCCCACCCGGATTTTGCCAGTATGTGCCTCCGACTGGTGTAATGCTCGAAAGGCGGAAAATTCCCCACAATAGCAGCGCTCCGCCCATCGCAGCAGTAAGCAGCAGTACCCATTGAGCATATGCCCATGCACGGTGATCACGGCGGATTAACCCCAATACCGTTCGCAAGGTGATAATGGCCGCGATGCCAGAAAGCGCAATCGTGATCCATTCAATTGTGTTCAGATTACTGCGGGGAATGTTGGCGCGTTCGCCCAGTGGCAGCCACCCTGTAATGACCTGCACTGCTACTAGTGAACTGATGATCCCAATGATGACCAGCAAGGCAACAGATAACTGAATGCCGGGGGGCATTGGATCGCCTTCATCGAAATAACGACGGACGAGAGGTTTTGTTTCATGGACTAAAAACCTCAACGCCGTCCATAAACAAATCAATCCCCAAATAAAGGTTCCTGCAATAACAACCAATTCCAGTAGATTGAGATCACGTCGGCTAATGTTGATACGCTCACCCAGTACCAGCCATCCGGTGGCGACTTGTTCTGCGATAATCAAACTGGCGATGCCGACGATCACCAGCAGGAGAACATTCATGTTGAACCTGAACCCTGTGGGTGCAGATGTAGATGAAGCGGTCATAGCAGCATATTCCCGATTTACGTTATAGGGATATAAATGGGGGAGCGAGAACGCCCCCCCAAGAAAACACATAACTTAACTGACTGCCAGTTTTAGCGGAAGCCTGCGGCGGTCAGTTCCTTAATCGCACCGACGTTGCTCTGGTTGATGACGCCGGGACCAGTGAAGATGTCGCCACCGGGGGCCAGTTTATATTGGCTGTTCAGGTACAGCCACATAATGGTCTCGAAACCCTGGAGATACGGCTGCTGGTCAATGGCCTGGAGCAGGTAACCCTGTTCAATCATGTCATAGATTTCAGCGCTTGTATCATGGGTTGTGGCAAACAACTGCCCCGGCTGAATACCCTGTTCCTGAACATACAGGTTCAGTGCAGACGAGGGCAACGGGCCAAGCATGAAGATGGCGTTGGTGTCGGCATTAGCCGAGAAGTAGTCGGCCAGGGTGCCCGCGCTTTCCGCCGGGTTGTTGTTGATGTTCAGAATGTCGAGGGTGACACCCATTTCATCAAACACGCTCTGGACACCAGCACAGCGTGCTTCCAGACCACTGTGTCCCTGTTCCTGAATCGTACAAACGCCGCGATTGATGGTTGTGCCAGCCGCTGCTGCCGCTGCGAAGACCGCGCGACCATTGCTAACGCCACCATTGAATTCGCTTGCACCAACATAGAACAGAATTGGCAATGCATTTTCCTGTCCTGCGTTCGGGTCAGCTGTGTTGTAAGCGATCACCGGGATGCCACGCTCTGCGGCGCTGGTCACGCCTGCACGGATGACTTCCGGATCCGGTACGGTCGTGCCGATGCCAGCCGGGTTGCTCGCCAGTGCGTCTTCCCAGTAGCCAGCCATGCTGTCCAGACCATACTGTTCGTCACCTAGCCACTGGCAGTCCGCTGCTAACAGTGCACAAGCATCTTCCTGTCCCTTAATAACCACTGTCCAGAACGGATTGCCGGGGCCACCATGACTGACCATCTTAAAAACCAGTGCTGCATCCTGCGCGCCGACCGCGCCGACTGCAATGGTGAGCACGCCTACGATCAGGAGTGCAACAATGAAAAACCGCTTTACCATAGAAACTCCTTGTGTAAATCTATTTGTTCAATGATTTGATCACATCGGGCAATATTGCGACCCGTTTAGATCCGCTATTTAGTTAGATACAAATTATAAAAGATATGAGAGAAGCCATCGGTAAGGATACCCGGCCTTTTCAAAACCTGCAAATTTGTTAATTTTGCTGCCGCCGCGTAAAATACGGGAATAAGAGATCAACATCGTTACAAATAAAACGCTCTGCTAACTATAACTTATGCGACAGTAGGATGCCATTACAAACATGCTGAATATTTTCAACAGGGAACGCGTAAAGCCTATTACCATCGCCCTCATTCTGATTGGGTTAGCGGCACTGTTATTTGGTGGATACCGTTTTGTGGATGCTGCTCTGCAAATCCAGAACAATCTCGCTTTCCAGCTTGAGCAAAGTGGTGGTGAAGTTTCGCCACAATCGGATGCGGAAGCCCAGATGCTTGTTTCAACTGGATTGGAGTATCGTGAATTACTTCGACGGCGCAATGAATCACTGATGGTTCTTGGCGGAGGGATTGTGCTGCTCGCAGTTGGCTGGCTCGGCGCGGACGTATTAAATGGGCGGCGCAAAGACAAAGGCGAATTAGCCGGACGCGAATCGCGTGCCAATACTTGACCGCAAACTACCGGGGCATTATATGGGGGAAGGGCGTTCCAACGAGGAGCGCCTTTTCATTTCTGTAATAAATACGTTTGAAATACCTAAAATTTGGTTTGAAAAGGTGAATTTTTGGTTTGCTCAATGATGTCATATGGAGATTGTCCATATAATAAGGTGAAAAAGATTAAGCAATATCACCAAAATGTTAAACTTCCTTTGCTGCCCTTCTTCACTGCACCCAACTGATCGACCCTCTGTCTATCTAATTGTGAGGTCGAAGATTAGAACATGACTATTCCCACCAAGCAAGATTTCGCAACAGAAGTCCGTTCAGACCGCCTGCATGTTTTGTGGCAGGTGACTCTGCTCGGCTGTATTGTGCTGTTCTGGATAGTCGCGACCATTGCTACCCTCCAGCGTGCCAACGTCATGACCTGGCTTTTTTCACTGGCTTGTGTGGCCGTGGGCTGTTTGCTGACTCGCTGGTTTTTGCGCGCACATCGTTATGGATGGGCAGTGTGGTGCTACGCGATGGGGGCGGTTGTTGCCGGGGCTGTAGTGCTATTGGGCGCTGACCAGCGTGCAACCCAGATCGCTCCATTCTTCTATCCATTAATTGTGTTTATGGTTGGCTTGCTCCTCCCACCGAGTAATACCTTCCTGATGGCTGGTATATCAGTGGTTATCATCGGCACTTCGCCATTTGTTAATCCATCGGCTGCACCATTTGATTTGCATCACTTGATTGCAATTGTGCTGACGGGCGTGAGTGCGTTGCTGGCGGTACAGGTGACAGGCGAACTCTATCAGGTTACTGAATGGGCACTGCTGAATTACCAGCGGGAGCGCAAAACAACTGAGGCGCTGTTTGAGAATCGTCAACTCCTGGAACGGTCGCTGCTTCGCAGTCAGGCGCTCAGTGAGGAATTGCAGGAAACCAATGTCGAATTAGAATCTGCGCGTACCGCTGCTGAAGAGGCCAAGCATTTTCGTGGCCAGTTTCTGGCAAATATGAGCCATGAACTGCGTACGCCACTTAACGCTATCATTGGCTTCAGTGAGACGATGCTCAAGTTCCCACAGATGTATGATGGTGTGACTCTGCCAAATGCTTACGAGGGCGACCTGAACCAGATTTATAACAGTGGTCGCCAGCTTTTGAGCCTGATTAACGATATTCTTGATCTTTCGCGCGTGGACGCAGGCAAGCTGGAAATGAATATGCAGCGCGTGAATTTGGAACCTATCATCGAAGGGGTTCTTTCGACAGCGGAAGGTTTGGTGGGTGCGAAATCGATCAAACTGGAACGCGATTTGCCCACACCTTTACCTGTTGCCTGGGCAGATGAATCGCGAGTGCGTCAAGTCCTTCTCAATCTATACAGTAACGCCGTCAAGTTTACAGAAAGCGGTTCAATTACGCTCATTGTCCGCGAGGTTGATGAAGGCGTTCGCATCAGCATTAAGGATACCGGTGCAGGTATTGATGCACGCTTCCATGAAGCGATCTTTGAAGAATTTAAACAGGCCAATCTGGTTGGGCGTGATCCGCGTTCTGGTGCCGGGTTGGGGCTGGCGATCACTCGTCATCTGCTAGGGTTGATGGGTGGGCGTATCTGGGTGGAAAGTACGCCGGGTGTGGGTAGTACCTTCCATTTTGTGGTGGCATCCTATCGTGAAGAGGGTTCGCGTCCTCGCCGTTCAGATGTATTTTCCAATGGAAACGGGGTATCTACTACTAAGGTGGAAAGCCGCGAAGAAAAGGTGGTATAGCCGTGCGTATCCTATACGTTGAAGATAATCCGGCCAATGTATTCCTGGTGCAGCGCGTGGCGCGCATCGGCAATCATGAAATCATTCACTATACCGAGGGTCAGCCCGCTCTTGATAACTTCGAGCGTGATAAACCTGATCTGGTATTGATGGACGTGCAGTTACCCGGCGCGATTACTGGCTTGGATGCTGTGAGGAGTCTGCGCGCCAAAGGATACAAGACCCCTATTGTTGCGGTGACCGCTTATGCAATGGTGGGCGACCGCGAAAAGTGTCTTGATGCTGGTTGTGATGCTTATCTTTCCAAACCAATGCCTGTGCCTGAACTGATTGACCTCATCAAACGTTATGAGCCGATTGGGCAGAAAACTGCCGCAGAACCTGCTACCAGCAAAGTGGAGACACTACCAGTCGCCGCTGCCCAACCTTCGGCGGCAGCTACTTCTCCTGCTGTGCCAGCCGCTGCACAATCTCCTGCCCAACCGGAGATAAAACCGTCTGTGGAACCGACTCCAAAACCGGAAGCGTCCGTTGTTACTGTGACTGTTGAAGTTACTGAAGCACCCACTGAACCCTCGAATCCGACAGCACCGCTTAAAACACATATGGATGAAAATGCTTCGCAACCGGTTAATGGCGATAGCCAAAAGACGGTGGATGCGGGACAATCAGTATCACCGCCTGTAAATTCGTGAGATCGTCTTGAAAAAATAAGGCTGAGGCGGTTTAAATAGGAATTCATGATGGCTGAAAGAATTGCTTTAGCGGTTGATGATGCCTCTGCTAATCGAGAATTTTTGGAACGATTACTAGGTGGCGCAAATTTTAAAGTGCTCAGTGCAGGAACGGGTTACGGCGCACTAAAGGCGATTACTGACCTGAGCCACTTGACGCTGGCGATGGTGGACATGAAACTGCCAGATATGACCGGGCTTGATCTGGTCAAGCAGTTGCGGCAGCGTTTTCCTGCTGCCTATCTGGTAATCGCCACCATGTACGATGAACGATCTGTCATGGAAGATTCGTTCGCCGCAGGCTGCAATGTGTTTCTGGTTAAACCACATGGTTTTATGGAACTGTTCCAGCGGTTGATGAGTACCGAGATTGAAACCATGTGCGCTGGGCCGCAGCTTATCATCGATCAGTACGGCCCGCGCCATTTCAAAGCGGCAACACAGAATGTGCCTAAAGTGCTAAAGACCGCGACTCAGGAAACGATTAAATCAGGATAGCGATTTCAGGTTATAGCGGCTGCGAAAACCTGCGTCGTCCATATGGTATGGCGCGCCTTTGTTGCCGATAACAACCCAATCGCCCGCTGGGACGAGGAAAGGCTGTGGACTTTCTTTGCTCTGAAGATAAGCCGGTTGGTTGAGACGTTTGGCCCACACACCAACGTTTTTGTAGTAGGGGCGGCAGCCGCGCGCCATCAAATCACGTTCTGCTGGTTTGGGTTTCCATCCGGGTTCATCCCATTCTGCATAACTTGCTTCAAAATCTTCATTTGCACACGGCCAATGCCCATAATCTGTCAATTTGCGTTGCACATCTTTGCCCGGTGTATAACAGATGATGTATCCAGCGGGGATAGTGACGACTTCCTGATTCATCGTGACGCGCAGTGGGGCTTCAGCGGCGGGTAAACGCCGTGCCATTACAATTTCTTTCTTGCGTTCGTAATGCCGAAAGCCTTCGCCACATAACTCCGCTTCCGTCCATGGGTGCTGACGGATCACTTCTACCATGCAATTTACTCCCATTAACCAAAGACTCAAAAGGGCGATGTTATTTCGCCCTGAGAGTTCATCTGGTTGAAATCTGCTTGTTCGTTAGTGATTACACTTTACGACAGGTTGAAAGCGGAGAATACCCCTGTAATTCGGGGTTTCGAGGTCACGTTAGAATCGGTATTAAACCGGGGCGAATACTAAATTTCATTTCATTTCCAGAGGCGTGCTCACCATCCAAATCCAGTGCGGCGGGAATGGCATCAGTTTGAATTTGGACTTCATGAGCGCGTTGGTGCTGTACGGCTGGATGTGTTAGATGGCTGCCATCATAGACGCGATAGAGTGCTGCCAGAATACGGGGTTTGGCGACTCCCCGTACCAGAACAACGTCGAACAAACCATCATTGGTTTGAGCGTTTGGGGCGATTTTCATCCCATGTCCAAAGGTGCTACCGTTGGCAACAGCGACCAGAAAAGCTGAACCCTCATACCAGGGTTTGCCATCCAGCGACACCCGCATGACTTGAGGCCGGTGTTCCAAAATACTGCTCACGGTCGCCTGAAGGAATGTCCAGGGCTTACGCACTTTTACATCATTCACCCGGCGGTCAACTTCACCACTGAGGCCGACGCTGGCAATGTTCAGAAAATGTTCGCGTTTGCCATTATAAGTTAGCAGGCCGATGTCAGTGGGTTGGGGTTGAGCCTCTGCAATCCAGCGGGCAGCTTCTTTGATGTTCATGGGAATTTGTTTATGACGTGCCCAATCGCGCCCGGAGCCTATGGGTAATGTACCATATACCATTTGGGGGCCATCCGGGTTGCGTTCGTTGAGTTCAGCCAGCACATTCACAAGGGCGTGATTGGTACCATCTCCGCCGATAGAGATCACGCGGGTCAGCCCAGAGGCGTAAGCTTTGTCAAGATGTTGGGCGACTTCTCCGGGGTGTTGGGTGATGGCAACCACCAGTTCCCCCAAAACATCCCAAAGCAGGGGTTCGAGTTCTGTCCACATTTTGCCCGCGCGCCCGCTGCCCGCGTGGGGATTGAGGATGATGAGGGTTTTTGACATAACCTCAGTTTGTTTCGAGTAGTTGGTTAAGGTCTTCCAGGCTAAATGGTTTTGGCAGCAGACCATTTGCGCCAATGACTGCATCGGTTTTTAATCGTGCATCGTGGGGGTTGGCGCTCATCAGGATAAAACGGACACCCTCCCAATCGGGATTTTGCCGCACATGTGAGAGAAATGTAATGCCATCCATCTGGGGCATGGTCAAATCGCTGATGATGACATCGGGAGTCTCACGGGTTGCTTTGAGCACATCTAAGGCTTCCTGTCCGGTACGACCGGAAAGCACCGCGTGCCCGCCCCATTCCAGTAAGTCGCGCAGCAGGCTGTGCATATCGGCGTTATCTTCGACCAACAGGATGTTGTACATTGATGCTTCCTCGCCAGCAATGGCGGTTAATTTTGTTTACATCTTTCATTGTCTCCCTCTATTGTATTCCAGACTCTTAACGATTTATTGAAAGATTCCCAAAGACAGGGTTTGAATACTCAAACTTTAAGGGCGAACATGACCGTCACCGATCACAATCCATTTGTAGGTGGTTAGTTCTTCAAGTGCCATTGGGCCGCGCGCATGTAATTTTTGAGTACTGACGGCGATTTCCGCCCCCAGTCCTAATGCGCTGCCATCGTTAAAGCGGGTGCTGGCGTTGACGAATACAGCCGCCGAATCTACTTCGTCCACAAAGCGGGTAGCGTGATCCATGTTTTGCGTCAGAATGCCATCGGAATGTTGAGTGCTGTGCAAATGAATATGCTCCATTGCTTGATCGAGACCATCGACCACTTTTATGCCCAGAATCAATGCCATCCATTCGGTATCGAAATCATCCTCTCCAGCGGGCTGAACATGGGTACTGTCGCTAAGGATTTTCATCGCGCGTGGCTCGGCACGGAATGTGACGCCATCTTTGCCCAGATGCTCAACCACGCGAGGCAGGAATTGAGCGGCAATATTATGATGAACAAGCGCGGTGTCCAGAGAATTGCATACGGCGGGACGCTGGGTTTTGGCATTGTGTATGATTGCCAGTGCAGCATCCAAATCGGCGGTTTCGTCAACGAAAAGGTGGCAGATACCGAGGCCGCCTGTTATCACTGGAATGGTGCTGTTCTGGCGGCAGAAGTCGTGCAGCGCGGCCCCGCCACGCGGAATAATCATGTCAATGTACTGGTGCATTTTAAGCATCTCGCCCACATACTTGCGGTCGGTGCTTTCGATATATTGAACCGCATCTGTTGGTAGTCCACTGGCTTCCAGTGCTCCGCGAAGGGTTTCGATCAGTATCAGGTTGCTCCGCATTACTTCTTTGCCGCCACGCAAGATGGCCGCGTTTCCCGTTTTGAGCGTTAGCACAGCGACATCAATGGTTACATTGGGACGTGCTTCGTAGATCACCCCCAATACGCCAATAGGGGTACGCCGTTTGGAAACCTGCAAGCCGTTATCCAGCATTCGTGCTTCGATTACTTTGCCCACCGGGTCGTTGAGATTAGCTACTTTTCGCACATCAGCGATCATACCAGCCATGCGTTTTTCCAGATCAAGGCGGTCTTTCATCCACGAAGAATCCACACCATTTGCCTGAGCATCTGCTAAATCTAAACGGTTAGCTGCCAGAATTGATTCCGTGTTGGCCTCTAAGGCATCAGCAATTGCCAGAATCGCGGCGTTTTTTTGTTCGGTGGTGGCACGTGCTAATCCCTGTGCGGCGATCCGGGCACGTTTACCCATATCGGTCAGGTTAATAACAGCAGTTTTGTTCTCGATCAGCATTCGCTCAGTCCTTTGGGAAAATCTCACTGACTTTTAGGCTAAACCCCGGCAGTATGTCACTGTGGTTGATCTTATAACTATAATCCCTGTACTTAGCTCTCTTCGTTTTGTGTGCCAACCTCGATGTTGAACTTTTCGATATGGTCATGAATTCCCTGGATATAGGGCGGAATTTGGGGGGCAGCATCCGGCCCGCCAAGCCCCTTGAGCAGTCGTTCCAGCGTATCCAGGAGTGATTCCAGTACATAGCTCGATCCAGATGGAACGGTGTACAACAGGGAGGCTATTGCTGCATCAGTTTCTTTGGTTTTATTCTGGGCTAAACGGGATGTGACCAGATCAGCGAATGCCCAGTAGTTATTCGAGTCGGCCTGGGTTTCCGCACTTGCCAATTGTTCGACGCGGGCGAAATTTTCGCGCATGGCGTCTAAATTACCTTTTTCCAGATACAACATCGCCAGATTACTAAAGGGGTAGGATGAGCGTGGTGTGACTTTTGCCGCGCGTTCGTAGGCATGAATAGCCTGGTCGATTTGTCCCTGTCGGCGATAGAGACCGCCAAGCGATCCCCACCACGACTCGCCATCACTATCGATCAACCTGTCGGATATGTCTAGGGCATCCAGCAGCAGGCGTTCGGCTTGATTAAACTGGTCGATGCGCTCTTTGCTCATGTCCAGTTTTTCTGCCATACGGCGATAGACATAACCGAGGGTTGCCATCGCCTGACCTAATTTCGGGTCAATTTCCAACGCTTTTTTTAGATGGAATTCTGCTTCGTCCAATACACCATGCTGAACGTAGACATAGCCAATCTGGTAATGCGTAATTGGATTTCGGTCATCCAATTCGATGGCACGATTCAGGGTTTCAATTGCGCCTTCCAGGTTGCGTTCGCGGTACTGGCGTTCGCCTAATACTTGTAAAGACTGTCCCTGTAAGGCTTTGGTGGTACGCGCTTGCTGGTCAAGTACACTATCTTTGAGCGCCGCTCGCAGCTCAAGGAGCTGGGTTCGGTTCTGAATCATCTGCTCTTCGAGTTCACGCAACGCATCCCGAACCCGTGTATCCAGTTCTTCGCTAGCGCGTTTGAAATCTTCACTGGCGGAGTTTAGCCGTTTCTCCAGTTCAGCACTGGTTGCTTGCAGGTTGCGGGTAGCGTCAAGTTGTTTCTCGATATTTCTGCGAGTTTGTTCAAGTTCACGACGCGCACCTTGAACACGACGGTTTGCGCGGCGAACGTTTACTGTATAAAAACCACCAATTGCTGGGGCAGCCACCGCAAAAACAGCGACAATCAGGCCAATACTTTCGAAAAGATTAAGCAGGCTGAATGCATTATCAACGCGGGTAGTTGCTTCTTCACTGGATTTATTAGCGACTGCTGCGGCATCTTCGGCCCGTTCGACCAGTGCTGACAGGGTAGCAACCATATCGGGCGGTGGCGGTGGTGGTGTTTGTGCCAGAGAAAGGGTCGCTGAAAATACAATAGCGAGGATGACCATCATGCGTAAAGGGCGCATTTTGCATAATCCTAGGTTAGCAAGACCATATTATTGCGGTGGATAACCGCGTCTCCGTAACTATACCCCAAAAGTTCGGCAATGCGATTCGATTGTACCCCACATAATTTACTCAAGTCATCACTGCTGTAACTTGTTAAACCATGTGCGATTTTGCGACCATCTGGTGCAAAGACTCCCAACAATTCGCCCCGTCCAAAGTCACCATCTACGCCGATCATGCCAACGGGCAGCAGACTGGCGCCGCCGCGCATCAATTTTTGGGCTGCACCTGCATCTACCCGCACGATTCCGTGTGGCTTTTCGGCCAGCAGCCAGCGTTTGCGACTTTCCAATTGGGTTGCGGCAGGCAGAAAGCGTGTGCCGAGGTTTTCACCCGCTACCAACCGCACCAGCACATCAGATTCGCTGCCGTTGGCAATGATGGTGGGAACGCCGCCCCGGATGGCTAACTGTGCAGCCTGAATTTTGGTGACCATGCCACCTGTACCAACATTGCTGCCTGCCCCGCCTGCCAGTGCCCATGTTGCCTCATCAATCAGTCGAACTTCCGGGATAAGCTGTGCGGTTTTGTCCATACGCGGGTCGGCGGTGAACAGACCGGGTTGATCGGTCAGCAGCACCAGCAAATCAGCTTCCAGCAAATTGGCGACCAATGCTGACAGGTTATCGTTATCGCCTACACGGATTTCGTGCGTGGCGGTGGTGTCATTTTCGTTAATGACGGGAATGATGCGCTGCTCGACCAGTGTGACCAATGTGTCTCGCGCATTGAGGTAGCGGGCACGGTCAGCCAGATCGTCGCGCGTGAGCAGCACTTGCCCGACGACAATCTGGAAAATATCAAATAACTGGCTGTACAGGTGCATCAGCCGCCCCTGCCCAACGGCGGCCAGCATTTGCTTGGCGGGCATAGTACGACCCAGATCAGGGAAACCGAGCGCTTCCCGTCCGGCAGCCTGTGCGCCAGAAGTGACAACGATCATTTCGTGCCCCTGCTGGTGCAGATTTGCTACCTGCTGAACAATTTCCAGCATTCGCTGACGGTTAAGCTGACGTGTGCCTCCGGTCAGGGTGCTGGTGCCGAGTTTGACGACGATTCGCTGTACATGCATGAGTTTTAATTGATAGTGCGTGTAAGTTAGCAAGGATTATAGTAGGTGAGGTATGAAGATCAACCCCGTTGCTTTGCTTGCTCGATCTGTAGCAAATATCCTAACCGAAGAGCTGTTCCTTCGATCAATTCCGCCGCGTTTTGCATGGCATCGTTCAATGACATGGGGCGGGGTATGATGGGCAGCACAGCCGCAATTCCAGCATCATGTAATACTGTATCATCCACATTTAGTCCGCCTACAATGGCCACTGTTGGGATGCCTAGCTTTGCAGCCCGTTGTGCCGCGCCGATTGGCCCTTTGCCATAAACGGTTTGCGAGTCCATTTGTCCCTCGCCTGTGATTACCAGATCAGCATTCTGTAGCTGTTCATCAAAACCGTTGTAATCCAGCACCAGATCAGCGCCGGATTGAATTTTTCCGCCCAGAAAAGCCATTAAACCACCAGCCAGTGCGCCCGCCGCACCGCCACCCGGCGTTTCCAACACATCCACGCCGACTTGTTCTCGAACTTTAGTGAAGAAATGCCGTAAGCCTGCCTCCAATACCCGGACTTCATGCGGCCCAGCACCCTTTTGTGGCCCAAAAACTGCTGCTGCACCATCCTGCCCAACTGCTGGATTGATCACATCCGAAGCGATAATGACCTCGACTTCGCGCCAGCGTGGATCAAGGCCAGAGGTATCAAGTGTATGAATCGCGCTCAAATTACCACCACCCAATGGCACATCCTGTCCATAGGCATTCAGCAGCCGGATGCCCAATGCCTGGGCTGCACCCGCACCGCCATCAACGGTTGCACTGCCACCCATTCCGATGATAATTCGCTTTGCACCTGCTTCTATTGCACCTTTCAACAGTGTTCCTGTACCGTATGTGGTCGTAACCAACGGGTTCAATTCGCCGGGACGCAGCATCGCTAACCCAGAGGCCAGCGCCATTTCGATCACTGCTGTTTTTCCATCTGGCAACATTCCATATGCTGAAAGGACAGGCCGTTCCAGCGGATCAAGCACCAATTCCTGTATCCGTCGCCCATCATTCGCCAGAAATGCATCCAGTGTGCCGTCACCGCCATCGGCAATCGGCAGCAGTACGACTTCAGCCTCCAGTCTGGAACGCCGTAGTCCCCGCGCAATCGCTTCTGCTGCCTTACGGGCGCTCAGGCTGCCTTTAAATGCGCCGGGTGCAATGATGATCTTCAAGTGCTGGACTCCTTGCCCCTTTTAAATGGTCATGGTAATGTTATACCGAACGGGCGTACAGTATCAAAGATGGAACGATGGTTTTTCGGATTATGAATTTTGGCCCGGCGGCTCTGGACAGCGGCGACAGCCTGTACCAGATCTCCGGGGTGTTGGCCGCGCAGTCTGTGACCGGCACACGTATAGTCGCAATTGTTTCAGCCATGTTGGGCGTTACCGATCTGCTGTTGGACAGTATCAAGCTTGGCAATTATAGCAATGTCTACACCAAACTCCTGACCGCTCACAAAAATGTTGCCCGACGGCAGGGCAAAGATGAACTCAGCCGTCAGGTGCTTATTCAGGACATTACCGACATCCTCGATTCCTACAATTGGTTGGGTAAATCGCTGTCCAACCGGGGGCCAACACCTACCGAAGCTGACACGATTGCTTTGCTAGGGGAAAAGCTGTGCGCCCGACTGCTGGCAGCCAGCTTGCAAAATCGGGGTGTGCGGGCGGTGATTTTCAACGCCGGTGAGCTGATCGCGCGGGATGGACTTCCCGCACCAGATTTGCAGGCTACCAATGCCCGCGTTGAAACCCGTTTGCTACCCAGTCTACAACAGGGTTTTGTGGCAGTAGTAACGGCTTCACTGGACGTAGAAACTGCTGAACACAGCGCCCATCCCACACCCGGCAGCGAACTGTTGTGTGCCAATACGCTGGCCAAAGTGGCGACCCCAGACGAAATCTGGCTGTGGAGCGATGCTGGAAATTACACCGTTCGTCCAGCGTAACTATCCGCCCTTACACAAACCGGAAATTCACATCCTTTTTCTTCTGTTACGATTATTAACGTGATACGCTATCAATTAATTGGATAACTTATCGCACGAGATTGTCGTCGCATTATGTCATCAGACAAAGCAGTATGGGCATTGGTTGTTGCCAATGATGCTCATACACTGGTCATCGTCACCGATTTTCTGAAAGAACTGAATATCCACTACAAACGCAATACAACAGGTGTGGGTGTTCCACAACAAGCCCGTGCCCTCCAACCTGCTCTCATCCTGCTTGATCTCGATTTGGCTGACCATGACCCGTTCGCTATCATTAAAGCGATTCAAGTAACATCTGAGCTGACCGACACACCGATTCTGGCTATCGGCAATCCTTCGTGGGAAGCCACACCCGCTTTAACCACCGCTAAACTGGCAGGATTCGTCGCCAAACCCCTACCGCGTCATCAGTTCAGGCAGGCGGTACAAACTGCACTTAATTTGCCCCCCAATTCAGGTATGTAATCGTACCCTCTCCATGATTGCTAATCTGGTTGCGATTGTCGCCGTCACGACCGAGTGTATAAATCTGCTGTACTGCTCGATCTGTCCGCCCGCCATCCACATATGCGACCAAGCTGCTATCCGGGCTAAATATCGCCTGCGGAGCGAAATTGCTGCCTACAACAATCTGTAAAGCAGTATTCACACGGCTGTCCTGAACATGTACATCCTGATCGGTAGAAACCAGTAAAAAACGCCCTTCATGATCCCAAAGCAGCTGCATGGCAAAATAGCGCGTTGTCCGCAGCGCGCGGATTGGCAAGTTTTCCAGATTGTTCGTACTGATTTGAGCAACCGTGCCACCTTTGCGGCTGGTCTGTTCATCAAAATCTGTCCGCAGGAAATAAAGCTGATCGGTGCCGGTACGATAAGCCAACGCGAAATCCGGCCCATAACCAGAGGGGAGAGACAGTTCTTTTATGAGTGTGCTGGTTTGCAGGTCAATCATGTGAATGGTGCCATCGCTGAAAAACAGACGTGTTCCCGAATCATTCCAGGTCATATCAACAGTTGTCAGGAAGTCGGTTTGTGCCAGCATCCGTTGGTTATTTCCAGTCGGGCATTGGCCGCTGCCCACGATTCCAGCCGTGTAAATACCTATAAGGCCATCCGGGGTTTGCGAAGCAGCAAATGCTAATGTCTGGCTATCTGGCGACCATGCAGGCACCAGAACCCGCGCAAACCCCAAACATGACACCCGCTGTACATATGACCCATCCAGATTGGTGATGAATACTTCACGGGCGCTGCCACTGCCTTGCGCGGTGTATGCCAGAAATTGACCATCCGGCGAAAGGGTTAAATCGGCTGGCGCACCCCCCACCAGAATCAAGGTTTCGGATGAGCCATCGGCTTTCAAGGCTGCAATCGAGTCGCCGTTAAAGACGTAGTAAATGGTTCCCTGCCCAACTACAGGTGTGGGTGTACTGTCCGGTAGCCGGGTTGGGGGCGGGGTGAAACTGGGCGAAGGTGTCCAGGTTGGGGGCAAGGGCGGTGGTCGGCTGGTGGCTGCGATGGTTGCTTCGACAGCCGCCGTAGCCGCGTTATCAGTCGCAATCATATTAAGATCGATCTGGGTAGGGAGCACCTGCGGCGCTTGTGATTGGCAGGCAGCGGCAAGCACTACCAGCACCAGAAGCCATATTCGCATTAACCATTTCATCCAAATTGCTCCCTGTAGATCAAATTGCCAATCCATGCCATCTGATTATAGACCTACGCTATAATAGGCGCACATCAACCAATTATCCTGTAGGGCGAATCAGTGGTTCGCTTCTACAACTCACAAGGATGGCTTATGAATACCGAAACTGCCTATGGATTTGTTGAACGTACCGGACTGATGGCCGGGATGCGCGGGCACTTTCCGCCAGAGAATGCTTTGAAGGTGGCTGGCGTTCTGATGGAAGAAGGCATCAGCGTGTATGAGTTCACTATGAATTCTGTCGAGGCAGTTGCGGCGATGCAGGCCGTCAAGCGCGAATATGGTGCAGATGCCTGTGTGGGTATGGGCACGGTGTTAGATGTCACCACTGCACCGCAAGTGCTCGATGCTGGAGCCGATTTCATAGTCTCGCCCGCCTTTAGCCCAGCCGTCGTCAAAGCTGCACAGGCGGCGGATGTGCTGGTCGCGCCGGGGGTAATTACCCCGACTGAAATTGTGGATGCTTGGGCGATGGGCGTCAAGCTGTTGAAAATTTTCCCGATTGGCCCGTTGGGTCTGGATTATTTCAAGACGATTCGCGGCCCGCTCGACCACATCAAATTTATGTGCAACGGCGGCACGAACGATGTCACTGTGCGCCAG
The DNA here is from genome assembly GCA_019912965.1 of Anaerolineae bacterium. Classification (GTDB taxonomy): domain Bacteria; phylum Chloroflexota; class Anaerolineae; order Aggregatilineales; family Phototrophicaceae; genus CFX2. The sequence continues at coordinate 130,041 of JAIOHM010000105.1, forward strand.
TTTATGGAAGCCGGGGCGCTGGCGTGCGGCATGGCGAATTGGCTGACGGGGGACGGACACATGTCATTAGATACTATTCGTTCCCGCGCCCGTTTACTAGTACAGATCGTCAATGAAGTTCGCACCGGGCAAAAAACACCTGTAACCATCTAAAACAAAACTTCAGGGCAGTTTAACCGCTGCCCTTTGCTTCCCCTAAAGCCCATGTTGGCAGTGGTTCGCGGGCGGTAATCCATTCTGTTGGAATACCTTCAACACCTGTGTAAGCTGCCACAATTCCACCGACCATCGCGCAGTTGGTATCCACATCACCACCGCCGCTGGCTGTAAACCAGATAGCATCTTCGTAGTTATTCAGTTTTTCACCTGTACACCACAGCACAAAAGGTATGGTGTCCTGTGCTGTGACCCGACTGCCGTTTCCAAGTATGTCTACTGCTTCTTGAAGGGATGTTCCGGGTGAAAATGATGCTGCTTTTGCTGTCCCGTTATAAACCTCACTCGGCGGGATATGGGGTAATACAAACTCGATAAAGGCTTGAGGCGCAATGGTTTTACCCCGCAAATTCCAGGCATAAGCGGCTACAACAGCCACGGCAATAGTTCCCGCGATCCCTTCGGGATGGGCATGAGTCACCTCAGAAGAATGCCGTGCATTTTCGATCAGGGCATCCAAATCATCAGCGAAGTAACCACCAAGCGGCGCAACCCGCATTGCGCCACCATTTGCGAACGAACCGTTACCACCAAATACGGCTGAACTCACTTTACGCCAATGTTGACCGCTGCGTACTCGTGGGGCGAAGCGGTGAATAGATGGACCATACCCACGCCCACGTTCAAAATGAGTCGCAAAACTGAGTGCCAATTGATCCTGATTAATTTCGCCGTAAAGACGCAAATTCTCATAGATAGAAAGCGCCATGTTGGTATCATCGGTATAGTGCCATTGACCCTTTGGCGGTGTTTTGGTTTTAACATGATGAGCGAGCCGATTGGAACTGCTGAACTCAAAGAATCCACCAAGAGCATCCCCTACTGATAGCCCTTCCAGCGATACCCGTGCTCGATGTAACCATTCTTCAGGTGTATCTGCCATGATGTATCCTCGTGGTTGATCTTCATGCCGCACCCACTATAATCCTTCCTGATTGTATATTGAAATGATGTGATCTATCTCGAAAAGTGACTGAATATGATTCCCTATGACCATGAATTTATTGTAACCAACGGGGTCAGGTTGCATGTAGTGATGGCCGGGCCAGTGGACGGTGAACCCGTCATTCTGCTGCACGGCTTCCCGGAGTTCTGGTACGGCTGGCGCAAGCAGATTGACTATCTGGCGGAACATGGCTATCGGGTGATTGTGCCTGACCAGCGGGGCTATAACATCAGCGATAAACCTAAAGCGATGGCGGCTTATAATCTCGATGCGCTTTCGGGTGATGTGGTTGGCCTGATTGATTACCTGAAACGCGATAAGGTTTTTCTGGTCGGGCATGACTGGGGCGGTGGTGTAGCGTGGTTTACGGCTAATAAGTACCCCGAACGGATTAAAAAGCTGGCTATTCTGAATGTGCCGCATCATTCGGTGTTTCGCAAGTATCTGAGCGAGAACCGTGAGCAGCAGCGCCGAAGCTGGTACATGTTTTTCTTTCAGCTACCTATGCTGCCGGATTTTCTGTCAGGGTTGAATCATGCAGAGGGGTTGGTGCGTGCGCTACGCACTAGCAGCCGACCGGGCACTTTCAGTGAGGATGATTTTGTGGAATACCGTAAGGCATGGACACAACCGGGCGCGATTACCGCAATGATTAACTGGTACCGGGCAACGGCGCAAACCCCTCCACAAAAACTTGCCAGCAAACGGATAACCATGCCAACACTGGTGCTGTGGGGCAAAAAAGATACCGCGCTTAACTGGGAATTGGCCGAGAAAAGCCTTGAATTATGCGATGATGGGCGAGTGGTTTATTTTGAAGATGCCTCTCACTGGGTTCAGCATGAAGAAGCCGAACAGGTGAATGCTCATTTAGCCGCGTTTTTACGAGATTAATGTTTCAGCATTCAAAATTCGATCATGCTGATAACATATGCGCCAGTGCTTTCACCCTCAATACCTAATAGACGGATGCGCCATGTTCCAGACATGCTGATGCTACATATCAAGGCAAGATCAGCCCCATCTCCCATAATGCTGTCTTGTTGACAGACTTGAGTGCTGGGTTCGCCTGCCGGATTTACGACGGCGATATTTTCAACGATGTTATGAGCAGTGGATGAAAAAAAGCGAATGCCAATATCAACCTCTGAGCCGCTTGCAGCGTTAAAGCGATATTCGTGAACCCGCCCAGTATCCAATACATCGCTCAATGGTGCTTCTGTTCGCAGCATTTCGGATTTGATGGGTTCGATGGTGAGGACAATATCAGGAATATCCGCGATACGTGTACCCTCAATCGAAAGTACTGGGGCGGCTGTTCCACGCAAGGTGTCAAAGAAACCTGTAATTCCGCCTGCCTGTCCCTGCGAAAGCAAAACTACCAGCATCAAAGTCGCATTCATGAGCATAAAAGAAGCCAACGCAATATATGTCCAGGGACTGCGTTTGCGTTCCTGACGGACTTTTTTCAGAGGCTCAAGATCGCCCGGTTCAATGGGAGCTGGTGTTTGACGGGGCTGCTCCTGCTTTTTGTTGGGGTTTGCACCTTCTACCTGAAACAACAAACGATTGGCTTTGGAGTGCAACGGATCGATTTCCAGCGCCCGTTTCAGATAGCCGATGGATTCGTATTTCTCCTTCGTTTTCAAGGCTTTTTGAAACCAATCTTCGGCTGACTCACCGGGCAATGTAATCGGGCGGACTGCCATTTGTTTCCCGCTATGGTCACTCCATAAATCAATACGGGTGCTGCGGATTTGATGATCGTTGAAAGAACGCGAAAAGGCTTCGACAAAAGTATCGGCAAGTTGATAACGCTCTTCGGGTCGTTTCGCCATGCCCTTGAGCAGCACAGCATCCAGCGCTTTTGGCAAATCGGGATTGACGCTGGAGGGTGGGGGCACAGGGGAAGAGAGATGCTGATTCAGAATTGAAAGGGCGTTGCTGCCATTGAAGGGAAAGTGCCCAACCGCGAGCAGATAGGCGATCACCGCCAGCGAGTACAGGTCAGAACGCGAATCGACATCTTTGCCGCCGTTGGCCTGCTCCGGCGAGAGGTACAGCGGCGTACCGATGATGCTGCCAGTAGCGGTCAGGTGCGTGCTGTCGATCAAGCGGGCGATGCCAAAATCGGCCAGCGAGGCAACCCCCCGTCCATCGAGCAAAATGTTTTCCAGCTTGATATCACGGTGAACCACCCCCTGATGGTGGGCATAATCCAGCGCGCTGGCGACATGCCGGAGCAATCGGACGGCTTCCTGCGGGCCGATTTCCGCAGGCTGTTTGAAACGCTGGGCGAGCGTCCCGCCGGACATGTACTCCAATTCCATGTAGGGGCGTCCCCGGATGACACCATAATTATGGACGGTGACGATGTGGGGATGACGCAGGCGGTTGACGATGGTGGCTTCCTGCTTGAAACGGTCAGCCATGCCGGGTTGTTCGGCAATTGAGCCGCGCAGGATTTTGAGGGCGACGGTTGCACCGCTTTGTTCGTGGACGGCTTTATAGACGACGGCCATTCCACCGCCGCCTAATTTTTCCTGCACAATAAATGGCCCGAAACGGTTTGAACCGGGCGTTGCCTCAGCCATTCGGATTACACCTTTGATTACGTGAAGCAAACTCCTATTCTGACAGTATAGTAGAGTTTTTCAGCCGGACGCAATGAGATTTAGACCTAGGGCGGCTGCTAAATCTTCATCAAGGATGCGTCGTGAGCCAGCCCGCGTCACCAACCCGAAATTGCCGTCGTATTCCCACATTGACCAGCCGATACCGTATTCCTCGAAAGCCGTGCGAATATCCAACGTCCACTGTACGCGGTCGGCAGGCGGGGCGAAGTCATGCAAGACACCAAATTCGGTGCAAATCAGGCGGACGCCATTGGCTTTTCCCCACGCGGCGACACGGGCGATTTCGGCGTTAACGCGTTCACCATCCCATTGTTCCTGACCATAGTATTCCAACGCTTGACGGGATTCATCCGGCAGGCCGTCTAATAGGGGAGCAACGTTTTCCGGGCTGGAGGGGTAAGGTACATTCCGCATGATGGCGACGGCATCCCAAGTCCATGTTGCGCCCTGATGGGTAAACACAAACGGCTCGTAAAAATGGAAATCGTAGACAATGTTGGGGTCGGAATAGGGTTCCAGTTCAAGCAGGGTTTCGCGGCTTGACCAGAGCGCCCCAGTAGCGATGAGCGTATGTTCGGGCGTGACTTCGCGGATGGCGGTCAATAAACGTTCCTGAATGGGTAGCCACGCGGAGGGATCGTCTTCAAAAACGGGTTCGTTCATCGGGCCAAAGAACACCATTTCCGGGTCACGGTCTTTGAGATGCCCAGCAAAGGACTGCCAGAAGCGGATAAATACATCGACAAATTCGGGGTCTTCCAGCGCGCCGGAATAATTGGAAGCATTCGAGTCCGCGATGGAGGTGCTGTGCAGGTCAACCACGATGGCGAGGTTGTGTTCTAGTAAGCGATCAAAGCCGCTGTCGATATGTTTTAGGTTATCGTGTTTGAGCAAGTCCGGGCTGGTTTCATCGAACACATAGCCGAGGTCGATGGGGACGCGGACGAAGGTGAAGCCGAGATCGTGAATAAGCTGGAAATCGTCATCGCTGAAGCGGGCATCGACATTGGCCGGGGCATACCAGAACCAGAAGGGCAGGTTGATGCCGCGTTCGAGGCGGGCAAAGCGTTGGTCGGTAAGGCCGCTTTCCTGGGCATGGGCGGCAGTGGTTAGGGCGAGCAGCAGGGTGAGCAAGAGCAGGAGGCGTTTCATTGAAAAGTCCTAGAAATGGGTCTGTGTAAAACCATCAGTTCAAAGTGAAAAGTTTAAAGTCTATAGTAGAGCATTCATGATACCGCATTGGTGGCGATTTTGATTCGCA
>JAIOHM010000106.1 GCA_019912965.1 Anaerolineae bacterium
ACATTTATGGTGTGGGGTAAGCAATAATCGAGGTCGCATTGTAGCGGTCAGCCTCCCGCTTTTCAAACTGAACTATAATTGACAAATACGAACTCTTGTGCTACTCTGGTTAGAGTAGGATTTCTACTTCGCCCTTCGTACTTATGAAATAGAATGGATTTGAGGTAGAGGCGGACTAAGCGCAGCGCATGTCCGTCCACGAGAAAACAATAGGCTGCGTTTTTATCCACCAGCCCCTTGAGTGGGCTTGATTTTCTCGTAGCCGAGCGGTTTTAACCCTCGGTGGCGCTTATATGAGGAGCATCCCACAACATGAACGCCGACGCCTTCCGCCATCTCTACAACTACCACTTTGCCGAAAACCGCAGCCTGTGGGATACCTGCATCACCAACCTGCCTCAAGAAAAGTTCACTCAGCCCGTCAGCTACTCCATCGGCTCAGTCCATAACCACATCGTCCACCTCATGAGCGTGGATGACACATGGTTTAGCGGGCTGCGCGGCGTCGAAATCCCCGAACCGCTGAATCCCGCTGACTATCAAGATCGCGCTGTAATCCGCGCCCATTGGGATAAGGTTGAGCAAACCATGCGCGATTATCTGGCGAACCTGCGGGATGAGATGTTATTTGAAAAACCGCTGGAGGATGAAGATAAAGACCTGATCGTCTGGCAGGTGCTGCTCCATGTCGTCAATCATGGCACTGATCACCGCGCCCAACTGCTCCGCTTGCTCAACGATCTCGGTCTCAAAACCGGGCCGCAAGACTATATCTTCTACGTCTACGACAACCCGCATCTTACCAATCCAGAATAGTCGCCATCAAAATCACCGCCGCCATCGCCGCCGCCGCCGCCACATCTTGTTCCCCTCTCCAATTTGGAGAGGGCTAGGGTGAGGTTGATTCGCAAATTGCACAAAATCCCATTTTGAATTGACGAATCTGACGAATTTTGCGAATCTTCCCCTGGCTTCTGGAAACTGGTAACGCGTAACTGGCAGCTATACAGCAAGTATTGCAGCGGCAGGCCAATCCCAAATCGCCGCAATACTTTTTGCCGAACAGTCCGAAAACCGCCCACGCGAAAGAATCCGATAACCCACCGTGTATCTTGTATTTTTCTGGAAACTGGCAACACGCAGCTAACAACCGTCACCGACGCCGCCACCAGCCCCCGTCTATTCCGTATTTTCTGAAAACCGATAACCGATAACTGACAACTGATAACCCTAAACCGCATTGTCTCGATCACTGGCTTATGCTAACGTACAAAGATACTGCCGTTGCGAGGCAGAAAGCCTTAATGCTCAGAGAGGACTTACATCAATGTTCAAACGCTTCATATTGCTTGTGCTGGTAATCGCCGTCCACCTCCCCGCCTACGCACAGGATGTCCAAACCTTCTCGATTGGGGAAATCAGTGTCGCTTATCCGGCGGGCTGGCAGGCCGAAAGTGCCGATGACACCGGGATTTATCTCGGCAATTCAGATGCTGCCCTTACCGCCCTGCGGAACGCCAGCGGCGACTTGGAAGAGGGCGATATTGCCATCAGCATTTTCCCGGCAGAGAGCGCACCGATTGACACCAGCGCCGACGCGCAAGGCATGTTGGGCGAAGTCGTCGAACTTTTGGAGATAACAGGCAGCATTCAGAATTATCCAGCGGGTGATCTGGACGCCGCTTGGATCATCGCCACAGGCATTAACATTCCCGGTGGCGAAGCCGTCCTCTACGTCCTGAATTTCGAGGGCCTTCCGGTGTTGGTCGCCGTACAATTTGGTGGCGCGTTTGAAGATGTGGCTGGAGAAATCAAACCGATTATTGGCGCGATTCAGGTGGGTGTAGTTGCACCTGCCGGACTGCCGATCAACCAATGGGCCAGCGGAGCTACCGCCACCACATCCTTCGGCAACCTCACTTGGAATCCCGAACAGGCCACCGGCGTGCCGGATACAACCGGCTGCGGGGACTTTGGCGCGGCGTGGGCATCCGAAAGCCGGACGGGCAAAGACACGCTGACGCTGACCTTCGAGCAGGGGGTTATTCCCGCCCAAATCAATATCCACCAGAACTATAATCCCGGCTCGATTATCGAAGTCGAACTGATTACCGTATCGGGCGAAACCATTGGCCTGCCGGAAAGTGCCGACCCACCCGGCAATACCGAATGCCCCGGCGTCTTTTCACTGAACGTCGAAGGCATCCCCGAACCCATCGATCAGGTCGTCATTCACCTTGACCAGACCATCGGTGGCAATTGGAACGAAATCGATGCGGTCGAATTGATCGGCACGATTCCCGCCGACCAGCCCTTTAACCAGTGGGCATCTTCCGCTGATGGTTCGAGCGAATACGGCACAGACGCATGGAGCTTCGATCAGGCGACAGGTGAACCCAACACCGCCATTTGCGGTGACTCCAGCAGCGCATGGGCAGCCGCCAGCAGCACCAGCAAGGAAATGCTGGCCGTTGGATTCGATCAACCCGTGATTCCGACGCAGATCAATATTCATCAGACCTACAATCCGGGGTCAATTATTCGTGTTGAACTGGTGAACACCGCAACCGGGGATATAACCGAACTGCCAGAAAGTGCCGACCCGCCCGGCAATACCGAATGCCCCGGCGTGTTTACGCTGGATATTGAGGATGTAGATATACCCGTTGATGGCGTGATTATTTACTTCGATCAGTCGATTGGTGGTGGTTGGAACGAGATTGACGCGGTGGAATTGGTGGGAACACTGCCCTAAATCCTGAACTTCATGGTAAGGGGCGGAACTGTTGCATCCGCCCCTTACAGCTATACTTCATCATCATCTGGCAGCCGCCAGTAGATACCGTCCTTGCGCTTCATGTAACGCCGTTCGATCAGATCGCGGCGTATCGTCGCATAGTCTGCGTGGTGCTGTTTGATGATCTCGTTGACCTGTTTTTCAGGGTACTCTACCCCCATCTCGAACTTGGCTGCGAACCAGTCGAGGATCACGATCCATTTCTTTTCATTCACCGGGATTTGCACGAGCCGTTCACCTTTGAAGTAGCTCTTGAATACCTTGCGAACGAACTCATCCTCCGAATCCGGCTCGACCAGCGAAGCCAGTTTTTCCTGGCTGAACACACTCTTGTTCATGCCGATCAGCGCCTGATTGTTAAAGGAATAACGGCGGTGGTTGCCATCCGGTCGCACCTCCACCAAACCGACATGCTTAAGCATCGAAAGATGCTGCGAAACTGTTGGCTCTGTCAGCTTGAGCGTCGCCGCCAATTCGCCGACGGTGCGCTCACCATTCGCCAACAGACCGATGATTTTCAGGCGGCTTTCGTTACCCATCGCCTTGAAAAACTCCAGCAGGGTATTGAATTCTTCTTCAGGCATTTCGTTGTCCTCCTAATTAGTTCTATGCCTAATTAGATTTTCGCCGAAATAGTTTTCCTTGTCAAGAATCAATTTCGGCAAACACCGAAATAGTTTTTATTCAGCCGATCTGCATGGAAACCACAAACGAGGTGCTATTGGGCCTCAACGGGAATTGCAGGCGGAACAGCCAGATAGCTCAGGAACAATCCAGCGATTCCCGCTACAAAAGGCACACCTAACCACATGTGAATCGGCCACCACACCCCGCCCCACTTTTCAGAATTCAGGATGAACAGGTAGACCAACGTCATCATAAACGGCACAACGCTGGCAAATACCCGTATCCCGAATACCTGTTCCTTGGAAGGCTTCAGCCACCACACAATCCCATCCGCGATCAGACCTGTCACCGGGCCGACCAGCAGCAGAAAAGGATAATCGCTGGTTCGCCCCCAACTCATCAGCCACATTAAGGTAGTGTTGACCGTCAGGAGCAGGGTAAAAGTGCCGGTTGGCAAATGCCAGCGCCGCAGCGCGAAAAGCGCAATGCCTGTGAATAAAGTTGCCGGAATAACCAGACTCCACACCGCATAGGCATCCACCATAAATCGGTTGCCACTGGGACGCTGTACCAGCACGCCCGGCGAACTGTTGAAATGCGAGTATTGGGTGAAGAAGGTCAGCATCGAAAGGATGTACAGCAGTGCCAGAACTGTCGGGAGCAGATTGCGCCAGCCTTCCGCCTTACCCGTCCGATTCCATCCCGCCCGCAGTGGGGCAGTGATGAACAGCATCGCGCCCGTTGCCAGCAGCAAATGCGCCGGACTGAGCAGGGCTTCGGTATTAGCCTCGAATCCGAAGGTTTCGTGCCACCAGAAGTCAAACCCGCCGCCGATGCCGAACAATGCTACCCCCAGCAGCCCTAGTCCATAACCCTGTGGCAGCGCCTGCGTCCACCCGTACCCGCGCCACACATTGCGGAAGTGTGTCACGGTAATCAACGCACCGACCGCCGCGTAACCGGAGTACAGCACCAGATGCCAGGGCGTAAAGAAAGTGTTATCCACCATCCCATTGTTGTGTGCCCAGCCGTCCAGAAACAGGCCGCCTATGAACCATGCCGTGAGCAGCGCCGCCGCCAGATCAAACCGCAGGCTGCCTAACGGGCGTCCCGTCATGCGAGTGCGGACAGTAGGACGAATATCAGCGAGTTGGTCATTTAGCGCGGTCATAAGGATGACTCCGAACAGAAGTTACAGATGTACGTGATAGTACCATTACGCCTCTCGCTGGCAAATGGTTTCATCGCGCATAAATAATTTCACGGTTGACGCGGGTGATCGTCCAGTCGGATAAAGAGCGTTCGACCAATTCTATCGGCTGACCAGCCTCAACATGCCCTTCCATCAGTACCCGGAAGTACCACCCGGAAAATCCGGTTTCGATAACATGGGCGGGCAAATCCCTCGATTGCAGTTTGCGTGCCAGCTTCCAGCACGGTTGCCGAGGCTGCGAGACTTGCACCCGCGCCTCACCAATAGCATAGACATCATTTATGCATACGGTGTCCTCGGTCAACCCGGCAATAGTGAAGTTTTCGCCGAAAGCGCCGTATTGGATGTCCGGAAGCCGAGTCTGCCAGAAAGGGTAATGATCGGCACTATAGGCCAGCACCGCTTTATCGGGGCCACCGTGAACGCTCAGATCAGCCTGACCGTCACCTGCTAAATGGGTTTCCCCCAGCCATATTGCCCCGGTCACAGGTGTTTTAAAAATCCCGCTTTCCCATGTCGAGGCTTTCCCGGTAAATCCGGTGTCGGTTACTTTGCGCGGCAGCCCCACTTGTAACGAAATCAATAGTGGTGTATCTGGCATACAGCCTCCGAAATGATGAACAGGAAATTTGTTATACGCTTTAAAATCGGATTTAATGCGTATATTTATGGATTGTACTGCTAAAATATACGATGTCAAATACCATTAGAAATGTATATTTATGCCGGAAGGCGTATGATGGAGATCAGGATACCAACCGGGAAGGCGATAAGTATGGAAACGGACTTTTTCTTTCTGGGCGATGCATTGGCGCTCGATCTGGTGAATACCGAAGTGATTGTGCGACGCAAGCCTGCGGACTTGCTCAAAACCCCCGTCGATCTGGCTGGCTGGTGGCACATGGCAGGTACGCAGTATGGGCTTAAGGCGGGGTTATCGACTGCAATCACCGAGACTGATTTTAGGCAAACGAAGCGGCTGAGGCAGGCGCTGCGTGGACTATTTACGTCCGTAGTTGAAAATCGTTTGTCCCCAGAATCCGATCTGGAAATCCTGAATGCGGTACTGCGCTTGTGTTATCTGCAAGCCGACTTGCTTCCGAATGGGATGTTGGCAGGCACACAACACACAGATCGCCTGCATCCGCTGTTGATGGCGGTGGCTTTTTCGGGGCTGGAACTGCTCACCGGGGTTGAGCGCGACCGGTTGCGGAAGTGCAAAAACGAACACTGCATTTTGATGTTTCGCGATACCACCAAAAATGCGCGCCGGTTCTGGTGCAGCCCTGCCTGCCAGAATCGCGCGCGCTCGGCGGAACATTATCATCAGACGCGGGAGTCTTAGCTACACCTGAAGGAACGCAATCAGATACAGGCAGCAGGCGACCAAAGCCGTCGACAGCCGCAGCAGGTTGAACTGATACCAGCGGGTACGATAGAACTGCCAGTTGGCTGGAATGCCCTCGGTTGACCAGCGCAGAATGCGATCATACAGCGGTTCGTTGAACAACCGGGACAGCCCCACAGGCCCGATGACGAATACCAGATAGGCACTGAATACCAGCGTGAAGCTCAGACTGCCGCGTTCATTCCACAGCAGCACCACACCGATCAAGCCACTGAACAGCGGCACGAGCAGGCACAACCAGACCAGCACCGACCGCCGCCCGGAACGGATGATTCCCTGCATCACCGGGGTATAAGCCTCGGCGCTCAGGGTATTGAGCACCCGTTGAATAACCCCGACCATCGCGGCGATGATGCCTGTGAATAATCCGGCTCCCAACGCGGAAAGTCCCAACACAATCTGTATCGTCGTCATGATCTTCACCACTCCTTGTTCGTCGATTACTTGTTGCTTTATCGACACTCTATCGATAAAGTTATCGTAAGGATACTTGTAATGACTGTCAATCAGCGATCTCATGTGCGTATCGCTTATGCGACAAAGGAAGGCAAAATGTCGAAGAAATTAGACCCGCGCGTCAAACGCACCCGTCAACTGCTGCGTGATTCGTTGATGGCGTTGATTGTCGAACGCGGATTTGAGGCCATTACGGTGAAGGACATCACTGACCGCGCCACCCTCAACCACGCTACTTTTTATCTGCATTACGGGAATAAGCAGGAACTCCTCACCCAGAGCATGACCGAAATTTTCGACGAACTGCGACAGGCCGCCGCGCCACCTTCGCTAGACGATCCGCAGTTACCCGTCACCCAATCGACCATTTTATTTGAACATGTGGCGGCTTATGCCGATTTTTACCGTGCTGTATTGGGGGCATCCGGCATTCCAACCTTTGCGGCGCAGCTTCGTGCATATCTGGCGGAAACGATTCGCCTGCGTTTGTTGCAGATCGTTGAACGCGAGAACCCGGAAGCGATGCCGCTGATTGATATGACAGCTCAATTTTCAGCAGGGGCATATCTGTCGGTGATCGTCTGGTGGCTGGAAGGGGGTATGGTGCTTGCCCCGGATGAACTGGCGGCAGTGTTTATCAAACTTACGGTCGAGGGTGTCTACAGCGCACTGCAATTGAAAAGTCAGATTTAGTTCTGCTCCGCCCGCCAGATCGGAAAACCCATAGTGAAGGTGCTGCCCTGATCGCGGGCACTTTCGACCGTGATGCTGCCACCGTGCAGATCGACAATTTCCTTGACGATGCCCAAACCCAAGCCCGTACCCCGCACTTTGGATTGTCCTGCCCGTTCACCCCGGTAAAAGCGCGTGAAGATATGAGGGATTTCGTGTGCTTCGATTCCCATGCCTGTATCCCGCACCGCCAGATAAACCTGACCATTTTCATTCCATGTTTTCAGGCTGATCTGTCCGGCAGCCGTGTAGTTGATAGCATTAGCGACCAGATTGGTAATCACCTGCGAAAGCTGGTTGTGTTCGCCCCGGATCGGCGGCAGGTTAGCGGCGGGGATAAATCGGAATTCCAAACCTGCGGCCTGCGCCAGCGGTTCATATGCTGTGCTGACCTCATCCACCACCGCGTTTAAATCCACAGGAGCAAACATTAATTTGTCAGCATCCGTTAAATCCAGCCGCGCCAGATCGAGAATACTTTCGACCAATTTGTTTAAACCTGCCAGTTGGTCTTTCAGCAGCCCAATATGTCGGGGGTAATCTTGGGGTTGGCTGCGCTCCAGCAAATGCAGCCGGATGTTCAGGCCGGAAATGGGGGTGCGGAGTTCGTGCGAAACATCCGAAACAAACTTGGATTTAAGATCATCCAGTTCGCGCAGTCGTTCATTGGCGGCGGTTAGTTCAGCCGTGCGCTCGGCCACGCGCATTTCCAGTTCTTCCGTATGGCGGCGGATTTCCTCGCGTAACTGCGACTGCCGCAGAGCGATGGCAATCAGGTTCGCAACCTCCTGAATGATCTCGATGCCCTCCGCTGTAAATGCGTTGGTTTGGGTTGAACTCAGTGTCAGCGCACCAATCAAATGATCTTCGGCTATCAACGGCAGGCTGACGAAACACCGTAAACCCATCCCGACCAACCGACCTACTACCGGGGCAAGGTCGAGCACCTGCATCAAATCGGGCAGATAACGCGGTTGGCCGCGCAGCAGCGGCTCAAGCGGCGGGTAATCCGAGAGAGGTGAGATCGTACTTTCCGGGAATTTGTCTTGCCCCAGCCCGCTGACCGCCATCAGTTCGACTTTTTCTTGTTCCAGATGGTGCAGCACCAGCGTAGCCCGGTCGCTGGGCACAAGCTGCCGGATGTAACGCACGGCGGCGCGGGTAATATCCAGCGTGGATTCAGCGGCTAAAATCGCCCGGTCAATCTCGTGCAGAAGGCGCAGTCGTTGAGCGTAGGATTCTTGCATAGGGGAGTCGGGGGGGAACATAGGTAAGACTCCAAATCGGGTCATTTTTGTTCACGATAAAACAGGTATCATCTTTACATTCTAAGCCAGAATTTAATAATCGTGATTTATGTCCACATCTCAATGGTTTGATTTTGCGGCTGCCATCCGGGTTAGTGTTTTATAACCTGTCTCACGATTATCTTACATTTTCGTAAGGTGTTTGCAAGTTCGATATGCGGACAATACAGGGCGATAATAAACACCAGGTGAATAATGAACGACGAAACCAAAATCCAGCCCCATAGCACCAGCGCGCGGCAGGGCAGTGGAATGCTGCAACGCTATGCTGCCGGAATGTTGGGCAGTGTTCAGGCGGTCGAGCCGCTGGTCGAAGCCCTCCGTTCCGAAAGCAAAGAGGCACGGATACGGGCTGCGCAGTCACTAGTGAAGATTGGCAGACCATCTGTAGCACCGTTGATCGGTGCTTTACGGGACGACGCGCGTGAAGTCTGGATGCTGGCAGCGGCGGCGCTGGTGAAGATCGGCCATGAAGCGGTTCCCGAACTGCTGCAATCGCTCCAACAGGACGAAGAAGCTGTGCGGATTCTGGTGTCCGAAATCCTCGGTCAGATTGGGGATGCTCAGGCAGTCGAGGGATTGGTTAGCATTTTGCGGGCGGATAATCCCAATGTCCGTGCAGCTTCAGCGGTGGCGCTGGTGCGGATTGGTGAGGCGGCGGTTCCGTCGTTGCTCAGTTTATTAGTCGATTTTGCCGACTCCAGAGTGCGGCGTTATGGGCTGGAAATCCTCAAGCAAATGGGGGATGCTGCCTTGTCCTCGCTGTTTTCGATGGTCGAAAATGCCAGCGAATTGGAACGCGGTCAGGCGGCATGGGTGCTGGGTGAAATGGGCGAAAAAGCCGTTTCCGGTTTGCTCGAACTCCTGAAATCACCTAATGAATACGTGCGTTACGCGGCGGTGGTGGCGTTGGGCAGCACCCGCAGTCCGGCGGCAGTTCCAGCCTTAATCGCCTGTTTGGATGATGCTGCTCGCTCGATGTTTTCCGGTTTACGGGTTTGCGATGTAGCTGCAAAGGCGCTCGAAGGCATCGACACACCCGAAGCACAGGCCGCACAAATACAACATATAAAGAAATCGTAACCTGGAATTGGGGAAATCTTTACTGCTTTTTCGCAATAGTGGCGTACAATAAATTTGAGAAAGTAGTAAGGGGGGCATTATGTCTAATCAGGATTCGATCCAAAATTTTTTAAACGCCCTGTACTACGGTGACGTGGCGTTTGAAGGGTTGGTCAATGGCTTGCGTGCCCGTAGCTGGACGGCGCGGCTGAATGCGACGCGGGCGCTGGTGAAAATCGGCAAACCTGCTGTCCCTGCCTTGATCGACGCCCTGCGTGACGATGAACGGGCGGTCTGGATGCTGGCGGCGACCGCGCTGGTGAAGATCGGGAAGCCGGGTGTGCCTGCTTTGTTGGATGCGCTGCAACATGATGAAGAAGCCGTTCGCATTCTGGTTTCCGGTATCTTGGTGCAAATCGGTACCCCGGAAGCGGTCGCTGGTCTGAAAGTGGCTTCGCGTTCGACCAATCCTTCTGTGCGCGATACCTCCGAAGTCGCGTTGGCACGGCTGGATAGAGCTAAAAACTAAAAAGTAAAATTAAAAGTGAAAGGGCGGCATGTTCTAAATGACAGGCCGCTTTTTTGATTCTGGCTAAAGATGGGCGCTTCATTTATAACCACACCTAAATCCCTACGTCGGAGCTAAACGCATGCCTATATCGCCAGCCTTCAAAGATCGTCTCTACCCGCACCTGCCACAAATCGCCGCGCACTTCGGTACACCATTTCATATTTACGACGAAGCCGGAATCCGTGAAACGGGTGCAGCTTTGAAAACCGCTTTTGCCGATGCACCCAACTTCTGTGAATATTTCGCGGTCAAGGCGCTGCCCAATCCGCGCATTCTGACGATCATCCGCGAGATGGGGTTCGGCTTTGATTGCAGTTCCATCCCCGAATTGGTACTCAGCCGGGGGATTGGGGCGCACGGCGAAGACATCTTCTTCACCTCCAACAACACAACCCGTGAGGAATTTGAAGCGGCGTTGGCTTCCGGTGGGTGCCTCCTGAATCTGGACGATATTTCGCTGCTGGATAAGCTGCCCGCTGTGCCAGAAGTGATTTCTTTCCGTTACAACCCTGGCCCGCGCCGCACCGGAAACACCATTATCGGTAATCCGGCGGAGGCGAAATTCGGCATCCATCACGATCAGTTCATTGAGGCTTACCGACGCGCACAGGTTTTGGGCATCAAACGCTTTGGCCTGCACACGATGGTCATTTCCAATGAGCGCCAGTACCCCTACATGCTGGAAACCACCCGGATGCTGCTTGATCTGGCGGCATGGGCGCAGCAGGAACTTGCCATCACCTTCGAATTTATCAATATTGGCGGCGGGCTGGGCATCCCTTATAAGCCAGATGATGCACCGTTGGATGTTGGCTTATTGGGTCAGGAAGTCAGCACATTGCTGGCTGATTTCCAGATACATCATGGCTATGTGCCGAATCTCTACATGGAAAGTGGACGTTATATCACTGGTTCACACGGCGTTCTGGTGACGAAAGCCATCAACCGCAAGGAAACCTACCGCACCTACCTCGGCGTGGATGCCTCCATGTCTGCGCTGATGCGTCCGGGGATGTACGGCGCGTATCATCATATTGATGTGCTGGGCAAAGAGTCCGGCGCGGATGATGAAGTGGTCGATGTCGTCGGTTCGCTGTGCGAGAACAATGATAAATTTGCGATACAGCGTTCTTTGCCGCCGATTGCCGAAGGGGATTTGCTGGTTATTCACGACACCGGGGCACATGGGCTGGCGATGGGGTTCAATTACAATGGGCGTTTGCGTCCACAGGAATTACTGCTGCATGCAGACGGAACGGTGGAACGCATCCGCCGCGCCGAAACATTGGATGATTATCTGGCTACATTACGATTTGAGGCGGAGGTGATGCCAGCAAAAAATTAGAGGCCAATCCGAACCTGTCGCGCGGTTCAGCGATACAATAGGCGAATCTTTTTCGACCTTTAGGAGCAGCTTCGTATGACTTCGATCACCATGCAGCCCATCAACCTGTTTAGCGACGAACAATTAGCGGATGCGTTTAATGCCGGGTATCAGGGTTATGTGATGCCCGTTCATGTGGATGCTGCTTTTATCCGTAATCATATCCATCAGCATGATATCAACGTGAATGCCTCTTGCTTGGCAATGAGTGGAGAGACAGTTGCCGGAATTGGCTTGCTAGGCCTCCGTGAGGGGCGTACATGGGTAGGCGGCATCGGCGTGGATACAGCCTTCCGGCGGCAGGGACTCGGCAAGCAGATCATGGGGCATTTGATTGATGAGGCGCGGGTGCATGGGGCAGCGCAGGTGTGGCTGGAAGTGATCGAAACCAACACCCCGGCCCATAATCTGTATCTGAGTTTGGGCTTTCGGGATGTGCGTCAGTTGCTGGTTATCGAACGTGCCGTTCATGTTCCCGATAGGCCGGATTTGGCTAAACCGGATGGATTTAAGGTCACAATGATAGGGTTGGATGAAGCCCTCAACGCGATTGGCTCAAAGCGTGCCGAGCTTACCCCTTGGCAGCGGCAGGCCGAGTCGCTGCACCGCACACCGGATATATGGGGATGGCTGGTCACAAAAGATGGAAACCATCTCGCTTGGGGTGCGGCAGCCGTCAGCCCGGAAGCCGTGCGCTGGTTTGATATTGGCGGCACAGCCGATGGAATGCAGGCGCTGGTGGCGCACTTTCACACCCGCCATCCCTATGCATCAGGCCGCTTGATTAATCTGGTCAGCGATGACCCCGCATGGCCGATCTTCGAGTCGGCAGGCTACAACCTGTGGCTGACGCAGCATGAGATGGTATTCGATATTTGACTGACTCTATTCCATCTTCAGGGCGATGACCGGAGGTAGCCGCGCCGCCCGCAGTGAGGGATATAATCCCGCACCCAACCCCACTGCCGTCGCCAGTGCCAGTGCGAACAGCGCCAGTTCCGGCGGAATCACGAACAGATTGCCGCCGATTTGTGAGGTGTCGAAGGGCAGGAAATACCCGCCTCCGCCGGATGTATCGGTGGGGGCGTTGGCAAGCGCCTGATTAACCAGATTTTGCAGGAAGAACGACAGGCCCACTCCGGCCACACCGCCCGATAAACCCACTAACCCCGCTTCGATCAGGAACACCGTCAGCACATCACGATCAGTCGCGCCGATAGCCTTCATCAAACCAATTTCTTTCGTGCGTTCCAGAATTGCCATCGTCATCGTGTTCGCCACACCGAAGGCCGCCACCAGCAGTGCCACGCCGCCCACGCCCCCCAGCATCAAGCGCATGGTGCCAAAGAAATTGTTCAACTGATTCAGATATTCGCCCATCCCGCCGGATGCGAAACCCAGTTCACGGATAGCGGTTGAAATAGCGTTGGTGGTTTCGCGGCTGGTGGAACGGATAATGACCTGATCGTAAATGAATGTTTCCGGGTCGAATTCGTTGCCGGTTATCCATTCGTTATACTCAATCACATCCTCAATCGGCATCAGAATCGAATAATCAAAACGCCCACCCGTCATGATGAGGCCGCTTGGTTTGCCATCAATTTTACGGGTTCCCGGCGTCGTTCCTGTGTATTGATACAATTCCAGCCGGAAAGGAGTCGTGAACAGATCAACCATCACCGACTCGAAAGTGTCGCCGCTGGCTTTGGGGTCGTAGAAATAATCCCCAACATGCGCACCGATCAGCATTTGCCCTTTTTCCAGCGTCAGTTCTCCGGCCTGAAGTTGCAGCCCAAGATAGGGAACCAATCGTGGATCAATACCAATGATGTCCGCATAGCCCGAATACTTTCCCGCAGTGATTTGTCCACCCTGCAACCGGGTCATGGGCAGCACGAAGGCCACACCGGGAATATTCCAGAATGTCTGCACATTTTCGACCGTCAATTGCGGAAGGGTTTCCGGTTGTTCACCACCGGGCATGAAGTTGTAGTTGGGATAAACCTCGATTTCGGTGAGCGAAGCGTCGTTGCCGATGCTGGCTTCAGCCGCGTTTTGCAGGCCGATGGTCAGCGCGATCAACAGAATGACAGCGGTTGTTCCCACCAGCACCCCGCCCGCGGTCATTGCCAGCCGCGCCCGTGCCCGTGCCAGATTCCCGATTGCCAGTAAACCTAATTCGTAGAGCATCGCAGTTTCCTCACTTCTAAAGTTCAGGGATGCGTGTGCGGGTTATCTACTAGAAACCCTTCAGCCGACGCCGCTGCGAGCAGATTTGTGTTCACGAAAAAAGTACTCACCAATCGCCTCGGTCTTCGTTAATCAAATCGAGCGATGAGTGTGCATCGGGTGGCAATGTCCCTAAACGCATCCGTTCCTCAATGCTCAGGCGTATTGCACCAAGCGGGTACGCTGAACTCTGTTACCAGTGCGCCACCTGCCAATAGTTTTGCTTTAGCTGCCTCACGCGCCGGGTTTATGATCGTAGTCGATAACGGTTCAACTGCGCGAACGATCAATTCGATGTCACCGGGCGGAATTTCATCTGGCAGTTGGATGATGAGTTTGCGATCATCACCAATAATTGTATTGAGCCGAATGGCAACCATCATAAAATCCTTACTACTTGATCTAGCTCCCCAACCCTAGCAGCCCCAGAAGCAGCCGTCCCAGCAGATCACGGTTGTCAATTTGCGGTTCTTCGCTTCCGGGCAGCGGTTGGCTGAAATCCGGGGTTGGGCCGAAGTCAATCGCTGGTGGGGCAGGATTGACCTGCACCGTGTAGATTTCCTCAATTGTCTTCGGCTGATTCAAATCGTCGGTGTAATTCAGTGTGACGGTGATAGTTGCTTCGCCCTCGGCTGAAGGGATGACGGTTGCATTCAGTGTGGTGCTGTCATCGTTTCGCACCGGGCCAAGATAAGTTTCTGCCCCATCCAGTACCTCAGCATTTTCGGTGGTGATGACTGCGTTGGTGAAGTTGACGATTTTGCGTCCACGATTAGCAATCTCCAGCGACACCGTAATGCTGTCCCCCAGATTGACGCTTTCGGGTACGGGCGCAGACTGTGTAATCCGAATCTGCGGCGGAACGAGTACCACCAGACTGGCGCTCAATTTCGTCTGTGCTGATGAACCATCTGGTCGGCTGTAGATCAGCGTGATGGGCAGGCCGAATACACCGCTGTCTACCGAACCGCTGACGATGAATTCCTGATTGAGCGTAATGCCCTCGCCGTCAGCTTCAACATTGCCGATGAACTGCGTCCCGCCAGAGCCAAGCGGAGCAAATGTAGTGCTGGGGGTAACGCTGGTGCTTGAACCTGCTCCCGGCGTCGGATCAGCACCGGACGACTCCACTGAACCAAAGGTGACGCTTAATCCGGTCGCGGTCGCATCCCCAATATTTTTGAGGGTGATTTCCAGTGTGAACCGCTGCCCCGGTTGCAGATAATCAAACCCCGTACTGTAGGAATCCAGATTCATGATCGGGGCAGGCACGGTGATTTTGGCAATGTCCAGCGTCATGCTGCCGTTGATGTTCTTATTCTCGCCAGTTTGCAGATAATTGATTGAAATCGACTGCGATTGTGGCCCGGATTTGGCGCTGCCGCTGACGATCAACGGCATATCCACGCTGGCACTTCCACCTGCTGGAATATCCCCCACCGGGAAACTGTTGCCCTGTGGCCCGGCCAGCAAAATACCATCCGCTGCCACCGTCACCAGCACTTGTTGAGCCATGTCATTACCAGTATTGGTCAGCAGCACCGTGATCGTGACGGGTTCGCCCGGAATCGCTGGATTGGGGTTGACCAGATAACGGGAGAGCGTAACTTGCGAAGCTACTGCTACCGTTTCAACTTCGACCGTCAGTGCCCCTTTGCTGCTGTAAACCTGTCCGCTGAAATCGCTGTAAGCGAAAGTGATGCCGACGGGCTGTGCTCCACCTGTGGTATCGCTGGCTGCTGTCGTCGAGATATTGAACGTAAAACTGCCGCCCACGCCAATATCGGGCAGAATGACGCTGGCCTGCCCGCCTGATGCGATAAATTTACCACCGGGGTCAATTGACACCGAAACGCGCTGGGCAACCCGGCTGCCCTGATTAACGACTTCCACTGAAAAACTGACCGTATCGCCCGGTTTAATCTTGGATGGGCTGGCGGTGAAACTGCGTACCAGCAGATTGGGCGTACCCGGAATATCAGTGGGTGGTGGCGCGGCTGTTGGCTGGATAGTGGGCTGCGGCGCAGTGGTTGGCGGTGGCAAAGCCCGAATTTCAAATGAGCTGGTAACCGGGGTAGGACACAATGGATTCGCGGTATCTTTTACCTCGACAATGTACTGACCAACCGCTAAATCACCGGGAATAGCCGCCTGAATTCTCGTGCTGTCGATAAATGCGGATGCCAGAACCGGGTCTACTCCCAGCAGACGCACCTGAGTCGTCGCCGTGAAGTTAGAACCACTGACATTCAAAATCGCAGTTTGCCCCACGAACACAAAGGCTGGCGAGGTCGTTATTGCAGTGATGCACGCTTGCAACGGCTGCACAACGGGTTCTTCAGTGGCATCTTGGGCAGTAGTATTCCACAAACCGATTGAACCTAACCCGATCGACAGCAAGAGGGTAAGGCGCAGCGCGTGGGACAGAGTATTACGGAGCATCAGTTTCTTCTGCATAATCTTCCTCGTCTGCCTCAATCGCGGGCAGGGGTTCAACTGTAATTGCGTGCCGTCCATTGGCTTTGGAATCGTGCGTGAGACGGTCTTCGATAATCTCGCCATCTTTAAGCATCAGCATTCGGTCAGCATAACTGGCAACCACCGGATCATGGGTGACGACGATCACCGTTTTACCCTGTTTGCTGCACAGCCACCGAAGCATTTTCATAACGGTTGTGCCGGTTTTGCTGTCCAGCGCGCCCGTAGGTTCGTCGGCCATAATAATCGGTGGATCATTGAACAGCGCCCGCGCGATAGCCACCCGTTGTTGCTGTCCGCCGGATAGCTGTGATGGGCGATGATCGGTGCGATCTTCCATACCCAATGCTGCCAGCAGTTTGAATGCCCGTTTTTCGCGGACATCGCGCTCCATCCCGGCGAAGATGCCCGGAAGAGAGACATTTTCGAGCGCGGTCATGGTCGGTACAAGATGAAACGCCTGAAAGATGAAGCCGATGGTATCCCGCCGGAAGCGTGCCAGATCCTCGCCTGAAAGGGTATCAATGGGCTGCCCGGAAACTTCAATATGTCCGGCAGTAGGACGATCCAAACCACCAAGCATGTATAACAGTGTGCTTTTGCCCGACCCGCTTGGCCCCATCACGGCGACGAACTGCCCCTGTGGGATGTCCAGATCGACATGATACAAAGCCTGCACCCACTGGTCGCCAAGCTGGAAACTTTTATCCAGCCCGCGCCCGACAATCATGGCGTGTTTTCCGTTATGGTCAGACATCTTCCAATAAGCCTCATCCTGATTTACGGATCCGATGGTGCGGGTGTAACCCCGACCTCCGGTGTTGCCTCGGCTGTAACATCTTCAAACGATGGGCCGAGGATAAAAGTTTCGTCATTTTGGGCAGCTTCGCCTGTTGTTTCAGCCCCCGGTTCAACCGTCTGCTCCGGTTGGGTATCTGGAGCCGATTCAGTGGGTGGTGGTTCATTCAGGAACTGCAATTCAGGCGGCAGGGTGCTGTCCGGCATAACCGGTGGTAAATCGGATGAAGGGTCGCCCAGCCCCAGATCAAACGGCACTTCGCCGCCATCCCCGGTATTGCTCAATGGATCGCCTGAAATCGTAGATTCCGGTGCGGCCACTGCTCCTGTGATGACTGGCGCGACGACCGTCACAACCGCCCATGCGACCACCACGATCAGCACCGCCCAGCGTTTGCCCTGCAAAGCATTCCTCCCGCCCACATAAATCAGCACCAGACCCCACAACCAGAAAATCGTCAACTGAGTGGTCAGCGAAAGCACCAGACTTTTCAGGAAAGTCGGCAGTGTTTCATAGCCGTCCCAATATTGGAGCAGGCCGGAAATACCTGGTTCGCGCAGCGGGCCGTTCCCGGCAAAATAGACCAGTTGCAAGCCAGCCATCACGGCGATGGGCACGGTTGTCCAGATGGCGACTTGCAGATTTTGCCCGAAGCTCGGCATCTGCCCGTTAAATAATGAAACCTCACACAGCAGCACCGCCAGTACAACCCATCCAACCAGAATGCCCGCCCCATTGATGAGCGCGGTCGTCAGGTTGTCAGAGATGTCGCCAGAACTGGTTGTACCACCGCCCCCAATATCAGTCGGTATGTCGCCAAAATTGGCAGATGGCCCGCCAAATGGCCCACCGCTGATTCCACCACCTAGATCACCGCCGGATGGTGTACCAAAATCAATGGGTGGAGTGGTGACGCTGCTCCCGCCGCCATTTTTCAGCCCTTCTTGCCGGACGGCACTCATACCTGTCAGTGCCAGAATCAGAACAGCCACCCACAACCATTGGCGTGTATCGGCCATGGGGGGCAGGGTGCGGAAGAAATACCCCGGTTGGAGTATCGACGTTGAAACTTGTGAAACCAATCCGCGAGGTCGTCCGCGGGGTGCGAGCCGCGTATCACCACGATTGGCTGGTTGGATTTGCCTGTTGCTCATCGATTGCGTTGTCGCTCACCTTTGCGTATAGCCCTCAGCAATGAGTGGGCAAAAAGTCTTGAATGCCGTTATTTCAGTCATCATACTCTGAACTGTGTCCCGACACACTAGGCCAGTTGGCGGAGTCGACCCCCAACTTTGAGTGGATTCCCACTATGTAAAGACGTTTAAAACAGGACTTCAGTTCCAGTCGGTCTATTATCTTGTGTGACTCTAGGACTGTCAACAACGGTTAGCCTACGGTTTACAAATCATATTGCAGCCTTTAAGCTGTCAAATTAGGCTTGCGTTGCGCCAAACAGATCGTATATTTAAACCTTTAAGTAGAGCATCTTGTGGGAGGAACAACCATGACCATTAAAGCGTTTATCTTCGATCTGGATGGTGTGATTACCGATACGGCTGAGTTTCATTTTCGGTCGTGGAAACAGTTAGCAGAGGAGGAAGGCATCGCCTTCACGCGCGAGGATAATGAACAACTGCGCGGCGTTTCGCGGCGCGAAAGCCTGAACCGGATGCTCAAAGGCCGTCCGATTGACGAAGCAACCGCGCAGAATTGGATGACGCGCAAGAATGATTACTACCGCGCCTATTTGCAGGAAATTACGCCGGAACATGTGCTGCCCGGTGTAGTCACCTTTCTGGATAGCGCGGCCTCAGCAGGCATCAAATTGGGCTTAGGCTCAGCCAGCAAGAACGCCCGCGATGTATTGGAACGCCTGAATTTGATCGACCGTTTCGACGCGATTGGCGACGGCTTCAGTGTAGTCAACACCAAACCAGCGCCGGATTTATTTATCTGGGTAGCCGGACGGTTGGGATTTCCCCCGAATGAAGGGGTGGTGTTTGAGGACGCCGAAGCCGGAATTGACGCCGCGCTGGCGGGCGGATTTTATACCGTTGGCGTCGGACATTCCGTCATCACCCACGCCCATATGGTCAGCCCCGGCGGATTGGCCGATTTGACGGTAGAAGGCGTGCTGGCGAAGTTGAATAAGTAGGCGGTTCACTGGCTGATTTAGGCGTTTTGGATTATGGTTGAGCTACGCTGTCACCACCGGGAGTCATCTATGCAGTTCACCGAAAGCAACCCGCCGTTAACGCCACTGCTGCGCATCATGACTTTTATCGAAGTCATCGTGTTGGCTGCCGCCGGAATCGGGTTATTCCTCCTGCCGGATATCGCCGCCACTTTATGGCCGTGGGAACTCACACCGTTTAACACCCGTTTTCTGGGCGCGATTTATCTGTCAGCGATGGTCGCTGTTGGGGTGATGTTCCGAGGGGGGCGTTGGTATCCGGCGCGGCCTGTCGTCTGGACGATTTTCTCATTCACGGCTGTGGTGCTGGTCGTATCCATCCTGAACACCCATCTTTTTGATTTCAGCCGATGGGGTACATGGCTGTGGTTTCTGCTGTATATCGCCTTGCCCGTTAACTCTGCCTATCATCTCTGGCTCTATCGCCGTGTGCCGACCAATATCTTGCGGCCAACTTCATCCGCGCTGCGTTATACGCTGCTGATTTTCGGCGGCGCTTTGGGATTGTACGGGGTGGGGTTGCTGGTCGCGCCGTTGACTTTTACATCATTTTGGCCGTGGGCGCTGGATGAATTTCATGCCCAGCTATACAGCGCGACTTTCTTCAGCGGAGCATTCGGGTTAATCACCATTTCGCGGGCGACAACTGCGGGCGAATTGGCGGGTGCCGGGGTGACGCAGGGCTTATTAGGCGTATTGGCGTTGGTCGGTCTGCTCATCGTCAACGCGCAGGTTAATCGGGTGAATTGGTCGTATGCCACGACATGGTTATGGGTGGGGATGTTCGCGGCGATGGCTTTGACCAGCCTGATATTGCTGGTTGCCGCGCGGCGCTGGAATCAGAATGAGGCGAAGGTGCAATCATGATTGTTCGCTACTTTGCATTGGTGATGGGCATTTTGTTTGTGTTAGCCGGAGTAGGCGGATTTGTCCCCTTTGTGACGCCGCCCCCGCCGCCGGATTTTCCGCCGCTGATCATCGATACAAGTTATGGCTTACTGCTGGGATTATTTCCCGTAAACCTTGTCCATAACCTGATTCATTTTTCGTGGGGTGTTTGGGGGATTTGGGCATGGCGGCGCTATGCCACCGCGCGGCTGTACGCCCGGATACTCGCACCTGTGCTGGCGATCTTTGCCCTGCTGGGATTGTTTTCTAGCCTATACACCACCTTTGGGCTGCTGCCATTATTCGGGCACGATATTTGGTTGCATGGACTAGAAGCCCTGATGGCCGGGTATTTGGGGTACTTTTACCGCCTGCCGAAGCACGAGGTCGCCTTAGCTTCACAGGGCTAATACAGCGGCAAGATAAAATTTAGTGAGTAGACATACGGGCAGGTTCACACTGGCAGCATGAGCGAAACGATAATGATGTTCATAGCCTCCCTGTGGAAGATGATTTTCGTAGGGGCAGACTAAGCGCAGCGCATGTCTGCCCGCATCGTTCACGGGTTATTCACGGGTTCATTCATGTCCCCATCTTTGTGATTGAGTTTCCCCAATCGCCCGCGTGCGGATGACCACCTGCCGCGCGCGGGATGCAAGGGGGCGAAGCGGCTTAACCCCTTTTTGCGCGACATATTATCATAAATGCCTTCGATGCCGTGCTGCTGGGTGTAAATCTCGTGCCATAACCCGATGCCGCGCGGTTGATGCAGAAAGCTTTCCCACCACTCCCGGTGCGGAAGTATCCGTGACCATGCTTCCATCGCCTCGAAATTTCGCCAGTATTGCCGCATCCCGATCTGAAACGGAAACAGACCGAAAAGCATCAGTTCGTGCCGCAGCAGTCCATCAGGCCGTTGTCGTAAAGCCGCATCAATCGCGCGTCCCAATCGTAACGTTGTCATCATGCCTTGCAAGGATTGAACCTCTAGGCCGAAGTAGATCACAACCAGATCGGGATAATCAGTGAGGTCAGCAGTGTTGCGATTGACTGGAGAATGCATGAATCCTGATTTCGATTCAAGGGAGGATAAGTCAATAAAAACAACAGCCTGAGCAATCACCCAGGCTGTTTTGTGTTAAGTGCCTATCCATAAACTACCGTACACAGTCACAAACAACTTGTTTTGCTCCCTTCCCCTGCGTGCGGGGGAAGGGTTGGGGTTAGGGGTAAACGGTCTACGGATAGATACTAAGCGCAAAACCTGAATGTGGTTATGAGTCTATCCTATCCTGAGCCAGTTCCGCACCATTATCAACTGGAAAAGTATCATCTTCGAGATCATCCCATCACCAAACGCAGGCCGACTATCAATAGGCCGATCACCGCCAACCCGCCGCAAACCATCGGAATCAGACGGGCGAACCGTTCCGGCAAAAAGATGTCCGCGATAAAATCGTTGCCTGTCGCATCGCCTAACTGCCGCGCCACTTTAGTCAGCGGACACCGTGTACCATTCCCCACATAGACGATAATTTCCGCCAGGACGAGGATGACTGCAATCACCAATCCGGTGCCGCCCACGTTGAACAAGCCGCTGTAGAGAATGTACAGGATCGCCGCACTCTCCACGATGAACACCAGCGTATGGAGCAGTTTAATCCAAAAAAGTGCTGACATAACACCTTCCACAGTCTATTGTCAACAGTTTAGCGCACCCGTGATGCTGCGGCTAATCGTTTAATGGAGGCGCGCATGAGTCGCGGATAATCAGACTTGGAGGAATGAGGATGTGCTGCTTGGCAAGCGGGTCTTTGTTGATCACATTTTCCAGCATGGCAATCAGGGCTTGTCCGGTTTCGGGTATGGCCTGCCGCAGCGTGGTTAAACCCGGTTGCAAATACTGTGCCATCGGTGCATCATCGAACCCGATCACCGAAAGATCGCGCCCGACCACCAATCCATGTTCCCGTGCCGCGTTCATCACCCCAACCGCCACCAGATCAGTGATGGCAACAACGGCGGTTGGCTGTTCTTCTGGCGGCAGGGTCAGCCAGTAAGCCAATGCCTCGCGCCCAGCCTGTTCACTATGTTCCCCGCGAATGATGTAATCAGGGCGAAAGGGCAGACTCGCCGCCGTCAGTGCATCCATGTAACCCGCCACCCGAAAGCCGCCAGAGATGGATTCTTCCGGCCATGCCGCCATCGCAATCCGGCGGTGGCCTAATGAGATCAGGTATTCAACGGCTTCCCGCACCCCGGTTTCCCCATCGGTATCCACCCACGGAAAATCCTGATTAAGATGAGCACGCCCGAAGCTGATGAACGGAAAATCGGCTTTCAGCAGGAAACGGATGCGTTGGTCGTCGCTGACCGTGCCCGCCAGCACGAAAGCATCGACTCGTTGGGTGCGAATCAATTCGTTGTAAACCGGATTAGGATCATCAATCGGGTGGGTGAAGGTCAACAGATGGTAGCCAGCCGCTTCCGCCGCCTGTGCCAGAAAATAGGTGAAACGGTCGAGCACCGAATTGGCCTGATCGTGGCGGGGGATTTCATGCCATGCATACCCAATCAGGCGCGTTTGACTGGACTTCAGATTACGGGCGGTGATGTTGGGTGTGTAGCCGATGCGCTCAATGGCTTCCAGCACTTGCTGCCGGGTCTGTGAACTAACCAGCGACTGTTTGTTATTCAGGACATAAGATACAGTTGCAATCGAGACGCCTGCCTCGCGTGCAACATCTTTGATAGTTGGCATAGATTGGTACGGGTTGGTAGATTTTTATAGACTTCACTTGGGACTATAACCCAAAAGCAACCGAAAGAGAAGTGTTTGAGTCGAAAATGCCAGATTGCCACGTCTCCAGAAATACTTTTCCCCCTGTCATGTGTGCGGCTAACCGTTTTCCTACGCTTTCCCATCCCGCTTAACAATCCCCGCCCCTCAAAACCGTTGGTAACTTCCCCTCGAAAAACGTACCATTTGGTCACCCTTTTTCCCTCAACTTGTTCTATACTGTTCTTATGATGACTTTTACCCTTCTCCTTACCTATACCCTCTGTGAAACCTCTGCGTCCTCTGCGTCTCTGTGGTTCAATCTCTTTTCTTGGCCTCTTGGCGGTTCAACTGTCATTGTCAGCGCCAACCTCCCCTGTAGCCGCTGTCAATGACAAAACCGACGACGCGGCGGCACGCTCCCGTCTAGCCGCTGCACACTACGGCGCTCCCCGTATCAACCGCTGACATTGACATTTGCGACATGCCTCCTTCCCTCACTCCCGCCGACAACCCCTACGGCAATGTTGCACAATTTGAATCCTGTGCGACTATACTTTTCATCACCTCACATATTACGCATGCCTTCTTTTCTCAGTACTTTACTCATTCCTCATCGCTCATGCCTTCTTTTCTCAGTACTCAGTACTTTGTACTCAGTACTTTACTCGTCCCTCGTTACCCCTCCATCGAATCCACAGGCGACTCAATCACCGTCGGGTCGCTGAGAGGGGCGTGCAGTCCAGCCATCACCAACCGGTCAAGCACCGCGCCCGTGCCGATGATCGCCAATAAGCTCCCGGTCAATAATATCCAGGCCGCCACCAGCAAAGTGCTGAAGGCCATAACCAGCCCCGCACCCAGCCCCACCCCCAGCGTAAACACCGGATTGAGCGCGATCATCACCAGCGCATTGCGTAGCGCTCCAACCAGCGAGGGTTGTTTCATCTCATAAAACAGAGGCCACATAAACAACTGCCCCATGAACCAGATGACGAGGATGAATATCCACAGCCAGCGTAACATGAGGACAGGTAAGGTAGGCGGAGCGGAGGCATACGAAAGCAGATTGAAAAGGTTGATTCCGATGACCACCACGTTCAGCAAGGCCATCACCGCGCCCCGCTTCAGATTTTCACGGAAGCCTTCCCAGAAATCATCAATGCTCGCGGTCGGCTGGGTATGGGCGCGGTGGCTCATCTTCACCAATCCCGCCCATGCTGCTGGCGCGGTGATGATCGGCAAGGACAAACCCACCCACAGCAGATTTGCCCAGATGTAGATATGACCCTTATGGTTCAGGTGGCGGATCGCCCGCCAGCAGACTCGCAATCCGGCAATCAATGTTTAGTTCTCAGTTCTTGATTGTGAGGTATGAGCAAGTAAGTTGCTCGCGCTTTTTAACGCATGGATAACCGAAATAGAATGCGCCTGAGGTAGGGGCGGACTAAGCGCAGCGCATGTCCGCCCATGAGAAAAACAATGTGCTGCATTTGTTTTGGTTTATCCATCAGTACTCGTCCCTCATCCCTCATCCCTCATCCCTCATTCCTACTGTCCAGCGAGGCCGGAATAGCTCACCCCTTCCACAAAGTACCGCTGGAAGATGAAGAAAATCACCGCCATCGGCAAAGTGGTGATAACCGCGCCCGCCAGCACCAGATCATACTGAATATCCTGCCCTGCGCCCACCAGCACCGTTAAACCCATTGGCAGGTTAAACATGCGCGGATCAGTGCCGACGATAATCAGTGCATCCATGAAGTTGTTCCACTGCCCCTGAAAGCTGAAGATCGCCAGCGCCGTCAGTGCCGGGGTTGCCATCGGCAGGATGACACGGAAGAACATCACAAACCGGTTTGCCCCATCCACCTGTGCCGCTTCTTCAATCTCGCGCGGGATATTCTCGAAGAACTGTTTCATCAACAAAATGCCGAAGGCATCCGCCGCCAGCACAATAACGTACCCCTGAAAACTGTTGAGTAATCCCAACTGATTGAGCAGCAGGAATCGCGGAATCAACAGTACCACACCCGGAATCATCAAGGTGCCGAGAATGATGAAGAACATAATGCGGTTGCCGGGAAAGGTCATCCGTGCCAGCGCATACCCGGCCATCGAGTCAAACACGAGGCGTAAGAGCATCACCGCCACCGAGTAGATGACCGTGTTTACCAGCCAGCGGGGCAGATCGTTATTCGGCCCGGTGGGCGTCAAAACCGTTGTGTACCCGTTGAATGACGGGTTGAAGGTCAGACCACTGGCCTGCTCACTTGCGGATAAACGCGAGATAACTCTGCCTGTTTCATCTTTGGTTTCGCATTGCACCCCGAATGGCGGCACGGGGATGAATGCCCCCGGTCGGTCGGTCACAGCCGGATCGCACTTGAACGAATTGGCTATCGTCAGCACAAACGGAACGATCTCAACAATCGCAACCACGATCAGAATGGTCACGCCGATAATGCCCAGAATACGCTGAAACCGGGGGCGGGTTGTTTCGCTTTGGGGGACTGCGGTTGCTTGTGTAGCCATATTGTCCTCCCTATTCCTTATCCCCACCCGTCACCCGGCGCTGGATGATGGTGGCGACAAAAATCAGAATGAACAGGGTGATGGCGGTTGCGGTTGCCCGATCCATACGTGGATCAGTCTGCGAACCGAAGGCGTAATCATAAACCAGATAAGCCACCGTCATGGTTGATTCGCGGGTGGTTTCGTTTCGGAGTACATAAATCTGATCAAACACCTGAAAAGTGCCGATCAAACCCAGCGTGACCACGAAAAATGTGGTAGGTCGCAGCAGCGGTACGGTGATATGCCGGAAGGCTTGCCATCCGGTTGCGCCGTCTACTGCCGCAGCCTCGTAAACTTGCCCCGGAATATTCTGCAAAGCTGCCAGATAAACCACCATCATCGTGCCGATGGTCGTCCAGATTGCCAGCACCATAATCGTCAGCATCGATACACTGGGGCCGCTGATCCAATCCCAGAGCGAGATGCGGAAAACTTCAGTTTCTTTGAGGAATGTTGACGAATTCTGGTCAATGCCGAAAACGCCCAGCAGATTATGGATAACCCCGTCATTGTTGGAAAGCCATGTAACCGGCTGATAATTGGGAAAGACAGACTGGATAAATCCATTCACCGGCCCCGTGTTGGAGAACATGAACAGGAAGATCATGGAAACCACAATCGAGGAGGTGATGGATGGAAAATAATAGGCAGTTCGGAAAAAGCTACGTCCTTTTAGCCATTTCTGGTTGACGATGACCGCCAGCACCAACGCGAGGATCGTCTGTACGGGGACAACGCCGAGTACATAATACAGCGTGTTTTTTAAGGCATTGTAGAAATCATCAACCCGGCGGCCTTGAATCAGCAGTTGTTCGTAGTTCTGTAAACCAACAAATTCAAAGGCACCGGGACGGCTGAGGGGTGTACGCCCGTTCCAGTCGGTAAGGCTGAAGAACACTGCGATGACCAGTGGAAGAATAAGAAAGGAGACCAGGATGATAAAAGCGGGGGCTGTAAAGATGAGTCCAGCAAATGCTTCCTGTCGCTTGGCACTGGCCTGAGTGGTGAAACTCCCCGCTTTCGCCGGGAGCGCGCTGGTTCTGGTTTCTGCCATAAGAAATTTTCCTTGAACAAATTTAATTCCGGGGCAAGGGAGGCAGGACTGCATTAGCCCCACCTCCTTGCTTGTCTATGCTCTGACGATTGTCAAAGCAGGTGTTATTTATTAACCTTCCGCCAGGATTTCGCGGGCGATATCCGCCGCTTCAACCATTGCTTCTTCAGCAGTGGCTTCCCCACCCAGAACAGCCACAGTAGCTTCATCCACTGCGGAGGTGAAATCACCATATCCCAGCGGGAAGACCGGTGCCCATGCATATTCCGCACCAGTAACAAAGGCTTCGAATTCTGCCCCGCGGGTTTCCAGCCATACGGCTGCCGCGCTGGCACGGGAGGGCATGACGCCGAACCCGGCTGTGGCAACTGCTGCTGCGCCTTCTGGCCCGGTCAGGAAGTTCACAAGGCTCCAGGCGGCCTCTTCAAGCTCAGTGCCAACCACCTGCGAGCTGACCGACCATGCTTCGGTGAAAGTCAGGGTACCCTTGTTGCCGCTGGGTGCGGTCGGGATTTCCACAACGCCCCAATTCAGTTCAGGGAAGGTGGTTTCCAGATAGCCAATTGCCCAGTTGCCTTCGATGGTCATCGCGGCCAGACCCTTGCCGAAGGCTTCGCCGTTCCAGCCCGCGCCGCCCAGATTAGCGGGCAGATCACCCACACCATTGGCGACAAAACTGGCATAGAATTCCAGCGAGGCAATCGCTTCCGGGCTGTCGAAGACCACTTCACCCGCATCATCGAACAGGCGCCCACCATTGGCCCAGAACAGGGACAGCCAGCGGTTGCGGTCTGCTCCAGCGCTGAAGCCCACAACATCTGCCCCATCTGCCGTTGTCACATCAGCATTGGTGATCGCTTCAGCGGCAGCGTACATATCATCCCACGTCCAGTCGGCGGTGGGGTATTCCAGACCAGCAGCGTCGAAAGCATCGGTGTTGTAGTAGACGGCCAGCGTAGAGAAGTCTTTCGCCACACCATAAACATTGCCATCTTCGCCCGTGAAAGCGGCTACCAGGTTGGGATACAGATCGTCTGGTTCAACGATGTTATCGCCCGCCGGAGCCAGCAGACCAGAGTCTACCAGCGAAGGCACATCAAACTGCCCAACGGTGAACACTTCAGGATAGTCGTTGGCCGAGAAAGCCGCCTGAATTTGGGTACCGTAATCCGGCGAGATCAATACTTCGAGGTCAATATTTGGGTTTGCGGCTTCAAAGTCTGCGAACTGTTTTTCCTTAAACTCGTTCTCCGCCGGGGATGACGAGCCTGTCCACACGCGCAAGACCACTGTGTCCTGCGCCGTCACCAGACCACTGACTGAAAGGGCCACCAGCGCCAGCAGCGCCAGGGCAATAAATCGGTTACGCATACGTGCCTCCAATTTTCAATAAACGATACTCGTTTTGCGCTTTTTCGCTCGCCTCTCGGTTGAGCGACCCTCACGCCGTTGGGACTACTGCAACGGGGTTGGTTACGCGGATGCGCCGCTTTTCGCCCCGATAGTAGACGGTGAAAGAAACAGATTTCCAGTGTTCCGGCAGGCGGGGGGTAACTTCCGGCCCATTCTCGCCTAACCGCAAGCCGCAGAACCCGAACAACAGGGCTTGAAACAAACCGCCGCTGGCCGCACCGTGAATGCCATCGCGCACGTTGCCTTTGTTGTCGTGCAGATCAATCGCCCCGGCGTGTTCAAACATCTCGTAGGCGATTTCGTCCAGACCCAACTGCGACGCAACCCATGCGTGCATAGCTGGACTCAGTGATGAACCATGATCGGTACGCGGATAATAGGTATTGAAGTTATTGAGCAGTACGTCGCGCGGGGCGAGTTCCTCACCCAGCAAGGCCATGAGCATGACCACATCAGCCTGCTTGATGACCTGAGTCTGAATGCTGCGATAGTGTCCCAGAATGGCTTGCACACTGAGGGTACGGGGTTCATAATGCGGTACAGGGATGAATTCCATCTCGAAAAAGCCGGGGAACTGAATGTGAATCTGCTGTTTTTCATCGAAGGGAATGAACATATTAGCGATGATGTCGCGCCACTTATCCAGCCGTGCTGGAGTTAAATCCAGCGCCTGAATCAAGCGTTTAGCATCGGCTGGCGCATTGGCGTTCAGCCAGTCCAGCAGTTTGAGCGCCTCATTCAGATGCCAGACGACCATTCGGTTGGTGAAAATGCTGTTATCAATGTTTTCGTGGTATTCGTCCGGGCCGATCTGCTGCGAGATTTCGTAACGCCCGTTTTTGTGTTCAACCCGGCTGCCCCAGAAAACAGCCGTATCCAGCACGATTTCTGCGCCGTACCGGATGAGAAAGTCGTGATCCCCCGTCCAGTGCCAGTATTGGAGGAGACTGTAGGCAATATCAGTGGAGATATGCTGCTCGCTATCACCCGTCCAGATGCGGATGCGGTGACCATCCGGTTGGGGGTCTGACCACTGCGGGGTGGTTTCCTCGCCTGTATCGGTGCTTTCCCACGGGAACATCGCGCCTTCGTAGCCGTTGGCCTGTGCTTTATGCCGTGCGCCCGCCAACCGATGATAGCGATACATCAATAAGTTGCGCGCCAAACGCGGCTGGGTGAGGGTCAGTGGAGGGACGATGAATAATTCGGTGTCCCAGAACACATGCCCTTTATAGCCCAATCCCGAAAGCGTTTTCGCCCCAACACTCACATCGTCGTCATGACGCGGTGCGGCAATCAGGATGTGATAGGTAACGAAGCGCAGCGCAAACTGAGATGTATCGTCCCCTTCGATCTGAATATCGCTGGTATCCCAATAAGCTGCCCATTCGGCTTCATGCGCTTGCAGTAAACCGTCATAACCACTGCCGAGGGCGCTGTCCAGCTTATCGAATAACTTTCCGGGCAGGGCAACGGGACTGACATCGCGGTTGGTGAAGACGCTGATGAATTTATAAACATCAGCGGTTTCTTCTGTTCGAAGGGTGAAACTGGTGCGGGTGACCGGACGCTGGTTGGCGGTATCCATCACCGTTTCGACCTTGCCGGGAGCGACCAGATGGGAAGCCATGCCCAGCGTGTAACCGGATTGGTTGGTTTTAGCGATTACCGAAACGCGCGCATCATCATAATCAGTCGTTATATCCGTCCAGTGTTGTGCGCCTGCGTTGGTCACATGGGGATCAATGAAGCTCTCAACTTCGATTTCCGGGTTGCCATCAACCGCAACCAGTTGGATATGCTGCGCCAGCACATGATAGTCATGCAGACTGACAAACCGTTCAAAGGACAGCCTTACAATCGCACCTGATTCGGCACGGAACAAAACTTCACGCAGCAGGACGCCACGATACAAATCGAGCGTCCGACGATAGCCGAGCACCGCGCCGCCCGGTGGGTTAGGGGTAGTATCGTTCTGGTTGATAAGCTGGAAAGGGGTGCCGTCAATCGTGATATGGATGGGCAGCCAGTTGAAGCTGTTGACCAGTTCTGGCACCAGCACACCCTGAGCATGGTTGAAAACCCCATGCACCATCGTGGTTGCCATGCTGCCATCGAAATCTTCTTCAAATGTGCCGCGCGTAGCGAGATAACCATTACCAATTGTAAACAGGGTTTCGTAATGGTTTAACTTTTCAGGATGAAACGGAAATTCTTCTAACGTCCACAGTCTCCGGCGCACAACCCTGCTCCTTGGTGACGGTGTAAAATCAATAAGTCACTTAAACGTTTAATATGATTCATAGTAGCACATTTTTACAAGTTGCAACACCAAAATTGGGCAAACTTTAAACGTTTCATATAGTTTGCACAAAAGGCAGGGAAGCGAGTAGATCAGTTTGAGGTGGGTGGGGGAGAAGATCAGGGAGAGCAATTAAACCCTCCCTGATGATTGGAGATTTAGGCAGGCGTGAGGAGGCGCTTGGCTTGCCGGATCATCTGGTTGGTATAACCCCATTCGTTATCGTACCAACTCATGACCTTGACGAGATCGCCGCCGACCACCTGCGTCAGATCGAGCGAGATAATGGCTGCATGGGGGTCGCCGATGATGTCCGCCGAGACGATGGCATCTTCGGTCACGCGAATCACATCTTTGTAGCGCGGGGAAGCGGCTTCCTTGCGGAAGGCTTCGTTGACTTCTTCGACGGTCACTTTACGCATGAGCAGCATAACCGTATCGGCAATTGAGCCAACCGTGACCGGGACACGCAGGGCTACACCATCGAAATTGCCTTTGTGTTGGGGCAGGGCTTTGGTGGTGGCGATGGCCGCGCCTGTGGACGAGGGCACAATATTGGCGGCGGCGGCACGTCCACGACGCATATCCTTTTTGCCGCCGGGGGCATCGACCAACATCTGGGTGGCGGTGTAGGCGTGGACGGTGGTCATGAGGGCTTTGGCAACACCGAAGTGGCGACCCATAATTTCGATTACCGGGGTGATGTTGTTGGTGGTGCAGCTTGCGGTGGAGATAATGGCGTTTTCTTCCGAGGTGTCATTTACACCGTAGACGATGGTGGGGACTTCGACACTGTTGGATGGGCCGCTGATGATGACTAAACGCGCGCCCGCCGTGATATGCTTCTGGGCTTCCTCGTTTTTGGTGAAGATGCCTGTGCTTTCGAAAACCAGATCGACGCCGAGTTTGCCCCACGGCAGGTTAGCGGGGTCGCGTTCGCTCAGGTAAGCGATGGTGTGACCGTCGATCACCAGATTGCCCTCGTGGACTTCGACCGATTTGCGATACGGGCCGTAGATCGAATCGTACTGAATCAGATAGGCCAGATTTTCGACCGAACCAATATCATTGACGGCTACCAATTCGAGTTCGGGGGTATCCATCAACAACTTCAATGTGGCGCGGCCAATGCGCCCCAAACCATTGATTGCTACTTTTGCCATGTCAGTTGCTCCTGTTCCATAGTGTTTGTGGAGAAAGGATGAGTCTTGTACCTTGCAAAGCCCGAAGGCGCTGCACCAAGTGTGATTATAGCCGAGAGCAGCGCAGGATTAATCCGTGTTTCCCCTTGTTTTTCGGCTGCTTTCGCTTATATGCGGACGAATTCAGGACAGGCTTTCTTACACAAGGGGCAGCCGACAGCAGCAGGATAAGGCTAAGCGGTAAGCCGAAAGTAGTGCGCGAACGAGAGCCGGTCAGGGCTAGAGACATCGTTGTGGGCAGCAATGGTGTGATCAATAGCAGCGGACAGGTCAGCCAAGCCAGTATGCAGATGGTTGGCTGAGGCGAGATTTTTCAGATACAGCCAGAAGCGCTCAATGGGATTGAAATAGGGACTGTAGGTAGGCAACCAAACGATGTGCAGCCGAAGGCGTGACATTTTCCCATGTTTTATGACCTCCCTTTGGTTATGATACTCCACTATTGGGTTGTCCAGAATTCTCGCCGCGCTACAAGTGGACTAGGTACTCTGAAAGTTACCTAGTCCACCATGCACATAAGTTAAAGAGGCAGTAATGGAGAAAAACGGCTCACCTCGCATTGAGTCAAATGCTAGTGATAACAAGGCTAGTAGATGGATAGGCTTAATCTTCATCATTTTGTTTATGCTATTTTTGTTATTTATAACTGTATTTGCGCTTTTAATGCCAAATGTTGTCGGGCAAACTCTGGTAAATACTGTTCCAATCTGGTGGATAGCAGTAATTTACGTGATACTAAGTTCAGCCTCTGCCCCTTCATCATTAATAATAGACAATATGGGGCTTCACATCAGAATTTTGTGGTGGCAAGATTTTTTGTCATGGCAAAATATCGACAGAGTGGTTGAGTACAAGTACCATACATTTGTTTATTCAAAAAATTTACCTTTGATAAGTTTGCTACAAGGAATACTACTATTTAGATTCAGTAGGCTATTTACTATAAACTGGAGAAGGCAAAACTACGCATTAGTTGTTGATATGATGAGAAAAAATCTGGGTGCTAAATTTGAGAACAATTGAGAGCCTACTACTGTGTCCTAACTACTGATCCCATACAAGCGTTTTTTACAGCACATAGCACTCAAATCAATCCAACAATCTCCCTGATCTTCAAATTTGGGGCAGTTTGCTAGTGGTGAGATAGCAGCGGGAGGAGTAGCAACTAATAGCTTGCCCTGCTGTGCTAATGCGGGTATTCAATCCGGTGCAGTTGGTCGATGGCGAGATCGTGAAGGCGCAGGGTTTCGCCGTCCGGCCAGCGAATTTCAACTTCGTCCACTTCGTCAACTGTGCCGAGTCCGAAATGCGCCACCGGCTCCATCTGGCATAAATACCCGCTGCCCGTATCCACCACCCGCCGCTGTG
>JAIOHM010000107.1 GCA_019912965.1 Anaerolineae bacterium
CGCGGCATCCGGTCAATGTTGGGGAAGGGGAGGGGGCGGGTTTCTGAAAGATCGGGTTCAGCCCAACGGCTGTAATCCGGTTCAGTCAGCGTCCCATAATCCAGTTCGATCAAGCGGGGTGGGATGGTCAAATTATCGGCCTGATAAATCCACAGGCCGCGTATGGTCGTCACGGCGATTCGTGTTCCATCCGGCGACCAATACAGTTTATCAATCGCGCCACGCCCGATCTGTCCGATTTCGACATATTCGATCTCGTCCTGTGCGCGGATTGTTCCAGCGATAAGGATAATCAACAGCACCAGCAATAAGCGTATTTTCATGATGTGTACCTGAAATGAATTGTTCCCTGATTATAGGATTGAACTGCTGATCGTTCCCGACTGTAACCAGACGATACACTGCTGCATAGTGGGCGGGTCGGCGGGATGTATCACGAAGAAAATGGCGCCCATCTGACGGGCAATGCTGCATTGGTGGAGCAAAAGTTTGAGTTGATTCTGAAAGCATAGGAAAAGGGGTTTAGCACTACCCAACACAAAATTCCCCAAAGACTGTCTCTCGGCAGTTTTCTCATGGGCGGACATGCACTGCGCTTAGTCCGCTCAGGCGCATTCTATTTCGATTATCCGTAAGTTACCGCAAAGCAGCAATACCCTTGCACCCCCTTTGTTGCGGGGTATAGCATGTGTTAGACTTCTGAGGCACTTTTCTGCAACCTACGGATCAAATCCACATCATGAAAATCCTTGCCATCACGTCCATACGCTCGGAATACGATCTGATGAGCGGTATTTATCAAGCACTCAACCACCAACCGGACACCGAATTCCGATTACTCGTGGGCGGGGCACACCTCTCGACCACCTATGGCTTAAGCGTGGAAAACATTCGCCGCGACGGTTTGCCGATTCTGGGTGAGGTGGAATGCCTGCTGGATGGCAACTCGGCGTCTTCGCGGGTTAAAACCGGGGCGATCTTCCTGCAAGGGGCGGTGGATATTATCGCCGCTTTCAAACCGGATGTTGCCATTTACGCGGGCGACCGGGAAGATACGCTGATGGCAGCGACCGCCTGCGCCTACCTCAAAATTCCGTCGATTCATTTCTTCGGCGGCGATCATTCGACCGATGGCAATGTGGATAACCCGGTGCGGCACGCGATTTCCAAGTTATCGACGTTTCATTTCGTGACGCATCCGGCCCACACCCGCCGTTTACTGCGAATGGGCGAACCCGCTGAGCGGATTCAGGTGGTGGGCAACCCGGCGCTGGACAAATTCCGGGCGGAACCGGTGATCGAGAAGGCCGATGTGCTGAAGCAGTTGGGCGCGCCGGATTTTGACGAGTACGCGGTGATGATCCATCACGCGAAATTGGGCGAAGAAGACCGCGCAGCCGAGGAAGTCACGGCGATTTTGAAGGCTTTACAGCACTCCGGCATGAAGGCGCTGGTGGGCAACCCGAACACCGACGCAGGCTGGCGGGATATTTTGCGGGTTTATGACCAGTTTAAAGACAATGAAAACTTTGTGTTTTACCGGAATGCACCGCGCAACCTGTTCGTCAATTTGCTGCGTGGGGCGAAGCTGCTGATCGGCAATTCGAGCCTCGGCATTCTGGAAGCGCCGACGATTGCGCTGCCTGTGGTGAACGTGGGGACACGGCAGCAGGGGCGAATGGCCGCGAACAACGTGATTTTTGTCGAACCGGACGTGAGCGCGATCAAGCAGGCGATTGACCGGGCGCGTTCGGCAGCATTTATCGCCAGTCTGGACGGGATGGTCAACCCGTATGGGGATGGGCATTCGGTGAGCCGTTCGGTGAAGCTGATTATGAGCCTCGATTACGGGCGGTGGTTATATAAGACGGAAGACCCGTTGGAGAATTAGGGGCTGAGTACTGAGTACTGAGTACAAAGTACTGAGTACTGAGTACTGAGTACTGAGAAAGATTACAGAGTGTTACAGGATTGGCGGCAATGGCGGCGGAATAGTTGCCAGTTACGAGTTGCCAGTTGCCAGAAAATCACCTCACCCCCAGCCCCTCTCCGTAGTAACAGAG
>JAIOHM010000108.1 GCA_019912965.1 Anaerolineae bacterium
ACTGAATACCGAGTACTGAGGAAGCGGTCAGCGGTCAGCCATCAGCCATCAGGTTTAAAGGCGGAATTGGAACGGTTTCCGGCGCGGTATTTTATGTTGGGTGGCGTAGTGGTGCTGGGATTTTTGGGAGTCTATCTGCGGGAGGGAGGCGCGTGGGCCAATTCGCCTCCGGGAGAAGCACGGATGGCACAGCATCCGACGGCTTACCAATTGGGTGAGCATATCCGGCTGATCGGGTATGACCTGAATGGGGAGGCGTTCCGCCCCGGTGATCGGGTGGAACTGCGGGTTTACTGGTATACAACAGGTGCGATTCCGTATGGGTATTCGAGCTTCGTTCATGTCTCAACGGGTGGGCCACCGGCAGCGCAGGCCGACAAGCTGAATCCGGCGGGGTTGCCGACGAAAACATGGGAATCGGGCGGGTTTATCCGGGATGATTATGTGATTGAACTGCCGCCTGATATGGCTGCGGGGATGTATTCGGTTTATGTGGGATTGTATACGTGCGATACGCGGCCTTCGGGTGAATGCGGGAATGGTGAACGGCTGATGGTGACGGATGGGAGTGGGGTGGTTGTGGGAGATGCGGTGCTTTTGGGGGAGTTGGAAGTACTGAGTACTGGGTACTGAGTTCCGAGGTATGAGGTATGAGGTAAAAGAGAGTACAAAGTACTGAGTACTGAGTAAAGAAGTGACGAGTTGCGAGTAACGAGTAACGAGTAAAAAGAAGGGATGAGGTACGAGGTATGAGTAAAAGACATAAATGTGCAAAATTGCCGTAGGGGTTGTCGGCGGGAACACGGGAAGCAGGCATGGCGATGGCGGCGGTGTCGGCGGATGAGACGGGGAGCGCCGTAGTGTGCAGCGGCTACAGGGGAGTGTGCCGCCGCGTTGGCGGTATTGTCATTGTCCAGCGGGAACAAGGGAGATTGGCGCTGTCTGGTGGTGCGAAGTGCGAAGTGCTAGGTATGAAGTTCATGGTTGCCAGTTACGAGTTTCCAGTTTCCAGAAAAGACAGGATGGGTTTGCGCGCAAAGGGTGGGGTGACGATTGTATTGCGGCGATTCGGGATGTGCCTGCCGCTGCAATACTTGCTGTTTAGCTGCCAGTTACGAGTTTCCAGTTTCCAGAAAAGGCGGGACAGCGTTTGCCCGCATATATGGGAACAGAGTGCTCATTCATAATGACAGTGTAGCTGGTTTGGAGGGAAAAAGGGTGACCAAATGGTACGTTTTTGGGGAGCAATTTGCTAACGGTTTTGAGGGAGTGAGATTGTTAAGGCGGTTGGGGAATGGTTGGTGCTAGGTTCGAGGTGCTAAGTGCTAGGGAAAAGGCGCAACCTAAATGAATTACTCAATAGATAGTGGGATTCGGTAGTCGCGCTTCGCAGATGTAATTTGAACTTGTGTATGTAGACCAAAAAATGGTAGTGGTAATAATTCTCCCTGCGCGATCATCTACTTTATGATGTAGAAGATGGACATAGAGGCATATTTACTGATGGCATTTCCATTATCGATTCTGGATGTTTCCCCGGTGGTTTCTGGTTCGAGCAGTTCGCAAGCCTTACGCAATACGATTGATTTAGCAAAGTTCGCAGATGGGCGGGGGTATACGCGCTACTGGCTGGCGGAGCATCATAATTCGCCGGGTATCGCCAGCACGACGCCGGACATTATGATCGGGCAGGTGGCGCGGGAGACACAACGGATGCGGGTGGGTTCGGGCGGGGTGATGCTGCCGAACCATGCGCCGTTGAAGGTGGCGGAGTCGTTTAAGCTGCTGGAAGCGTTGTATCCCGAACGGATTGATCTGGGAATTGGGCGCGCGCCGGGGACAGATATGCGGACGGCGCTGGCGCTGCGGCGTTCACAGGAAGCCTTAAACGCAGAGAATTTCCCTGAAGAATTAGCGGAGTTGCAGGCGTTCGCTGCGGGCGAATTCCCGGCTGGGCATCCGTTCCGGTCGGTGACGGCGTATCCGAACGATGTTAAACTGCCGCCGATTTGGCTGCTGGGTTCGAGCGACTTCAGTTCGCAACTGGCGGCGATGCTGGGTACGGGTTTTTCGTTTGCGCATCATATCAACGGGGCGGCGGCTGTGCCAGCGATGCGGATGTACCGGGAAGGGTTTAAACCATCAGCACAGTTTCCAGAGCCGCACGCGATTCTGGCGGCATCGGTGATTTGTGCGGATACAGATGAGGAAGCGGAAGTATTGGCTCTTTCGGTGGCGTATGTTTTCTTCAGCCTTCAGGCGGGGCGTCCACAGAGTACACTGCTGAGTCCAGATGAAGTGAAGGCGCAGCGTTTGACAGGTTATGAACGCGAGGTTTTGCAGTCCATCCGTGAACGACATATTGTGGGGAGTCCTGCAACAGTGGAAGCACGGCTGCACAAGCTGATTACGGAGACACAGGCGGATGAGCTGATGATTATGACGATTGTTCACGATCACGCGGCGCGGTTGCATTCGTATGATCTGCTGGCGGGGGTGTTTGGGGTGGGCAGTAATGAGGTATGAGTTAAAAGTACTGAGTACTGGGTACTGAGGGGTAGAGAACCCCTCCCCGCACGCGAGGAGGGGAGGCTGTGTCCTTGAGATTCCAGCTTGAGAAATTGTCTTTAGGATAAAAGTTAAGCTGATGAAGGGCTGCTGATGCGGCTCTTTTTGTTTGGGCGGTTGTGAGGGAAGATATGATAAGTATGTTGATGTCTACCCAATACGTTAGG
The DNA here is from genome assembly GCA_019912965.1 of Anaerolineae bacterium. Classification (GTDB taxonomy): domain Bacteria; phylum Chloroflexota; class Anaerolineae; order Aggregatilineales; family Phototrophicaceae; genus CFX2. The sequence continues at coordinate 2,736 of JAIOHM010000108.1, forward strand.
GGATTTGATGTTCAAGCGAGTGCGGCAGCAGCAGGAAGAAATTCACGTCAAGTATAACCCGCCAGCGGATGGCACCTATCCGCCGCGATTGGTGATGCTGTCTCAGTCGCGTGATAATTTCCGGAGTCATGTCAAATGGCTTCGGGAAGGCGAACACACGACTCTAATACCCAATGAGCTTGATGTTGAACGGAATGGGTACATGTGTAAGCTGATTCCGCTGAATTCCGGGATGTCCGATGTGCTGGTGAATGGTCAGCCACTAGTACTGGCACGGCAATTATTCGATGGCGATTTTATTCAATGGCAAAAGCTGCGGGCGATTTTTCAGGTTGATCCGGTGAAAGATCGTCGATTATATATGGAAAATGCTCCTGAGGTGCTTCAAGGGAAAACGATCAAACTGAGCCACAAGTTAAAAAAGTGGGTGGTGATTAACGAGCAGGGGGTTTCATTTGATGGGGGACAGCATTTTGGTCAATGGGATCAGATCGATTTTCTGGCTTTTCAACAAGACTCAGGTACAAATCGTTTTAATATACACCTCACGGGCAATGGCAAATCCGATACATTGAAGAACAAGATGGTGAGTTTAGATGAGCAGGAAATTGCTAGTTTGATGGAGTGGTTGTGGTACTCCATGCCATTCGATTTGTGCGTCAATGTGCTGTTGGGGCGCGCCCGGCTTGGTCAATATTTCCCCGATGCTTATTATGCGGCGGCCTATGAGAAAGTATACGCCCCCTCAGTCAATCAACAGCGGGTTTTACCTGCCGACGAAAAGTTTATTTTTGGAATCAAATCCTTTGGGGAACGGTTGTGGTGGTTTGCAAAATTTGTACTGATTTGGGTACCAGTGGTAGCAGCCATTTTGGGGTTGGCCATTGCTATTGAGATCGAAGGTGATGCCCCATTTGGCCTTAAATGGTTTGTGTCTTTTATTACTTTGATCCCATTGTGCGGCGGTTGGTTTGCACTCATGTTCGGGATGTCCTTACTGCCGGATGGAATCTGGTGGGTGCGGCGGTTCTTTAGGGAAAAGCGGTGGCGGCGAACGGACGATCAGATCATATAAATTTATTGGGGTTGCCAGATGATGAGGCTGTTGTTACTTGTGACAATGGCGAGGTAGCGACCATCTGGCGACCAGTCCATTGTTCCATTAGGGAAGTCAAAGTGTAAGGTACTAATGGGTTCTGTATTAGGGTGTTCCCAAATGTAAATAGCATTCTTTTCAAGTGGGACAGTTGCGATACGATTGTCCGTTGGCGACCATTTGACTTGATCTATAATTCTAATGTAAGCCGGTAGTGGATGTGGATATGGTAAGTTTATTTGCCAGATGGCTTGAAAATCTGTGGCACGATAGATCGATAGTTGAGGGATCGATTCTTGACCATTTCTCATCGCTTCAGTTATTGCCAGGTATTGACCATCTGGCGACCAGTCCATTACGAAACGAAGTTTTTCAGTTTCGAACCGAACTGCCCCCTGAAGTTGTGTTTCGCCAGTTTGCCATTGGAGCAGTGTAGTTTCTCTTTCTACATTACCTATTACATAAAGTGTCTCTGAGTCAGGTTGCCACACAATATCATAGAATATTTGCCTATTAGCTTCAAAGAGGATTGTCTTAGAAGTTAAGTCAACTATGGCGATTGCTGATTCATTATCACCAATTACAGCAATCCAATTTTTATCTTCGTTCCATCGCATTTTTCCGGTGCTACCCCAAAATCGAAATGAAAGCTGTATCTGCTCAATAAGAGACTGGTTCGGCGTTGTGTAAATGGAAATGGTATTTTCGCTGGCTACTGCAAAGCGTTCACCATTTAACCAACTGAACGCATTGGCTTTTATGGGATTTTGGAACAATAGGCGGTTGAGGTTGAAATCCCAAATGCTTAATCCTTCGTTGTACAGGATTGCAAGCTGCGTTCCATTGGGTGACCAGAACAATTCTCTGATTCGGTGATTTGCGCCAATAGATGTGATAGTGGTGTGGTCCAATTCAGGCAAAATGGGGTGAAAGTTGCCATCAATATTTATTAGGGGGAGATCAGGAGGTTGTTGAATGAATAGGGTCGGGATACAACAGAGGAATATTCCTACAAAGATAATCAACATGCGTTTGCGTTCAGGGTGGGGTGTGGTATTGACTGGTGGTCTATCGTCAGTGGCGGCCTCGATGTAGAACTCATAGTCCTTGTTGTTGGCGGTTGCATCAGGTATGACGAGTTTGCCATCTATACCGACGATAGAATTGGCTTGGTTGTCGTGGGGGTTGGTGGGGTGTACGGGATTCATGTATTTTCGTCAGTGTTTGTTGGAAATTGACCGAACTTGGGTGGATGCCAACCAGCCTGCACCCATAGTTGGCGCGATGCAATAATAGTCGGGCGGTTTATTCGCAGGCGTTGAATTGTAGCACTGCCTGTTGCCGTTTTTCCCATTAGCATTGTGCCTTCTTCACCCCACTCAAAATGATCGTTCCATAATTGAGTACGTGGATTGAAAAGGGCAACTTCTTGATCTGTGTTGGGGTCAATCCCTGTCTGGAAATCTTGTTTAAAACTGTTGCAGCCCCGGCAGCAAAGACACAGGTTGTCGAGATCGGTTGCTCCACCCGCCGACTCTGGAATAATGTGATCAATTTCCAGGGTCACAACAATAAGCTGTGCAGTTTGACAATATTCGCACAAGCCATGTGCGCGCTTAGTGACTTGTTGGCGTAATGTTTCCGAGATTGGCGGCATTATGCACCGAGTTTGAGGCGGGTTTCGATGTCATGACCACGCTGCTTGAGAAGCAGAAGTGCTTTGGAACGCAGCAGGATGTAATTATCGACCTGATCGACGAGGCGTTCGAGTTCGGTTTGTTCGTCATGGGTAAGGTTGTTTTGTTTGCTGCGCCCTGTTAATTCGCGGAGGCGGGCATCCAAAGGCCAAGCGAGGGGACGATGCACAACTGCCCAAAGCTGGGCATCTGAGAAGGTTTCAAGCTGTTGGGGGGTGAGGGGGGATTCACCAAAAAGCAGGATGAGACTTTCCAGCAGGATGTTCTCAACCGGGCGGCGGCTGTCTTCGGCAATCTGACGTAAACGTTCATACATTTCGTCGGGCAAATCGAGCAATATGCGATGCTGATTCATGTCCATCCTCACCCATTCTTGGAGTTTATTGTACCGCAGTTCTGATTCTAACAGTATCGTTACGATACACTAACCTGAAGTTCCGTATTAAAAACTATTCATCCGGTGTAGACTGGAAACAAGTAACGGATATGTTTCAATGGGTTGCAGTTTATGAACCGTTGGTCACTGAGTACTCTGATTATCTGGCTGTTGGGCATCGTGATGGTCACGACGCTCATCCTGAATTTGCCGGATGGGGCGGTGCTGGCCGAAACTATCGGACAGGCGGCGGTGTACGCAGGACTGACGGCCTTTACATTGTATTTCGGTGTGCTGCTGACCGAGGGCGAATTCAGCACGGCACATGTGGTTGGCATTATGGCGTTTCTGTCGCTGGAACGGCAGGCGCATCCGGTGATGATCTGGGCGATATTTGTGGGTGGTTTGCTGGGCGGGTTGGCGCTGGTGCTGCGGAGTGGCAGCGACGAAAACCTGCTGCGGCGGCGGCTGACGACCCGGAGTGCGACCAGCATTGTGGTGATCTGTGCGCGGGTGACGCTGAGTTTTCTGGTAGGGGCTGCGTTTTATTATTACCTGAATGGGCCGCTGCCGCTGAATACACCGGTGCGGGAGGCATTCCCGGCGCTGGTGGCATTTGGATTGGCATACTGCGCGGTTTATCTGGCGATTTTCGCGCTGGAAACCTACAGCGACGGTCGTTCGGTGACAAAAATCCTGAGCACTAACTGGCTGATGCTGACGCTGCTGCTGCTGCTGCCCGTTCCATTCGGCATGGTGGCGGCGCTGCTGGTCAATATTACACCCGCAACGCTGGTGATTGTGGTGATGGGGGTGGTGCTGCTGACACTCGGTTTACATGCCTTCAGTCGGACACAATATCAACTGCGTAAACAACTGGAAGAACTGCGGTCTTTAAACGCGGTCAGCCAAGCGATGCAATCCGACCTGAAGCTGAATTCGCTGCTGTACGCGATGTATAACCAAGTGGCGCAACTGCTGCACATCAATCATTTTGTGGTGGCGCTGTTTGAGGGGAATGCACGACGTTTGCAATTCCCGCTGGTGATTCAAAATGGGCAGCAGATCACCGGACACAGCCAACCCTGGACGGATAAGACGCTGCTGGGGCGGGTGCTGCAAAAACAAGCGCCAGTGCTCATCAGCAGTGATGTGGTGGCGAAGGCAAAAGAACTGGGTTTAGAAGCGCCGCTTGATGGGTTGTATTCGTGGCTGGGTGTACCGCTGCTGGCAGGTGGGCGGTTGATCGGCGCGATGGTGGTTACATCGAACGATCCACAGCAGACCTTTAGCCAAGATGATTTGCGCCTGCTGAATATTGTGGCGACCAACGCGGGCGTGGCGATTGATAACGCGCAGTTGTATGAACATCAGACAGTCCGGGCGAATCAATTGGTGACACTCAACCGGATTCTTTCACTGCTGACCGGAACGCTTTCACCGGAAGAAGTGATCGATGCAGTGCTTTCGTCGGCTTCGGTGATTTCGGAAGCGACGGCGCTGGCGGTGTACCTGTTCTGGGATGAGGCGCACAGTACACTGGCGCTGGTGCGGGCGGCGGGTTTGAGCGACAAATTTATGAACGATCCGCCGACCCCTTTGCTGACGGATTTGCGGCAGAAGCCGATTGTGATTAATAACGCTGAACTGGACAAACGGGCGGCGATGTACCGTCCAATGATGGCGCAGGAAAAAAAAGCGGCATGGGTGGAGATGCCACTGGGCGTGGGCGAAACCGGGTTGGGGACGATCATTTTTTACTTCAATGAGCCGCAGGAATTCAGCGACGATGATATTGAAGTGATGCGGGCGTTCACCAATCAGGCAGCGCAGGCGATTAAAAATGCCCAAAAATATACGACGACTGACCGGGCACTGGAACGGCGGGTCGAGCAGATGTATGCACTGGCGACATTGGGACGGCAATTAACGGCGACGATGAATTTACGCTCGATTTGCAATCTGGTATTGAGCCGCGCGATGGAAGTCACGCAGTCGGGCGTTGGGCTGATCACGGTTTATGACGAGTCGAATCAGGATTGGAATGTGGTGGCACAGTCGGGCTATCCGCCGACGATGAACTTGAGTTCGCTGCTGCTGAAACAAAGTTTACTGGGACGGGTACTGGAAACCGGACAGGCCATCCGGTCGAACGATGTGCGAACAGATCACACCGATCCGGCACTGATGTATAACGGGCGTTCACATCTGAGTGTGCCGATTTTACGCAGCGGGCAAACGTTGGGGGCGATTACGCTAGAGAGCGACCGGGTGGGAGTCTTTAGCGAAGAAGATGCGTATTTCATCACACAGCTTGCCAACCAGACGATCATCGCGCTGGATAATACGCGGCTGTTTGAGCGAATCGCGGAGGCTCGTGACCGTTTGCAGGTCATTCTCAATGCGATGACGGAAGGAATCGTGCTGGTTGATCGAAACGGGATTATCGCGCTGGCGAATCCGCGCGTGGATTTGATCGGTTTATACCCGGAACAACTGCTGAATCAGGATATTGATGCGCTGCTGGAAAAGCCGGAATTGGATTTGGGCGAACGGATGGGTTTTCAATCCGACCAAAAGGTGCGGAAACTGCTGAAGGAAATGCGGTCGCCGGGTGCCTGGACGGGCATCGAGCCGATTTCGTACACCGTTGAAGGGGAACAAGGCATTTTACACATTCAACGGCAGGTTATCCCGGTGGGAAGCGAAAACGACGAACCTATCGGAATGCTGCTGGTGTTCTACAACGAAACCGAGGAAAAAGAACTGGCGCAGATGCGTGAAGATTTGAGCAGTATGATCGTTCACGATTTGCGGAGTCCTCTGACGGCAGTGACAACCGGACTCAAGCTGCTACGGGATATTGTGCCACTGGAAAATCAGCTTCGTCCAATGATCGATTCGACAGCCGATACCAGCCAACGGGCAATCCGCAAGCTGTTGAGCCGGGTGGATTCGCTGCTGGACATCAGCCGGATGGAAAGCGGGCAATTGAACCTCGACACCGAGCCAACTGAATTGGCGACGCTGGCGGACAGCGTATGCGCGCAGCTCAGTCCGCTGGCACAGGATTTGGAAGTGACGCTGCTTTCGCAGATTGACCAGCATACGCCGCTGCTGAATATCGACAGCGATAAGGTCGAGCGGGTGATTCAAAATCTGGTCGATAATGCGCTGAAATTCTGTCCGTCGAGCGGGTCAGTGACTATCCGGGCATTCGCACCAGAAGCGGGGTTCGTGCGCGTGGATGTGATGGATACCGGGCCGGGTGTGCCGGAGGATTATAAAGCGAAGTTGTTCGAACGCTTTGTGCAGGTGAAGGGACGACGTGGGGCGCGGCGGGGCATCGGTCTGGGTTTGACGTTCTGCCGGATGGTGGTCGAGGCTCACAATGGGCGCATCTGGATTGAGGATAATCCGGGCGGCGGCAGCATCTTCGCGTTTACGCTGCCTGTGGCGGATATGAAGCGATTTGATGAGACTGGGGAATTTCAGGGTGTGCCGAGTTCTTAGGGCTGTGTGAGGAGGGGAAGGATTAGCCAATCAAAGAGTGAAGAAGCACGGGTGTTGATTCAGGCGGGGCGTTATGAGGAAGCGCGGGCGCTGATGGCGACGATGACCCCAGCCGAGACGGATGAACTGCTTTCGGCGGTGGGGGCGACTGGCGAAGGTGTTGGCAGCGTACAGCGTTCGCTAGACGCCTGGGCAGCTAAAGAGCAGGTTATTTTCCGGTACGCCGGGATTGGCTTGATGATCGCTGGAGTGGGATTGTTCCTGCTTAATCCGTTTGGGGCGCAGGTTAGCAGGGGCGCGGCGGATATTTTTCTGCTGATTTGTTACGGGTTGGTGGTGCTGGGCGGTGCGTTCCTGCTGTGGTATTCGACGCAGGCGCGGCGCATCCGGCGACATTTGCTGACGATTCGACCGCAGCAGCTTCAAACGACTGTGCCGTTGATGCTGGGATTGGGAATGGTCAATCTGGTTGTGGGACTTATCAGCCGAGGGACGGCTTTGGGTGGGGTGCAAGTGCTGGCAGGTCTGGCGCTGTTGGGTGCAAGCTGGTTGGGCTGGTGGAGGAGGAAACAAGCAGAACGGTTAGGATAAAAAATTATGCTTTCCCTCGATACGATCAAACAGATGACGGCTGAAGATGGGGAAGGTTGGGGACTGGCGCATGTGCAGCGGGTTTCGCATCTGATTGAGTTAATCGGAGTCGATACACCCCATGATGCTGAAGTCTTGACGTGGGCGACTTATCTGCATGATTGGGGCGCTTTCCCGCGTTATTTTCAAGCAGGTATTCCCCATGCGCTGCGTTCACGGCAGATTGCAGAAACGGAAATTTTGCCGCAAACGCATTTTACCCCGGTACAACAAGTCATTTTATTGGAATCGATTGAAAAACATGACTATCAGGATGAGCGCCCCTTAAACAGCAACGAGGCTTTGCTGCTGCGCGAGGCGGATTATCTGGATATGTTGGGGGCGGTTGGCATCGCACGCGAATTTGCATGGGGGCCAAATCAGCTTCAGACGTGTTATGACCGGATTTTGAAACACCGCGAGAAAATTCAGGGGCGGTTTACGCTGCCCATTGCACAGCAAATCGCCGCCCACCGAATTGAACAGATGAACACCATTCTCGCCCAAATTGCCGACGATAGTTTTGGGTATCTATAACGTTAGCCAGCCTCTTTTTGAGCATTCTTTTCCATCTGCTCAAGAATGCTGTTCCACGCTGGATGAGTTGTCAAGGCCGGGAAATCCCCTTTGGTTTCGTCGGCTGAATCCCAGCCTGCCGCAGCCGATCCTTGCAGGGATTGGACTGCCTGTTCAGTCTGACCGGATGCCATCTGACAGCGCGCGAGGACATAATAAAAATGCGGATGGGCGGATTTGTCGCCGCCGATCTGCCCCTGACAGATTTCTATGGCTTGCGGGTAACGTCCGGCATCGAAGTGCGACCATGCGCGATTGACTTCGTGCAGCACCGGATTCAGGATGAGGTTGTACATGGTGTGCTGATGGTTGAGTTGAAGCCCCAATTTTTCGGCAGTGTGGATTGAGCCGTGATTGAAGGCTTCACAATCCCAATGAACAAGTGTCACCCCATGCGATAATGCATATTCGATTACGGCGGCGGCGGTTAAAAACGCCAATCCGCGCCGACGATAAGCCCCATCGGTATACAGCCCGATGTCCCCACCCGTGTTGACGATGCAATCAATAACGGAATAGGCCACGATTTTATGGTTATGTACCGCCACAAACCCCACCGCTTTTTGATCAGGATCAGTCGAATCCTTACGCAGCTCCAGCACAGAAGCTACCGTTCCCGGCACTTCTATACCCTCATCGACCAAGGTTTGATCGGCAAAACGTATATCGAATCCATCAGGGATTTGGGCACGCCAGTCTATGTCCAGATGCTGACAAGTGTAGTGCAGGCGTCCGGTTTTGATGGGGATATGGGGGGCATAGATGGATGGAATCTGAGCATCCCACTCGGCAGGATGGCAAACCAGCATCCCACCCCAACCTTTTTCACCGTTGATGGTGCGGTCAAAAATAGCGGTGTTGAGCGACTTGTTGAAGGTTTCGTTTTGGGGATTGCCAGCCAGAAACCACCAGACGCCATCTTTGGTGACGAATCCGCTTTGTGGGTTGGCGGTGTTATCCACAAATACGCGCCCCTGATAAAGCCCATCTAAAACGCCCGCGCAAAACATCTGATAGCTCATCAACGGTTCGAACAGGGCGCGGACTTTGTAAAAATCGGTTGGGTTTAGTTCATACATCGTTATTTTCCTAATCCGTAATTATGGTTTTTTATGCGTTGTCATTGAGTGACCATAGTATACCCTATTTTGTGCTTTGTGGTCTATTGTGAACCTATATGACACGTGCTGTATTACTCGCTGGTGCGGTCATTGGTTCATATGGGTTTGGGGTGGGTCAACTTCTGATGAAGAATCGGGACGCTTTGTTAGACGTCCCGATAATTTTAGAGCCGGATAATGATGCTGGTTATTGCTTTGCGGGAGGATTTTGGGAATCCTGCTTCTCCTTCGGTTTCCATGGGGGATTAAACTCCTTGAGGAGCTTGCCATCCGGGGTGGCAGGTGTGTTATCTACGATGGTAGCGGCATTTTTATCGATATCGGATAGGGCATCTTGCACCTGTTTGCGCCAGTCGGCGATTTCGGCTTCGAAGCGTTCTTCGATTTTATCGACAAAGCGGGCGATATTTTCCGTGTCGTTCTGGTTTTCTTGCGTATCGTTGTCCCACATTTGACGATAGTGACGCAAATCCTGTGCGGTCAGGGTGTAGATCATGTAAGTGCGCCCGTACATTTGCAGATCAGCAAGGGCAGCGACGGTGACAGCAGCGGCGGTGGTCACGGCGACCCATGCTTCCAGACCTAGATAAGCCAGTACTGAACCGGCCCCGCCGATAACCAGCGCGACAATTTGCCAACGACCCATCGCCCGGTACTCGCCAATGCTTTTGTTGCGATACCAAGTAACCTGATTTTCTAGACGGCATTTGATATAACACTGTAACCGATCAGTGGGCGTTGCCCCTTCGATCAGGGTCTGTTTCTTCATCTCTTCTTTGACAGTGTCGAGATTGAATTTCGGTGGTTCTTCGTTGAGGAGCGTTTCTTTCTCAATGGCCTGCACGTTGGAAATGAGGGACTTACGGCGTTTCGTTAAGTCGGTTTCGGCATACATACCGGCCTGCATTTGATAGCGGAAAATGTGACGGCGGATGGCCTCGCCCGCGAAGCGATACTGTGCCCAAAGCTGGCTGGGGATATAACGCGTGGCATAGGCGATGATGCCTGCTGAGGTCAGCGGGAGGGCAAAGAGCGTAAAACGCAGCACCTCATAGATATTTCGGTAAAGGTTTGGAGATTCCCAGATTCCCATTCCAACCAACACGATGCCAACAGCGATGCTAAGGATGAGTAGGTTGCGGCGTGCCGTCGGCGTATCGTAATTGCGTGTTACCCAAACGGCGGCGATGGACAGGATGACAGGTGACACTACCAAGAAAATGATGAAGGTGGTTTGGTAACTGATGTTGGTAAATTGATAAATCCCTATGCCGCCGAGGATTAGGCTAACCAGAATGGTCAGCAAAGTGATTGCACCTGTGCGTTGCTTTTTGTCATTGGTGTTGGAAAGGCGGATAGCGAGAAGGGTCAAGATCAAAGGGAATATCAGCGGCAGCACCAAATAAAGATGCTGAAATTGGAAGTTTGAGCCGAAGGGCGCAAAGCCGAGCGACACGGATAACAAACTAGCACCAAAACCGAGCAGCAGCACCAATGCGCGATTGTTGACGTGTTGATTTTTTAGATAAAGGGCTGTGGAGTCGTAACGGGCGAGACTTTCCCATGCGGCTTGCAGGCTGGGATCGCTGGTCAGGTTGGGTGGTGAGGGTGGTTGTGCAGGCGGGGGT
>JAIOHM010000109.1 GCA_019912965.1 Anaerolineae bacterium
GTAAATTGTCCACCACCACTTCATGCAGTCCTACCATGTAACCTGTTACGCCCACGCAGCCTCCCAACAGGCAAATTCTGCACAAAACCCGTCGCCGCCTGTGCCGCATTTTTCGCATATTATCAACTTATACGTTTCCGACAAGCCCCGCCCGACGACGACGACGACACCGACGACAATCCGCCCTTTGCGCGCAAACCCATTTTCGCAATCGCAATCGCCGCAAACCACCCTTGTCTTTTCTGGAAACTGGCAACTCGTAACTGGCAGCTTAAAACCGACTAATGACTATTCCGACATTGACGACATTGACGACATCTCCCCTCAGCCATTGTCATTGGCTCGACACTTGCGACATAAAAGTGGTGCAAATGCTTCTGTATTGACTAAAGGCTGATGGCTAAAGGCTAAAGGCTTCTTGGCGGCCAAACCCTTTTTCGCCACGCCGCCATCGCCATCGCCGCCGCCAATCCCGTAACACTCTGTAATTTTCACTCGTCACTCATGCCTCGTCACTCGTTACTTTGAACCAGTCCGCGCACATGATACGCCGCCCCGATCAAACACACATCCTCGCCCAATCCCGCCACCCGAATGAGATCAGGCCCATCGTAAAGCGGTGTAATCAGCAAATCGCGCATCGTCTGCCGCGCCGGATTCAAAATCAGGTCGCCCAGCTTCGTCACGCTGCCGCCCAGCACAATTGCCTGTGGATTAAACAGATGCACCAGCGCCAGAAACCCCAGCCCCAACCAGTGCCCTGCTTCTTGAATCACATCCAGCGCCAATGGGTCGCCCCCCTGCGCCGCTTCACCGACCATCCGTCCATCCACCGCCGGAAACTCCCGCAAAATCGACGGTTCGGCGCTTTCCGCCAGCCGTTCCCGTGCCAATCGCCCAATAGCCGTGCCCGAAGCCAACGCCTCCAGACTGTACAGCTTGCCGTCCCGCGCGGGGAATTTGAGATGTCCCGGCTCAAACGCCAGCCCACGCCATCCGGTGAACAATCGCCCATCCAGAATCACACCGCCCCCAATGCCCGTGCTGACCGTCAGGTACAGCATCGGATTCGCCCCCTTGCCCGCCCCCATATGATATTCAGCTAAGGCAGCCAGATTGCCATCATTTTCCATGTGGGTCGGGACGCCCCCAAAAGCCTCGCTGATGATCTGCGCCAGCGGCACCCGATCCCAATTGGGCAGCGTCGCCGCGTTCATAATCAGTCCGGTGTAGGCTTCCGGCCCCGGCCCACAGATTCCAATCGCGGTAGGTTTTTCTCCCGGTGGCACAACCCGGCGCGCGAGATCAATAATGCGGTTGATGACCACCGCCTGCGGGTCTTGTACCAGCGAAAGCGTTTCGTCTCGTGCCAGCAGATGAAGATCAGCATCGAACCATCCGACGCGGGTGCGCGTCCCGCCAAAATCAATCGAAAGGATAGACATCCATCGCTCCGTTATGCTTAAACAAATATACGGCTTAGGATAGCATAAGTAGCCTCGGCTTCAACGACTGGAACGGGTTCTAATCTCATCACGATAGCATGATAGAGATCACTAGGGGCAGCACGCTATTTGCCATAGACTCAATAATGAAGGTGAAAAGCGCAGTTTATCGTGAGGATCATGAAATGAAACTGGAAGGTAAAGTTGCTCTCGTAACCGGTGCAGGTTCAGGAATTGGACGTGCAATTGCTAAGCTGTTCGTCGAAGAAGGTGCAAAGGTTGTCGGGACGGATCTCGCTCCAGCAGGATTGGAAACCCTCGCGCAAGAAATCAAGGAATTGGGATACTCCTCCCTGACAACCATCACAGGCAATGTCTCGGCGCGCGAAGATGCCGAGAAAATGGTGGATGCCGCGCTGAATGCCTATGGCACGCTCGATATTGTCGTGAACAATGCAGGGATTATGGATGAATTTGTGCCGCTGGGCGATCTGGATGATACCATGTGGCAGCAGGTACTGAATGTCAACTTGAATGGCCCGATGTACATTTCCCGGAAAGCCCTTCAAACTATGCTGCCAAAGGAAAAAGGTGTGTTCGTGAACATCGCCTCAGTTGGTGGGTTATTTGGCGGTCGTGCGGGCGTAAGTTATACCGTTTCCAAGCATGGCGTGATTGGCTTGACACGCAGCGTTGCCTATCACTATGCAAAGAAAGGTATTCGCTGCAATGCCATCTGCCCCGGCGGAGTCTCAACCAATATCAGCGTCCGTCAGCCTAATCCGCTGGGTTACGAACGTCTGCAAACCACGCTTGCATCCGCAGTCCGCGCTGCACAACCGGAGGAGCTGGCGCGGGTCGCGCTGTTCCTCGCCTCGGATGATTCTTCATTCGTAAACGGCGAAATATTAGTCGCTGATGGTGGTTGGACGGCTGCGTAGAGCTGTATTTTCTCCATATCCCGGGGGCGGGCAGGCAAATTTTTATCGCCTGTCCGCTGCTCCGCGAAAAGTCGTAGGTCAGGCGTACATGGGCAGTATGAAGCCCGCCTGATCCCACCATCCAAAACCGTGCTACCCTGAATATACAGCCTCACAGGGAGCAGTTTCTATGTACCGCACCATTACCCTTTTATTGCTATCACTGATCTTCATTATGCCTGTTCTGGCGCAGGAAGACGCCACACCTGTCCCCGAAGTGGTGGACGAACCAACGCCCGATCCGATGCCTTTAGTAGACGAGGGCACAGACGATATTGTCAACATTCTGCTGATGGGCAGCGCCACCAATAACCCGGAAAATCCCGGCCTTTCCGACTCCATGCTGATCGTTTCCGTCAACCGGACGGCTGGTGCGGTTTCGGTGGTTTCTATCCCGCGCGATCTGTACGTCTACGTGCCGGAATTTAATATGCGGAAGATCAACACCGCTTATTTTTACGGCGAGATGAATCCCGATACAGTTGAGGAGGGCGGCTTCGGCCTGCTGATCGAAACCATCCGTTACAATCTGGGTCTAAACATCGACTTTTATGCCCGTGTGGATTTCAACGGCTTTGCTGATGTGATTGACGCAGTGGGTGGAATCAACATCACCGTAGACTGCACCATTCAGGACTGGAAGTTGATATCGCCGGAACTCGATAAACAAAACGCCGATAATTGGGAAATGTTCACGCTGGAAGCCGGACGCTATCATATGGATTCGGAAACCGCCCTCTGGTACGTCCGCAGCCGCCGCACCAGCAGTGACCTCGACCGGGGACGCCGTCAGCAGGATGTGCTGCGTGCGGTCTGGCGGCAGTTGCGTTCAGGCGATTGGTTGCAGAATTTGTCCAGCACATGGGACACGCTGACCGAAAGTGTCACCACCAATCTGTCGCTGACCGATATTTTGGGCTTCGCACCAATGGCGCTGAATCTGGAAACCAGCGACATCGAATACTACACCTTCCGCCAGCGTCACGAAGTCAGCAACGCCTATTCCCCGGCTGGACAGGCCATCCTGAAGATGAACCGCGAAGCTGTTGCCGAATTAATGCAGAACGTTGTGCGTCCGCCCACCGGCAGTCAGATCACGCAGAATCACCCAACTGTCGCCATCGTCAATGCGGGCGGCATCGAGGATATGGAATATGTCGCGGCGGATCGGCTTGAACTGGAAGGTTTCCGAACCATCGTCATTGATGAGCCAAGCCAGTTCCGCCAGTTTAACCATATTGTGGATTACACCGGGGCGACCAAAGGCAGCCGCTTACCGCTGCTTCAGGATGTACTGCGCGTCACTGATGACGGCATCGAAATCACGCCCGACCCCAACCGCGAGTATGATTTCAAAGTCTACGTGGGCAGCCAATACCAATTCTGGTCATGCACCCGTGATGTCATCCAGCCGACCCCCACGCCTGAACTCACCGCCGAACCGGGATCATAATCCCAGCACGCAAATCATTAATCCAATTTGCGGAACAGTTGCAGGCGTATCTTGCTCCCCTCTCCATTTTGGAGAGGGGCTGGGGGTGAGGTTTCCTTTATCCCTACGGCCCCGGAACGATGATGTATTCGTCCGTGTACAGGTGATAGCGCAGTTCCGCGAATTCATCCGCATCTGCCCCGGCTTGCTTGCCGATGTCGCTGACGAACGCCGCTTCCATATCTGCAACGCTGTGCCACCATAATTCTGCCGTGCCATCATAAGTCGGCTCTTGGTTGTCCGGCTGATGCGGCTGATTGATGTTCACCTTGTAACCCAATAAGCCCGGCATCTGCCCGGAAATCTTGCAGTGGACATCCACCCACCGGACTTTGAATTCTTCCATCGTCATACCCGGTTTACGCTTCAAAAAAGCAATCAATTTAACCATGATGCACTCCATTGAAATTTTAGTATTCCCTCGCCCGTGCGAAGCCTCCCGCTTGCGGGATGAGGGAGATGTGCTAGGGGTGAGGGTTTAAACATTTTCCCTCAACTATAACGCTTTCTCGCCTGTACCTGCCACTTTTTGCCGACCTTTCAATAATCCGCTATCCTAATACCAACAACCAATAACCAACGACTAAGCCTATGTCCAATGTCGTTTCTATCTCCTACTCCCGCAAAGATCAGCCCTTTGTGCGCCGACTGGTGGATGCTCTCAAATCCACCGGACGCAGCTCGTGGGTCGATTTTGAGGACATCGAATATTCGGACGACTGGTGGCGCGCTATTCAGGCCGGAATCGACTCGGCTGAAAACTTTATCTTCGTCATGTCCCCGGACTCGCTTTCCTCCGCCGTCTGCCACCGCGAACTGGACTACGCCCGCCACAATGGCAAGCGCATCATTCCGGTTATGCATCGTGATGTGGCCGATTCGGAAATGCGCCTGTATGCCGAAATCGTCGCCAAATTCTTCGATACTGATTGGGAACAGACCGCCCGTGAGAATTGGACGGAACTCAAAAAGATCAACTGGTTCTTTTTCCGCGAAGCCGATGATTTTGATGCCGCTTTTACCAAACTGCTGGACACGGCGGAAACCAATATTGCCCACGTTCGCCAGCATACCCGCTTGCTCACCCGCGCCCGCGAATGGGAAGCCGCTGCCCAAAGCGAAGCCCTGCTGCTACGTGGTGATGATCTGCACGAGGCTGAAATCTGGCTGGCGGCTGCGGAAGATAAACAACCCGATCCCACTGATTTACACCGCCAATACATCCAAGCCAGCGCGAATGCCCGCGACACCGCCGAGCAAACCGAACGTGACCGTCAAGCGCGCGAACTGCAACTGGCGCAGGAAGCCGCCGCGAATGCCCAGCGCGCCGCCGAAACCGAACGCCGCAGCAGCCAGCGTCAGCGCCGGTTTATTTATGGATTGATCGCCTTACTAGCGGTAGCCGTTCTAGCGGTTATTGCTGCCTTTGGCTCACAGCAGCACGCCGTCAGCGAAACCGACCGCGCTAATCGTCAGGCTGCTGAAAGCCAGAGCATCGCATGGGCACAAGCCGCGCAGGGCATTTTTGATCGTGGCGACCCCTTCCAATCCCTAGCACTCGCACTCGAAGCCAATCAAATGCCTAACCCTCCTTTCTTTGCTCAAAACATTTTGGCCAATATTAGCTACCATTCCGGTGCTCGTCGTCGCTTTTGGGGGCATACAAATTCGGTGAATAGTGTGACCTTCAGTCCCGATGGTCACTCCGCTCTCTCTGGTTCGGCTGATAACACCATCATCTTGTGGGATGTGGCATCGGGGGCACTCATTCACCGTTTTCAGGGACACAGAGATAGGGTATTGAGCATAGCCTTCAGTCCTGATGGTCGCTCTGCTCTCTCTGGTTCTTTAGACAACACACTGATCTTGTGGGATGTGGTATCGGGGGAGATCCTCCATCGCTTTCAGGGACACACCAGTACAGTAAACAGTGTGGCCTTCAGTCCTGATGGTCATTCCGCTCTCTCTGGTGCTGGTGACAGGACACTAATCTTGTGGAACATAGACACTAAGGCGCTCACCCGCAGCTTTGAGGGACACATCAGTACAGTGAACAGTGTGGCCTTTAGTCCTGATGGTCACTCCGCTCTCTCTGGTTCTTATGATAGGACACTAATCTTGTGGAACATAAAGACTGGGGCGCTCATCCGCAGCTTTGAAGGGCATATGGATACGGTCTATAGTGTAGCCTTCAGCCCTGATGGTCGCTCCGCCCTCTCTGGTTCGGCTGATAACACCACCGTCTTGTGGGATATGGCATCAGGCGCGCTCATCCGTCGCCTAGAAGGGCATACGGGTTCAGTGTTGAGTGTGGCTTTCAGTCCTGATGGTCGCTCCGCCCTCTCTGGTTCGGCTGATAACACCACCGTCTTGTGGGATATGGCATCAGGCGCGCTCATCCGCCGCTTTCAGGGGCACAGAGATGCGGTGTATAGTGTGGCCTTCAGTCCTGATGGTCGCTCTGCACTCTCTGGTTCTTTAGACAACACACTGATCTTGTGGGATGTGGCTTCGGGGGCACTCATCCGCCGCCTAGAGGGGCACATGGGTTGGGTGTTGAGTGTGGCCTTCAGTCCTGATGGTCACTCCGCCCTCTCTGGCTCTTCAGACAACACACTGATCTTGTGGGATGTGGCTTCGGGAGTACTCATCCGCCGCTTTCAGGGGCACAGAGATGCGGTGTATAGTGTGGCCTTCAGTCCTGATGGTCACTTTGCACTCTCTGGCTCGGCTGATAACACGCTAATCTTGTGGGATGTGACATCGGGGGCACCCATCCGCCGCTTTCAGGGGCACACGGGTTGGGTATCGAGCGTGGCCTTCAGTCCTGATGGCCGCTCCGCCCTCTCTGGCTCTTATGATCGAACGCTGATCTTGTGGGATGTGATGTCGGGGGCGGTCATCCGTCGCTTTCAGGGGCACACCAACGCGGTGAGGAGTGTGGCCTTCAGTCCTGATGGCCGCTCCGCCCTCTCTGGCTCGTTTGACAACACCAACATTTTATGGGATGTGATATCAGGGGCGGTCATCCGCTACTTTCAGGGGATGAGTACAATGCGGAGTGTGACCTTCAGTCCTGATGGTCACTCCGCCCTCTCTGGCTTGGCGGACAACATTCTGATCTTATGGCGTTTAGACACTCACAATGAGTTGATAGAATGGATGCATAATAATCGTCAAGTCGATGAACTCACCTGCGCTACCCGGCTGACCTACAATGTTCCACCCTTGTGCCCGGAAAATGCAGGTGTCGAATTCGCTCTGACGCCGTTTCCGACCAATGCCATTCCGGTCTGGACGCCCATCGCTTCCCCCACCGCATCCGGTACGCCCATGCCATCATCGACGCCAACCATCACCCCGACGATTCCAACTCGCACGCCAACCGTTGTGCCTTCGCTTACACCGACGACGCCGTAGGGGTATCTGATTATGAGCCAAGCAACGGCGTAAAAAGTTTGTCTACAAAAGGTATCCGGACTCATCTATAACTCACTTTTAATATTGTCAGTGGACTAAGGAAACGGCTCTCGTGCCCGATTTTGTCGCGCCTGTTATGCACCCGCCCGGTGATTAATGTAATATCAGAAATTGTTCGGCGTCACTTTCGGGGATTCAGAAAATGGCTATGCTATAGAAGCGGAGTTGAATATATGAACGTGGTGGGTTGGTGCCGGGATGTTAAAACGTATTCGTCAATTTTTATTCGGGTCGCATCCTGAACCCACCGAAGATTTCAGCCAACTCCGAACCCTGATTGACCACCTGCCCGATCTGATTTACTTCAAAGACCGGGAAAGCCGTTTTCTGGTCAGCAACACGGCGCATACCCACCTGCTCGGCGGCAAGGAAGAAAGCGATGTGCTGGGCAAGTCGGTAGCGGACTTTTTCCCCTCTGAACTGGCCAATACGTATCTGAATGATGACCGCCGGGTACTGCAATCCGGCGAGACGATTCTTAATTATGAGGAATGGACAACCGATCAATACGGTCAAAAACGCTGGCTGTTGACGACCAAACTGCCGCTGCGTGACCCAACAGGACAGGTGATCGGCTTAATCGGCATCAGCCACGACATCACCGCCCGGAAACAGGCTGAAGATCAGATACGGAATTTAAATCTGGAACTTCAACGCTATAACGCGCTGTTGGAAAATCTGGTAGAGGCCCGCACGCAGGAACTCCGCCGCGCCAAAGAACAGATGGAATTGATTCTGGAAAACACCAGCGATGCAATCGCGCTGGCACAGTCCAACGGCGATATACAGACCTTCAATCCGGCTTTCCGGGCGCTGTTTGACGAACCCGCGCATGGGGTGATTGAACGTATTTTGTGGTCGGTAGCGAATGAAAATCAAATTCGCCCTATGGCGGAAGGGATGCTGGCGGTTATTAATGAACGCCAAAGCCAGCGTGTTGAGGCACGGGTATCAACACCGGACGGGGGCGAAAATGATATTGACTTCGCTTTTATTCCGATTCAAGTCGCCGAGCAGGATAAATCCGGCATTCTGATCAGTGCGCGGGACATCACCCACTTCAAGGAAATCGAACGATTTAAGGAACGGTTTGTCGCCAACGCCGTCCACGATTTGAGTACCCCCATCAGCGGATTGAGCACACGATTGTATCTGCTGAAACGCAGCCCGGAAAAGCTGGCCGAGCATGTGCAATCGCTGGAAAATCAGGTTAATCATCTGCGCGATCTGCTGCTGGATTTACGCACCCTGTCGCAGCTTGACCGGGAGCAAGTGTTGTTACATCTAGAGACAGTCAACCTGAACGATATTATCCAGCGGGTTTACGATACCTATGAACCGGTTGCCATTACTAAACAACAAAAACTGGCATGGAGTCTAAGGCCGGATTTACCCGCCATCTCGCTGGATGTGCGCCAGTGTGAACGGGTGATTGTGAATCTGGTCTCGAACGCCATCAATTACACCCCATCCAACAAAACAATCAGTATCAACACCTTTATTGACCAAAACAATCTGGTATTTGAGGTGGTGGATCAGGGCATTGGTATCCCACCGGAAGAACTGGATCAGGTTTTTCGGCGTTTTTATCGGGGCGATCAGGCGCGTGCGGTGCTTTCCAGCGGGTCGGGGTTGGGGCTTTCCATCGTCAAGGAAATTGTGGAACTGCACGGCGGCAGTGTGTCAGTCAGCAGCACGGTTGGTGTGGGCAGCACATTCACGGTGCGGTGGCGGCTTCAAGCATAACCCTGTGCTACACTGAAAAAAATACACTGCAAAAGGGGGATTGGTATGCGCCGCTGTATTTTCATTTTATGGGCACTGTTTCTCATCGCTATTCCAGTGGCCTTCGCTCAAAATGACTATCCCCCTCAAACAGACACCTACATTAACGATTTCGCCAATCTGCTTACGCCGGAAACCGAAGGCTATTTGCGCCAATTCCTGACCGATTTGCAAGCCGCACAGGGCATCGAAATGACGGTGGTGACTATCGGCTCAGTCAGCGATTATGGCACAGGCGACAGCACCATCGAGTCGTTCGCCAGACGGTTGTTCAATGCATGGGGAATCGACGATGCCGCGACCAATGATGGTGTACTGCTGCTGACGGCGGTGAATGATCGTAAGGTACGGATAGAAGTGGGCAGCAGTTATGGCGACAGCATGGATACGCCGATGCAGAATGTGATTAACGAGAACATCCTGCCTGCGTTCCGGGATGAGGATTATGAAACCGGGATTTACCGGGGTACACGCGCGATCATCGCCACACTGACTGGAACCGCGCCCGCCGACCCGCGTCCTGCACCACCATTTGATCTGGCAAAAACGCTGCGGTCGATTAATCCATCACAGGCCATATTCGGCTTATTCGTACTGGGTGCCGGGGGATTCTTTCTGCGGCGGCGCATCCGCACGATTCAGGCAAACACCCGTTACTGCCCGAAATGCAAGGCGAAGATGAAACGCGAATCGCTGCCAGAAAATGCGTCGCAGTTGTTGAATGATGTGCAGCGACTGGAACAGAAATTGGCGTTTGCAAATTATACCGTTTATGTGTGTTCCAATGGACATAAGCCGCTGGTCGAAGCACCACTGGCTATCACCCAGCGAACACCCTGTGAAAGCTGCGACGCTCGCACACTGGAGCGAACCAACACCAAAGTGACGGCTGATCCGACCGAAACCAGTGTGGGGGCGCGGGAAGTGACGGAACGATGCCGCAATTGTGGACACACCAAAACCCGCACCGAAACCATTCCGCGTTTACTGACGGAATACGAACGCCGTCAACAGGCAGCGGCAGCAGCGGCGGCTGCCAGTTCATCGTGGGATAGTGATAGTTCGTCATCGTCTTCAGACAGTGGTTCATCCTCCGGCGGCAGTTCGGATGGGGGCGGCGCTTCGGGTAGTTGGTAAGTTACAATTCACGCCATTGGAGGGGTAAACCAATGGCATTTTTATGGGGTCGCCGGAACACAATTCTGGCTGCGATGGTCATACTGCTGCTGTTCACGGCGTGGCTGCGATTGCGTTTCTGGGTGGATTTTGTGGAATGGCCGGATGAAGTCTGGTCGGTGTGGCATGTGCGCGGGACGCTTAACGATGCGCTGCTGCGAACACCCTATGACTGGCCGCCGCTGTTCACGGTTACGTCGTGGTTGTGGGTGCAATTTGCCGGGGCGACGCTGGAAGCCTCGCGCTATTTGATGATTCTGATAAGTCTGGTGGGTATCGCCTGCACCTACCGCGCCGCGCATTATGCATTCCGCCAGCTCACACCCGCACTGCTCTCCGCGCTGGTTTATGCGGTTACCGGATTTGCGATTTTTACCTCAATTGAAGTCCGGGCATATGCGGTACTGTATGCGCTGGGGGCAGCGGCAGTGTGGCTGGTGCTGCGCTGGATCAAAATGCCGGATTTGCGCCGGAGCGTTCCGCTGGTGGTGACACTGGTAATGATGCTCTACACCAGTTATACAGCGATTGTGTTCGTCGGCTATCTGGCATTGTTCGCATTGTGGATGAAACCGCGCTTATTCCGGCAGTGGCTGATCGTCGGTTTGGGTGTTCTGGTGCTGATCTTGCCACTTGTGCCGGGATTCCTGAATGCCAGTGCTGGACGCATCAACATTCCCGCCGGGGCGTTGCTGCCGTTTGGCGACCAGATGACTCTGATTTATCGCCTGTTCGGTGGACAATCCGCGTTTTTCATTTCATTGATTGTGGCAGCGGTCGTGGTGCTGGTTGCGTTTGTCAGGCACACCGAGTCACGGCGTTTGATTCTCGCCCTTATCCCGTGGGTGTTAGCGCCCGTGCTGGCCTATGTGGCGCTGCGCTACCGCGAATATGTCTCGCCACGTTATTTATGGTGGGTGCTGTTGGGGTTGGCGCTGTTTATCGGTGCGGCAGCAGCTTATGCACCTCGCCCGCTGCGTTGGGCGGCACTAATGTTTTTTGTGGTGCTGCCGCTTTTTCCGGTGGATTTCAATGATTATCGTCTCGGCATTCGTTCGGCTGCACCGATGCGGGCGATGATGGGCTGGCTGGCGGAACGCATCCAACCGGGTGATGCGCTGGTGATAGACCCAAACTGCGACTGCGGCGAACCGCACGTCTGGGATTATTTTCTGCCGCAGTATTTTCCCGGCGGCCTGCCGATTGTGGCTGAACCGGGGGATGCCGCGCGCGTGTGGTATCTGAGCGAAGATGGCGCACAAGATACAAGGCTGGTGACCGCAATCAATAACGGACGGAATGCGGGTGAGTTCGTCGGCCCGTGGTATTTTTTGCTGCGGCTTTTTGAAGGTGCGCCGCTGCGAGAGGGGGCAGATTTCGACGGGCGAGTGGCGCTGCGCGGAGCAGAAATTGTCGGTCAACGGAGGGCATTCGCGGAGGGTGAGGCGCTCACGGTGCAGTTGTGGTGGGCAGCGGTTGAACCATTAGACGCGGATTACAGCTTTAGTGTGGCGCTGATCGACAATCGCGGCAATATTGTTTCGCAGGCGGATGGCCCTGCACCTGTGCCCAGCAGCCAGTGGGAGACGGGAAAGGCTTACCCGGATTCGCGGATTCTGCATATTCCAACCGGACTGAATTTCATCACAGACTACCGATTGGTGGTGACGGTGTATCAGTGGTGGGACAATCTACGCCTGACACCAGCCGAAAACGAATTCTGGCGAACGACACCGGATGATTATCTGTTGTTGCAAACAATTACAATCAAAGCATGGTGAAGCGATTTGAAACCTTAAGGGATGGTAGTTGAGATAAACCGCAAACAGGATTATAATTCAAGTAAAGATTGTGAAAAAATTCTCTATTTACGACTGATATTTATGGCATTGGGGAATTGCCCTGATGTCGCAATCAATAGAGGTTACACATGTTCAACGACGTAAATGAGTATTTCATCCAAACGCATCAGAACGATCTACTGCTGGAGGCAGAGCAATACCGAATGGCAATGTTGGTCGAAGGACAACGCCCGCCATTTTATGCCCATTTGCTGGCACAGTTGGGAGATGAACTGGTGACGCTGGGCACCCATTTGCGGACAACCTATCGGGAAGATGTGTCGGAAGTGAAATTGGGAGAAAACTAATCAGGATGGCCGTAGGGCGGTTTGCGAACCGCCCCTACACAATAGTGAATGTCCAAACCTCAGACCACATTTTTACGCTTCGCGGGTTCCAAATCCTCTTCCACAACATCCAATAATTCACCATCCTCAGTCAGTTCGAGTTGATGCCGTTTGGGTTTTTCCGGTTGGTCTTCGCGTTCCAATTCACGGCGGGCAGCGCGGTCGATCAAGCCGCCGAACCAGCCGAAGGCCAGCGTGCCGTGGAGGATGAGCAGCGATCCCCAGATGAGCAGGAAGAAGGCCACACCGATGTGGCTTTCGGGGTCACGATTCCATTCACCGAGTAAAAGGATGGTGATGAGCGTTGTAAAAATCAGGTTGAAGATGAAGCTGGCGCGGAGGAGCAAACGGCGCAGCACCCGCTGACGAACAGCTTCATACTGCGGGTCGTTCTGCATGAGGAATTGCCTTTCAATAGCGAAAGATTCTCTACTCCTGTTTACGAAAAGTACGCTGGTGGGGTTGCAAGTGGGACACGTTCTCCCCACGAAATGCCGCCGCACCGGGCGAAAGGCTTGCATGGCGCGTTTGTCCGGTTACAATGTGAGTGATATGCATTGAACACGGGGAGCATGACGCGATGGCATACGGACGGCTGGATGTGTTTTGGCCGGATGGGATGTTTAAGACGTTTCCATTGGTGGAGAACAGCGTCTCGGTTGGGCGTTCTAGCGGCAACAGCATCGCACTGGAGACGACCACCATCTCCCGCTATCACTTCAGCATCACTTACGACAACCAGCAGGTTTACCTGACCGATCTGGATTCGGCTAACGGCACATTCATTGATGGTGTACGGCTGAAGGGTAACGAACCGCGTGCGCTTTATGGCGGTGAGGAAATTCAGGTTGGGCATTTGCGGATTATCTATCATCACATTGATGAGATGCCAACTCAGCCCATCACCCCGACCGACGACACCACCCAGCGAATCGAGATGGAACTGCCCACCTTCCGGTTGGATGTGATTGGCCCCGATGAGGCATTTTCTCCCGGCGCACATATGGCAGCGGAACTGGCGATCACCAACACCAGCGAGACACCTCAGCGGTATCGCATTGAAGCCAGCGGAATGCCCGCCGAGTGGATACGGATTGACCGTTCAGAACTGCATGTTGATCCCAAAGATACTGCCCCGGTGCTGGTCAATTTTCGTCCCATCCGGCGCAGCGACAGCCGCCCCGGCAATTATACAGTCGTCCTCAAAGTATCACTCAAAGATAACCCGGAAGCCAAGCTGGAAGCCAGTCTGGTCGTTCGCATTCTGCCATTCAACGGTTTCGGGATGGCGCTGGAGAATCGGCGCGTCCATAGCGGCGACCGATTCCGCTTGCATGTTCACAATCAGGGCAGCGCCAATTTGCCGCTGACGGTTAGCGGGCGGGACAGCGCCAATGCTCTGCGGTACAACATCCTCGCGCCGCAGGTATCGCTTGCGCCGGGGCAGCGGTTGGTGATTCAGGGTGAAATCAAGCCCACCAAACCCGCCCTTTTTGGCAAGCCGCGCATTCATCCCTTTGATTTACAGGTGCGTTCCAATGATGCGGCGCATTTCCTGGCAGTAGTGCGGGGACAGTTCATCGAAAAGCCGATGCTGCCCGCATGGATGCCATTTGCGCTGGCGGGCGGCATGGTAGTGCTGGGGGTCTTTCTGGTGCTGATTTTGACGGCGCTGCTGCAACCGCCCCCACCGCCGTTCATTGCGGATTTCAGCGTTGGCAGTACGCAGATCGCGCAGGGTGAACCCCTGTCGCTGAATTGGATTGCCACCGATGTCAGCGATCTGACGGTGAGCGTTAATGGTACACCGGTGATGACCAACATCGGCGCACAGACTTCTGGCCTCTCGCTGGATACGACGGATTATTCCGGGAGTGTCGTCGTTTCGGTCATCGGGGCGAACGGCAATCAGCAGGTGGCAGTTGACCAGCTTGTATATGTGTATAAACCATTGGGCGAACCGGTCTTTACGGTTGATCCACCGCAGTTGGTACGTTATGTGGTGCAAAATCTGACCGTGAACTGGAGCGTTCCCGGCGCGGTAACCACCCGGTTAAGCGGTTTGGAAACGTTTAGCAATCTGCCCGTTGAAACTACTTACGGCATGGAAGGCACAATTACCGGGCTTGTCGGGATTCCTTCAGCGGCATTCACCTTGACGTTGTATGCTGAAGACGAAGTGGGCAATGCGCGCGAAACGCTGCTGGAGATGCCGATTATTAACCCGGAATGCCGCCCCGCAGGTGAGTCAGTAACGCTGTACGGCGGGCCGGATGGACGGCATCAGGTGGTGGGTACTGTACCATCACAGGCCTTCGTCGTGGTAGATGCACAGGACAGCAGCGGTCAATGGCTGCGGGCGCAGCTTCCCGGCGGGCTTTCTGGCTGGGGAGTCCGGGCGGAATTTTCGTGTGCGCCGAATTTTAACGTAGCGGATTTGCTGAAAGAATTGAGCGTGCCAACCGTGCCGCCGCCCAGCCCAACACCGATTCCATCCAATACGCCTGTCCCGACCAATACACCCATTTCTTCCCCTACGACTGCCCCACGCCCCGTCACTACTCCGACGGCATCGGGTTAAGGCATGAAAAGGGTTATGGGTTTTTAGGGATTACGGGTTGATTTTATCAACCGCCAAAGATCGATAACCCCAAACAGAATCCAGAGGAGGTCATCATGGAAATGAACATCGACCAGCAAACGCTGGCGGAAATTTTGCAGCTTGGCGGGCAGTATTTCCTGCCCATCGCGGCGCTGCTGCGGGCACTCTATGCAGGGGTGCGCGGCAAGCTGCCAGAAGGTTTCACCCAGATTGGGGTGGCGGCGGTCTTTGCCGGAATCAGCACAGCGGTCGGCAGCAGTCAGATTGACCTGCGAACCATCGTGCTGGAAATTATGGGGAACACAGTATTTACAGCCGGCTTGCTGAGTTTTATCGTGGTCTATCTGCTGCGAATGCAAAACCGGGGGTTGTATCTGGATGGTTTCATCGGCGGTGTGATCGGTCTGGTAATCTGGCTGTTCACGGTGATCGTGCTGCAAGAACCCTGGCCGTGGTGGCTGCTGTTCCTCATCATTCCGGCGTGTGTGGTCGGGTTTATCGCGCTGCGGTTCGCCCTCCGGCAGATTTTGCGCGTGGTACGGATTGCCACTTATCTACTCGTAATCGGCATGGTGCTGGTCGTGGGTGCAGGCGGCTTCCTGCTGTTCCAATCGCTGACGGGTGGATAACACGCACTGAAGTAATTGCCTTTGAGCCGCTGGTGAATGCCGTGTAGCATACAGGTTGCTTTCAACCAACGAAGGAAAAGAAATTATGGAACAGGCAACCCAAATTGCGCTGGCAAAACAGTTTCATGCACTGCATCACCAGACGGAAACACTTATTTTGCCGAATGCGTGGGATGCGGGTAGCGCAGTAATTTTTGAGAAGACGGGCTTTGAGGCTATTGGGACGACCAGTGCAGGCATCGCTTACACATTGGGTTATCCGGATGGTGAGCATATCGGCTTATCTGAGCTGATTCATACTGAACGCACGATACTGCGCCGTATCAATCTTCCTCTCACTGTGGATGTCGAAGCTGGTTATGGAACAAATCCAGCTGCGGTGGCTGAAAGTGTACGGGCGGTAATCGAGGTGGGTGCGGTCGGAATAAACCTTGAAGATGGATTGTCTGGTAAGGCTTTAATCCCGCTAGAAGAACAGTGCAATCGCATACGAGCTTTAGCAGCGTTGAAAGCCGAAATGGGCGTTCCATTTTTTATCAATGCACGGACAGATGTTTATTGGTTGTCGATTGGTGAGGCTAAAGATCAGCTTTCCATGACACTTGAACGCTGCGCGGCTTATGTAGAAGCGGGTGCAGATGGCGCATTTGTGCCGGGGCGGCTGGGTGTATCTATTATCCGCGAACTGGTAAATATGCTGGATGTGCCGCTGAATGTGATTGCTACACCCTCTAATCCCACAATTGCCGAATTGCAGGCGCTAGGTGTTGCACGGTTGAGTCTTGGCTCTGGCCCGGTTCGGGCGGCACTGGGCATCACACAAAAAATCGCTGCCGAACTCCATCAGCAACGATCTCTTGCCAGTATGTTCAGTGTTGCCACCCCGTATGACGAGATGAATCGACTGTTTGAATAAATCGCCTATGACTTATGCGGCGCGACGGCGGACGATGAACTGCCAGATCGCCAGTGCAGCCACCACATCCGCCAGAATCAGGACGAACCAGCGGCCTTCGGTGGTCATCGTCAGCGGATCAGCCGCCAGCAGCAGAATGCTTCCGATCACCCAGGCAACATTCAGTTCAATAACGATCATCGGCAAGCGGCGGTCAATCCGGTGATTAGTTACCATATAGAACAACCCGCCCCCGTAAACCAGCAGGAATAACCCCAGCGCCAGCACCAGCCCCGGCGATTCAACCCCTGCGAATCTGCTCAGGCTATCCGCGCCCAAAGTGAAAGCCGCACCTGTGACTGCACACAGGATTCCATCGGCTTGCAGTGCGCGCTGGATTGGGTTGGTGTTGACAGACAGTGTTTGCGTAGCCATTTATGTTTCTCCATCATGTGTTGAAGTTGGTCGATGTTCGTACTGTACGGCGGAGCATACTGCCAACATCACCCAAAACACTGCCAATTACTGCCAGAATACCCCTCATGCCTGCATCGCCAGTGTATATATAGATCAGCGCGTTTTGTGCTTCGTCCTTAATTATTTAATCAATGGTATGTCGTTAGGATAAGGCTAGAGCAAAACCACTTCACTCAAACAACAGGGAAAATATGAAAAGAATACTGATTTTAGCCGTGCTGCTCCTCAGCGTGCTGGGCATTGCTCAGGCACAAGAAGGAACAGCCAACTGGACAATTATGCATTACACCGCCGTCGATAATAACCTCGAAGGGGCGGCCTTCAATGATTATTATGAGATGCAAACAGTAGGCAGCGGCAATGGAGTCAATATCGTCGCCCAGCTTGACCGCGCTGACGGTTTCGAAACCCGCTTTGGTGATTGGACAGATACTCGCCGCTTTTACATCGACTATGTTGAGCCACAGCCAGAACCGGACAGCGAAGGCGAACGCGCCGCGCTGGTGACTTATTTTGTCGAGCAGGGTTATGGTGATGCGGATAGCCTTGCTGCTGAAATCGCCACGCTGGATGATCCCACCGTCCACAGCATTTACGAGAATAACAACGTCGGTGTGAGCTTCGATCAAACCCCGGTGGAAGAATTGGGCGAAGTTGATATGGGCGATCCGCAAGCACTGGTCGATTTCATCCTGTGGAGCGCACAGAATTATCCCGCCGAGCATTACATGATCGTCATGGGCAGTCATGGCGGTGGCTGGCGCGGACTCGGCCCGGATGACGGTAACGAAGAATCGATGCTGGATTTGCCGGAAATTGACGCGGCGCTCAGCGCAGCCCGCGAACAGTTGGGCATCGAGAAATTCGATATTATCGGCTTTGACGCCTGCCTGATGGCCGTCACCGATGTCGCCGTGATGCTCGAACCCCACGCCGATTATGTGCTGTTCTCGCAGGAAGTGATCCCCAGCAACGGTTGGGAATATTTCAACAGCATCACTTCCATGCAGGCGAACCCGGATTGGGATGGTTTCCAGGTCGGCGCAGCTTTTGTCGATAACTACATGGATTACTATGCGGGCAAAGGCGCACGCACCAAAGTTGGCCTGTCGCTGGTGGAAACCGCCGGGCTGCCAAACCTGTTAGCATCGCTGGAGAATTTCGCTCAGGTCGTCGGGGCAGATACTGTAGAACTGCTTTCCGCGTTGGGCACAGCCCGCAATAACAGTCAGACGTTCGGTACATCGTTGGGCGACCGTGCCAACACCTATTCCTATGTGGATTTACGCGACTTCATGACGTGGTTCAGTGTGCAAACCACCATCACCGAAGATGCCTATAACGCCGCGCAGGAAGTCTTGGCAGCTTATGACAGTACAGTGGTCTATTCGCTGGCCGATAGCAAACTGCCACGAGCCACTGGTCTGGCCGTGTATTTGCCGTCTACGCCGATTTACTACGAGGCTTTTGGTACGGATTATCCGGTGATGGCTCCGGCAGGTTTTGCCTTCTGGCAGGATTATCTGACGCAGTTCTACGCCACCATTGCCAGTGAATTGGATGGCAGTGCATTGCAACTGGACATCAAAGATGTGTTCACGCTGGGCGAAAGTGGCAGTTCAGTCGATACACCCGTGATTTTCTTCGATGCGGGTGGTAAAGGCGTGGTTGATCTGTCCTACACCATCACCTTTGTGCAGGATGATGGCACGCGCATCATTGTCGATTCATACCCGATTTCCTATACAACCACTTTGCCGACGGGCGAAACCCTGATCGAGTATCCCAATGAACTGACCGCCAGTACCTTCACATGGGGCGCAGAATTTCCCTATATTAGTGACGGCACGAACCGCGTACTCAGTTTGTTAAATTCCACCAGCAGTTCCGGCAGCGAAGCCAATGTGCAGGGAACTTACGTCAATGCCGAAGGCAGCCAACCCGCCTATCTGATCTTCGATCTCACCACACGCACCTATGTGGGTATGTTAGCGGTTGCCGACGACGCCCCCTATGAAGTCAAGCCGCAGTTGGGCGATCAGTTCATTGTCGATCTCATCAGCATCACCCCGGAAGGCGAAATTTCGGTGCAGTCATTGGTCGATACCCCGCTGACCTTCGGCGTCGAACCCTTCACCTTCACCTACAGCCCAGCCAGTAGCGGTAACTATGAAGTCGGTTTGAGCATGAGCGATCTGGCAGGCAACCGCATCTACAAGAAGGTCGCTATCACCATCAATAACGAAGGTGTGGACGGCACACTGCGCGGTTACACCGACACCAACGAAGGTATCTATTTCCAATATCCCTATGCATGGGGCGAATCATATTCGTTCACCAATGAAGATGGCAGCCTGACCAACGCCCTTAGCGATGAGACGGGGACACAGGCTTTATACATCGACGCCTATCTGGAAACCGACGCCCCAACCGCGCTGGCTGCCGTGCTGGAAGGCATTGAGGGCGAGGTTAGCGAAGTGACGGAAACGACGCTGGGTGGTTTGCCTGCTTACACCGCAACCTACACTGTCACTACCGAGGAAGGCACAACCACTAGCATCGTAGTCAGCGTCGCTAATGAACAGGCCGCTTCGGTGATCGTGTTCACATTCGCAGCGTCGGGAGAAGGTGTGCAGCCAGACCCAGCGGTGATTGGTGTACTGGATGGGACGCTAGGCTTCTTCCCACCCATTCTGGAATAATTTCGCAGCTTTAACGCAGACAGGTGGCACACAAGCCACCTGTTTTGATTCAACGACCCACGAGCAGTTCGAGAAAACGGCGCTGCGCGGGGGTTAGATGTTCCTGCATATTTTGGGTGATGATGTGGCTCAATAGGTAAGTAACCCATAACCATTTTGCTCTCAGCTCGTGCCATGATAAGGTTTCCTTTCATAAAAATCGAGAACAACTGTCTGTGTAGATTTTCAGAGTTATTGAACCGAGCGTCAGATTACCTGCGCCTAATGTCACACTTTTTGCGAAAACCCTCTCAAATCAGTTCGGAGTTGAGTTCGGCTGAGGAGAGAAAGTGCTGGGTGCGCTTATAGAGGTTTGGTGTAATAAATCTGACGCCTTACAACAGCCTCGAAGCGATTTCGAGGCCTACTCAAACTCCCCAACCTCAGACAAGTGACGTTTATCACTAATCAGTGTGTATATTCCTATGATATCCTGTGAATAGGAATAGCACGCAAATAGCCTGAGCGCGGCTTGATCTGCGCGGTAGCAGCGTCACTAAAACCCTTAGAGCCTTTACAGACCTTAGGCGCGCCCACCTATCATGGGAAGTGCTTTTCTGTTGACAAAGGAAAAGGGATTATGAAACGTCACCTCGTGTTACTCATGGTTATCGGCTTACTCTTTCTACTTTCCTTCCCATTATCGCTGACAGCACAAGATACGGTCGTCCCTCCTCAGGTCGGTCTTCGCCCCGACGCCCCGACATATGCTCTGCACGGTCCCTATTGGGTCGGCGTGCGGAGCTTTGTGATTGAAGGTGAAACCAATCCACAGGATCTTCGCGTTTGGTATCCAGCGCTGAACCCCGAGGGCGCTGCGGAAGCGATCACGTATGTCATTAGTTGGAAAAAGTATCAGATGGATAGCAGTTCCGAGATCGCGGGGCACGCCCTCGCTGATGCCGCGCCCGACCTGAACACTGCGCCCTATCCGCTGGTAGTGTTCTCACATGGGTGGGGCAGCGAAGATATCTTCTATGCTTGGTTAGTTGAACACCTAGCCTCCTATGGCTTCGTAGTCATTGGGCCGGATCACCAAGAGTTTACGGACGAAACCTCTTCCGACCTAGTCAGGACAACGGTTGACCGTCCGTATGCTATCACACACACGATCGATTACGCGGCGACACTGACTGCACCTGATGGTGCCTTGGCCGGGTTGATCGACATGGAACGCATCGCAGTTGCCGGGCAATCCTATGGCGGATATACGGCGCTAGCCGCTGCTGGTGCGCGTTACGATATGAATGCGTTCGCGGATCGCTGTGCCAATCTCGCGCCGGATGATCCCAACCAGTTCTTGTGTGTTTTTGCCTATTCAGGGGAACAGATGGCTGAACTGGCCGGGCTAGACGCCATGCCCGCCGGGTTGTGGCCTTCAGCGGGTGATCCACGGGTCGACACCATCGTCACGATCGCGGGGGACTCTTATATGTTCGGCGAGCAAGGGCTAACAGAGATTACGATGCCCGTCCTCGCGATTGGCGGCACGCTTGATACGAGCACACCGTATGATTGGGGTGTCCGTCCAACCTACGATCTGATCTCCAGCGAACAAAAAATCCTCGTGACCCTCAAAGACGCTGGCCATTTCATAGCCAGTACGAGTTGTGCTGATGCACCTTCGATAGTCGATCTGGGGATCTTTTTCTTCTGCTCCGATCCCGTATGGGATATGGATCGCGCCCATGATTTAGTGAGTCACTTCACTACGGCATTCCTGCTCGACATACTGAAGGGTGACGCGGACGCTCATGCTGCGCTCGCGCCGGAGACGGTGAGCTTCCCCGGTATTACCTATGAGGCGCAGGGATTCTAGCGGTCAGCAAGGATTGTGATGAGCGTGGGCATGAAAACAGGATGTGCTCACGCTCAGATTCAGCGCCGCAAGATGCCGGAACTGCTGACCTATAACCTGTGCCAGACATACCAAATATGGGAAGACTCACTTTTCCACTTGGCGAATGTCTGTGTTATTTGGCGCGTTCCCATCATACCTTTTAGCAAGCTGGAGACGCTAAACAGCCCTCGACTCTCCTTCATGGGCTGCTTAATCTGCCAAAGTCGAGGACAGATGGCACACAAGCCACCTGTTTTGATTCAGCGACCCACCAGCAGTTCCAAAAAACGGCGCTGCGCTGGGGTTAAATGTTCCTGCATATTTTGGGTGATGATGTGGTTCATGACATCAGCCATCGGTTGCTCAATGGCGGGCAGCCCATTCAGATTGCCCGCCAGATTTTGCAGCCAACCCATCGCCTTCATTTCCGCTGCCCACTCTGGTAGTTGTGGATCATCCGCCGCCATAGTTTGCAAAGCGGTAAATTTCTGCACCAGTTGACCGAAGACAAATTCATGCTCAGGATGGTTTTCAAAATACCCCGCCGCCGTTTGCATGGCTGTGGTGTATTCCTCGCCCCAATTGAAGGTGTCCAATTGGGCGAATACCTGTTTATCGAACTCTGTGATCGACTCCGGGAATGGGGCGAGGCCGCCGAACTTTTGCAAAAATAGCGCATAAGTGGGTGAAGGGGTGTCCGGCTGTTCTACCTCCACCAGCGAAGCGCCTTCTTCCAGATACCGGGCGATGCGCTGGCGGCGTTCTTCAATCCGCCCCTGCTGGAGCGTGAGTTCGCTGTGCAGCCCTTCCAACGTCGTCCGCAGCAGTTCATCGGGGTTGTCATCATCCAGAATGAACTTGATCTGCTGAAGCGAAAGCCCAAGCGATTGCAGGCGGCGGATTCGGCGCAGATGAAATAAATCGGCGGGCGAGTATAAACGGTAGCCGCCTTCAGACCGCGCCGGTTCGGGAATCAGTTCTAGCTTATGATAATGCCGCACCGTTTTGGGTGTCACGCCCAACAACCGTGCGATTTCGCCAATCCGCAAAGATGCCTTCGACATACATTCCTCCCGCATTTCCGTTCACTTCACGATACCGATTAATGCAAAGTCATTTTCCGGGTTGGGATCAGCGGGACACAGACTCCCCTCCTCGCGTGCGGGGAGGGGTTGGGGGTGGG